>JAKPQD010000105.1 GCA_029572965.1 Bacteroidota bacterium | reverse complement strand
ATACAGCTAAGTGCAATATTATTTCACCATTAAAGCACATAAAATAGCCTTCTGTACATGAAGTCTATTCTCGGCCTGATCCAGTACAATGGATTGTGGTGAATCTATGACCTCATCAGTAATTTCTTCACCGCGGTGGGCGGGTAAGCAGTGCATTACTTTGCAATTGGGAGCACATTTATCCAGAATCTTCATTGTTATTTTATATTTTGCAAAATCTTTTCTTCGTCGAGATGCTTCCTTTTCCTGCCCCATGCTAACCCACACATCAGTATAAAGATAAGTGGCCTGTTCAACTGCCATCGCGATATCACCTGTCAGAGTAATAACACTACCTGATTTTGAAGCAATTGAAAAAGCCATCTCCACTACATTTTTTGCTGGGTAATATCCTTTGGGGCATGCCAGTGCAAAGTTTACCCCTAACATAGCTGCAGTAAGCATAAGCGATTGAGCAACATTATTACCATCACCAACAAATGCCAATTTTTCATTTTTAAAATTTTTATTGCGCTCGTAAATTGTATAAAAATCGGCTAATGCCTGGCAAGGATGAAACGTATCGGTTAGCCCGTTTATTACCGGTATGGTTACATTTTCAGCTAATTCAAGCGCTGTTGTATGAGCATAACATCGTATTATGATTCCATCTAAATAGCGTGATAAAACTCTAGCAGTGTCACCAACTGTTTCTCCACGTCCTAACTGTATATCGTCTCTGCTTAAAAACAATGCATAACCACCCAGCTGAAACATTGCAACCTCAAACGAAACTCGTGTACGGGTTGATGTTTTTTCAAAAATCATCCCCAGTGTTTTACCCTTAAGGAAGTTATGTGTTTTACCCTGGTTAAGTTCATCTTTCATCTTTTTTGTATATTCAAAGATTGCAATCATTTCTTCTTTAGAAAAGTCTGTAACACTGAGCAAATCTTTTGTTTTTACCTTAGGAATTTTACCAATCATGCTGTTACTCCTGCAAAAATACTATCAAGGATAGACAAACCTTCATTAACAAGTTTTTTGTTAATGGTCAAAGGCGGCATTATTCTAATTACCTTTTCGGCAGTACAGTTGATAATTAAACCTTTTTTTAATGCTTCAACAACAATGGGTTGCCCTGCCATTGAAAGCTCAATTCCAATATGCAAAC
>JAKPQD010000097.1 GCA_029572965.1 Bacteroidota bacterium | reverse complement strand
GATTTTTATAGGTACCACTGTTATTAGACATGGCCAGCAAGCTTGAGTCGGCAATCGCATTTCCATTAAAAATATCATTTGTTGAACTACGATCATCATCGCCCATGTTGTGGCCTAAACGTGTCATAAACCCTATTGTTTGGCGACTGTCCAAGTCATAATCTGCACCAGCATTATATCCTAGCACTTTATAATCCCAGTTGCCACGGCTAAACTGTGAAAGTTTTGTAGTCATATTGTTGAATTGCACATATCTGTCCAAATCCATAGTGTTGTAACCTTTATACTCGCCCGGATAAACACTGGCAAAAACATTGAGCTTCCCTGCGCGATAGTTCGCATTGCCGCCAAAGTTGCCGCTGGTATATTCGCTACGCCAGGCTCCTGCCCACATGGTACCATTCAACCCAATTTTGCTGTTCTTTTTCAACTTAATGTTAATAATGCCCGAATTACCTGAGGCATCATATTTTGCAGGAGGGTTGATGATAATCTCAATTTTCTCCACCTCTGACACCTGCATGCCTTTTAAGTAATTGGTTAACTGGTTGCCAGACAGATAGGTGGGTTTTTCGTTTACCATAACCAACACGCCCTGTTTACCACGAAGGTTGATGTTGTCATCTTTGTCAATATAAACCCCGGGAGCTTTTTTCAGGTTTTCAAAAACTGATTCGCCAACAGAAGCAAGCTGTGCATCCATATTCATTACCAAACGGTCGGATTTTGACTCAATAAACGGCCTTTTGGCCACTACATTCACCTCTTTAGTTTGTTTTATAGAAAGTTGAAAATCCTTTCGGACGTTATTCTTTGTAGTATCCAGCATGATAGGTTCTTTAACTTTGTCATAACCTACCATTTGGGCAAGAATGTAATAATCTCCGTCCGTGACGTTAGCTAACTGGTAATTACCTAAACTGTCAGTATATGTTGTCATCACAATACTGCTATCGGCCTGAGACCCCAAAGCTACTAATGCATAAATTACTGGCTCATTGCCTTCTTTGCTACTGACATTGCCAGTAACTTCATAAAAACGGGCAGCTCCGAAACTGCTTAAAGCTGACACCATCAATAAACCGGCTAAACAATACATTTTGACTTGTTTAGACCAGGTTTTTGCTCTTGATTGCTGGTTATTTTTTTTCATTGTTTTGTACGATAAGTAAATTGTTATTTTTATGATACAAAACTACCTTGGCATTTGTATACCAATAGTAACATGTTGTAAAGAGGTGCAACCAATTGTAAAAAATTGTAAAAAGGGAGTTTTTCTGAAATAAATACTTTACAACTGATTATAAAAATTATACTTTTGTAAAAAATATTACCAATGAAAATTGAGGAACGCTATGCCAGCAACCCTGATGGGTTTATAGCTTATGACACAGAACGCATCCGGAAAGATTTTGTCATCAATAAGCTTTTTGAAAAAGACGAAATATCCCTTGTTTATTCGCATTACGACAGATTCATCGTTGGAGGGATAATGCCGGTAAAGGCAATCAAGCTTGATTCTTTTGGCTTGTTAAAGTCTGACTGGTTTCTCGAACGCCGTGAAATAGGCATCATCAATATTGGAGGGAAGGGGAAAGTTATTGTCGATGGGGAAATCTTTGAAATGAACTTCAAAGATGCATTATACCTGGGAAAAGAAACACATGAAGTTACTTTTTCATCTTTAGATAGTGCAAATCCGGCAAAATTTTATTTCAATTCTGCACTGGCTCATCGAAAATATCCATCTAGACTGGTACGTTTTGAAGAAGCCGAAAAAGCTATTTTAGGTGGGGCTGAAAACTCCAATTACAGGCAATTGAACAAGTTGCTGGTTAGTTCGATATTGCCTACCTGTCAGCTACAAATGGGGTTGACCGAGATACAAGCCGGTAGCGTATGGAATACTATGCCAGCCCATACCCATAGCAGGAGAATGGAGGTCTATATGTATTTCAATCTGCCTGAAAATCAGGCTGTTTGCCACTTTATGGGACGACCCCATGAAACAAGGCACGTATGGTTACACAATGAACAAGCCGTCATTTCGCCTCCGTGGTCAATACACAGTGGAGTAGGTACCTCAAACTACAGCTTTGTATGGGGTATGGCCGGTGAAAACTACGATTACAGTGACATGGATATATGTACTATCAATCAGCTAAAGTAATATGACAAATAAACTTTTTGACCTTACCGGGAAAACTGCCCTTGTAACAGGTGCCTCACATGGCTTAGGGATGGAAATAGCCATTGGGCTTGCCGAAGCTGGAGCCAAGGTCGTATTCAATAATCACAATGCCGAGAAAAAAATAGAAGCAGAGAAAGCTTATGAAAAGGCTGGATTTGATATCAAAGGCTACCTTTTCGATGTTACCAAAGAAGCAGAAGTGATTGAAAATATCCAGAAAATTGAGAAAGAAGTTGGTCCGATAGATATTTTGGTAAACAATGCTGCCATCATCAAACGCATTCCCATATTGGATATGAAAGTAGAAGAATTCCGTGAAGTCATGGATATTGATTTGGTTGCAGCATTTATAGTATCAAAACATGTGGTAAAAGGAATGATTGAAAGGAGACATGGCAAAATTATCAACATATGTTCTATGATGAGCGAACTGGGACGCGATACTGTTGCTGCTTATGCTGCTGCCAAAGGAGGTTTGAAAATGCTAACCAAGAGTATGGCCACCGAATGGGCAAAGTATAATATACAGGTCAATGCCATAGGCCCAGGCTATTTTGCTACATCGCAGACTGCTTCTTTGCAAGCCACGGGCAACCCGTTCAACGACTTTATTATTAGCCGTACACCTGCTGGGAAGTGGGGCGATCCGGCACAACTAAAAGGCCCGGCAGTATTCCTTGCTTCTGAAGCATCTGATTTTGTTAATGGCCATGTACTTTATGTTGATGGCGGCATACTTGCTACCATTGGGAAACCTGTAAATACGTAAAACCAAGAGTCAAGATTATCTTTTGTTTCTTGGTTCTAAAAAATAACATTATGAAAAACATCTTAACTCTTATACTCATTATTCTTTTCGGTTCCAATGTCTTTTTTGCAAAGGAATTACAGGTAATTCTTAAAAATACTGCCAATATTGAAAGAAATGACGAGATGATTGTCATTACTCGAGATTCTGTTATTAAAATACTTGGAGAAATCAGCGCCGACAAAACATTGATAGTTTATGATAGCAAAAAAAGCCTTCCTTCACAGCTCGATGACCTAAACGGTGATGGGAAATGGGACGAACTGGCATTTCTGGCAGATTTCAAACCACAGGAACAATTAACATTGGCTATTAAAATAATCAACAAAGCAGAATCTCCAAAATATGGGCTCCGTACCAACATTCGTTTTGCAAAGACTATAAAAACTGGCAAAATATATGAAGAAGCAGGTTCGGCAACTCGTCTGAAAGGTTTTGTGGTGGATAGTACAAAACATTACCCTCAATTCGAAGGCCCTGGTTGGGAAAACGACAAGGTGGCATTCCGTAATTACTTTGACGAGCGAAATGGCATTGATATCTTTGGCAAAACCACCTCAAAAATGGTGCTCGACAGCGTTGGAATAAAGGAAGAATATCACTACCTGAAGCCTTGGGGAATGGATGTTCTGAAAGTAGGTAATTCTCTTGGTGCAGGCTCGTTAGGCGTTTGTTACAAAGACAGTCTCTATCGTATCAGCGCCAAAGAAGGTGCAAGCTTTAAAATTGTTGCTGAAGGCCCGGTAAGATCAGTGTTAGATCTTGATTTTGCTAAGGTACAAACTGGCAATCTCACCTTTGCCTTGAAACACCGGATATCAATTGTTGCTGGAGAATATGGGTATCGAAGTGAAGTACATGTGATGCATCCTTCAGATAGCTTCTTGCTTGCTACTGGACTTGTTAACCTACATTGCAAAGAATTGTTTACTGCCGCCACAGATGGTTGCAATATCTTCTACACGCATGATAAACAATCAGAAAACAATGACATCTTGGGATTAGGGATTATTCTTAAAAAGAATGACTTTATAGATTGGTTTCAAACAACAAATAATGGTAGTGGAGTCACCAATACTTTTGCAATAAAAATGCCAGTTACCTCATCCTTGCCAGTTAAATTCATTTTTATAGCCGGATGGGAATTATCAAGCCCTTTATTTTCTGATAAAAAGCTATTTGAAGGTTACTTAAAACAACAAGCTGTGAAATTCGAAAATCCAATTGTTTACCAGTTAAAATAAGAAAATGAGAAAACTAGCTTTCATAATACTTTTAGTAGCATTAGCCTCCAAAACTTATAGCCAGTGTGCAGCATCAGATATAGCTATCATTTGCAAAACTGCAGATTATATTATCTCTCACACTGCTTATACTGTTTCAGACAAAGAAGGAAAGGCCTATACAACTACACAAGGTCTTGTGCCTGATAAACAGTATAATATCACCAGTCCGTATCTCGAATGGAAGTACTGGAATGGTGTGTTGAACCTTGCTATGTTCGAATTGTCTAGTGTTACTGGGGATGAGAAGTATAAACAGCAGGCTTTGAAAAACTACCGTTTTATCTTTGATAATATCAGTTTCTTTGAAAAGCTTTACACATCTGGGATACAAAATACAGGGATGGACCAGTATTACCGAATGGAGATGCTGGATGACTGTGGTGCAATGGCAGCAGGACTTTGCGAAGCCTATGCATTGGACAAAAATGAAAGGTACCTCGATTACCTGCATAAAACTGCCGAATATATGCTACACAAAGAATATCGGTTGAAAGATGGTACCCTTGCCCGCACTGGCCCATATGATAAGACTGTATGGCTCGATGACCTGTATATGAGCGTTCCCTTTCTGGCACGTTACGGAAAACTAAACAACGATACATCGTTTTTTAGCTTTGCTGCAAAACAGATAGCCCTGTTTACGCATTATTTGTACGACAAATATAACGGGCTGTATTACCATTGCTATTTTGACAGTATGAAGCAAAACGGCGTAGCTCATTGGGGAAGGGCTAACGGATGGTGTATTATGGCCCAGGTTAACCTTTTGGGCTGCTTACCGATTTATTCACCATTGAAAGACACGCTATTGGCCATATACCGCCAACAGGTAAACAACCTGGCAAGGTATCAGAGCGAAAGCGGGCTTTGGCATCAACTGCTGGACAAAAGCGACTCTTACCTCGAAACTTCCTGCTCGGCAATGTTTACCTATGCCATCGCTAAAGGTGTTAATGAAGGCTGGCTCGACAAACGCTATAGCACAATTGCCCTTGCCGGATGGAAAGGATTAAAAACAAAAATACAACCTGACGGACAAGTTGCTGACATCTGCATTGGCACGGGCATTGAAAACAACCTGGTGTTTTATTACAAACGCCCAACCATGCTCAACGACATTCATGGTCTGGGAGCTGTATTACTGGCCGGTTGCGAAGTTGTGAAATTGAAATAACTTTAAAATGAAAACGCTTTGCATCAAAAAGATACAAAGCGTTTTACCTATGAAAAGTGAATATTTTACTTGTTCATCAGGAAAGCATGAACAGATTCTGCCATTTTACGGCCTTCGGCAATAGCATGTACTACAAGTGATGGGCCACGGGTAGCATCTCCAGCAACAAATACTTTGTCCACGCTGGTTTTCTTGTCAGCAGAGGCTTTTACGTTACCGCGGGCATCATACTCTACGCCAAGCTCGTTAAGCAAGCCCTCGTGAACTGGAGAAACAAAGCCCATGGCAAGGAACACTAAGTCTGCTTCAATAATCTTTTCAGTTCCTGGAACTTCTACCATGTTCATTCTGCCCGAAGCATCCTTTTCCCATTTTACCTCAATAACCTCAACCTGCTTTACCTGGCCATTTTCTCCAATGAAACGTTTGGTAGCCAGGCTCCACATACGGTTACAACCTTCTTCGTGTGATGAAGAAGTTTTTAGTACCAAAGGCCAATAAGGCCAAGGATTGTCTGCAGTCCTGTTGACAGGTGGCTGTGGCATAATTTCAATTTGTGTTACGCTCTTGGCCTTATGGCGGTTTGATGTACCTACACAGTCGCTCCCGGTATCACCACCGCCAATAACAAGTACATGCTTCCCTTTAGCGTTGATGCGTTGCTCGGCAGAGAATTCTGTTCCACGTACTACACGGTTTTGTTGTGTAAGAAAGTCCATGGCAAAATGTATTCCTTTGAGTTCTCTGCCAGGAACAGGCAAATCACGAGGAACCATTGCCCCTATGGCAATACAAACAGCATCATATTCTTTCATAATATCCTGGCCTTTTACATCAACACCAACATGGGTATTGGTTTTAACAATAAGGCCTTCGGCTATCATCAATTCAACGCGCCTGTCAATTACCACCTTGTTAAGTTTGAAGTCAGGGATACCAAAGCGGAGCAATCCTCCTACGGCTTCATCTTTTTCAAATAAAGTAACGGTATGCCCCCATTTGTTGAGAAGGTCGGCAGCAGCCAAGCCGGCAGGACCTGACCCAATCACAGCAACCTTTTTGCCAGTGCGCTTTTTAGGCGGATTAGGTTTGATATAACCAAGGGCAAAACCTTTTTCAACAGTAGCACATTCGTTTTCACGAATAGTTACAGGTTCTTTGTGAATGTTAAGTACACAACCTTTTTCGCAAGGGGCTGGGCATATACGCCCTGTAAATTCAGGGAAGTTATTGGTATAATGCAAAA
>JAKPQD010000088.1 GCA_029572965.1 Bacteroidota bacterium | reverse complement strand
CCGGCAAATACAAATAATATTGTCGACACAGCGGCACATACGCATACAGCACAAAGCCCAATATCAAAAAGAACGCAGCAAACATATCGCCTCGTTGAATAATGTAATTCACTGTTTCTGCACATGCCGGATGTAATAAATAAAACGCTGTCGCAATCAACGAAACCAAGAGCACCGTAGGGCTTTCCTCAGAAAACGAAAGGATTTTTTGATAGAACAAAAACAGCAACGCACCAATAATAACAAAGAGTAAATAAGACGTCAAGTGAAACTGAAACGTATCGGTAAGTCCATTGCCGAGCCAGTAATCGATAGCTAAGCTGGTCGATAACACCGGACGATACGATTGGTTCGAGGGCAACGAGCTGAACGTTGCGCCATCTTTGAAGAACAGCGGAATGTTCTTGATGTTTTGAATGTAGATATTGCTTTGAATGGTATGAGAATCGTCAAAGTGAAACGAATTATGAAAGTGGTTCGAATACACCACCGTAAGCACCGCAATCAAGAGTCCAAAACCAATCCAGGCATTTCGTTTAGTTAGCATCACCATTATCTTGTTTGCTTCGAATTTATTCGATTGTGGCATAAGAACAAAATAACATGCTAGAAAAGTGGATTTTGGGCGTATCCGCTAGGAAGCGCACCGGGTTTTACGCTGCAAGTCCTCGTTCCGCTATGCAGCTCCACTGTGGGCTTTCCGCTGCAACCCCTTACGCAAATCGTGCTTCAAATATTATTTCCGTGTCATTTCGAACGCAGAGAGAAATCTATATTTTATCCGTTAAAAGTGGAGAATAAGCTAAATTAAACCGTCACTGCGAGGAACGAAGCAGTCTGTGTTAAGAGCGACTACTTCCTTTTATAAAATTTTTCACTCCGTTCAGCACAACAAGTGAAAAATAATTTCCAATGCACCGCAATGCGCGTGAGGGATTTCTATGGCAAAACCAAATTTTTCTGATAAACAGTTTTGTTGTTGATTAGAGCAAAAATCCGGTGAATAATTTTGTTTCTAATGGCATTAATAACGCTCATCTTATTTTTCCCTTCTTCAACTTTTCTCAAGTAGTACGTTCTTAGATCATTATCAATTTGTATGGCGCTCATGGCAGCCATATGCAGTATCTTTTTGAGCTCTTTATCTGCAAAAACGGATACTTTTGGTTTGTAACGAATGGATGTCCCTGATTGATAATCAAAAGGAACAACTCCAGCATAACATGCCATCTTTCTTGGATTATTGAAGCGTTTAAAACCATTGGTTTTGCTTATCATCATCCAACTCAATACTTTACCAACTCCCGGTATAGTGCGTATCCGTTGGGCCTGTTCCTGTAATTCTTCGTCTTGTTTAATTAGTGCTTCTATTTGTACTTCTAACTCTATGATTTGCTTGTCTAATGCAGCAATCAACAATTTATTGAGTTTCATTATCTTCTTATCCATACCAATTGATTTCATTAATCTATAATCAGATTGTTGTTGTTTTAAATTGGACTTCATTTTTACACGAGTATTCCTTTCTGTTTGCAATACCTTGAGCTGTCTTAATGCCTGTGAGTCTGCTGTCCACAAAGGCAATTCTTTGTAGTTCTTTTCAATAAAAAATGCTATTCGTTGTGCATCTGTTTTGTCGTCTTTGCCTCTTACTAATCCAATACTTTTTTTGATGTGAAGTGGGTTTACGACATAAACCGCCCAAGAGAGATGTTCTAGCACTTCATATAGATGGACATTGTAGCGACCGGTGTTTTCCATCGCCAATACAATACCATCTTGCTCTTGCTTGAACTGTTTAACAAAACGCTTCACAGCCTGAACGGTATTGTCAATCTTTTCAAACGATAAATCTTGTCCATTTTTGATACAGATGTCTAAACTCGCTTTGCTGACATCGATTCCAATAAAGATTTTTTCCATACATTTGTTTTAACTGTTAATAAAAGCTGAAAGAGGTTTTCATCAATAACTCAACTCCTTAATAATGGGCTTCTATCCCGAATTTCTATTTGAGATTTTGATGAAAAAGTGTTTAAGTCTATATCCCTCAATGAGTTTTACTCAGATGGCAGCGTAGTTTACTTAAACACTTTCTCTTTTAGCTAAATTCAATATTTCTATTCAAATACGAACCTAAAGGAT
>JAKPQD010000077.1 GCA_029572965.1 Bacteroidota bacterium | reverse complement strand
GCCTATGCATGTGCACAAAAAAATATAGGTCCTGCCGGTTTAAGTATAGCCATAGTCAAGAAAGATTTTTTAGCCCGATCAAATACTCATATACCACCAGTATTTAACTATCAATTGCTTGCAGCCAAAAAATCAAATTATTATACACCACCCGTTTTGGCTACGTATATATCCTTATTAAATTTGCGTTGGCTTAAAGCACAAGGCGGTGTCGCAACAATGGAGGCCATCAATCATCAAAAAGCAAAAGCGTTGTATGCAGAAATAGATCGTAACAGCTTGTTTGAAAATAATATTCAAGCTGAAGATAGAAGTTATATGAATGCCTGCTTTACCATGCAATCTGCTGAAATGGAACAAGCCTTTATTGCTTTTTGTGAGCAACACCATATCATTGGTATTAAAGGTCATAAGATTACCGGAGGATTACGTGTTTCGATGTATAATGCACAAACTTTAGACAATGTAGAACAACTGATACATATCATGCAAGCGTATGAAACAAATTATATGAATAAAATTTAGGAATGATAATCCGTAAAAGAGCACCAGTACATCAACTGGTTACACAGTATCTGCTGAATTTTGTGTCATAATATATATAGTATGAAACTGACACAATTTTTAAAGCGATACGACACAGAACAAAAATGCATTGATTTTTTCAAAACACATAGAGAAGTTCAAGGAATTTGTTGCCTTAAGTGTGAATCCAAGTCACTCCGTTGGATCAGTACAATCCGTTCCTGGACATGCAATAAGTGCAGCTATCGTCTTGGCTTACGCAAGGGGACTGTGATGGAAAATTCAAAACTTCCTTACCGAATTTGGCTTAGTGTGCTTTATTTTATGGTGCTTACCAAGAAGGGCTTTTCCGCCACGGAGATGCAGGCACTCCTGGGTCACAACAGGTATGAACCAATTTGGCTGATGATGCACAAAATCAGGATCCAAATGGGTGAAAGAGACAAACGCTACCAGCTAGATGGATTTGTAGAACTTGACGAAGCTTTCTTTGCAGGGCATCGTAAAAAGGGAGTAGATGATACAGGAAAACCCTTTAAAGAAATAGATCGGAATGAAAAGGTATTAGTGGCTGTAAGTACTACAGATACACATTCAAGGTTTTTGAAGATGACTGTTGTCAAATCTCTTTCAAAAAAAGATGTAGCCTATGAAGCTCCTAAAATACTTCAAAAAAGCGCAACTGTTATGACCGATGGCCGCAGATGTTATTCACCATTGAAAGACATCGCAAAAGAACATCAGGTAAAAATCATCAAAGATAAAAAGCTCGTATGTGAAGCCTTCCCATGGGTGCATATCGCCATCAGTAATGCCAAAAAGAAAATCAAGGGTATTCATCACCATGTAAAGAATGAATACATGCAAAATTACCTGGACGAATACGCATACAAATACAATCGAAGATTTTTCAAGCATCTAATTTTCGACCGCCTAATTATCGCAGCAACTACAATAGCATGGTTCAACATGGTGTAGATTTACGGATTATCATTCAAAAAATTGATTGGTAAAGAAGCCACTACCAATGCCATTAAGGACGCCATCGAGTTTTACAAATATGAATACAAACAAGGAAGTATATTGCCAAACG
>JAKPQD010000053.1 GCA_029572965.1 Bacteroidota bacterium | reverse complement strand
AACAAAAAAAGCATCACCTATCTTAAAAAAATATGTCAACACATAATACAATAGACTATATGAAAAGGCTATGCCGCCAAACAAAATAAAGTAGAACATAATTGACCTTTTCCTGTAGTCGCTGTATTCGTCAAGGCGAACCACAACCATGTTCTGCTTCTTGAATGTATTTTTTGTTATTCTTTCCATACAACAACCCTCCTTACTTAACAAAACAACAATAACGGCAAATTGTCAACAAATTTGACGATAACCAAAAATCATCACAATTTTTTCAAATTAAATAGAAGATAACGGTCTGCCTTCATATACACATACTACTGCAATAAAAATAAAGTAATATTGTAAGGTAAAGAAAGGAGGTTTGTGAATGTCTGACAATAGCCAAACAAGAGAGTCTAACACAAATAATAATAGCTACTATCTGCTCAAGGTAATTAAAGGAAAGGAAAAGCGTGTTACCGAATTTCTTAAGAATGTATACAACATAGATGCTCGTTGTGCGCCGATTGGCGAATATCTTATATGCGACGAATCCCTGAAAATGATTAAGGAAAAACCAGAATATGTGCGCGAAATAAACGAGATACCTGCAGAGGTAGCAGGCGCGATATTGAAAGAATTAATACTCACAAAAAAAAATAACCAAGCCGAACTCGAAATTAACGGTATAGTGAGAGTAACTAAGGGGAAATACAAAGGATGTATAGGAATACTTAAAAAGATTAAGGATGACAGCAATACAGTAAGTGTACATTTGGGATTGTTGGGGAAAATGTGTAACGTTGAAATACCGATAGAAAGCGTGGTTGCCAACCGTCTGAGCGAACCGTGGGTGGCCTAATGCGTTTCAGTCTGGTATTGAACAGTTTTACCGTCCATACAGATTACATTTCAGTCAGGACAACCGTAAAAGATCCTTCCGAGGATACAATCACATTGCTGAAAGAATTGAAAGGCAAAAAAAAGAAGATGTGGTTTGAAAATACCAATGTTGGATGCAAAATAGAATCCATTAATGTGACAAAGCATATTTCGTTGACCATACATACAGAAAAGGAAAGATATGTAGCTGTCAAATTGTATGAGCTATCGGAACAAAAAAAACCCTTCAACTTTTTTGTCAAAAGCGATATTGAAGAAAAACTGCATTTACTATTGAAGGAAATATCGGAAAAAACAGGACGTTCAAAGGGAGATATACTAGAAGAGGTTTCTGCATTTTTCAACAAAAACGGTGTGCTAATTCCTGGTAAAAGAAGCGTATACGATCTTACGACGAATTGGCAAAAGACAGTAGAAAGCAAACTGTCAGGCATGTTGAGGGACAAAACAGCCGCATGAGCATACTATCGTTTGCCGGGCACACAATCAGCAAGGTATTCGTTAAGGGAACAGACAAAATTATTAACAGGATCGATAATTATTTTGACGGAAATAACAACAAAGAGAGGCAACTGTTACCCCAAAAAAGTGATAATGAACGTAGCAAAAAAGGCAAGAAAAAACAAATAAAAGTGAAACTGGAAGATTTGAGCACTATCTGGCTCAAATACAACAACACATTCCTGTCGGACAAAATACAGGAAAACAAACAAGAGGAAAGACAAACAGGTCAGGAAAATGCACCTTTAACTGTAGAAAAGACAGACGATGTGCCTGATAGTGTAGAAAAACAGAATGCTGCCGTATCCACAATAGAAAAAGAGAAGGGCATATATATACTTACTGCTGAGGCAAACAAATTCTATACCGACTGCATCGATCCTCACAGAACAGTGCTTGAAAATCGCAACGTACTCGACAAGGTGAACAATCTTGTTGAAATAATAGACCGTTACGGGGACTGCCCATCTTTAGTAATTAGCAAGGATTTTAAGGATGAGGAAAGTGATGATTTGTCAAGTATCGTGGGATTACTGTCAAAAGTAACTGCAAAAAACCATACATTCAGAACAGTAAGAATAGCACTCAAACTCATAAAAGACGAATACTGCTTACCCGACGCATATATACCAAGCGTTATAATTGCGGCACTTGGGCATGACATTGGCAAATTTCCCGAGTACAGAAAAGGGAATACCTACCAAAAACTAGACCACCCAATCGTGAGCGCAAAAGTGGTTGAAACAATACTGTCGCCAAAGGAAATAACATGGATAGGGGGTGTTTTGGAGGCAATAAAAATGCACCATTCAAACACAACCAATAACAACGATACAGTTCTGATGGTACTAAAGGATGCTGACAGCAAGGCAAGGGAAGAAGAGGTCGCCGGACAAAGCCAAGGACTGAAATCGAAATCTTTTGACGAATGGTTCGACGTAAAAGAATATCTCAGTATAATACAGCCGCACATTAACGTCACGCAGACAAACAACAAATGGTCTGCATTTTCCCATAACGGGGTAGTTTATTTGGCGCCAGAATTTGTGTACCAAATAGCAAATGACTATGCCATCAAGAAAGGGATTATCAATATTCAGCTCATACAAAGAAAAAATTTTGAAAAAGTTGTAAAGATTGTAGTGAAAAAGCTTTATGACTGCAAAATGTTAACACCTGACATGAAGGAAAACTGGTACTACAGGCGGTATGTCATAGAGACCCAGAAAGGGAACAAGATACCCAATATAAACCTCGTTCCCATTGTGGAAAACAATTTTGAAAACGTGGCAGAAATAGAAAGAATAAAAGATGCAATATCTGACAATATAATAAATGTTGAAGTGAAAATAAAATAAATGAGAGGTAAAAAATGCAATACATAAAGTTATTCAGTGTAAATGCAGCGGGTTTTATGAACCCGCTCAACTACATGAGCGGTGAGCAGTATGAAAGTTTTTGGCAAACAATGTTTTCAACGTTTTTGCAGGGATTTTGGGCAAGATTGCTTGCGTGGACTACCCTTGCTCTGGCCTTGTTTTTTCTCATATATCTGAAAAGACCGGGCTTGAGTGTCGTGTTCATTGTAATATCTGCAATAGCAACATACTTCGGCGGGGTTTTTGGGTTCATTTTCACTGTGCTGAAATAAGGAGGAAATATGTCAAAAGACAGCGGAAAAGGCGGTAAAGAAGATGTTGTTCAGTTTGGCGGCAACATGGCACACCAAAAACCAAAAAACCTGCTCGATGCAATTTCAAACATACAGTGGTATTATGCCGTCGAATCAGGCGGTTCTGAAGTACCACCAGAATTTTTTACGCTACGGGACAGCATAGAATATTATTGGATCGGACTAAGAAGCGCAATCGGTTCGGCAATTATTGGTATATTCATGACACCCTTTTTTATAGGGGTGCTTGAGAAGTATATTCCCGTATTCGGTACAACAAACCCAGGTGCCTTTGACATGACCTTCACAATTTTTCTTGCGATGGCTTTTTCTCTTGGCTATAGCCTACTCCTTGCCTGCTATGTGGGAAGATACTATTACGGAACGGTCACAAGGCAAGCGATAAAAAATCTGGTGAGCGGTTTTTCGCTGGCAAATATCATTAAAATGTTTTTTGCGATAATTCTCTATAACTTTATATACTTCAAAATACTTGAAAAGGGTTATCTTACCAAACTGCTGTACAAAATGTATCCTGCAGTCAAATATGAAACACTCAACAAAATATATATCTGGGCGATTGAGTTCAGGGAAGTGTTTATAACTTCGACCGTTTTTGTTACGCTCACAACAATACTCATTGTAATCCTGCCTATTGTCGGTATAATTTATTTTGCAAGAAAAACTAGAAAAAAGATAGATAAAGATAAAAAGTGGGATTGAAACAAAAAAAAATAAAGTAATACTCAATTAGAAAGTCATTTCTTTTTAGGGCACTCTGCCCGAACCACACCCTCAATCCCGAGGGAAAACCAAATAATAGGAGGAAAAATGGTATTGTATCTGAACGAACTGTATTCGGGGGAAAAGAAGGCAAAACGCTCTTTGCTCCCCAAATACATAGAAAAAGCAAAAGCCATTACGGAAAAAGACGCAGAGGTAGTCTTGACCGGATGGGAAGCACCCATCTGGTTGTACAACGAGATTGCCAGAGCACTTAAAGACAAAACCAGGGTAGAAATACAAATACCTGGTTTCTTTTAAAACAAATAAACCGCTCCTTCGGGGGCGGTTTTTTTTATTTGAAAAATAAAGTAATATATACATAGTTAGTAACTTTTTTAGGGCGTATGCCCGAACCAAACCCCTTTTTGGGGATCCCACACCCTTTCGCATCTGCGATTGGGAATAAATAAATAAAAAAAAACCAAACCCCGGGATTTGCGAAAGCCATCTTAGGGGAAGAGAGAAGCACGTTGCCTTCTAAGTAGGGTCCCGCCATATTAAAAAAACCATTGAGTTTTATATGGCTTACACAAATGAACGACCCGAAATAGACAACAATCGCATATATGCGGCTTCTCGAAAACCACACCAAAAAAACCGGCTCGACCGGAAAGGAGGCCATAAAATGACAAGAGTGATTTATAAAAATGGCAGCTACGACTATGTTTTAACTTCCCAGCTCGAACGGCTGGTAAAAGAGGGCAAAGTCGTTGCGATCCTGTAATCGTTAAGGGGTGGATTATTCCGCCCCTTTTTTTTGTACTGATATCCCCAAAAAACAAAGTAATACTATATACAAATGGGCAAAGCGCACAAACCACAAAGGAGGGATTCATATGGAAGACAACAGTATGTGCATTGGCATTGACATTGGCTACGGTTTCACAAAAGTTTTCAGTGAATACAAAACTGACAGCTTCCCTACTGCGGTTTCTGCAGTGTCAAGAGATAGGGAATTTTCGTGCATGACGCCAATAAATGTCAATGGAAACGACTTTGTTGTTGGTAGCGACGCCGAAACATACGGGCGTGTATTGGATACAAGGACATCCTCTTTCGTGTCTTCAGATCCGTGGATGGCTGTTCTCACATATGCATTGAACTTGCACAACTATAGAAAGGGAACCATTGTACTTGGACTGCCCCCGGGGATGTATTCACAGCAATACGGGCAGTCGATCCGTCAGTCTATGAAAAATGCTGCAGTCTACATAGGTGGTACGGAAATGCAATTCAAGGTCAACGGCAACGTAAAAATAATTCCACAAGGTGCGGGAATATATTTCAGTTATATAAAAGACAACCCGGAAGATGCGGACAAGACAATAGCCGTCATAGACTGTGGACACGAAACTCTTGATTTTGCACTTTTTTCTAAAAACAGATATATAGAGTCTGTGACAGGTAGTGAACAGCTTGGTATTTCAGTTGCGATAGACGAAATTAGAAACGAGTTCTACAAGCGCTATCATTTTCAAATTAAACAAATGACCGCAAGAAAAGCACTTATTGAGGGTAAAGACGAGATTGTCTATCTTGGCAAAAGCTATCCGTTCGACATTAAAAAATGTCTTGCAGGATACGCCATGCAGGTATCGGCAAATATAGACAGGTTCATAGAAAGCTTGCCCGTGACACCCGATATTGCCATAGTGGGCGGTGGGCCTGCAGACATACTCAAAAGTCATATTGCAACCGTTCACAATATTACTCCGGTCACTAATCCCATCATGGCAAATGCAATAGGATATTGGTACTATGGCATGAAAACATCGATAGCAGAAGGTTGAAACAAAGGCTGCTGTATCTACAAAAAAAGTTAAGGAGGGAAAACTTTGAAAAAATCGCAAAAAATACTGGTAAGGCTGTATTTGCATGAGGCAAAGGATAGCGATCTAATTGACAGGCTCGATGTTTTGCCAACGTACATGCGCAACGACCTCATTAAGGATTCGCTGAGATACTATATTGCCAAATTTGTTGACAAAGACAAGGATGAGAACTTTCACAAGACAAAAGCAACAGGAAACAAGACAAGAAGCGAAAAATTTGTCGATCCAATAGGT
>JAKPQD010000021.1 GCA_029572965.1 Bacteroidota bacterium | reverse complement strand
ATAGCTGAACAAATAAGGGAAAGCGGTATAGACCCAAAGGCAAGAAGACAAATGATGTCAGGGGCTGGATTTGACAAGGGCGATATTGCTTCCAGCATACCATTTACAATTGAAGCTAAAAATCAAAAAGTAATGCACTTGCTTGAATGAATAGAACAGGCAAAGAGCCAAGCACAAAAATCAAACACCGATGGCGACAAATGGGCTTTAATGATACGAAACCCAAGTAAGCCCGAGTTCCAAGAGATTTTTGTTGTTATGGACTTTGGGCAATGATTAGAACTATTAAAAAATACAAAAGATACAGTTGAAATAGAAATAGAAAGCGACCATAGGGAACTCAAATGGGCTGTCCAAAA
Source organism: Bacteroidota bacterium (assembly GCA_029572965.1). Taxonomy (GTDB): domain Bacteria; phylum Bacteroidota; class Bacteroidia; order Bacteroidales; family DTGW01; genus JAKPQD01. The sequence continues at coordinate 2,515 of JAKPQD010000021.1, read as the reverse complement.
CCTAAAAGCATCAATCAATAAGGTGCTAAAAGAGCTTGAATAGTTATACACAGGGGGGGTATTGACAAAAAGTAAAATGTTTGGTAATATATAATTATAAAACTAAAATAAAAAAAATGAAAAAGATAATTTTAACAGACCAAGAAAAAGCAATAAGAAAAAAGTTCATACTTCAAAAAATAGCAGAACGCTATACTTATGAAGAGATTGGAAAAATACTGGGGTTGACTAAACAAAGAGTTTACCAGTTGATAGCAGATGAGAATGTAAAAACTTTAAGATACTCTAAAAAACTTAAAAAGCAAGAATGGAAGAAAAGCAAGAAAGGTTAGTTTGTGTGGTATGTGGGGGTAAGTTTTGGGATACAACAGGAACGAACCCATCGATGTGTGACTTCTGCACTAAACTGAAAGCAACCTTTGACCCAAAAGAAAACAACTGTTGAAGGTGTAAAAGACCAATAGAAAACTTTAACTGATGACATTATACACACTTCGGCAGGACACACAAAAGTTGCAGAGAAATTAAAAAAAACATTAAATAATAATTATGAACGATAAACAAATTGCGAGTATTAAAAACCAAGCAGACACATTAGCAGATACATTACTAAAATTAAAAGTAAATAGCCAACCAACATTAACTCAGGCATTGGACTCAAATAAACAACTATTTGAGATGGGCAAAAAAGTAAAAGAAACCAAAGATGGAATTATAAAGCCATTGAACGAAAGTATTAAAAAGGTTAGAGGTTTATTTGCTCCGATTGAAGAAAAAATTGAGAGTGTATCACTACACTTAAAATCAGAGATAGCAAAATACAAAGAAAAGATTGAAATAGAAAATGCCAAGAAAGAAGAAGAGATTATGGCAAAGATAGCCAATGGAGAGATTGATGAAGAAAAGGCATCGATGAAACTTGAAACACTTGATAATAAACTTGAGCCAATACCAACAAGAAAACTCAAAGAAGTTATCATAAAAGACGAGAGCATAATTCCTAAAAAATACTGAGCCATTGATATGGTATTATTAAGAAAGGATGCACTCGCTGGGATAGAGATACCAGGAGTTGAGGTCGGCGAAAAAGAGATTATATTAAATAAATAAAAAATAAAGCAATGAAAAAATTGTTAGAAGATGTGGCTAATCTGAAAATGGAAATGGATGTATTAGAGTCAGAATTAGCCAAAAGCAAGGATGGTAAATCAATACTGGAAAAATTACAAATAGTTGGCGGAATGGCAGTATTAGTAATGTTCAACGATAAATTAACTAAAATATTAAAAACATATTATGAGCGAGAACAAAGCGGTAGTGAAAGTGAAGAATGTAAGCCAATCAAAAAACGAGCTACAAATAAAAAGATACGAGCTAACAAGCCCCGAGCAAATGCAAAAAATGGCAGTCGTTCTAAAAGATTACATAGTAAAAAACAAACTATACGCAACAATAAAAGATAAGAATTATGTAATGGTTGAAGGATGACAATTCGCAGGAGCTTTGGTTGGAACAAGAGCGTTGCTCGATGAGCCAATAGACCTATCAACAGATAAAGAAATAAAATATAAATGTAAGGCAGAGATTTTAGATGCCAACGATAAGGTTATCGGAAGAGGTTATGCCATCTGCTCAAACAGAGAAGATAAAAAGAAAACCTTTGACGAATATGCCATAATGTCTATGGCACAAACAAGAGCCATTGGTAAAGCATACAGGAGCTTGGTCGGTTGAATAATGAAACTTGCTGGGTATGAAACAACACCACAAGAAGAAATCACTGCAAAGTATGTAGAAACACAATTCAAAATCAATTTTGAAAAAACAAAAGCAATGATTGAAAACTGCCAAAATCCCGATACACTTCAAAAGTATGAAGAACAAATTGAAAATAGCAAATTGACCGACGAGCAAAAGGAAGAGTTAATCAATACAATAATGTTACAATATGAGCAACTACACTCCTAAACTATACATATCTTGAAACCAAATGTCCGTCTTTGAAAGAAGCAAAGACCAGTATGTAAAACAATATCTCTTGGGCATCAAATTTCAAACCAACAAGTATATGGAAAGGGGGCTGGAGCTTGCTGATACATTAAATGATAAAGCCAAAAGGGAAGAAGTAGAGTCAGAGCTTGGCAACGATATGGCAATGGTTCTACTTCTCCTGCCACAATACAAAGAAACCGAAAAGGAAATCAATGTAAGGTGGATGAATATACCAATGTTCGGAAAGCTTGATGGCTGAAATGAAGACACATTTACACTCGGAGAAGTAAAGTCAGGAAAGAAGTGGACACAAAAGAGAGCCAACGAACACGGACAATTGCTATTCTATGCTTCAATGATATATGCTTTGTATGGCAAAATACCGAATATAAAGCTCCATTGAGCCGAAACACAAGAAGATATAATTGGGCAAGTGATATTCACAGGTAAGGTGGAAACATTTGATGTAAAATATACCTTAAAAGACATTCTGAGATTTTATACACGATTAAAGAAAGTGTAT
>JAKPQD010000361.1 GCA_029572965.1 Bacteroidota bacterium | reverse complement strand
TACACCACAGAAGGCACTGCACCTAACACGGTATTGGCAAAATTGCCGTTCTGTTTTTCAATTAAACTTTCGTCCATAATTTCAACTTTTGTTTTTCAATTTAGCTTTCGGTTCGGCAACTTCGCCAATACCCGAACCGTTAGGCGTAATATTTAAAAACTAAGATACATTCGTGTTGCACCCTGCTTTTCGCGTTCTGCCCAAATCCCATTCTCGGTGTTTCAATTTTAATTTCTTCTGTAAGTTTCATTCCAAAATTTGTTAGTGCTTCTTTGTGCCAATCTACCACATTAACAACTTGCCCTTTTCGGATATGGTCGGAAACATTCACAATCATAAGCCCTCCATTTTTTAGAACCCTTGAACACTCTTTGTAAACCTCAAAATGCTTTTCTCGGTATTTGTCACCCCATTGCATCCTGCCTGTGTTTGCTTCGTTTAAATCTCTACCTAAAAAATGCTTGTAAGTAACTCTTTTGCTTCCGTCTTTTGCATTGTGGTGGTCAGCCATTCTATTTCCGTAAGTCGGGCTTGTACATATCGCATCAAAAGAGTTACTTTCAGCCCAATCCATATTCGCAGCATCTCCAATATGCCATTCATCAACATTATACGGTGATGTTTCCGCCCATTCTCGTTCCAGTTCATTACAGATTACCTTGCCAGTAAATCCGTACTCTTTAATCAGGGCAAGTTTTCCAACGCCTCCAAAAATATCAAGTACATTATCACATCCAATAAGCAATTCAGCGAATATTGGAATGAAACTATTTGTGTACGTTGCAGGGTGCTTTATCATTTCGTCAAAGTTTTTAAATACATACGCCTAACAGCGGTTTTGTGCTATTTGCCCCCATCAATATTTGTGGTAAATTGAAGCCTTGTGCAAGGGGCAAACAGACACAAAGCCGCAATCCGTTAGGCGTAATGCCATTAGCGTATCCATTCAATAGTTGGTTTTCCGACATAATCTTTGTCCCAAACATACCAAGCATAAGCAATCATACCGCTATTCTTCATTTTTACCCCAC
>JAKPQD010000349.1 GCA_029572965.1 Bacteroidota bacterium | reverse complement strand
CAGCAGGTACGAGGTTTGGGTAGCATCTACATCGGCGCAAAAATGTCGAAGAACTTTTTTAATCTTGTAATCGCTCAGTTTACTATATTTTACAAGGCTCATAGGACAAAGGTATGAATTTTTCCTAGTCTTAAGCCTTTTTAATTCTGAACGGGGGTTAGTGTCAATGGATGGAATATTACAACTTTTTCAGATCCACATCAAAGGTTACCTCAATAAGTTTCTCCATGGTGGGTGGTATATTGAAGTTAAAATCCATTAGGTTTACCTTGAAAACACTTTTTCCCGAAAAGGTATTATCGCCAACAATAAACTTTCCCTTGGCCGTTACCTTGTTGGTTACCTGCCTTAGGGTGAGGTCTCCCGTAACGGTCACTTCGTATTCTCCTTTTTTGGAGAAGTTTACTCTATTTAAATCAACAATTCTACCCCGAAATGTGGAATTGGCAAAATGGGCATTCTTGATAAAGTACTCATTGAACTTCTCCTGATTGTATGCGCTTTGGAATCGGAACGATAGCATTAGCATGGTCAGTCTGAACTCGCCCGTCTCCACGTTTAGCCCAATATTTACCTGTCGGTTTACCGTTTCCATTTTGCCATGCGGGGCATTATAGCTCAGCTTCACAGTGCCATTACGCGAAGCGTATCGCTGGGCGTAAACGCTGGTTGTTCCAAGCGATAGGGATATGCAAAGGATGAGAAATAGTTTCTTTGAAAGTTTCATGTCAAAAATATTTACTGTGCAACAACAGAGACATGCTCCAGCACCACGTCCGCTTCGGTGTAGCCTGTGCATAGTCCTTTCAGATTAACGGGCTTGCCAATATCTATTAAATTCGCCTGATTTTCAAGCAGAGAGAAACGAACACCTTCCGGACCAAAAAAGCCTTCGTCCATAATCATTACGGCAATGGTTAGCTCCCCGGCCTGCTCAATGGCATCAACAGTGCCACTCACCATGAGCACCTTGCCATTATACTTCTTGGCAGCAGCCAGGGGATTTTTTACAAAATCCGAGAATAGTTCCTTGGCCTTAATCTCGATTTCCACGTCGCTTTTCGAGTAGTCAACATGGTGTTTGTTGTATACAAAGAAGTAGAAGCCCAAAGCTGTAATGACGATAATTGCCACCAGAATCAGCAAAATCTTAAGTATTGTTTTCATACATTGCAATTGAAGAAAAGGTTTTATTATGGCAATCAAAGGTACTAATTAAACTGTAGCCCTGACAAAGGTTTTCTAAGAATCCCATTTTGGTATAAAATGTTAATTTTGTACTTTTCAAACGGAAAATTCAACCTAAGTGCAGTGATGTTCCAAAGCGTAGAAAGCATTTTGTTTACTGTGGATACACGAAAAAGTGGATCTATACGTTATTCTCACTGATATACAGTTGATTTCTTTTGGTTTTGGGTTTGTTGATGTGTAGAAAAAGGTTGACTATAAATTTGCCTTGTTACGCCTGCATTGGGAGTGACAGGGCGAAGCTTTCAAGAGCAGTTCACTATCAGTCGTTTCAATGAGTTACTTAAAAAACTTCTACTACTTTAACAAGGTTATTTACCAGCAGCGCTATATAATCCGCAAACTGGTGGCGCGCGATTTCCAGAAGAAGTACCTTTCAACCTATCTGGGAATGGTATGGGCGTTTATAAACCCGTTGGTTTATATTCTCACCATTTGGTTTGTGGTATCTATTGGATTAAGGTCGGGAGAGGGGTTAGGTTATGCTTTTTTGCCTTGGCTGGTATCGGCCATGATACCCTGGTTTTTTATCAGGGATGGGCTGAGCAATGCTGCAGGATCGCTGGTGGACTACTCATTTCTGATAAAGAAAATGTATTTCAGGGTTGGTATTATCCCTCTGATAAAATTATTCACCGTGCTTATTATCCACCTGTTTATGCTGGTGGTTTTGATAATCATCGTGGTGTTGTACGGATTTTACCCTACGATCTACTGGATTCAAATTCCCTACTACTTACTGTGTGCCTTGGTGCTGCTTATCGGGATGGGCTGGCTCACATCGGCGCTTATGGTATTTGTAAGGGATATAAAACAAACTATAGAGGTATTCAACACCCTTTTCTTCTGGCTGACACCCATAATATGGCCGCACGAGGGATTAACAGGACCAAAGCGGTTGCTGGTTGATCTCAATCCGTTTTTTTACATTACCAATGGCTATCGCGAGACCTTTATACATGGCAAATGGTTTTTCGAACAGGTCAACCTCACTATCTACTTTTGGTGCGTTGCCATTTTCTTTTTCGTTGTGGGAGCCATTGTCTTTCAGAAGTTAAAACCACATTACGCTGATGTTTTGTAGTTGAATTGGCCTATTTTTTTTATAGAATTTGAAAATGTACAGTAATCTGGCAATCAGTGTCAACTCGTTAACAAAAATATACCCCTTATATAACAGCCCAAAGGATAGGCTAAAAGAGGCCTTGCATCCCATGCGGAAGAAGTATCACGATGACTTTTACGCTTTACGCGATGTAACCTTTGAGGTTGAAAAGGGCGATTCGTTGGGGATTGTGGGGCAGAATGGCAGCGGGAAATCAACCCTGCTAAAAATTCTGTCCCGTGTTCTCACCCCTTCCTCGGGCAGTTTCCAGGTGAGCGGAAGGGTCATCTCCTTGCTTGAGTTGGGATCGGGTTTTAACCCCGAACTCACGGGATTGGAGAATATATACTTCTATGGCACTATCCTTGGCTTTACCAAAAAGATGATTGATGAGAGGCTGGATGAGATTATTGCCTTTGCCGATATTGGCCGTTTCATCGGCCAATCGCTAAAAACCTATTCCAGCGGTATGCGTTCGAGGCTGGCTTTCTCCGTGGCAAGCCATGTGGATCCCGACATTCTTATACTCGATGAGGTGCTGGCGGTGGGGGATCTACGTTTTAAGCAGAAATGCTACCGGGTGATGAGTGATATTATTGAGAAGAGGAAAACCGTTATTTTGGTTTCACACGATACCATAGCTATTACAAATTTCTGCAACAAAACCCTTTGGCTTAACGAGGGTAAGATACAGGAATATGGATCTTCCAGTGAGATAATAAAAAAATATGTGGGTTTTATGACCTATGGACTCGAAACACAGGAAGGTGCTGAAAATGATCGAGAAGATACTGTCAGCCAATCTGGAAAATCAAGTGAAAACAATTCGAACGAATCATCTGTGCCTCTTGAGCAAAGTAATATTAAGTGGACGGGTGTTTCTCAACTTGAATCGTTTGGAGAGCATGGAGCAATAATTAAGGAAGTGGCATTGTATTTTAAAGACACCGATAAAAATGTTGATGTGGTAAAGGGAGGAGAATGGTTATCCTTTTTTGCAAAAATAATTATCAACTCTAACATATCATTACCGGGTTTTGGTTTAAAGTTGAAAGATAAACGTGGGAATGGCGTTTTTACGGTTAATAATTATTTATATAAAAGAGCCTTGCCTGAATTAAAGGCCAACCAGGAAATAATAGTAAAAACCGATTTTCGATTCCCTCTGTTGGTAGAAGGAAAATATTCGTTGACCATCGCTATTTCAGATGGTGATCAGGAAAACCACACGCAACACCATTGGATTCACGATGCCATTTTTATTAATGTACAAAATGAAGAACCAAAATTTAAACGTACTGGGAATATTATTGTTCTCGAGGAAAACGATTATAATATTGAGCTAATAACTGTCTAGTTGGTAAATATAAATAATCATTTACGTAGGCTTAATTATTTCAATTATCTCCTTTAATAAAAAAGAAATGGTGGATAGTTTACTATTTTGGTTCATAAAAGTTGTGCCATTTGACAATACCGGCACTTTTAGGAGTACGCATAACCTTCATACTGCGAGACAGATATTTCTTTCATGAAGGATTTTGACTCTGGTAGAAAGTAAGACAATTATTAATTATTTAATATAGTACTAATGGATATACAAGCAAATCTATTGTACAGTAGGCCCAATTTTGTGGCCAAACCCTACGGTTGGATTCAGCATATTCCATTCGCCTTTTTTCTGATTGAAAAATTGAAACCAACAATTTTTGTGGAGTTGGGGACACATTCGGGAAATTCCTATTTCTCTTTTTGTCAGGCGGTGGAGGAGTTGAAAATAGCTACAAAGTGCTATGCTGTTGATACATGGGAAGGGGATGAGCATGCAAGTTTTTACGACAAAAATGTTTTTAAAAGAGTTAAATCTATTAATGATGAGCATTTTAATCGTGTTTCATCATTGCTAAAAATGACGTTTGATGATGCACTTGCATATTTTAATGATCAAACAGTTGATTTACTTCATATTGATGGATTACACACTTATGAAGCAGTGAAACATGATTTCGATACTTGGCTTCCCAAACTTAGCAAACAAGGTGTTGTAATTTTTCATGATACCAACGTACGGGATAGAGGTTTTGGAGTGTGGAAATTTTGGGAGGAATTAAGAGAAAAATATATATCCTTTGATTTCGTTCATGGTAACGGTTTGGGTGTTTTATGTGTAGGAGATACAGTAGACGAGGATTTTGTCTCATTTTGCAAGGAAGCAAACCACAACCCATATTATCGCAATTTTTTTTCAACTTTAGGTAATCGAATATTACTGTATCAAGAATTGGATGATACCAGGAAAGAGTTGGAACTTAATAAATCGGAGATTAAAAAACGTGAAAATGAACTAGAGATAAGAGAAAAGTTTATCTCAAAGAGAAACGAAGAGTATGAAAAATTAAAAAAAGATACAGAAAGTTTTAGAAAAATAATTAGAGAAAACGATAAAGTCATTGCCAATTTTGATGTTCGGATTAGTAACCATAAAACCACCATCGACCTTAAAAATGAGGCTATAAAGAAACTTGAAGAAAGGCTTGAAAAGCATAAAGCAGCTATGTCCAAAAGAGATAGTGCTATTGTTAAACTCGAAGAAAGGACAAAGCAACTTAGAGAGGATAACTATCAAGGAAAAGAGGGTATGTTACTACTCGAAAAAAGACTTCTTTTACATCAAGACACAATTTCCAAAAAAAATGATAAAATTCAAGATCTTCAGAATAGTTTAGAAAATTATAAAACTGCTCTTGCCCATAAAGATGAAAAAATTAGGGGAATAGAATTAACCATTAATCAGAAAGATGTTTTAAATACTCAACTTACAGATAAAATTCAACGAATTGTCGAAGAATTAGATAGTAAAAAGAATGAGATTGAAGATCAGAAGAGCATATTAAGGGAACTAGAATATGAGAATTCAATTAAAAGTAAAGAAATTGATGGACTCACTAAAAAGATTGATGAGTTAAATAGTTCTTTATTAATTGTAAAAAATGAATTTGAATCCTCTAAGACTATATTAGTTTCGACAAGTAATCAACTTAGAGAAAGAGAAACAACCATAGCAGAATTTCAAATCCAGAATTCAGAACTTCAGAACCGGAATTCAGAACTTCAAAACCAGAATTCAGAACTTCAAGATATCGCTAATCAAACAATAAGGTTGAAGGAACAATTAGAAGAAAGTGAAAAAGTTTTAAAAGAAAGACTACGAATAGTAGAAAAAGAAGTAATTAGCAAAGATGAAGTTATATTTAATTTGCAGCATTCATATAGTTGGCGCTTAACTAAACCCATTAGACTTTTTGGTCATTTGTTAAAAAACTTTTTGACCTTTATGGTTATGGTCATTAAGGTCATTGGTAACTTTTTGCTATTCAGGGTAAAACAATCAAAGCAAGAATGGAACAATTACAAGGCAATACAGGTCATTAATAAATCCGATTATTTTGACAGGAAATGGTATCTTATGCAATACCCTGATGTGGCTAAATCTAAGAAAGACCCGGTTATCCACTATGTGCGCCGAGGAGCAATAGAAGGGAGAAACCCCAATAAAGACTTTAGTACTTCACATTATTTAAAAAGATATCCGGATGTTTTAAAAAGTGATGTAAATCCCCTTGTTCATTATATTTTATTTGGGCAAAAAGAGGGTCGTGTATTTTCAGTTTTAAATGAACGAAGAGAGAATAAAAATGATTTTTTCATACCAAATCGTAATAAATTGAAGGGTACTGTAATGGTGATTACATGGGATGTTGGGCACAACCCTTTGGGAAGATCGTATATTATTGCTGAAATCTTTGAGCGTTTGTTTGAAGATGTTATTATTGTCGGGTTTCAATTCCCAAAATATGGAAAGGATATATGGGAACCGTTACGGGATTCATCCATACCTATTTTGAAAATACCTTGTGAAACAACCAAAGAAATGATTGAGCAGGTACAAGCAATCACAAATATTTATAATCCTAATTTGGTTGTGGCTTGTAAAACCCGATTTCCTTCAATGTATTTTGGAGTTCTTTTGAAACATAAATATAATTGCCCTCTTGTGGTTGATATTGACGATCACGAACTTTCTTTTGTGGGAGCAACAGATGAAATACCTATAAATAAATTAGAAGTATATAATACACTGTCTAACGATGAACTTACTATTCCATACGGTAAATTTTGGACTATTGCAGCACAAGATTTACGGAAATTTGCAGATTTTATCATTGTGTCTAACAAGGCCTTAGAAAGAGAATATGGAGGATTGATTATACCTCATGTTAGGAATGAAAGAGTATTTGATCCTAAACTTTATGATAAAAATGAGTTGAGAAAGAAGTATAATTTAAAAATTGAAGACAAACTAGTCCTGTTTTTTGGAACCCCTAGACTACATAAGGGATTAGATGTATTAGCTAAAGCTATTGGGAGTATATCACTAAAAAATATTAAGTTGTTAATTGTTGGAGAAACAACTGATAGGTCTGTTACTAATAAACTTAATGAATTGTCCAGAGGTAAAATTATTTTTATGCCTAATCAGCCATTCAGTATAATTCCGGAAATTGTTTCACTAGCAGATGTTGTATGCTTACCCCAAGATACGGAAAATCCTATTTCAAGATATCAATTACCGGCCAAAGCCATTGATGCTATAGGTATGGGAATCCCTTTATTGGTAACCGAAACGGAACCTTTAAAAGATATTATTGAAGAGGGCCTTGCCGGGGTAATAACAAAAGAAAATATTAGTGATAAAATTTTATTATCCTTATCAAAACCAAGTTCCATTTCCTCCCGAGAAATCTTCCTTGAAAAGTATAGTTATGATTCAGCAGCACGAAATATTTTCCCCTTAGTTCAAAAAGCAATCGCTTTGCCAAAGAAAATTGGCGAATATGAACTGAAGCCATTGACAGACTTTTTGATTCAGAAAGGATTATCCGTTGAACATAAGCCAGTGCCAAAAGTAGGGGTAGATTATGTTCTGTTTTGGAAGCAAAACGATACTACCTTGTATGGTCGAAGAGTTGATATGATAATTGATTATTTAGCAAAGAGATCAGACACAAGAAAAGTCATAGTATTTGATGCACCAATCTCTGTATCAGACCTTTCGTTGAAGAAAATGCATTGGGGCGATAATATGGTCGAACATCAATATATTTATTATAGAGCTTATGAGAAGGTGCTTGGGATGAGAGATAGCGAAAAGATTAAATACAAAGTGTTTATTTACAGTACAAATAAAAAAGGACAGGGTATAAAAATTAATAGCATGGAGTTTTTACATTTGTACAATGATTATATTAACCTAACATTCATACAGGAGGAGGTTGATCCTCACAAATCCATTTTTATTTTTTTCCCTAAGAATTTTCAAGCCAAAGAAATATTATCAAGGTTCAAACCAGGCTATTTAATAGCTGATGTTGTTGATGACCACAGATCATGGCCAAACACAACTGAAGAGCAGAGAGCAGAATTAACTCAAAATTACAAAGATATTTTGGGCAATGCCAATGAGGTATTTTGTAATTGCTTGGAAGTTCAAAGAAAAATGTTGGAATTCAACTCAAATATTAAAATTATTCCCAATGGATGCCAATTAAACCCTAATGTTGTGGTTCCAAAAAACGTTCAATATTCAGACTTTATCAAGGGTGTTGAAGCCGGGAAAAAAATAATTGGCTTTACAGGTAATTTGGAAAGCAAGATTGACATACCATTGCTTGAAAAACTTGCTGAACGATTTCCCAATGCTCTAATTGTACTTATTGGGTCAACTCACTCCAATCCACAAGTATTACAATTGAAATCGTTTCAAAATGTTTTTATGCCCGGTATTGTTCCTTACGAAGAAATTGGTGCTTGGATTTCTAAGTTTTCAGTAGGAATACTACCCCATTTGAGCACAGAACTTACAAAAAATATGAATCCATTGAAGGCTTATGTTTATCTAAATTACAATTTACCTGTTGTATCGACAAAAATTAGTAATATTCCCAGTGATTTGAAAGGATTTTTTGTTACTGAAAATGATGAGGAATTTATTAATATGGTCGAAAAAGTATTAACAGAAGGTAAACATTATAATCACAGCGACTTTGTCAAGACAAATTCATGGCAAGCAAGATTTACAGAAGAGTTTGATAGGATAGTAAAGAATGTTATATCTTTGTAGAAATAATGACCTTAAAACAAAATTAACACATAGAAATCATGAAACTTAAATCCTTAATTGTGTTAGCCGGTTTACTGGCTGTAGTTGCTAGCAGTTGCAAAAAAGTGGAAAAAAAGCCCCTGTCCGGGTATAAGTTTGATAACGAGCAGGGTATTATACGGATAGAAGAAACCAATGATTTTGTTGATGATCTTACCATTGATATGCACATTATGCTTCATGAATACCCAAAAACATGGACATCCATTGTATCAAAATTTATCACTGATAATGACAATGAGTTTAGTTTGAGAATCAAAAATAAAGATGAGGCTCAATGGTATTACGGGAATGGCACAAAAGCTTACGTTTTGCGTTGGAATCCTTCAGAGGTATTGCCCTTGAATCAATGGGTTAGATTGACAGCCATTAGGGATAGACAATTGAAAACGCTCAAGTTACTGGCCGATGGACAAGTTGTAGCAACAAAGGATTTCGTTGCTATGCCGAAAGCTGCCAATACAAAAGCAAATATTGTTATAATGTCACGAGCCTCTTTTTTTATTGAAGCGACCTTGTTTGATATGAAAATCTGGAATTCAGTATTAACAACAAAAGACTTGGAAAAAAATGCAATTATCACCAAACCGGAGTTACAAAGTGACCTAGTTGGATATTGGAAATTTGATAATATAACAGACGGTACATTTAAAGACTTATCAAAGGCAAAACGGGATGGAATAATTACTAAGGTTAAAAAATAATCATGAGTTTTGTAAGAAGATATTTATAGTATTCACTATTTCAAAACATAAATTTTTATTAATAGTGTTTTGTTTTTTCATGCCCTATCTCTTTCAAGATAAATTGAAAAATAATTATTTTATTAGAGGTACAAGTATCTAATTTTTAGTAGGATAAGTTTTATTATGACTTGTCGAGAAAGAATAGCATTTATTATTCTGGTAATTGTTTCAATGCTTATTTCAGTAGGTTTGCTATTTCATTTTAATTGTTATTTAAGCGAACCGCAAATAATAGAGGGTGAGATAGTTGTAAAAACAGGTTATGCTTCCCTTGTTTTTCATTTAGCTGTTACTCTGCTATTCATCATAGGTCTGTTCTTAATTAGAAGATGGTTAATAGCCAATGTATTCCTCATTATTAATTATTTTAAAAGAAAGCTGTATAATTTTGTTAAACAAGCCCTTCCCCATTCTCTAAAGAAGGTTGCATTTTTCTCCAAACCTAAACTATGGATAACAGGTTTTGGTGTTTTTATTGTCCTTATTCTTATTGCATTGTTTCAGACTTATACTTTATGGGATTATCAGGGCGAGGTGGCAGACGAGAATGCATTAGTGTATTTTGCCGTAGGTTTTTTTGGGGGGGATTTTGATCCACATTGGTATGGCTATGGAGCCTTGGGCATGTATTTGTTGTATGGGATTTATTATCTTTTCTCAATACTGATGCTATTCCTTGGCAAATTTGGAAGCCTTGATGAGTATGCAATGCAATTATTTTATAATGGGTATTTTATCCAAGTTGGACGTTATGTGTTCGCCATAGTTGGTTTGATAGCTCTTTATATATTTATTAAAATCCTAAGAGAGGCGAAAATTGCAAAACCATACTGGATTTTATTTGCCCTTGTATCCATTCTAAGCATAGACGCCATATTATTTGCAAATAAAATTCGCCCGGAGCAACTTATACTTTTGTTTGCTTCGTTAATGATTTTGTCCGCCATTAAAAGTAATGATAGAAAGTACTTGTATTTAATGGCGTTTGCTGTAAGTGGTGCCATTGCTTCAAAAATCACGGCAATGCCTTTTGTGTTGGTTCTGGCTGGTTATGCACTTTATCGGTTGTACACAAAAGAAGCAAAATGGTATGACATTGCAGGAGTAGTGGCTTTCTTAGTGATTTCATTATATATTTTGCAACCACAGAGCAATTGGTTTGTTAAAGTTATTAACATGATTCGTATTGGGATTGAGGGGCGAGGTGGGGGACAGGCAGAGGATGGTTTTTATTGGAGTAGGGATTACCATTATACTATTACCGAAAGACTAAGTGCCTTATACACAATTTTTGTTAAGTACTGCGGAAAACCCACCCTTATTACTTTACCTCTATTAGTTTTCACACGAAAATACCTCAAGATTGTTTTTCCCAGTATCTTGGTATTAATTCTATTGGTTGTACCCTATTTAGGGTCTCCAGAAATTATGTACTATTGGTTCTTACCAGCCTTTCCACTAATTAGATTTCTATCAATTATTGCAATTGTTGGGTTGTTTGAATGGATTGAAAAATTTATTTCATCAAAAAATCTTGCTTATGGAAAAATTGCCTCATATATTTTGAAAAGTGCACTTTATTTGGCAGTAATACTTTTTGTTCTACGACCACTTTTTATGAATTATTTAGGCCAATATCAGTGGAAAAGGACGAATAAAGAAATGGCTGAAGAATGGATTATGAAGAATTTGGCCGAGAAACATGTTGTGTTGATAGATGATAATTATCAACACATGCTGCCGAAGATTTACGATAAATCAAAAATGGTAAACTCTAAACAGATGTCCAGAGTTTTTTTGTATGAACGTGAAAACAATCAGTATTTGAACTATTTGTTTGAAAGATATATTCAGGATTATTATTACGAAATGCATGGCATAGGAGATGTAAGGGGCATTGAAATAGCTTGGATGCGCAGTATAATTAATAACGAATATATGAACTCATTCAAGGGAAAGTATTTTGTAACAACACCACCGGCATACAATCAATTTCTCAAAAGAAAAACATCAGATTTATCGGAACAACGTGTTAAACAACTTATTATAAACCGTCATTACTATCAGTATATTTTGTCCAATTCATTGGTGAAAAGATTTGACGATGGGATTGGACAGCCCATCGAAGTTTATTTTATAAATAATGAGTACTCTTCACCAATTGACTAGTAGTAGGTTTTCTAAAAATCAAAGGAGTTTGTTTTGCGTAATTGATATATATTTTGATAATACTACGAATGTGTCTGTTGATTGTTAGATGAAAGCATGGTTTAATGACATTGCACATAACAGCTTATTTTTGTACGGAGGTAACAAAGGAGACTATTTAGTTTGGAGGTTTATTAAATGATTTAGAATGTTACAAAAGCGATTAGCACAGCACACTACAAAAGCATCAAATTTTGAGGGCAATACAAACGTTTTCAAACTAGCATCAGTGTTTAACCCCTTTCATCGCATTAGAACAGCTTTTACTAGTTTTGAACATCAAAAAATTGATTATTACGATTTGTTGATTCATAGTGATTTTAGCACCCAAACTCTCATGATGTCTTTAGGTTTGGTTAGTTACCTTGCCCTGAAACTGAGTTGTTTGTAATATGGATATTATATCTTTTGCTCTATATGAGCTAACAAGAAGAGAATGAGAACCTTGCCAAAGAGGAAAAGTATCCCGAACTTATGGGACATTGGAAATTTGGAAATGATGAGGACAATGTGGTAAGAGATCTGTCGGGGAATACTTGGGATGCTTTTGTTAGGAGATAACTAGGTTTTGATATATAATTACTTACTAATAAAATATTAAGAGATGAAAAACTTTGAAATAGGTCAATATTTCGAGGACTTCGAAGTAGGGGGGGTAATCCGACACTCCACCTCAAAAACAATCTTCGAGAGTGATAATAATCTGTTCTCCCTTCTGACCATGAACCACCATCCATTACACACAAATATTGACTATGCTTCAAAGGAGCAGCATGGCAAAGTATTGGTAGTGGGTACATTGGTTTTTAGTTTGGTGGTTGGCATAACCGTACCCGATATTAGCGGGAAAGCCATAGCTAATTTGGGCTATGAGGATGTTAAGCATTTGGCTCCGGTATTTATTAATGATACCATATACGCAAAAACTAAGATTCTTGATAAATACGAGTCGAAATCCAAGCGTGACAGAGGAATTGTGTATGTAGAAACCATAGCCTATAATCAAAGAGATGAGGATGTTATGAGTTTTCGCAGGAAGGTACTAATTAAAAAAAGATAACAATGGAACAATACTTAATGCGCAGTTTAATGTTTGTACCAGGCCATAACGAAAGGCTGATGCAAAGTGCTTCCCGTTCGGAGGCTGATGTACTCCTTCTTGACATAGAGGATTCAGTACAACCTGTTGCCAACAAGCAATTAGCAAGGGATATGATATACCAATGGGTGAAAGAGGGTAAGTTTAATGACCACAGGGTTTTCCCGCGAGTGAACGACCGCGAAAGTGGTCAACTGCTTAAAGATGTTTACCAACTTACCATTGAGGGTATCCATGGATTCATGTATCCCAAATCAAAAAAGGGTGAGGATGTCTATTTCTTCTCCAAATTGCTAGAAACCATAGAGTACGAGAAGGGGATTCCGGTTGGTACATTTAAGATTATTCCACTTATTGAGACAGCAGCAGCGGTTCTAAACGCTCAGGAGATATGCCAGGCATCGGATAGGGTAGTAGCCATTGCCTATGGTTGCGAAGACTTTATCGCTGATTTGGAAGGAGTGCACGATTCAGAGCATCAGAGTTTGTTTATCCCACGAGCCATCATTGCCATGGCCGCCAGGGCCAATAATGTGATTCCCATTGATACAGTTCACATCAACGTTCACGATTTGGATGATTTGGAAGCAAATCTTAAGATAGCCAAAAATTTAGGATTTGAAGGGATGTTGGTACTTAACCCAAAAGAGCTGCCATTGGTTCATAAATACTTCTCTCCTGATAATAAGGAAGTTGAGGATGCTAGAGAAATGCTGAGGTTATCTGATGAGGCTGAAAAATTGGGAAAAGGGGTAGCCGTCATGAACGGAAAATTCATAGGACCACCCATGGTTATTATGGCAAAAAAGGTATTACGGAAAAATGCTCTAATTGAAGGGAAAACTAAAGGTTAGTCTTTAAATTTTTCAGTAAAAAATAACTAAAACATGAAGAAAACTCTTGTAAAACTAGGAGTGACAATTGCAGTACTACTTTTTACAATTTTTCACTTTGACATAGACTTTGATTTAGTTTTCAATTCAATTCAAAATGTATACTTCATTTTTATTGCTGTCTTTATACCTGTCTTAATAAATCCATTAATAGGTAATAACAGATGGAAATTTTTTTTGAAAGTACAGGGAGTAAATGAAAAAATTGGAACACTGATTAAATATAATTTTGTATCCTTATTTATGGGTTTAGCATTACCTGCGACTACCGGATCCGATGCATTAAGGATTTATTTTATCGAGAAGAAACACAATGATTACAAAGGGCGAGGGGGGGCTTCTGTTATTATTGAACGCTTAATTGGGTTTCTTCTATTGGCCATTTTGGGTTTGGTAGGCTCTATTATAGTATCAATAAAGACAGGCTCCGATAAAACAATATATATACTGAGCATTATTATCGTTTTTATACTATTTGTATTTGTTAGTTTAAAAAACAGATGGCTGTTTACTAAGATTTCAAATTTTTTAATAAAAGTTAAAAGATTCAAAAAAGTTTCAAATTATTTACATTCGTTATATCAGTCGTTAAACCTATTTCCCATAAAAAAATCATTAAAATATACCATCCCATTAATCTTAGCATTTCAGTTTTCGACAATAGTATGTGGGTATTTAGTTTTTTTAGCATTTGCTGTTGATTTGCCTTTTTACAATCATCTGGCTATCTTACCACTAATTCAGATAATTTCAATAATACCTGTATCAATTTCAGGATTTGGAATACGTGAAGGTAGTTTTGTATATTTTTATAGAATTCTTGGAGTAAACGAAAATATAGCCTTTTTTGCTTCTCTTCTTTATTTTTCATTATTAGTGTTGACCCCTGCTCTAATCGGAATGATTCTTTATTTGGTTGATAAAAAGGAATTTAGCAGGGTGATATAAACTTAATTTTCAAACAATATTCTAATTATGAATTTTCCTGAGATAAATATGTCGGTGGTGATTCCTGTATATTATGATCAGGATGTATTGCCAAAATTATATGATCGGTTAATTCCGGTTATGGAAAAAATATCGACACAATTTGAAATTATTCTGATTGATGATGGAAGTAAGGACAATTCTTTCAATGTTATTAAACAGTTAAAAAAGAAAGATGATAGGATAGTAGCAGTTAGGCTGACTCGAAATTTTGGACAAGCTAATGCCATAACAGCAGGTCTCGATTTGGCACAGTACGAGTATATTACGATTATGGATTCCGATTTGCAGGATCCTCCTGAATTTATTGAGGATTTGCTAAAAGCTTGTATGGAGAGTGATACAGATATGGCCATAGCCCGCCGTAAAACCCGGAAAGACACTTGGATTAAACGTACAGTTTCCAAGTTTTTCAATAAACTAACCTATTATGCCACCACTATAAAAATAGAGCAGGGTTTGGGAGTTTTTCGTGTGCTTAAACGCGAGGCTTACTTAAAAATAAAAAATGTTCCTGAAATTACGGGAACTACCTTAAGTTTACTCTATTGGGGTGGTTTTGATTATGTGGCCATCGATATGGATCGCGACAAACGGCAGGCAGGAAGCAGCGGTTATACATTAAGAAAAATGTTTAAACTTGCTTTGGATAGGATTTTCTCCTATTCTCTTTGGCCACTTAGAATAGCCACATTAATAGGTTTTGTAATGGCCGGTTTTAGCTTTATATGGGCATTGTTGATTTTAATAAAAAGGATTTTTTTCACCATATCTGTTGCAGGATGGACAACTAACATTGTCTTAATTCTGCTTTTATTTGGCATAAACTATATAATTATGGGAATTATTGGGGAGTATGTGGGACGAATATATATGGAGACAAAACAGAGACCCAAATATATTATTGGTAAAATTTATAGATAATGGAGAGAATAATAATAATTGGCGGCAAAGGTGCAGCAGTTGTTTTAGCAGACCAAATTATTCATGCAGTACAAAATTACAATGCAAAATATGAACTATTGGGCTATGCCATTGATGATGAAAGTTTAGGCGATAACATCAATGGTTTTCCTATTTTGGCAAAAATCAAAGACTTGCACGAAAAGTATGCTAAATATAGTGATGTGAAATATTTTTTTGCACTGTATAAACCATCGTGTATGAAAGAAAGGGTAGACTTGTTTAAGAGTTTAAATCTTCCCCACGAAAAGTTTATTAACTTTGTGCACCCATCTGCATTTGTGGCTCCTAGCGCAAAACTCGGAATTGGAAATGTTGTTTGTTCTAATGTTACCATAAATTCCAATGCACAAATTGGTAATTTCAATACACTTAATGGCAATGTTTTATTTGGTCATGATTCACAATTAGGGAATTATAATATTCTAGCTGGGAACTCTACCATCAGTTCAGAAATTTTAATAGGTGATGGCAATTTTATAGGTTTAAATTCAACCATAAGGGATAGGGTTGTAATGGGTGATTACAATATTATTGGCATGGCTTCGGCAGTTATTAAAAATATTGAATCAAATCAAACATTAGTGGGTGTTCCGGCGAAACAAATCTAATTGATGAAAATAATTACAGCAAATAGGGCAAGTGCTATTTTATTTTGGTTTTTGAAGAAGTTTTCCGATGGAGCTTATCTTCTTCCTGCCAATATTTGCCCCATTGTTCCGCTTACTTTTCTTAAAGCCAAAGTTAAATTCCAATTTGTTGACATTGAACCTAAAAACTATTGTATAGATAGAAATATGGTTTTGGATATGTTGAAAACAAATCCTAGAAAGTATAAAGGGATTGTTTTTGTGCATACATATGGGCGTGAGTATGAAGTAGAAGAGTTTTTTTCTGATTTAAAGAAACTAAATGAAGATTTTAAGATAATTGATGATAGGTGTTTGTGTTTCCCAAATGTAAATCAAATAATTGGTTTTGCTGATTTGGTGCTATTCAGTACAACTTATGGAAAGGTTGTTGATATGGGAAAAGGTGGTTTTGCCGTTGTGGAAGATAATGAGATATTTGAATCCAAATATTTATTATATAATCCTGAGGATTTGCAAAAACTAAATAATAATTGTAAATACTGTTATCAAAATAGTAAAAAGATATCTGTGGAGAATAACAACTGGCTGGATGCTGATTTGAACACCCTTGGGGAGGAGTATTTTATTGAAATAAGTAAGAAAATAGAGGAGTCAAAAAAGATTAAAAACTCTTTAAATAAAATCTACGATGATAAACTTCCGAACTCTATTAAGTTAGGCAAAGATTTTAATTCATGGAGATTTAATATTTTAGTAGATAATCAGCAGGAAATATTAGATTCAATATTGCAAAATAAACTATTTGCCAGTTCACATTATGATGTTACAAGCAAGATTTTCAATGACAACAAATACCCCGTTGCTGAAAACTTGTCAAAAGCAATAATAAACCTATTTAATGACAGGTATTTTTCTGAAGACAAAGCAATTAGAATTTGTGAAATCATAAATTCCCATATACAAAAATAGTTATGATACTATTAAAAGAACCATTTTACAGTCTATGAGTCCCTATGTTTTAGAAGAAATGGCTATGGGTAAAATCTAAGGAAATGAAGAGTTTTCCATAAGTTGACAAAGTTATTTATAAAGCTGTAATTAAAGATGGAGTTCATATCGGTTTAAATACGACTACCCGTGAAATTATTAATATTTGGTAAAAATGCAACGCTAGGAATGGGCTCGGTACTTACAAAAGATATGGGTGACAATGAGATTTGGGTAGGTAATTCGACAAAATTTTTAAGAAAAGCAGAATGAAAAGACTGCTTATTATCGGCGCAAACAATTTTCAACTACCATTAATAAAAAAAGCCAAGGATATGGGATTTGAAACCCATGTATTTGCATGGGAGGAGGGTGCTGTCGGGAAATCATTGGCTTATTGCTTCTACCCCATATCAATTACAGAGAAGGAGAAAATTTGTGATATAGCCCGCACTCTAAAACCGGTTGGTGTTATTTCCATTGCCTCCGATTTGGCAGCTATTACTGTAAACTATATTGCAGACAAACTTGGGTTAATAGGGAATAGTTTGGAAAGCACAACATTTTCTACCGACAAATACTTCATGCGCAGCAAATTGAGAAGTTTTTCGTTGCCATGCCCCGATTTTTATCTGGTTGATTGTGAAGCCCAAGAGTATAAAAAAATTCAATTCCCCGTAATTGTTAAACCCACCGACCGGAGTGGGAGTAGAGGGGTTTCAAAGGTTGAATCTT
This sequence comes from Bacteroidota bacterium, assembly GCA_029572965.1. Taxonomy (GTDB): domain Bacteria; phylum Bacteroidota; class Bacteroidia; order Bacteroidales; family DTGW01; genus JAKPQD01. Next base: position 4,211 of record JAKPQD010000349.1, on the reverse strand, counting down.
ACGATGATCTTCCAAACGCTGTTGCTAGGGCAATGGATGAGTCTTTCGGTAAAAGAGTGATTGTGGAAGAGTACATTCAGGGGCAAGAATTCAGTGTAGAGATGATATCTTGGAAAGGGGAACACCATTTTTTGCAAATCACGGAGAAAGAAACATTTGGGCCTCCATATTTTGTAGAAAAGGCTCATCATCAACCGGCCTATCTGCCTGACTTGCTGAAACAGAGAATGATTGATATCGTTAAGAAATCACTTTCGGCTCTAGGCGTGGAGTATGGGGCTTCCCATTCGGAGTTAATGCTCACGAAAGACAATCAAATATATATTGTTGAAATCGGTGCCCGCATGGGTGGCGATTACATTGGCTCTGATCTAGTTCAGTTATCAACTGGTTTCGATTTTTTAAAAGCTACAATTGATATTGCTTGTGGAATAGCACCGAAAATAGAATTGACAAAGCAGGATTTCTCCGGAATATACTATAGCAATACTAAATCGGGTTATGTAGCTGAAATTATTGATAGAAGCCAGGAGTATAGTGAGATTGTTAGAAAAGAAATATATGTAGAGAAGGGACAGTATTTGCCACAGGTGAGAGAAAGTAACCAAAGAGGGGGATGTGCAATATATTACAGTAAACAAGGGAGGTTTGTACCCAATGAGGAAATCATTGAAATATTATTAACCTAATCACGCACTGGTTGTATTTAAAACATTGAGTTTCAATTTGACCTTTTTTAATTCCAATTTATGATTCCATTCAATAAGCCCTATTTGACCGGCAAAGAGGCTCACTACATGTACGATGCAGTGAATTCCGGTAAACTTTCGGGTAATGGCAAGTACACCAAGATGTGTCATGCTTTTTTTCAAGACAAATTTGGTTTTAAAAAATGCCTGCTCACCACTTCCTGTACCGATGCGCTGGAAATGGCAGCTCTACTTATCAATATTCAACCCGAAGACGAGGTGATCATGCCTTCTTATACTTTCGTCAGCACTGCCAATGCATTTGTTTTGCGCGGGGCAAAAATTGTTTTTGCCGATAGCCGTAAGGACCATCCGGGCATTGACGAGGAAGCCATTGAAGGACTCATAACGCCCAAAACAAGGGCCATAGTGCCGGTTCATTACGCAGGCGTTGCCTGCGATATGGACAGAATAATGGAACTGGCTAATCGTTATAGCCTGTTCGTTGTTGAGGATGCGGCGCAGGCCATCGATAGCTATTATACCGGTAAAAATGGTGTAAAAAAACCGCTGGGCTCCATTGGACACTTGGCTGCTTTTTCCTTCCATGAGACAAAAAATATAATATCAGGCGAAGGCGGGATGCTTGTTATTAACGATGAGCAGTTTGCAAAACGCGCCGAAATATTATGGGAGAAAGGAACCAATCGTGCTGCATTTTTTCGGGGCGAGGTGGATAAGTATGGGTGGGTGGATATTGGTTCGTCATTCCTCCCCTCCGAAATAATAGCTGCATTCCTTTATGCTCAGCTGGAGCATTTGGAGCAAATACAGCAAAAGAGGAGAGATATTTGGAATTATTACAATGATAAACTCGGTCAATGGGCAAGTGAAAATGACATAGACTTACCTTTCATCCCTGATTTTGCAACCAACAACGGCCATCTTTTCTACATGGTTTGCAAAAATCTTGAGCAACGCACCCAAATTGTTGAAAAATTAAAAACCAATGGCATTCTGTCGGTTTTTCACTACTTAAGTTTGCACCAAAGTCAGTTCTATAGAAACAAACACACCGGCTCCGATTTGCCGCAATCTAACAGGTACTCCGATTGTCTGCTCCGGTTGCCTCTTTTCTTTGAGTTGAGCACGAGTGATATTACTAGAGTTTGCGATGTACTGAAGTCTGCATTAATTTGAGGTTAGCTACCTCTTTCGATCATAATAATAATATGTAATTTCATGGCAATGAGGCTTTTCCTATACTTTCAAGCGTTGTTTTTTCTTTGTATTTCATTTTTCAACGCAAAGCCCATTGAGCCGCAGGCAGTAATTGGGTTGTCCGAGGGTTGGGCAGGTAACACGGTGAATACGGTAATTTTCAGGCATCATGGTATTGTAACCTTTGGAGGATATCAGTTTACAGCATTTTACAGGGATACCGCGAATATAATTCTTATCCAAAGGGAATTGCAAACCGATAAGTGGCATGCCGATACTTTGAAAGGCAACTATCGAATTGGTGACGCCCATAACTCCATCAGCCTCGGCATTGATAAAAAGGGGTATATACACATTGCTTACGATCACCATGGACATTCCTTGCGTTATCAGGTTTCTGATATCCCGTTGAATATCAGCGAGTGGGGCAAACCAAAGCCAATGACCGGACTGAGGGAGACTACGGTTACCTACCCGGCATTTGTTATGAATCCTATGGATTCAACGTTGATGTTTCTATATAGGGATGGCGGGGCAACCAATGGGCAGGCGTGTATGAAAATTTACGATACCGACAGTGAAACATGGAGTGATATGCCCAATTGCATCCTGTCAGGACGAAATCAGAAGCCCTGGTCAAGTAACCCGTATTGGAATCACCCGGCTTTCGATGGCATGGGGAAAATGCATCTATCCTATGTGTGGAGAACCCGCAGTGTTACTAAAAATGAAATGTCGTTGATCAATAATATCGGGATTGACTACATTGCAACATCCGACAATGGTAAATCGTGGTTAACTGTACATGGTATAACGGCAACGTTGCCCATAACACAAGTGAATAGCGAGACCGTGTGGGCAGTGCCCGTAGGGGCAAACCTTATCAATCAAACCAGTATGGCCGTTGACGGCCATGGAAATCCCCATATAGCATATTATGCCAACGACGAGAATGGCATAACGCAGTATCAGCACTTATGGTACGATGGAAAAAAGTGGAACAACACCGTTGTGTCCAACAGAAAGAATGTGTTTAACCTCTCGGGAGGCGGAACGCTTCAGATTCCCTTTAGCCGACCCGAAATAGTAATCGACAGAAAGGATATTGTTCATATCATTTTAAGAGCCGATTTCACCAATGATAAAATGTCGGTATTAACACTTTACCCGCCAAATTATGAGTTTGATGAGGCCAATATAAAGGTCTTATGGAACGAACCACTTGGTTATGCTGAACCCATTATTGACCGTACCCGCTGGGCAAAGGATAATATACTCTCCATGCTGATTCAATACAATCATCAACCCGACGGTGATAGGGATGTTGAGAAAAGCGTTAGCCCGATATATATTGTTGATTGGGACTTGAGTTCTGTGTGTAAGTAGTTGAATTTTTGCTGTCTTGTTAAAAAATTTTGAACATTAATATAAACCTATCCCAACCCCTGCAAGGTGCAAAATCGTGTCAGGGGTGTTTTTATATAAATATGTACGCCCACACATTATTTCATAGTTTTACTTATAAACTCAAGCAAATACAGTACTCTTAAAAGAGAGATGAAAATCTTTCGCACTTCATGGTATCTCCTCAAGGATCTCCTCAAAGATATACTGCATGCCTTGCCATTTGTTCCCTACCGTAAGCCCAGCAAGCGGAGAAAGGTGTGGAACAGGGTTAGGGAAAGGAGGTTCTTGAGAAGGATTGATGCAATCTATCTAGCCCACAGGGATTCGGTTGATGCCATTGAGGTATCCATCGTAATGCCTGCATACAACAGGGCATTTTGCATCCATAAACCCATTGCCGGCGTGCTGAATCAGCATCACACCAACTGGGAACTACTGATTGTTGACGATGGCAGCACCGACGGGTTGGCCTCGCTCATTGCCGACAAGTACAACGATGGGCGTATTCGCTATTTTCCCACGGAGCACCTGGGGGTATCGCATGCCCGCAACCACGGACTGGAAAGGGCGCGGGGGAAGTACATTTTTTACCTGGATACCGACAATGCGTGGTACCCCAGTTATCTGCGAACCATGATTGTCTTTATGGACTACGGAGGGCTCGATGCCTGTTATGCCGGAGCAAGGATAATCAACGACGGCAATGAGACCATCGGCTATTTTGGCGAACGCTTTGTGTGGGCCCAATGTTGGGAGTTGAACCATATTGACATCAACAGCTTCGGTCATCGAAAGGATGTGGTGGGCAAAGGCTTTCGTTTCGACGAGAGCCTGAACAGGCTTGTGGACTGGGATTTTATTCTGGCGCTAACCGCCAATCATCGTACTGCCTAT
>JAKPQD010000394.1 GCA_029572965.1 Bacteroidota bacterium | reverse complement strand
TGTGGGCATACAAACAATTCCTTTGTCACTTTTCTTTGTTGAATTAACCGCCCTGCGCTGATAATCATATAACTTTTTCATTCCTTCGTGTGTTTATTACTTATACGAAAAAGAATTGGAAATGTTTCATATTTTACTAACAACTTCTCTTGCATTATCCCAAAAAGGTTTGTTGTTATCAAGCATACTTCTGAAATTCTTGTAACTGAAACACCTAACTTTGTTTTTAAACATTTCTGTTTCAGTATAGAAATGCAAACCTTTAGCTGTGGTGAAGATGAAATGCCGGAAATTCTTTTTGTCCATTGTGTCTGCAACAACACCATAAGAAAGCTGTCCGTCAACAAACATATTGCTCAAATGGTCTTTATTTGCTGTTAGTGCTTCCTGCGGATTGCTTCTGTATTTCACCTGAACAACACAATTCTGTCCTTTGATGTTGATACCAATTCCGTCAACACCATTGTCATTATCCTGTGTGGGTTTGTAATTGTAAACACCAGTCCGGTTGTCGTTTGGGTGAAGCATGAGAAAGAGTTCAATGAAGAATTCAAACGCATCACCTTTGTATTTGTCAGGGTCATAGTTCAATGGGTCACGCTGTGATAGTTTCTCAATCCTTGCCATAAGCTGTGACATCTTGTTCACTCCGTCAAAGAGTGCAGGAAGACTGTGACATTTGGTTTTGAAATTATGTGTGAGTTCAGTTTTCATTTCATCGTGTGTTTGTGTACATTACTTATACGAATTTAAATTAAAATTGTTTCAGATTAGTACAGGAATTCTTTCCAAAAGTCTTTGCGAAAAGTCGCTATAATTTTTTTATTATATCTTTGTCCACCAACACCCGAATACCCATCACTAAAAGACATGAGTTTCATAAAGTCGGGATGCTCCATTGCTTTCTTTATAAAAGGAAGATTTTTAGGTTCATCAATAATTGCATAAGCAAATTGTGTCATAGCATACTCCCCATTTTCATCAATGATTGGTGATGATGCACCCCCATCACTCCAAATCACTTTAGGAGTTTTGAAATGTCCCCTCTTATTTGTGTTTGAATATGATAATCTAAACGAACCATCTTTATATGTATAGTGAATACAAGGATATTTAAATTCTTCTGTTTGAACATTGGACATTTGTTCTGTTCTTTGTGTATGGTAAGATGAATCAAGTAACATTTTAACTCTTTCTTCATTATCTTTGGCAACTAATTTATTAAATTCTTTGTACATTCCGTTTGGAATAAATTCCATTTTTGAAATATCAACTCTTTCAATTGTTCCATCTTCACACTTAATCTTAGTGAACATTGTGTTTGGTACATTATGAAGACAATAAAAATCATACGGTGTTGTTGCACCAAATATTTTAAACCCTTCGTTTTTATCGTGTACTTCTAAATACAATATTTGTTTACTTTTCAAAAGATTATGCACATTTTTAAATTTACCACCATTAACCATTCTCCAACCATCAGGATGAACAGCAACGAGATATCCACCTTCTTTAAGGTCATTTATTGTTTCCTCAACAAATTTATCCCAAAGTGCCTGTGATTTTCGATTTCCTTCTTTAAGTTTCTGATAAGGTGGATTCATTACAATAACATCAAACTTCTCAACGCCCCAAAACTTCATGTGTCTGTTGAAATCTTCTGACAGATAACTGCCATTGAAAACATTAAGAGCATATTCATCACAAGGGTCAAAAGCGTACATATACAGGAAGACATTCTTTGCCTGTAATTCACAAGCATAAATCATATTCTCCATAATGTATTTGTAACGCAGTTCGGCAACTGGTTCAAAACCTTCCAGTCCTTTCATCAGTCGTTTAACAACAACTGAAAGAAACGTACCAACACCATTGCAAGGGTCTAACCATTTCAGATTAGGATTTGTCCATACTTCATAAGGAAGAGTATCAAGCATTTCTTCAACCAGTTCAATCGGTGTCATAACTTCACCCATTGTTTTAACTTCAACATCAGATACTTTTACATACTCACGAAGCATTTTAACAACACCTGCAATATGAGCAGTTTCACCTGTTTTATTTTCTTTGATAATCTTACTGATTTTTGAACAAAGCAAACGATGTTCAGGATTGTTCTCTTCCATGAAATTCAAAATGAGTTCCCTTTTCTTATCAACCGGGGCGTTATCAAATATTGATTTGAGTTCGGGTTTTATTGCTACGATACCTCTAACAATCTCGTCCATGACGATAAGTTCGTAAAGGTTTTTCATTTCTCTCATATCAGTTGTCATAGCTTTGCGTGTTTGTTTGTTTCTTATATATACTTATACGAAAAAAAGCGGTAATTGTTTCATCTAATCACCGCTTTTTTTGCAACGAATGTTTTTTATACGAAGATTACTTTGCCGTTCTCGAATTTGAAATTCGTGTTCAGGATTACAACACCATCATGGCAATGGTCGCTAACGACTTTAGCCACATAGAACACCAGCTTGGTCATTGGTACATTGGACAATGGCTGTTTGAAATTCATGTACCTGTACTGTGGTGCATTGGGTTTGCCAAATACTATGGCAGTCTGAAAGAGTTTGGACATTCTCTTTTCTTCTTTGGCTTTCAGCTTGGCTGTAATATATTCCTCGAACAATGTGTCAATGACAAGTTCAAGATTTTGCTTCAATACAAATCCGTGAGATTGGATATCAGGCAATGTTTTGCAATACGCTTCAGCTTCCCTGATGATTTCATTATCTTCTTTGGTATTGCCACGATAGTCGGTACAGCCACCCTGACCATCATTTTTGACATAGCCAACTTTCTTACCATTAATATAGAGGTCGGCAACGAAACAGTTTGTTTCCTCGGACATTCTCTCGGAGAACTGAATTCTTTTTAATTCGATTTTCATGTGTATAATTTTATTGGTTATAATACTTATACGAAAAAATCCGGCAAATGTTTCATTCATCTGCCGGATTGTAATCAAAACCTATGATGTAATCAAACCAAAACCTCAATTTCCTGTACATTGGACAATGCATATTCGTGTTTCTTTACCACGAAGCATGACTGCAGTACTTCTTTTTCATCTTTCCTGTTCCAAATACGTTTCCATTTCAAACCGACAATGACACCTTTGCTATCGTCTACCCTGTAGTCTGTGATATCACCGTTAACAACCTTGTAACCTTTGTACATTGCAGGTATTTCTGCTTCATCTTTTACGTCAAATACCATTGCTACATTGAAACCGGAGTTAAGTAAAGCTTCACATAAGTGCCAGTTTCTGCCTGTATACGAGAATGTTAAATGATAGTTATCAGCTTTGCCGATAAATTTGTTCGGGTTCTTTGTATAATCGTAAAAGGTAACATCTGAAAACATTTCGAACAGGTTCTTACCGTCTACCTTAACGTTCTGCCAGTCGATATCTGATGTACAGTTCAGACGGACAGAAAAACCGTAACCGTCTTTATTTGCTTTTGCCTGTGCTGCTTTCATTTCAGCAATCATCCAAGCCATAAAGAATTCCGGCTGTTCATAGAAAAGACGTGTTCTATTTATACGGCATCTTTCAGCTTTGTTTATGCCATCATCCAGCCTTATTCCGGCACGACCTGACGTTGCAAGACAACCTTTCCGGCATTCGGGAGTACTGTAAGGGCAGGTATTAAAACCGCTCGTATTTGCCGGAGCTAAGTATACACCATATGTATACTGATGACTTACTTTGCCGTTCTTTGCAAGCTTTGCAGACTTGTTAACGCCACCTATATAAGATATGCCAGTCTGTTTCTTTGCTGCTCCGATTGTTGTAAATGTCATGATATCTGTTTTAATTGGTTTCTAATACTTATACGAAAAAACTATAGATTTGTTTCAGTTGCTGCAGGAATTTTAAATAAAATTCTGATTTTCAAAGCTTATTTAG
>JAKPQD010000343.1 GCA_029572965.1 Bacteroidota bacterium | reverse complement strand
ACCTCATTATAACTTTTCATTAAATTAATAATACTGGCAGATTCAGGGTAAGTAAGTACCGGAACCGGCCTATCATGAATAACTATATAACCGTTTGATGGCGGCATTTGGCTAAGCCCTCCCTCCCCTTTAATTTCAATAAAGCAACGGGTTTTCCTTTTAGGATTTACTATTAGTTCAGAATCAGTTGCAGGCCTTAAGGCAAGGTTTGCACTGGAAGGGCATTGTTGATCAACAGGCAATCGGTAAAGCAAGTGATACCCCCCTGATGGTGTTTTATGTACCCGTAACCGATTCCATGTTTCAGGGTATAATGATTGTAGGTCTTTAAAAATTGTTACATCAATACCTGGCTTATACTTTACATCAATATCTATAATAACGATATTACCGCTTATTTTACCACATACAACGGCAACGCTGGTGGTTTGTTTTTCATCCATGGCAGCCCAAAGATCAGGTAACTGTAGCACCTCAGTTTTATATTTTGTCCATGCCTTGTAAGGGGATTTTGCAACCATTTCGCCTTCGTCTTTTTCACGGACCGGAATAAGGTTAAAACCCTGATTATGAAGTTCTGTAATTTGTCGCCATTGATCTGTGAAACTGGTAGGTTGCATAAATTATCTAATTATTTGATCGTGAAATTCAATAGGTGTTGTATCAAGTTCTTTAAGTTGCCAATAAAGCCAACCTGATTTATAGTTCATGCACCTTGCAAATAGTTGCAACCATCCTGGCTGATCCTGTTCATGTCGCTTTGCTATCCTGATTGCATAAGCCTTTTTATTCTTAAATTTTGCATATACAGCAAGTTCGTGTGGTGAAAGTTGGGAAAGTAATTTACCCCTTAATTCTGAGAATATTGCGGTTAATTCTACCAGCTTGGTTTCTGCTTCATCCGGTACCACTTCGCTAACGGGAAATTTATATCCACAGTTTTTACAAACCATTAATGATGCCGGGTTAATAAAATCGCATTCAGGACAATTTTTTACCGGAGCCACACCTTCGCCTTTTTTCTTTGACTTTTGATTCCATTTTTTATCCCATGGTATTTCTGCATCCCAAAGTCCATGGCGTTCATAGTTACCTCCATAATCTAAAACCGTGAAATGTGTTTTACCTGGTGAAGTTCGGGAACCCCGACCAATCATTTGTAGGTAAAGCGGCAAACTGGTTGTTGCCCTGTTAAGTATTACCAGGTCCACCGGTGGGAAATCCCAACCCTTTGTTAATATACCAACCGATACACAGATATTAGGGCCGTCAGGCTGTTTATACATGGCCATATCAAAATCGGACTTTGTGTTTTTGCTATGAATGCTGATGGCGGAAAAACCGGCGGCTATAAGTTGATTCAGGACGTCCTCACAATGTTTAATGCTTGCAGTAAATACAACCGCTTTTTTAAATGGTACGGTGTGCAGGTCTTTCAATAATCCATCATAAACTTTTTTTGATTCAAACACCCGTTCCTGGCTTTCCTCTGTATATTCACCTCCCTTAACCTGCAGGCCACTGAAGTCTGCCAACACCCTGGCATAATGCCTGTAAGGGCTAAGAAACCCGTCATTAACAAGTTCATCTGGCTGCGCCCCAACAACACAGGCTTTATAAAGAAGTGGCAAGTGTTTTGCAAATTTAAAATCGGGGGTTGCGGTAAATCCAATAAGTAATGGGTCTGTGGTAATAAGTTGTTGTAATAATTTAGTTGCTGTGCCTATATGTGCTTCGTCGTTTATAATCAGTAATCTTTGCCCCTGCTGTTGAAAATGTTGGACCATACGAGGGCGCCTTACTAATGTTTGCGCCATTGCGATATAAATATGTCCTGGCAATATTGATCCGTCTTTTTTATCAGCATTAATATTGCCAGCGTGAAGTTCACCTGTTAGTTGATCGTAAATTTTTGATGCCTCGGTAAGGATAAGGACAGTAAATCCTTTATCCATTGCCCGTTTTGCCAGGTAGATAAAACACTTTGTCTTTCCTGATCCCGTGGCAGCGCATGCAACAATTCGCCGGTATCGTGCCAAATGACTAACAACGCTATCGCAAAACTTTTGTTGATAAGGCCTTAAGGTAAATGACATAAAAATAAAAAGCCGCCAGTGTAGTGAGTTTACCAGCGGCAATTTAAACAATCAATAAATTCAGTTATACGCTCACTACTTCGCTAACTGAATCGGGATACAAATATAAGTAAAGTTTTTTAATTGTTAATTTCTAATATAGCGCAGGGGCTGGTTATACCCTTACTGCGGAGGAGGGAGTGGAAGGATTCAAGGGCGTTTGTAAATAAAAATGTAACTGGTACTGGTTTTTCATATTTGTAATTCATGTACATTTTTAAATCGGGCAACTTCGTTTCATCGCCATCTAAGCGCCACCCAATTTTACTACTAAAGCATTCCACCACCCTCTTTGCATCTTCTTCAGTAGCCTGTGAGGATAGGAATAGGAAGGTGTATGAGCATTTGCCTTTGCTTAAAAATACCTTCCAGTGGTTAAGTTCTTTACTGTCCGTTTCCATTAACCAATACCCTGCAAATCCGTAATTCTTAATTACAAAGTTTTTGTACTGCTCCGGCACTACTACCGCTATATGCTTCTCTGTTAACTTTACTATCTGCTGTTCCATTTTATTATTTGGGTTGGGGGTGGTTGATTATTTCTCCTAATTTAATTCTGAATACATCACCTTGCCAGTTGTCTGACCATTCAGGCTTAGCCGGGCCAATAGTAAGTCCGTTAAATTCAACTCTCATTATCCTGGCATTTTTATTATACCCGTTTTTAAACTCAATTTCATCATACCATTTTACCATGTGAGGCAAACAATATGGAGTACCATCATACTTAAAATGTAGCAGTCTTTTTACCCAGTAATCTTTACATTCCCGATACTCCTCTTTCTTCTCCCCACTGGCAATCATATCAAACCATTTCTTTCTCAATGTCAGGTGCAGTATTCGCATACGCTTTTCTTTTGTGGGTTTCCCCGTGTTATAGATTTTTAAAGTTTTGTTTTGTCAATGGCAAGTCCGGCATCAATTAATCCGAAAAGGTCAAAGTGTTTGGATAGTAGGTACAGGAATACTTCAGGCTCTTTTTCACGACCACAACATTTTAAATGCCAATAGGTGCATTTATGACTTACTGAATAATGCTTATCTTCTTCTTTGGTTATCCAGAGTGTATCGTGCATAACAACCTTTTCATCTTCTGTCATATCAGATAATGGGCGTAGGATGGGTTTGATTAATTCATCACGAACATACTGATAAGGTGCTAATACTCTTAATTTATCTACTTGCCATCCAGCCGAATCGTCCTTACCTACCAGTTTGCCTATTTTTTTTGTTCCATCATACCCATATTCAACTTTACATCCCAAATACAAATGCAGGTAATCTTTTAATTCTTTTTTCATGTTATAGATTTTTAATTAATTTCTTCACTTGATTATAGCTTACAAACTTTCTTTTTACATACCAGCCCAGGGTAGAACCTTTTACTTTCTTACCCAGTGGCAAAAACTGATCCGCAACAAATAATTCCATTGGCATAAATACGCAATCAATACCGTTTATATTTATGCAGAATTTTTTAAATTGTATTTCAGATGGTTGTATCATTTATTTGCGCCAATTTAAGAGTTACCTGCTACCTTTCAGACGCTCAATTTCGGAAAGCAGACTATCAACGATTAACAGGCTTTTTTCAACCCACTCAACAGGCACATCGTCCTCTAAAAATTTCTTATGGGTTTCAGTATAGTGGTCGTGGCTAATTAAACCAAGTGAACAAACCAGCCCTTTGCTATCAGGTGCAGTTAATGCCCAATGCTTCAAACTAAATTCCCTGCCAGTTCTTGAATTGACATAGGGCAATTCATAGCATTTATGCCACGTCCAACTATCAGGTAATTGATTTCTGAGTTTCATAATTTCCTCTACCGATAAGGCAGCAGGTAACACGGGTTTGGCAAAATTGCCGTTTTGTT
>JAKPQD010000333.1 GCA_029572965.1 Bacteroidota bacterium | reverse complement strand
TATTACAGGAGGTACAATACAAATAGGAGATAATACTTCGACCATTGGGCAAACTTTTAATTTATTTGCAAGCTGCCCTTTGTATAATATTTCTGTTGGGACATCATCTGTTAACCAGCGTTTGAATCTGAATGTTTATCCTTGTAATGTGCTCAATGATTTAACAATTAATGGCAATAGTGAATTCTTGGCCAATGGCCTGGATGTTTACATTAAGGGTAACTTTACAAACAGGAATATCAATTCCTCTGCGGGGATAAATGTTGGAGGTTTTCAGGCAGGTTCTTCAACACAGGTTACTACCTTTGATGGTGTTAATCAAACCATTTCGGGGTATGGGACCAATGTTACCAATTTTGCCAATTTGGTTATAGCTTCTTCCGGTACAGTATCTCTAACTTTAACATCGACTACTTTACAGGTTAACAATAAGCTTACTTTAAATTCTGGAGTTCTTGCGGGAACGAACAATATTATTTATGTTATTGGCGATATTTATAATAAAGCTGCCCATACAAGCTCAAATAATAACGGCGGGCTTTATCTTAAAGGGATTACAGTGCAAAATATCTCGGGAGATGGCAATGGGGTTATGGGTAATGTTATAATTAATAACGCCAACGGGATAAACTTAAAAGATAATGCTACTATTAATGGCCGTTTAACATTTACTAATGGCCGCTTATATATTGATGATTATCTGCTTACTCTTGGACAGAATTCTTCAATTGGCGGAACTCCAAATGCTAACAAAATGATTATGCTTAATGGGGCTTTGAGCGACCAGGGGGTCCGAAAGTTGTTCCCGGCAGGGGCAACAGCAGCATTTACCCTTCCAATTGGTGTGGCCGGAAAATATACCCCGGCTGTATATACTATCAATGCCACAAGCGCTGCCGGAGGTATAACTGTACGCCCCGTGAACAGTGCGCATCCGGCTCAAACAGATGCTTCGGGCAATGAATTGGCATATTACTGGAGTGTTGACACTCTGGGCTTTGCAAATGATTTAAATGTTACACACCAATACTCTTATATTCAAACAGATGTTATTGGTACTGAGTCAAGTTATGGTATTGGCCTTTACAACTATAAAAACTATACATGGACTTATTTGGGCAATGTTGCCCCATATACTATAAATACAACAACCAATGTTATCCAACTTGACAATGTTCCTTTTGTTGGAGGTGAATATACCATTGGTTATCCTTCCAATTTTCAAACTCTTGTCCCTTTGTATTCGAGAAATAACAGGCCTAACAACAACTGGTCTGCTTCAACATCATGGACAACTAACCCTGATGGAAGTGATTGTACCGGGGCAAATTGTTCAGGAGGTAGTTATATCAATGCTCCCAGCGGCAACCCGATTACTATCCTCTCAGGCCATACCATTGTGCTTGATGTTGATGGGGCAAAGGCGGCTTCTGTTAATATTATTGGAGAGCTGAATTGTGGAACAACGGTCTATCACAGTTTGGGACATGTATTTGGAACTGGCAAAATTACAGTAACCTCTACTCCTGCTGGTATGTTTGTATTTCCGGGAGGTGATTATGATGAGTTCTTTGAAACTGCCGGGACTACAGTAGAGTTTACAGGTACAAATACTGCTACATTGCCGTTAAAACCTGGTAATATATACAAGCCATATCAAAATGTAATTTTCTCGGGAAGTGGACGAAAAGATATTTCTTCTGAAAATCTTAAGATTGTTGGAAATGTTACCATTCAGCCTACAACTGTTTTGTACAATGGTACCTATAATAAAGATATTTATGTTTTAGGAAACTGGACTGATAACAATACTTCTTCAATAGGAGGCTTTAGGCCGGGTACAGGAAATGTATATTTTCAGGGGCCCTCAGCCCAAACAATTACTGTTACCGGGGGAGCAGCTGTTGAGCAATTTTATAACCTCAGGATAAATAACCCCAATGGCGTAACATTGGCCGGAGGAGGGCAGGTAATGGTAACTCACTATTTATATATGACCTCTGGTAATATTATCACTAATAATACAAACCTGCTTAATATTAGTAATACAAGCACTTCTGCTATAATTGGTGCCGGGGCATCTTCATTTATTGACGGGCCGTTGAATAAAAATATCAATAACGGACAGTCATTTGTGTTCCCGGTTGGCGATGGAACAAGATTTGGACAGTTTGTCCTTAGCGGGACATCAGTGCTTACTTCTCCACAATATTGGAAAGTAGAGTATGTAAATGCCAATCCTGATCCTACTTATCCAACAGATTTGGCTAATTTTAATTCGCCGGTATCTGATGTTAGTAATAACGAATATTGGAGTGTTGTCAGGCCTACAGGAGGATCTGCAAATGTTACTTTGCGTTGGGATGCTGCTTCTTATCCTGCTGTAACAAGTGATGCTTCACTTCGAAACCGTTTAAGGGTTGTAGAATATGACATTGCTTCTACAAAGTGGTCAGAAAGAGGAAATGTGATAAGTGGAAACGCTACATCTGGTACGGTAGCTACTTCAACTCCGGTTACTCAAAATAGCTATATTTTCACTCTTGGCCTTATAGGAGTTACTGCTGGTATTGTTACTCCTCCTGTAACTTATAGTATTTGCGATAATGGCGAGCAGGCTTCTATTCCGGTTGCCCTTACAGGTACTCCTCCTTGGACGCTAAGTTATCAAACGTCAGGAAATGCTATAGTAAGGACATTTACACAAACAGGAATAACATCATCACCTTATACCATCCAGCTTACAGCTACTGATATGGGTGGATATGGCGTTAATCCATATACTTTATCATTAACTGCTGTTTCTGATGCGTCAATGACTGGTGTGTGCAATACTACTACTGTGGATGTATCAGTAAAACAAACCTATACACCATCAATATCCGGTCCTTCTGCTGTGGGCGCAGGGCAAACACGTTCTTATAGCACAGCAAGTCATCCTGGTAGTATATATTTGTGGTCGTGGTTTGGGCCTTCAGGGGGAGCTATTGCGTCATCTGCCAATGCAACGACTAATATCACTTTTAATGCCGGAACCGGAACGTTTCAGTTGAGAATGCTTGAAACATCTGCCTCAGGGTGTACGGCTACTGACATGGTTCCTATAACTGTTAGTACTGCTCCGACTCCTGATATTAACCCTAAAGTTGCTGATATATGTATTGGTAGTACTGTGACATATTCTACAACATATAATGCAGGGAATGAATATTTATGGACAGTTACCAATGGTACATGTACGGGGTGCGGTACATATTCAACTTCTGCAAGTATCAGTGTGAACTGGGGAGCATCGGGAAATGCTTCTGTTTCGGTTACAGAAAGGATAATTGCTACTCCGGCTATTACTGGTAGCGCTACACAAAACTATTATGTTAGCCCGATGCCGGCCAATCAAACACTAACAGCATCTACAATTTGTTCTGGTGATATTGGAAATGTTCATGTTGGAGGATCTGAAAGTGGCGTAACTTATCAGTTAAAATTAGCATCTGATTTAGATGTTGGATTGCCTGTGAATGGCACTGGTAGTGCATTAGATTTGCCTACTGGCGCTTTGACTGCTGCAACTCAATTTTATGTAACAGCAACAAATGAAGGATGTTCGTTGCGCATACCTTCTTCAGGTACTGTTACAGTGGGCGTGTATCCAATTCCAGCTGTTTCTCTCGGCGCTAATCCTGAGGTTTGTAGAGGAGTTACTTCTACAAATGTTTCATATACAATTACGGCCGGAGCTCCGGACAGGTATAGTATTAACTTTGATGCAACTGCCGAAGCCCAGGGGTTTGTTGATGTTGCAGATGCTGCTCTTTCGGGAGGCCAAATACCTATAACTGTCCCTGCTGCAGCTTCTGCCGCAACATATTCGGCAGATATTACTGTCAGAAATTCATCAACAGGTTGTGTGTCGGCAATATATACAGTATTAATACTTGTTCAACCTGTTCCAACTATCACACTTGGCTCAAATCCTGAAGTTTGTGGAGGAACGGCAACGGCCAGCTTATCATATAGTGCAACTACTGAAACTCCAATTTCTTATAGTATTGATTTTAATGCAACGGCTAATTCGATCGGGTTTGTTGATGTAGTTAATAATGCTTTGCCTGCAAGTCCTATTAGTATTGATGTCCCAATTGGAGCTACAGCTGCAACATATAATGCTAACTTAAATGTAAGCAATGCATTTTGTACTTCGTCAAATTATCCAATAACAGTTACTGTTAAAGAGCGGCCAACAATTACTTTAGGCGCTAATCCAACTGTTTGTAGTGGTGTAACTTCTACCAGCCTGACTTATTCGGCTGTTAGTGGTTCGCCTAATGAGTATAGGATAGAT
The DNA here is from genome assembly GCA_029572965.1 of Bacteroidota bacterium. Classification (GTDB taxonomy): domain Bacteria; phylum Bacteroidota; class Bacteroidia; order Bacteroidales; family DTGW01; genus JAKPQD01. The sequence continues at coordinate 38,855 of JAKPQD010000333.1, read as the reverse complement.
TATGATGCAGTTGCTGAAGGTGCTGGTTTTACAGATGTTGTATATGTGCCTTTAACTGCAAGTCCAATTTCTATTGCTGTGCCGGGAGGAGCTACTCCTGCTACCTATAATGCAACACTTTATGTCAGAAATACAACAACAGGTTGTGTTTCAATAGGATATTCGTTTACAATAACTGTTAATCCAGCAACAACAATCACACTTGGAACCAGTCCTACGGTATGTTTTGGGTCAACATCTGCCTCTTTGCCATATACAGCAACTTCGGGTTCGCCTAACAGGTATAGTATAGACTATGATGCAGCGGCCGAAGCTCAGGGCTTTTCTGATGTAACCAATGCTGTTTTCCCGGTCAGCCCTGTAGGGCTTGTTGTCCCGGGTACAGCTGTGGCAAATACTTATAATGCCAATATCATTGTAACCAATAATACTACAGGATGTTCTTCATCATCTGCTGCTTTTACTGTTACAATAAGTCCGACCCCTCAAATTACCCTTGGGGCTAATCCTGCAGTTTGTAGAGGTGTAACATCTGCGTCATTGGCTTATAGTGCTACGGTTGGTTCTCCAAATCAATATAGTATCGACTTTGATGGAACAGCTAATGCTAACGGATTTGTTGATATTACAAATGCTGCGCTGCCTGCAAGCCCTATTTCAATTACAGTACCTGCAGGTGCTCCTGCTGCTACATATAATGGGGTTCTTACTGTACGAAATTCAACTTATGGATGCGTGTCTGCTAATTATCCTATTACTGTTACAGTCAATGCGCTTCCTGTGCCCGGAGTATCTGGTAGTACATCGGTATGTATAAACTCTATCGGCAATGTATATACCACAGAAGCAGGAATGAGCAACTATTTGTGGACAGTAACCGGAGGTTCTATTACTGCCGGAGGTACTACAGGCGATAATAGTATAACTGTAACATGGGGAACAGCCGGGACAGGCCATGTAATTGTAAATTATACTAATGTTAATGGTTGTACAGCCGCATCTGCTACTGACCAAAGTGTTATGGTAAATGCTTTGCCAGTGATTAGTGTTGGTGTAGCTGAGGCTTCAGGGTTAGCCAATAATGATGGTATTGTTTGTGCCGGAGCTAATGTTACATTATCTGCAACGGGTGCAAATACATATAGCTGGACAGGAGGCATTACCAATGGGGTGGCTTTTGTACCTGCTGCCACTACAACATACACTGTGACTGGCACTGATGTTAATGGCTGTCAGAATACTGCCAATCAAACTATCACTGTTAATAGCCTTCCAACCCCTTCTATCACCGGAAGCTCATCTGTATGTGCCAGTTCAACAGGTAATGTTTATACAACTGCCGGAGGAATGTCTAATTACCAGTGGACGATAACAGGAGGTACAATTACAGCCGGAGGCACTGCAACAGATAATAGTGTCACTGTTACCTGGGGTGCAGCGGGTACTGGTCATGTAATCCTTAATTATACAAATAGTAATGGCTGTGCTGCTACTTCTGCTACAGATTTAAGTGTTACTATTAATGCTTTGCCAACACCTGCTATTACTGGTAGTACATCTGTATGTGCCAATTCAACTGGCAATGTGTACAGCACTGCTGCAGGTATGACAAATTATCTTTGGTCTGTTACCGGAGGTACTATAACTGCCGGAGGTAACAATGCAGATAATAGTGTAACCGTAACCTGGGGGGCCTCAGGAACAGGCCATGTTACCCTTAATTATACCAATGCCAGTGGCTGTACTGCTTTGGCTGCTACTGACCAAAGCATTACAATTAATGCCCTGCCTGTTCCTGCTATTGCAGGGAGTGTCTCTGTTTGTGCCAATTCGACCGGAAATGTATATAGTACATCAGGCGGTATGACTAATTACCTTTGGTCTGTAACCGGAGGAACAATTTCGGCAGGTGGAACAGTGACAGATAATAGTGTTACTGTGACCTGGGGCGCATCTGGAACGGGTCATGTAACATTAAATTATACCAATGGCAATGGTTGTACAGCTGCTTCTGCTACAGATCAGACTATTACTATTAATCCGTTGCCAACGCCTGCTATTACTGGAAGTGCCTCTGTTTGTGCCAATTCGACCGGAAATGTCTATAGTACTATTGGTGGTATGAGCAATTATCAATGGAATGTTAGCGGAGGTATTATTACCGGGGGCGGCGGAACAACAAATAATAACGTAATCGTAACCTGGGGCGCATCTGGAACGGGTCATATAACATTAAATTATACCAATACAAATGGATGTACAGCTGCTTCTGCCACCGATCTGGCTGTTACAATAAATCCGTTGCCAACACCTGTTATTGCCGGAAATACTTCAGTATGTGCCAATTCTGTAGGCAATATATATACTACAGATGCAGGTATGTCCAGTTATCAATGGACGATTACAGGTGGAACAATTACATCCGGAGGAACAGCCTCAGACAATAGTGCAACTGTTACCTGGGGTGTTGCTGGTACAGGCCATATAACTGTTAATTATACTAATGCAAATGGATGTTCAGCAGCTACTGCTACAGACTTGCCAGTTACTGTAAATATTTTGCCTACTCCTACTGTATCTGGTGTTGTTCCTGTATGTGAAGGTTCTTCGGGACATATATATAATACCTCAGCCGGGATGACCAATTATCAATGGTCTGTTACCGGAGGTACAATTACTTCAGGTGGTTCTGCTACCGATAATAATATTACAGTAACCTGGGGTGCAGCCGGTACAGGGCACATATATGTTAATTATACTAATTCAAATGGCTGTACCGCCGCTTCTCCAACTGATCAGCCTGTGATTATCAATAGTCAGCCTGTTCCTGTTATTTCAGGTAGTACAACAGTATGTTCCGGCTCTACAGGAAATGTTTATAGTACAACTCCAGGTATGTCTAATTATCTGTGGACAATTAATGGAGGAATTATTACAGCAGGAGGTGGTAATGCTAATAGTACTGTGACAGTAACCTGGGATGCAGCCGGTACTGGCCATGTATTGTTGAATTATTCCAATTCTAATGGTTGTGCTGCTACAACGCCGACAGATTTAAATGTTACAATCAATGCTTTACCTACACCTGTTATTACAGGAAGTGCATCTGTTTGTACTAATTCGACCGGAAATATTTATACTACCGATGCCGGGATGACCAATTATCAATGGACAGTTACGGGCGGTACTGTTACCGGTGGAGGCACTACCGGAGATAATACTATAACCATTACTTGGGGAGCTGTGGGTACAGGCCATGTTATGGTCAATTATACCAATGGGAATGGCTGCACTGCTTCTACAGCTACCGATCGGCCTGTCACTATCAATGCTTTACCTGTTCCTGCGCTTGTTGGAGCTACTTCGGTTTGTTCTGGTTCCACGGGCAATGTTTATACTACTGATGGGGGAATGACCAATTACCAGTGGTCAGTTACAGGAGGTATCATTACTGCAGGAGGCGGAGCTGCAAATAATAGTGTAACTGTGACCTGGGGCGCAGCTGGCCCCGGACAGGTTACTGTCAATTATACCAATGCGAATGGTTGTACAGCTACTTCTGCATCTGTTCGGTCTGTTAGTATTCACGCTTTGCCAAACCCGGCAATTGCAGGTAATATATCTGTCTGCGCCAATTCAACCGGAAATATATATAGTACTATCGGAGGAATGACTAATTATCAATGGTCTGTAATTGGAGGAACTGTTACTGCAGGAGGTAATACCAATAATAATACTGTTACTGTAACCTGGGGTAGTGGAGCTACAGGCCATGTAACTTTGAATTATACTGATGGTAATGGATGTACAGCAGCTACTGCTACCGATCAGAGTGTTACCATTAATGCGTTGCCTATACCTGCTATTACTGGTAATGTATCGGTTTGTGCCAATTCTGCAGGTAATATTTATACCACTGATGCAGGAATGTCAAATTATCAGTGGACTGTTACAGGTGGGACCGTCACAGCCGGAGGTACAACCTCTTCTAATAGTGTCACTGTTACTTGGGGAGCTGCCGGAACGGGTCATATTTTATTAAATTATACCAACAGTAGTGGATGTACAGCAGCTACTGCTACCGATCAGGCTATTACTATTAATTCTTTGCCAACGCCTTTAATTACAGGTAGTGCTACAGTATGTGCTGGTTCGTCCGGTAATGTTTATACAACTGATGCAGGGATGTCTAATTACCAGTGGACGATAACAGGAGGTACAATTACAGCCGGAGGTACAACCTCATCTAATAGTGTAACTGTAACCTGGGGAGCAGCAGGCACAGGCCATGTAACATTGAACTATACCAATGGTAGTGGATGTACTGCTGCTACGGCAACTGACCAGAGTATTACTATTAATGCCTTGCCTGCTATTACTTCTAACCCTGTTAATAGTACAATATTTGCTGCAGAAAATACATCTTTTAGTGTTACAGCTACAGGTACTGCTATTACTTATCAGTGGTATGAAAATCAAGGCCTTGGGTGGAATTCTCTTACTAATGGGGGGGTATATAGTAATGTAACAACCGCTACAATGAATATTACTGCTGCAACATTGAGCATGAATGGGTATCAATATCGATGTGAGGTTACTGGTGCGTGTCCTCCTGCTGCAGTTTCGGATGCAGCTTTATTGACTGTTAATCCTACTGCTACTGTAGAAATAAGTGGATCGACTACCATTTGTGCCGGCGAAACGGCTACATTGACCCTTACTTTGACAGGAACTGCAAACTGGAGTGTTAGTTATAATGCAGGAGCTGTTCCTCAGACTATCCCAAGTATTACTACAACTACATATACTTTTAATGTTAGTCCTGCTGTAACTACAGTATATACTCTTACCGGGGTTACTGATGCAAATGGGGCAGGGACTATTGTTGCTCCGGGTGCTGTTACGGTCACGGTCAATCCAAAGCCATCTCCCGGACCATTGTACCGATTGCCAAATCAATAAGATATGAAAAGGATAGCCGAAAGGTTATCCTTTTTTTTCAATGAATAGAAATTATCTTACGAATTGGGAGTATTTTACACAAATTATTATTAGGAAACAATATTTTGCCAAAGTATATGATATTTAATTGGGTTTACCCTCCCGATAAAAACAGGACATTAAATTATTTAATTTAAGTTTAATCTTGTTCTTCTTTTTTATGTTTATAATGTTTGTTTTTGCTCATTTTTATTACTTTTAACTACAGATAATCTAACTTTTATAACCTTTTAATAATTATAAACCATGAAATTGTTCGATAAAATCTACAATGGATTTATTAAAGTATTTGGAGATATAAAAATATACAGATTCCCAATGTTTATTCTCTACGATCCGGGGAGTTACAGGGTAAAAGGCGATGATATTCGTGAAGTACTCGATTTAGTAAAGCCTGGAGATATTCTCCTCCGTGGATATGTTAATTATCTTGACGGATATATTATCCCCGGGTTCTTTAGCCATGCTGGCTTATATATTGGCGAAGTCAAGCCCGAAGATGCAACCACGTTAAGCCCTGAGCAGATGAAAAACTTCAAAGCAGGCAAGCAGATTGTCATCCACTCTATGGCCGAAGGGGTTTTTATGGAAGATGTGCTAAATTTCTGTCGTTGCGACTATATGATGATTCTCAGGCGTGATGCAGCAAAAGAATCGGCTCAGGCTCAATCATACACTTTTGAGATGGTTTTTACCCAGGCTTTGAAAGATTTGGGGTTAGAATACGATTTCAAATTCGACTTTTCAGATTTTCACAAGTTGTCCTGTACTGAGCTGGTTTACGATGCATGCAAAGGTTTTATTGAGGAATATGGCATTAAACCCAAAGCCCGAACTGTAATGCTCATGAAAAAAAGGCTAATCACACCAGATGATTATGCAAACTCACCATTGACGATGGTTTGGAAAAGCCGTTCCATTGGAGATAAGCAAATGAAAAAGATTAAAAAGGCTAAATAAGCTTTTAGTAAGATAAAAAAACTCAGGATAACTGTTTGTCTTGCGTTTTTTTATTGTTAATACAACCAATTAAAAAATAAAAAGAGTAATATTGCTAACATAACCAATAATCCATTATTTTATGAACTCAAAACTTCTAAAACACCTGGCCTTTATAACCTTATCTCTTAATACATTTTTTTGTTTTTCACAGAAAGAGCCAAAATTTGGAGATATAAATAAAGAAGACATTTATAACAATGTTTGTCCAATTGATTCAAATGCAAATGCTTATTATATTTTCGATTATGGAAAATCAACCTTTGAGTATGCTTCGACGACCATTCGTGTTGATGAACCTGCAAGCTCAAGAAAAGGGTTTCAGATAAATTTTGAAAGACATTTTAGGATTAAAGTAATCAATAACAATGGCCTTGAATGGAGTTCCATATTATGCAGAAGGAAAAGATGAAGAAAAAGTTACAGATATTAAAGCGGTAAGCTATAACTTGGAGAATGGCAAAATAGTGAAATCTAAATTAGATAAAGACAATATTATAAAGGAAAAAACCAGCGAAAACTGGTATAAAATCAAATTTGCCTTGCCCAATGTAAAAGAAGGAACAATCATCGAAGTAAAATATTCCATTATTTCCGATTACATTTTTAACTTGCGCGAATGGGCTTTTCAAAGCACTATTCCAATCTTGGAGAGTGCCTATAAAGTTTGGATTCCGGAATATTTTTTTTATAATCAGACACAGAAAGGTTACTTCCCTATTACTACTGAAAAAGATTCTAAATTTACAAAACTTACTTTAACGTATATTCAAGAAGATATGTCGATGAGTAGAAAAGGACATGCATCCTCAAGCAATACATTTGAGTATAGGGAAGATATGTTCTTTTATCGCGCAAAAGATGTTAAAGCTTTTCCTGATGATGAGTATGTAAAAACTATAGATAATTTTCTTACTAAGATAGAATTTGAACTTAACCACACCAAGTATCCTAATCAGCCTATTGAAAATTATACTAGTACCTGGGAAAGTGTGAATGAAAAACTAATGGATAACGAATATTTTGGTAAAGCATTAAAAAGCGGTGGACATTTGGATGATGCAACTGCACAGCTTAAACAATCAGGCTTGACAGGCATTTCATTGGTTAATGCAGCTTTTGGAATGGTGAAAAGTAAAATGGCATGGAATAGCATCAATTCAAAGTACGTAGAAAATAGTTTGCGCAAAGCCTGGAAAGATGGTGCCGGCAATTGTGCTGATATCAACCTCAACCTTGTTGCTTTGTTAAGGCAATTAGGCTTTAGTTCAAACCCTGTAATTCTGAGTACTAGGAATAACGGCATCATTCATCCTGCACATCCTTCAATGTCGCGGTTTAATTATGTAATAGCCCTTGTTAACCTCGATGGTAAGCAGTATTTGTTAGATGCAACAGACCCCAATGCCGAAATAAACCTATTGCCTGTAAGATGCCTTAATGATAAAGGCCGTATCGTCAATGAAGTCAAAGGCGATTGGATTAACCTGATGGACTACAAACCATATATTTTAAATTCAAGGTATGAATTAACCTTAGATGATGCGCTAAACCTAAAGGGTAAAGCCTTGTTGCAATTTAAAGACTATGGGGCATATTCTTACAGAAAAGATATCAAAAAAGTTGGAGAGGCAGACTATTTGAAGGAAATGGAAAATGAATATAAAAATACAACCCTTGAAAACCTTACAATAAACGGTCTTGATTCTGTAAATAAGCTTCTTTCTATCAATTTTGACCTGACCAAAAAGACCAATATCAACAAGACAGATAGCTTGATTTTCTTTTCTCCGGCTTTTTTTGCTTATGTTGAAAATAACCCTTTTAAAGCTGAAACCCGCGAATATCCAGTTGAAATGAAATATCCCTACACCATTTACCAGACCAATGTTATCACGTTGCCCGAAAACTACAAGGTGGTGGAATTGCCAAAATCATACATGGCCAAATTGCCTGATAATAAAGGAAAATATACTTATATGGTTAACGTGAATGGTAATGTTATAAACACATCTATTATTTTTCAGTTGAATGCAAGTTTGTTTTTGCCTGAAGAGTATAAAAATTTGAGATCATTTTATCAAACCATTGTAGATAAGCAAAACGAAATGATAACCGTGAAAGTAAACTAAGATGAAGCATGTTGTTTTTACACTACTTCTATCATGTAGCTTTTTCTCGGTTTTTGGGCAACTGACTTATAGTGTTGACATTATTCCTGATTCGTTAAAAGCTAATGCCAATGCGGTTGTTAGAGAATTTGATATAAGCTACGAAAGGTTAAACCTGAGTGATTATGTCAAAAAAGTGCATATTGTTACTACCATTCTTAATGAAAAAGGGAAAAATAATGCCGCGTTGGTTATTTATTATGATAACAACTCTGACATAACTGAGGTCAATGGCAATGTTTTCGATAGAAATGGCTTTATAACAAAAAAGGTAAAAAGAAAAGAAATGCGGGATTATGCTGCATTTGAGAATTATATTATGTTCTCGGATAACCGGGCATTGACTTTTTTACCTGCCATAAACATGTATCCATTTACTATTGAATATAACTATACTGTTAAATACAAAGGCGCGGTTGGTATTGAGACCTGGGAACCTCAGTATAGCTACAGTTTATCTGTTCAGGCAGCTTCAATACGTTATAAAACGCCTTCAAATCTTGAACTGAAATATTTGCCATTGAATTACAACTTTGATTTTACTAAAAATGAATCAAATGCCGAGATAGAATATGGCTGGAAAGTGAAAAATCTAAAAGCGGTTAAAAAAGAACCTTTTATGCCAACTTCTATCGAAGTTCTTCCGACATTGCTTTTAACACCATCGCGCTTTTCTTATGAAAGAACTGAAGGCGACTTTTCCAGCTGGGAGAATTTTGGAAAATGGATATACACGCTTAACAAAGGAAGAGAAGAACTGCCTGTTGAAACCATGAATAAAATTAAAGCTTTAACAAACCCAATTGCTGATAAAAAGGAGAAAGTAAAAGCCGTATATAGATACATGCAGGACAAAACCCGCTATGTATGTGTGTCAGTGGGTATTGGAGGACTTCAAACTGCAAAAGCTTCTGAGGTTGATAAGCTTGGGTATGGCGATTGCAAAGCACTTTCGAACTATACTAAAGCTTTATTGAATTGCATCGGCATCAAATCCTACTATACAGTAATCGGAAACGGAAATTGTCAAATTCGTTTTACTGATTTTCCTAGTGGAGGACAAACAAACCATATTATTCTGTGTGTTCCGCTTGAAACTGATACTATTTGGCTGGAGTGTACCAGTCAAAAAATGCCTTTTGGCTTCATTGGCAGTGATAATTCAAACAGGTTCGCTCTTTTAATTACTGAAGAAGGCGGAAAGCTTGTTCGTACTCCAACGTATGCTGATTCCACTAATCTTAGTACAGCTAATACAAAATTGAAAGTCAATGCTGATAAAAGTGCTGATTTTCAGATTAAGCGAACATATTCAAACCTTGCTTACGAATGGATATTCCCATTGCTCTATCAATCCAGTAAAGAGCAAAAAGACTATCTATTGGAATATTTTGCTGATGCCAATACTACTATCAATACCTTCTCATTTAAAGATTTGTCTGGAGTTTCTGCGAATGGAGTCATGGAAGCCTCTGGAAGACTGAATAGTTTCACCAGTACATCCGGTAATAGAGTGTTTATAAACCCTGCAATTGTTTTTAGAAGAAATAATTTTTCTGAAATAAAGAAGTCAAGGAAACAACCTCTGTTTATTGAATATGGCTATGCATACAACGATACTTTAAACATTGCCATTCCTGACAATTGCATTATCGAAAGCAAACCAGCCGACCTTTCTTTTAAGTCTTCATTAGGAGAATATTCGATCAGATATGAAAATGTCGGACAAAAAATAAATATTATCAGACGGTTTTATTGTATTTCAGGTACATACAGCACAAATCAACTTGGTGAAATTGTTTCTTTTATTGAAAAAATAGACAATGCCGACAACGATAAAATAGTATTAAAAAATAAGTGAGCAGGATGATAATCCTTGTTGAAATTAATGTGTCCGAATTGCATTTTTATATAAATTTGGCAAAAAAACCAGTATATGGCTCTTGAAAAACTTTCTCCCAAGCAGGTATGGCAACATTTCGAGGAATTGTGCAATATCCCACGCCCTTCAAAACATGAAGCCCAGGCAGGTGAATATGTTATAGCTTTTGCCCAAAAGCATAGCCTTTATTGCGAAAAAGACCGTGTGGGTAACATTGTTATCAGAAAACCTGCTGCTAAAGGGAAAGAGTCGAAGCCAATGATTACATTGCAGGCACATTTGGATATGGTGCCGCAGAAAAACTCTGATACTGTTCATGATTTTACTAAAGACCCTATTAAACCTCAAATTGATGGGGAATGGGTAAAAGCTTCCGGAACAACCCTTGGCGCTGACAATGGTATAGGGGTTGCTGCTGCTTTAGCTTTGCTCGAGTCTGATGATGTAGCCCATGGGCCAATTGAAGCATTGTTTACCATTGATGAAGAAACTGGTATGACTGGTGCTTTTGGCCTCGAAGAAGGTTTTTTGAAAGGTAGTGTTTTGCTTAACCTTGATTCTGAAGAGTTTGGCGAAATTATTGTTGGCTGTGCCGGTGGTATTAATACCATTGCTACATTTAACTATTTTACCGAAACGGTCTCGGGCGATGTTAAGGCTTACAAACTTTGTCTCACAGGTTTAAAAGGTGGTCATTCGGGCGTTGATATCCACCTTGGACGCGCCAATGCCAATAAGTTGCTAAACCGTTTTATGTGGAATGCTGAGCATTTCTTTGGTATGCGTATTTGTTCTATCAATGGGGGTAATATGCGTAACGCCATTCCTCGTGAAGCATTTGCTGAAGTTACTATTCCGTCTAATTTTGCTGATGATTTTATTAAGAGTGTGCAAAATTTTCAACATATCTATCAGGAAGAGTTTGCAAGTGTCGAAACAGGCCTTTCATTCGCTGCCAAAGAAATACCTACACCTTCTACATGGATTGACAAAAATACCAGTGAGAAGCTTCTCGACTCGGTATATGCTATTCCCAATGGTATCATTCGTATGATACCCGAAATGCCTGATGTTGTAGAAACAAGTACCAACCTGGCTATTGTTAAATCTGATGATGCTAATAAAACTATTCAGGTAGTCAGTTTACTTCGCAGCTCTGTTGATTCGGCCAAAAAAGACCTTTGCAATATGGTTGAAAGCATTTTTGACATGGCTCACGCCTGCACCGTGCATGAGGGTGATTATCCCGGCTGGAAACCAGATTTTAAAGCCCCTGTTTTACAAACAATGAAGTCTGTATATCTGTCAATGTATGGCGAGCTCCCTCAGATAAAAGTCATCCATGCTGGCCTTGAATGTGGCATTATTGGCAGTCTTTACCCAACTATGCAAATGGCATCATTTGGCCCTACTATCAAATATCCACACTCACCGGACGAAAAAGTGAATATTGCTTCGGTAGAGAATTTTTGGAATTATTTGGTGAAAATAGTAGAAGGGGTGTAAGCTTCAACGTGATGTTTTCAAAAAAACAGTTAATGTTGAAGTTTTGAGTGTACTTAAGGCATTGTAGTTAGTTTTCTTTTCTCTTTTCCTTTCAACTGATTAATTACCATCTTTCCGTGTGCCTGAATAGATCCGGAATTTTCTGTGCTCATCAGGCTCTCAATAGTAATGCAAAGTTCTTCCTGCAATTCGGGGTATAAGATGGCCATATTACAGAGTATTTGTAAGGCATGAACCCTGTTAGCAGAAGGGGTAAGCGGGTTAAGAAGGCGTTTGTAACAATGCTCAGTCAGAAACCCTTGTTGTTCCTCAGCTATATCTATGATAGCCAGGTATCGTAGCAGGTTCCTTTCTACAGAAGTATTACACTTGCTGAGCGCTGAAACAATACGTTCAGTATATTGCTTGTAATAAGCAGGGTCGGCATCAGAAAGATGTGAAAAAGCCCATGCAGCCTTTTTGTTTACTTCTGCTTTTGGGTCAAGCATCAAGTCAATAAGTAGCGGTATTTGGCCTTCGGTAATAGCAACAAAACGAACTACTTCGTCAATGGCAAAACGGGAGCGGGCTTCGGAAAGTAGTTGTTGGAGGTTGGGCATTATTTTTCTATTCAATCAAATTTTTTTTCATTTTATTCCTTAGCTCAAAAGAAATTGTATTTCCCCTCCTTTTAAAGGAGGGGTAGGGGTGGTAAACTTTAAACTTTGTCAATCAATTTAAAATCGAGTGTTGCAAAGTAGTCGTCCATAGTTTCTGCCCTGCGTATCTGCATTACAGAGCGGTCAGGCCTTAGCAGCAGCTCTGCTGAGCGCAGTTTTGCATTGTAATTGAATCCCATAGCATGGCCGTGAGCACCTGTATCGTGGATAACCACGATGTCGCCTTCTTCAATCTCAGGCAGCATACGGTCAATGGCAAACTTGTCATTGTTTTCGCAGAGCGAGCCGGTTACATCATATTTTACAGTATGAGGTTGGTTTTCTTTACCCATCACGGTAATATGGTGGTATGCCCCATAAAGAGCAGGACGCATAAGGTTTTGCATACTTGCATCAAGTCCAACATAATTTTTATAAGTATATTTCAGGTGTTGGACTGTGGTAACGAGGTATCCGTAAGGCCCTGTGATAGCTCGGCCAGATTCGAGGAATATCTTCAATTCTGGCAAGCCGTTGCCAATAATGATTTTGTCATATTCAGCTTTAATAGCATCTCCAAAGGCTTTCCATTCAATAGCTTTTTGCTCGGGTCGATATGGAATACCAATGCCGCCGCCAAGATTGACAAATTCAATGGTAATACCTATTTTTTCTGTGATTTCTTTTACTAAAGCAAATAAGATATTCGCTGTTTCGGGAAAATATGCAGGGTCAAGTTCATTAGAGGCAACCATGGTGTGCAATCCGAAACGTTTGATACCCATTTCTTTAGCCTGTTTGTAGGCTTCAAAAAGTTGTTCGCGGGTAAGCCCGTATTTGGCTTCTTCCGGATGACCTATGATAAGGTTCCCTTCTTTTAATGAACCAGGGTTATACCTGAAGCTGATTGTTTCGGGAATGCCGGCATGTTTTGCCAGAAATGGCAAATGACGGATGTCATCAAGGTTTATAAAAGCATTAAGTTCTCTGGCTTTTACAAATTCTTTGGCAGGGGTGTTATTTGAGCTGAACATGATATCTTCGCCTTTGATACCAACTTTTTCAGCCAATACCAATTCGGGCAATGAGCTACAGTCTGCACCAAAACCTTCTTCTTTGAATATTTTCATAAGAACGGGATTTGGCGCGGCTTTTACTGCAAAATATTCTTTAAACCCCTTATTCCAGGTAAATGCAGCTTTCAATTTTCTGGCATTTTCACGCATAGCGGCTTCATCGTAAATATGAAAAGGGGTAGGGTGTGTTTTAATAATTTCTTTGATTTCTTCCAGCGAGAATGGTAGTTTCTTTGTATTCATTATTGTAACAATTTATTATTCAAGTAGTTTATTTTCAATGGCATACATAATGAGTTGAGCCGTGTTTTTAGTGTTTGTTTTGAGTAACAAGCTGGCCCGGTGTTTTTCTACTGTTCGGCGACTGATAAACAGGTTGTCGGCTATTTCCTGGTTTGAAAGGCCTTTGCAAATTTGTTCCAACACTTCTGATTCGCGGTCAGAGATATTGGCAGCTTTTTCCGCTTTCAAGCCAACGGTTTTAATGTTTTTCACAACATTGTAAAGTACATCAGAGGAAAAGTATGTATTTCCCTTGTAAACCGTTTCGATAGCTTCTACAACTTCACTAATATCGGAATTTTTAAGGATAAACCCTTTTACTCCTGCTTCTATCATTTTGTAGTAATACTCTTCTTCGCTGTACATCGAAAGGGAGATAATTTTCAGCTGTGGGTCTATCTGCAACGCTTTATAAGCAGCATCAATGCCGTTCATCATTGGCATTTCGATGTCTAAAAGCACTACATCGGCTCTTATTTCTTCTATAACCTTAAGTAGCTCAATGCCATCTGAGGCTTCACCAACGACTTCGATATTTGACTGCCCAGACAATAGTAATTTTAACCCATTGCGAAAAAGGGCATGATCATCGGCTAATATAACTCTGATTGAAGCCATCTATTTTGTTTGATAAACTTTACAAAAGTAAAAGTTTTGACTTATAAGCACTAAAAAATTGCTATGTTAAAACAAAAAAGGCCTTCAATGAAGGCCTTTTGTTTATCTTTTTTAAGAGAAACCAGCTTACAGACTGTTTACATGTTTTGCCAAGCTGCTCTTAAGGTTAGCGGCCTTGTTGTTATGAATAACATTCTTCTTGGCAAGCTTATCAAGCAACGATGCTACAGTAGGAAAATACTTTGCAGCTTCTTCCTTGTTAGTTGTATTTCTTAACTTTTTCACAGCATTACGTGCTGTTTTAGCATAATATCTGTTTTCCAGGTTTCTGGTTTCAGTTTGTCTGATACGTTTCTCAGATGATGCGTGATTTGCCATTTCTTTTAAATATTATAAAATATCTCTTTTTAATAAATGAGGCTGCAAAGATATATTTTTTTTGAAAAACAAGTGAACTGTATGCAAAAATTTCTTTTCGAAAAAGAAAAATATTCAACATTGAGGTGTTGCATTGTTTTCAAATGTTTTCAGAATATATTTTCAGAAGCCAAAGTATTTCTTGGCATTGTTGTAACAAATATCTTGTACAACCTTGCCAATAAAGGCGGTGTCGTTTGGTAACATTCCCTTTTCAATATCATTGCCCAGAATATTGCAGAGTATTCTTCTGAAATATTCGTGGCGAGGGAAAGATACAAAGCTCCGTGAGTCGGTAAGCATGCCAACAAAGCAACTCAACAGCCCTAAAGCAGACAATGCATTGATTTGCTTTTCCATGCCATCTTTTTGGTCGAGAAACCACCATGCTGAGCCAAATTGCATTTTGCCCTTGATGGAACCGTCATTAAAATTGCCAATCATGGTGGCAATTAGTTCGTTGTCTGCCGGGTTAATGTTGTAAAGGATGGTTTTGGGCAGTTGGCTGTTTTCGTCAAGTCGGTTAAGGAAGCGTTGCATGTTGCGGCCAACTGTAAAATCGCCAATTGAATCAAAACCTGTGTCAGGCCCAATTTTTTTAAACAGTCGCGAATTGTTGTTGCGGAGTACCCCGTAGTGGAATTGTTGGGCCCATCCTTTACGTGCATCCATGGCAGCAAAGTCAACGAGCATTGCTGATTTGTATTTCGCCAGTTCTTCAATAGTTAAAGCCTTGTTATTTCTGGCTTTTGCAAAAATAGTTTCTATCTCGGCCAGGGTATAGTCTTCGGCATAAAATTCTTCCAGTCCGTGGTCAGATAAGCGGCAACCATGTTGTGCAAAGAAATCGTGTCGTTTTTCAAGGGCTTCAATCAATCTTGCATAGCTGGATATTTCAATCCCTGACACTTCAGATAATTTGTTTAGGTAAGTATTAAAAGTTACTGTGTTTTCGGCATTCATAGCTTTGTCCGGGCGCCAAGTAGGATAAACCTTGAAACTCTGGCTGTTGCCAATGACTTTGTGGTATTCCAGGCTATCAATGGGGTCGTCAGTAGTACATAGTACTTCCACGTTGGCTTTTTGCAAAAGCTTTTGCACCCTGAATTCCGGAGTTTGAAGCAATCGATTGCATTCATTATAAATTTCTTTGGCGGTAGCTGGACTGAGTTGTTTGCTAATGTTGAAATAGCGTTGTAACTCGAGGTGAGTCCAATGGTATATCGGGTTTCTTAAAGTATAGGGGATTAATTCTGCCCATTTTTCAAATTTTTCCCAGTCTGATGCATCGCCAGTAACGTATTTTTCTTCAATACCAAAGGTGCGCATTGCTCGCCACTTGTAATGGTCGCCCCCGAGCCAAAGTTGGGTTATCGTCTCGAATTGTTTGTCGTGTGCTATTTCGTCTGGAGGTAAGTGATTGTGATAGTCTATAATAGGCATCTTTGATGCATATTCGTGATACAGCACTTCGGCTGTTTTTGTTTCTAAAAGAAAATTTTCATCTAAAAAAGGTTTCATTGTATTATAATGATTTTGAAATGCATTGTAGTTGTTATTTGCTTGATTCCCTGATAATTAGTTTTGGCCTGATGATGACCGTTTTGGGGATTACCTCTTTTTGTTTTGATTCAATCTTTTCAATCAATAGTCGGGCTGCTGAAATTCCCATTTCTACACCAAATTGGTCTAGAGAAGACAGCGAAGGGCTTACAAATTCAGTAAAAGGTTCATTGGCAAAACCTATAATAGCAATTTGCTCAGGTATTTTTATATTACGTTCGCGTGCAGCCAGCATTGCTCCTAATGCAGAATAATCACTTGCTGCAAAGATGCCATCTATTTTGATTTTTGAGTCAAATATTTTGTTGGCAATTTTATAACCCTCTTCTTTATTGAGAATTTTATTGAAGATAAGGCTTGGGTCAACCTCAAGGCCATTGTCTATAAGGGATTTCTTATAACCTTCAATTCTTTCAGCATAAATACTTATGATGTCAGCTCCCCCAAAATGTGCAATTCTTTTGCATCCTTTATCTATCAGATGTTTCACGGCATCATAAGCTCCCTGAAAATTGTCATTTATCACTTTGCTGGTTTCGATATCGCTCCGAAAGCGGTCAAACTGCACTAAGGGTATGCCATCGTTTATGATGGTTTTTATGTGTTTTGATGTGTTTGTTTCTAATGATATTGAGATGAGTATTCCGTCAACTCTGTTATTGACAAGGGTTTTAAGGTTGTTTATTTCTTTTTCCAGAGACTCCTCACTTTGACAAATCAGCAAATTGTAGCCATTTTCACTGGTTACTTTCTCAATGCCAGAAATAGTGTTGGATATGAAGTTGCGATTGATTCGGGGTATTACCAACCCGATAGATTTTGCTTTACCCCTGCGCAAACTGGCTGCAATGGTGTTAGGGCGGTAGTTCAATTCTTTAGCAGCATTATGAACGAGTTTTTTGGTGGCATCGCTTATTTTAGGATGGTTGTTTAGTGCACGTGACACAGTAGAAGCTGTGAGGTTGAGCTTCCTGGCTATGTCATGTATGGTTATTTTTTTGCTGTTCATAATTTTATTAGGACAAAAATAAAAAATAAATGCAATCGATTGCATTAAATTGAAAAATTATTTTACTTTGCATCAAATAATTTATAATATACTATGGCTAAGATTGTTTCTTTTGGTGAAATCATGCTGAGGTTGTCCACTCCTGAACATCAGCGTTTTACCCAGACAAATTCGTTTGTTGCTTCTTTTGGCGGAGGAGAGGCCAATGTAGCTGTTTCACTTGCTAATTTTGGGCTTGATGCAGAGTTTGTTACCCGTCTTCCTCAAAATGACCTGGGACAAGCCGCTGTGATGGATCTCAGAAAGTATAATGTTGGGACTAAAAATATTGTATGGGGAGGAGACAGGATAGGTATTTATTTTCTTGAAACGGGTGCTGTAGCTCGTCCAAGCAAAGTTTTATATGACAGGGCCCATTCAGCTATTGCTGAAATTGAACCTGGAATGATCAACTGGGAAAAAGTTTTTGACGATACCACCTGGTTTCATTGGACTGGTATCACGCCTGCAATTTCGGAAGGCGCTGCAAAGGTATGCCTTGAGGCTATTCAGGTAGCTAATAAAAAGGGTATTACTGTTTCATGCGATTTGAATTACCGCAAAAACCTTTGGAAATACGGCAAAAAAGCTTCTGAAATCATGCCGGAACTTGTAAAAGGTTGTGATGTAATCCTTGGCAACGAAGAAGATGCTGAAAAGGTCTTTGGCATTAAGCCTGAAGGGGTTGATGTTTCTAAAGGCCATGTAGAAGGCGCTGCTTACGAGTCTGTAGGTCGTCAGCTCATGCAGAAGTTCCCAAGGGCAAAGAAAGTGATTATTACCCTCCGTGGTTCGGTCAGTGCAGACCACAACTCCTGGTCAGGAGTTTTATGGGATGGTAATAAGCTATACGAGGCTCCTACATACCAGATAACACATATTGTTGACCGCGTTGGTGGCGGAGACTCCTTTATGGGTGGGCTTATTTATGGCCTTATCACTTATAAAAATGATGACCAGAAGGCTTTAAACTTTGCTGTAGCAGCATCGTGCTTAAAACATACTATTCATGGCGATTACAACCAGGTTACCGTAAGCGAAGTGGAGCAACTGATGAAAGGCGATGGCTCTGGGCGTGTGGTAAGATAATTAGCAAATTAGCCAATTTGTTAATTTGCAATTGAATACAAATATTCTCAAATTAGCTAATTCTCACATTTTCAAATTAATTAATTATGGCAAAATATACCAGGATACAAGTGGCATCGGCGATGCAAGAAACAGGACTGGTACCTGTTTTTTATAACGCAAACGTTGAAGCATGCAAAAAAGTATTGAAAGCATGCTATGATGGCGGTGCAAGGGTTTTTGAATTTACCAACAGGGGCGATTTTGCCCATGAGGTGTTTGCAGAGCTCAATAAATATGCGCTTAGTGAATTGCCAGGCATGATACTTGGCGTTGGTTCTGTTGTTGATGGAGCAACAGCTTCTTTGTATATACAATTAGGCGCAAATTTCATTGTATCTCCGCTATTGAAGGAAGATATGGCCATTGCCTGCAACCGTCGCAAAGTTTTATGGGCTCCGGGCTGCGGTTCGCTCAACGAAATATCAAGAGCAGAAGAGCTTGGTGCCGAAATAGTGAAGATTTTCCCTGCAAAACAAGTGGGAGGCCCTGATTTTGTTAAGGCTGTTAAGGCTCCATGTCCCTGGTCAAGCATTATGCCTACAGGAGGTGTTGAGCCTGAGGAAGAAAACCTTCGCAAATGGTTTGATGCGGGCGTTGTATGTGTAGGCATGGGTTCAAACCTTGTAAGTAATGATGTTGTCAAAAATAATAGTTATGAAGACCTTGCCAGGAAGGTAAAAGACGTTTTAAATATTATTAAAAAGGTTAGAAATAAATAAAAAAATATGAGTTACACAGAAGAACTTTTTGGGATAAAAGATAAAGTGTATGTACTAACAGGTGGAGGTGGCGTTTTGGCTGGAGCAATTGCTGAAGGTATTGCTAAAGCAGGGGCTAAGGTTGCTTTACTTGATATACGTATTGAAAATGCTCAGAAAAGGGCAGAATTAATTAATAAAAATGGCGGTGTAGCAAAAGCCTATGAAACCAACGTGTTGGATTTGTCGGTTTTAGAAAAAACCCGTGATGAAATAAACAAAGACTTTGGCGATATTGATGTTTTGATAAATCTTGCCGGTGGAAATATGGCCGGGGCAAGCATTATGCCTGACCAGACTATCTTTGACCTTAAGGTGCCTGATTTTGAGAAGGTAGTAAACCTCAATCTCAATGGTACTGTATTGCCTACCATTGTTTTTACTAAAGATATGGCTAAAAACAAGAAAGGGTGCGTTATTAACATTTCATCTATGGCCGCTTTCAGGGCTATCAGCCGTCAGCTTGGGTATTCTGCCGCTAAGGCAGCAGTAAGCAATTTTACCCGATGGATGTCTATGGAAATGGCCATTAAATTTGGTGATGGCATACGTGTTAATGCTTTAGCCCCCGGATTCTTTATTGGTGACCAAAATCGTGCTCTGTTAATCAACGAAGACGGCAGTTATACTGACAGAGGTAAAACTGTTATAGCCAATACCCCTATGGGCCGTTTTGGCGAAGCAGATGAGTTGATTGGAGCGGTGATATTCCTCTCAAGCAATGCTTCTAAATTCGTTACAGGCGTAGTATTGCCTATTGACGGTGGTTTTGAAGCCTATAGCGGAGTGTAATTAGCCAATTATCTAATTTGCTAATTAGCTGATGAATAAAGATAAAATTTTTTTACATTTTCGAATTTGCTAATTCTCACATTTTCAAATTAATATTATGGCATTAGAACAAACATGGCGTTGGTATGGGCCTAATGACCCAATTACCTTGCAAGAAATAAGACAAACTGGGGCAACTGGCATTGTTAATGCATTACACCAAATCCCTTATGGGGAAGTTTGGCCGGTAGAAGAAATCATGAAACGCAAGAAAATGATTGAAGATGCCGGGATGCGTTGGTCAGTTGTAGAAAGTGTCCCTGTACATGAAGATATAAAAAAGCGCACTGGTAGTTATCAGCAGCGTATTGAGAACTATAAAGAAACTTTACGTAACCTTTCTAAATGTGGTATTGACACTGTTTGCTACAATTTCATGCCCGTATTGGACTGGTCAAGGACAAGTCTGGATATGAAATTTCCCGATGGTTCTTATGCTTTGGAATTTAAATTTTCAAATTTTCTTGCATTTGAACTGTTTATATTAAAACGTTCGGGCGAAGAGGCCAAATATACTGCTGAGCAAATTGCAGAAGCTAAGAAAGTATATGAGTCAATGAGCAATGAAGATATTGAAAATCTAAAAAAGGTTGTTATGCAAGGCCTTCCAGGTTCGGACGACTCTTTTACCCTTGAACAATTACATGAAGCTCTTGATCAATATAAAGGGATTTCAAGAGAGAAGCTTAAAGTACATCTTATTCTTTTCTTAAAAGAAGTGATTCCTGTGGCAGAGGAGGTAGGAATTCGCATGGCAATCCACCCTGACGATCCTCCACGCCCTGTATTGGGTTTACCACGTGTTGTTAGTACGTTGGAAGATTTAAAAGATATTGTCAGTGCGGTTGATTCTCCTGCTAATGGCATCACCTTATGTACGGGCTCATTAGGGGCCGGAAGCTTTAACAATTGCCCGCTTATTGCTAAAACTTTAGCCCATCGCATTAACTTTACTCATTTGCGCAATGTAAAACGTGATGAATCTGGCAATTTTCATGAAGATTATGTTTTCAATGGCGATGTTGACCTTTATGAAGTGATGAAAACACTGGTATTGGAAGAAGAAAAACGTAAAAAAGAAGGCCGCAAAGATTGGCAAATCCCAATGCGTCCCGATCATGGAAACCTTATGCTGGGTGATATAGGACGCAAGTTTTATCCTGGCTATTCGCTTTATGGTCGTATGAAAGGCTTAGCAGAATTGAGGGGATTGGAAATAGGCATTAGAAATTCTATTTTGAATAAATAAAGTCTGTATCAGAAGGTGAGATTGTTGTAAATACTTATATTTACAAATTATAAATCTGTAAATAGGTCTAAAATGACTGTAAATACAAAGACTATTGGGAAATACCGTTATCGTATTTTAGCTTTAATTTTTTTAGCCACTACTATCAATTACCTTGACAGGAGTATTTTGGGGGTATTGGGCCCAACCTTAAGAGATAAGGTTTTTCACTGGTCAAACTCTGATTATGCCCTAATTAATGTGTCGTTTAAGGTAGCTTATGCTTTTGGTTTGCTATTTATGGGAAGTATAATCGATAAGGTGGGCGTTCGCTTAGGTTATACAATTTCTATTGCTATATGGAGCATATTTGGCATGATGCATGCATTGGTACAACCGGCTTTTAGTCTTATTGGTTTTATTACAGCCCGTTTTGGCCTTGGTTTTGGAGAATCCGGTAACTTCCCGGCTGCTATCAAGACTGTGGCAGAGTGGTTCCCCAAAAAAGACAGGGCTTTTGCAACAGGTATCTTTAATGCAGGGAGCAATGTTGGGGCTATTTTGGCTCCTTTGATTATCCCGCTGGTTGTAAATTCTGCTACTGGCGAAAACTGGCAGTTTGCATTTCTTGTATCTGGTACTTTTAGTGCTATTTGGGTGTTTTTGTGGTGGCGGACTTATCGCTTACCTCAGTTTCATCCGAAGGTTACCAAGGCTGAGTTGGACTATATTGAAGCAGATTCGGGAATAGAAACTCCCAGCCAAGTGAAATGGTCTAAATTGTTTCGGTTCAAACAGACTTGGGCGTTTTCTTTAGGAAAACTTACAGATGCCGCATGGTGGTTTTATCTTTTTTGGGCTACATTCTTTCTTACTGATAAGTTTCACTTGCAGCTCAGTCAATTGGCTCTTCCTATGATAGTTATTTATGTTATGGCTGATATTGGCAGTATTGCAGGCGGATACATTTCGAAATATCTGATGACAATGGGTTGGACCCTTAACAAAGCGCGCAAAATAAGTTTGTTAATTTGCGTATTATTTATTCTTCCGGTATGTTTTGCAACCCAAACAAATAATCCATGGATAGCTATCATCCTGATTGCTTTGGCTGCGGCAGGGCATCAAGCCTGGTCGGCCAACCTCTTTACTGTAGTGTCAGATGTATTTCCTAAAAAGGCCGTTGCTTCAGTAGTTGGCATTGGTGGGCTGGTAGGAGCTTTAGCTGGCGTAGTGGCAGACCTTTCATTAGGTAAGGTATTGGATGATAGCGGCCCTTCAGCTTATTTCTTTGCTTTCTTGTTTGCCGGCCTGATTTATGTGTTTGCTTTAATCGTAATTCAGATTTTACTGCCAAAGCTTGATGCTGTAAATGAAAAAGATATTGAATAAATTGATATTAATTAAATAGATCGTCTCAATTTTTATCTGAGATGGTCTATTTTTTCATCTTATCTTACTTTTTTACAGTTCATATTTTTCCATTCGTTTTTTTAGTTCTTTCAGCTCTTTGAGCAATGCAGCTTCTTTACGGGCAGACTCTTCTTGTGTTGCCCTCAATTCCTCCATGTTTTGTCGCATTTCTTCCTCTTGCGAAGCCATTTCTTCAGCTTGTTGGCGCGATTGTTCAAGCAGTTTATTGGTTTGTATGTTGATTTTAACAACAGAAATGGTAGAAGCTATACTCGATGCTATTTTTTCAACAAAGTCTATTTGAAATTGTTCGAAAATGTTGAAAGATGCTATTTCAATAACCCCAAAGACCTTGTCATTGTACAATAGTGGGACAACAATAAGACAAGTCGGGTTGTCTTCGCCCATACCCGAAGTGATTTTTATATAATCCTTAGGAATTTCAGTAAGAAAAATTGTCTCACGCTCTAAATAGCAACGTCCAATTAATCCTTCACCCGGCTTGAATTCTCTTTTTAAAAATTTTTGGCGGTTATAAGCATAACATCCGGTCATATCTATTGTTATCCCTTCAAGAGAAGAATCATTAACAATGAAAATCCCTCCTTGATTGGCCCCTAAATAGTTTACCAGGTTACTGATAATATTATTGGACAATTCTTGAAGGTCAGAAGAGTTTTGTCGCAGTATTTCAGAAAACTTGGCGATGCCCTGAGTGGTCCAATTGCGGTGTTCATCCTCTTTTTTGCGTTTTACTTCTTCCAATGCAGCATTACTAAGTTCTTCGCGCATCTTTATCAACGAATTGCCCAGAATGTCATCATCACTGAGAGGCGTAAAATTGCTATTGAAGTTTCCTTTTCCTATTTCTATAGAAAAGTTTGATATTTCTTTCAACCCTCGTACTAGAGAATTTAATGCTACGGCCATTTCTCCAATTTCATCATTACGCTCCCTGAGTTTTTCAGCTGGCAAAATACCTTTGCCCATTTTGAAAAGAATCTTTTTGATATAATTTATAGGCCCTATCAACGAATGAATGGTGTAAATACTAATGCCTAAACCAATAAGGATAAGTACAATAGTAGAAAACAAGATCATGCTGCGAGTATGGGTATAAGTGGCGTTTAGTGAGGCTTTCAATGAATTGGAGCGTTCTTGCTGGTTTTTAAGAAGAATAGTTGTTTTGGTATTAATTTTATCGCATATTCGGTCAAGAGTTTTGTTGAAATCTGGTTTTAATAATACTTTCTCGTTCTTTAGCTGGTACGCTTCTGGGGAATTAAAGGTCTTTGAAACAAAAGTATATAGCAATGCCAAGCTGTCATTAAGCAAGATTTGTATATCATTATAAATAATCTGATCGGTACGGGGCCACTGTGGCGAAAGCTTTATTAATTTATCTGTTAAATAAGGGATTTTCAATTCCATAATATCCATCAAACTAAGCTTATCTGGCGTGACGGTTTCGCTTTCTATATAAACCCAGTTTTTTATAAGTAAACGAGCGGCATACACTTGATTTTGCAACTGTTCAAAATTGCTAATTGATGGGTCGTAGAGTTCTTCAAATTTCTTATTTTGCTCTTGGTTTTTTTGTAAAACATTGTAGAAAAACCACATATTGAGAAGGCAGGCAATAATCAGCACTCCAAATCCAAGTATGATTTTAGCAGATATGGTCAAACGTAATTTCATTCATCAAATATTTATGGTTATGTTCGCTCAAATATATAACTGTACAATTAGTAAAAATATGAAATTTAATAGAAATTTTGTCTAACCTGTAAATTTATTTCATTTTCGAATTTGAAACGTTGCTGTTGGTATTTAGCCCTGTTTAGGGTAGAGTTTTTTGATACTATCAATGTTGGGCGATGTAACATGTGATATCGTTGTCGTTTAGTTAAAAGAACGCCGACAGGTCCTGCGGACGCTCTTAACTAAACGGCATTGCATGTGATATAAATCATGGAATTTTATTTTGTATCATCGGTAAATAATTTTTTAACCCAAATTAAGTATTAATTAAGAATTTGTAAATAACATCAAACAGTTTCTATCATGCTCGTTTTAAGATTTTAGCAGCATAATTGTCGAAAAAAGTAAATTTTTCTTTGTAAAACAGTATTCTGAAAAAATCTGACAAAAGCCTGCTCTTTGCTGTTTTAACAACAAAAATCAACAAGCAGGCCAATTTGAGCAAGTTGAAAAGTAAATAAGTTTGAAATGGTCAAATGGTTTCATGTTATTTCTAATTTAGTACACAGACTTTGTTGGTAACATTTTCAATACAAATGCTGTACGAGAAGGGATATATAAAGTCACAGCATTTGATTTTAGTGTTGTAATCTCCTTTCCGGCTGTAGCATAAAAGATATAGCTTTTGTCTATCCTGTTGAACCCGCCAAATTCGGGGTCATCTGTAGAAAATACAATTTGGTACTTGCCTGGGTGAACCGGGATGTTATAGTCTGTAAATGATTGAGAAGGATTGAAATTAAAAACAAAGACAAATTCATTTCGCTCAAAAGAAATGACTTGGTTTTTCTCGTCTGCGTGGTTAAGCGTTGGGAATGAGGCTTTATGTAATGCAGCTTTACTGATAAAATCAATCATAGAAGCATCAAAATCATTGAGAAATTCATACTTTAAAGTGCTATTGTCTGCAAGGCTCCATTGTCTGCGTGCATATTGGTAAGACCATCTATTGCCTTCACGTGGAAAGTCAATCCACTCGGGATGTCCAAATTCATTGCCCATAAAGTTGAGGTATCCTGAGCCGGCCGTAGATATGGTAAAAAGTCTTGCCATCTTGTGTAAAGCAATAGCCCTGTCTATTACCAGGCTTGGTTCAAATTTGCTCATATGGGTGTACATTTCTTTATCGGCAAGCCTGAAAATAATGGTTTTGTCGCCTACCAAAGCCTGGTCGTGCGATTCGGTATAAGATATGGCACGTTCATCTGAGCGGTGGTTTGACAATTCGAAGTACATCTGGCTCACGTTCCACTGTTCGTCAGGCAGTTCTTTGATAATTTTAATCCAGTAGTCCGGAATACCCATAGCCAGCCTAAAGTCAAATCCTATTCCTCCGGCGGCTAATGGTGCAGCAAGCCCAGGCATTCCGCTCATTTCTTCTGCAATGGTAATAGCATTTGGGTTGACCGAGTGTATCAGCTCATTAGCTAAACTGAGGTAAACGATAGCATCTTCGTCCTGGTTGCCATCATAATATTGGTTATAATTAGTAAAATCTTTTCCAAGTCCATGGTCGTAATACAACATGCTGGTTACCCCGTCAAACCTAAATCCGTCAATACGATATTCGGCCAGCCAATATTGGCAATTAGATAAGAGGAAATGTAGTACTTCATTTTTTCCATAATCAAAACAGAGCGAGTCCCAGGCTTTGTGAATACGTCTGTCGTTGGTATGAAAGTACTGGCCAGGGTTGCCATCAAACAAGCCCAACCCTTCCAATACATTCTTTACAGCATGAGAGTGTACAAGATCCATGATAACAGCAATGCCCA
Organism: Bacteroidota bacterium; assembly: GCA_029572965.1. Taxonomy (GTDB): domain Bacteria; phylum Bacteroidota; class Bacteroidia; order Bacteroidales; family DTGW01; genus JAKPQD01. The sequence continues at coordinate 12,757 of JAKPQD010000333.1, read as the reverse complement.
TTTCATGCGCCTTGTCAATCAGGCTTTTTAAGTCATCAGGAGTGCCAAACCTTGATGAAACTGCAAAAAAGTTTGACACATGGTATCCAAATGAGCCATAATACGGATGTTCTTGTATGGCCATAAGCTGAAGAGCATTATAACCAAGTTTTTTAATGCGGGGGAGAACATTGTTTTCAAACTCTCTGAAAGTAGAAACTTTAGGTTCTTCAGACGACATCCCGACATGAGCCTCATAAATCAACGGGAAATCCCAGGAAGGGATAAAGTTGTTTTTCCACTGGTATGCTTTGTCGGGCATCCAAACTTGAGCGTTGAATATTTTAGTTGCTTCGTCCTGCACTACCCTGTTGGCATAAGAAGGGAGCCGATAACCTTCGCCATCGCTCCATTTTACAAGTAATTTGTATTGTTGTCCGTGTCGTATGTAGTCAGATGGCACCTCTAACTGCCAATTGCCATTTCCTATCTTTCTAAGTGCAAATTGCTTGTCGATAAGCCACTTTGAAAAATCACCGACAAGATATATTTCAGTAGCATTGGGCGCCCATTCACGAAAAACCCATACGTCGTTTTGTTTGTGCAATCCATAAAATAAATGCCCTAATGCAAAGTCTTTTAATGAACCGGTTGGGGCCAATTTTTTTATTTTTTTATTGACCAATTCATTTCTGTGGACAATGATATCTCTAAAAGGAGCAAGCCAGGTATCATTTTGGACAATTACTGGTGTTTTTTGTGACATGTTTTTACCGGATATGTTTATCAAAAGTTTTTTTGTTTAAACAATTCACTGCAAGTTATTCTCTTTTTCTTAACAAAACAAGCATTCTACCCCATAAATTCTGCCTTTGTCAAATGAAAAGATAATTTTTTATATTACAAAAACTCTATTAATTTTGTTGATCTTCAAAAAAAGAAACTATACTAAACAATATGGAGCGCAAAATTTTGCTGTTTTTAGTTATTGCTCTTGGATTTAACCTCTATGGCCAGCAAGACAGTTTATGGAACAAAGATATTATTAAGAAAAATAAAATCCGTACTGTTACTTTTTATGAATATGACTATGTAAACGGGAAACCTGAGACTGATGGGGTTAAAACCCGTGTTGACAGCTTTGATACAAATGGGCAGCGGGTATTGCAGACCTATTACCGTGAGAATGGGCTTGTTCTTAGTATTTCTACAAGCAAATACGATTCAAAAGGCAACAGGGTTTTTCAAACTAAACAGGCAGATATTGATGGCCGGATAAAAACTGTCTTTATCCAGGATGTCAGGTTTGACTCAAAAGGCAATAAAACTTTGGAGTATGGATACAACGGGATAGATAGTTTCAAAAATGTTTATAATTATAACAAATATGGTAAATTGGCTGAAGTAAATTTTTTTATAAAAAAACGCCTTGATGAAAAACGTGTATTTACTAACAACTCTAACAGTTCGGATTTGAAAATCCTTGATGGATACGGATCGCTAAAATATACTCAAAAATATTTGTTCAACAGCAATGACAAAGTTTTGCAAGAATCAACTGTAATGCCAGACAATACTGAGAGCCAACGTTTGGAATATACCTATGACAGTAAGGACAACATGTTATCTGAGACAAAATACCTGAAAGGGAAACTTATTTACAAGATTTCTTATGTTTACAAAGGAGGGCTGCTGAGTGAAGTGTATAAAGAAGGCGGGGACGGCATAAAGTTTCTGGTTGCAAAATATACTTACGATGCTGCCGGGAATGTATCAGAAGAGCAAACCCGCGAAGATGCTAAAAAAGATTTCTCGAAAAGCGTTTATACTTATGATAAGAACAACCTTTGCAAGACTATAGACAGTTATTTTGCAAAATTTAACAAGCAAGTCCTTACTGTTATTATATACCAAAATTATTAAAATTGTATTCAATCCTTCAATAAGAAAGATTGCTTGGGAGGTTGACACATTGACAACACATTATTTTTCTGATTTAGACAAATCAAAATTTATACGTCCAGTTATTACCGTTGGTATTTTTGATGGAGTTCATAAAGGGCACCGATACATTATTGATCAAATGCAAAGACAAGCGGTATTGAATGCAGGACAAACTGTTATCATTACATTATGGCCTCATCCGCGTATGGTGCTTTATCCCGGCAAAGAAATAAAGCTTCTTTCTACTTTGGACGAAAAAATAGAACTCTTGGAAAGTAGTGGGGTTGATCACCTCGTGCTTGTTCCTTTTGATAAGGGATTTGCTGCATTGAAAGCCAATGAGTTTATTGAAAAAGTTTTGGTTGAAAAAATAGGCGTTCAAAGCTTACTTTTAGGTTTTGATAACCATTTTGGAAATAACAAAGAAGGTAATTACGAAGTTGTTCGTCAGGCTTCTTTGAAATATGGATTTGAGCTGCTTCACCCGGCCCCTTTGTTTGATGGACGTGATTCGGTGAGCTCAACAGACATAAGATTGTACCTTGAACTTGGAGAGATTGAAAAAGCCAACCATTTGCTGGGGTATAATTATTTTATTACGGGGAAGGTTGTTGAAGGCCAAAAGCTTGGAAGGACACTCTCTTTCCCAACAGCCAACATTGTTACCGATGAATTTAAAATGCTTCCAAGAGTTGGAGTATATGCAGTAAAAGTAAAAACTGGCTATGGGATATTCAATGGAATGTTAAACATTGGTTTCAGGCCTACGGTTGACCATAACAGCCTGCATAAAACCATTGAAGCCCATTTGTTTGACTTTAATAATGATTTGTATGATACAATAATTACAGTTACCTTTGTAGCCCGTTTGCGTGACGAACGCAAATTTGCCTCTATTGACGATTTGCGCGGGCAGTTGGAAAAAGATAGAACAGATAGTATAAATATTTTAAAACACATATCATGAGCAATACTTTGAAATACAAAGTAAAAGACATCAGTTTAGCTGATTTTGGACGTAAAGAAATTGAGATTGCTGAAAAGGAAATGCCCGGATTGATGGCCATCCGTCAGAAATATGCTTCATCAAAACCTTTGAAAGGCGCCCGCATTATGGGTTCGTTACATATGACAGTGCAAACAGCCGTGCTTATCGAAACATTGGTTTACCTTGGGGCTGAAGTACGTTGGGTAAGCTGCAATATATTTTCTACACAAGATCATGCTGCTGCTGCTATTGCTGCTGCCGGAATTCCGGTATTTGCCTGGAAAGGCGAAACTCTTGAAGAATATTGGTGGTGTACCGATATGGCCTTGCGCTTCGAAAATGGATTAGGGCCTAATCTTATTGTTGACGATGGTGGTGATGCTACTTTGTTTGTACATTGGGGCTTCAAAGCTGAAAATGATGCTTCTGTTTTGGACAGAAAAACATCAAACAATGAAGAAAGAATTATCCTTGAGCAATTGAAAAAATCGTTGGCTGAGGATAAAACCCGTTTTCATCGTATTGTAAGCGATTTTAAAGGCGTTTCGGAAGAAACAACTACGGGGGTACACCGTTTATACCAAATGTTAGAAAAAGGCGAATTGTTATTCCCGGCTATCAATGTAAATGACTCGGTAACAAAATCAAAATTCGATAACCTTTATGGTTGCCACGAATCATTGGCCGATGGTATCAAACGTGCCACAGACGTGATGATTGCCGGTAAAGTGGTTGTTGTCCTTGGTTTTGGTGATGTAGGGAAAGGTTGTGCCCGCTCTATGAGGTCATACGGAGCCCGTGTGATTGTTACCGAGATTGACCCAATCAATGCTTTGCAGGCTGTAATGGAAGGTTTTGAAGTATCTACTATAGAAGAAGCTTTGGCTGAGGGGAATATTTATGTTACTGCAACCGGGAACTGTGATGTTATTACCCTTGAGCACATGAAAAAGATGAAAGACCAGGCTATTGTTTGCAATATAGGTCACTTTGATAACGAAATACAGGTGGACAAACTGGTTAACATGCCAGGGATTAAGCATACCAATATCAAACCTCAGGTGGACAAATATACCTTTCCTGAAGGTCATTCTATTTTTCTTTTGGCCGAAGGGCGTTTGGTAAACCTTGGCTGTGCTACAGGTCACCCTTCTTTTGTGATGAGTAATTCATTCTCAAACCAAACACTTGCCCAACTTGATTTGTGGGCAAATAAGTATGAAATAGGTGTGTATCGTTTGCCTAAGAAGCTGGACGAAGAAGTGGCCCGTTTGCATTTAGGCCAATTGGGTGTTAAACTTACCAAACTTACGCAAGCTCAGGCTGATTATATTGGTGTCCCTGTTGATGGCCCTTATAAGCCAGAACATTACCGATATTAAGATATTTTTTGATATATTTAAAAAGCCAGTTATTTCGACTGGCTTTTTTTATGTAAAAACTGAATATTGGTAAAGTTTTGAAGAAGAATAAGTTAGGGTCAAATTTACAGAATTAATCATATCGTTCAGCTTTAAAAGCCTCCTAATGATTAATTGGGGATTATAAAAAAGGAGTACAGTATTTTCGCTGTACTCCTTTTTTATTGAACATGTTTGATTACAATTTTATGCCGACTGGTTAGTTTTACTTTGGCAGATTTGCAATGTCTTTCTATTAGCCGCAGAGCGGCGAAATATTTGTAGAAAAATGTTTTCTCAATTATTAAGCCACGTAGTGGCAAAATATTATTTCGGTGCTACGCTCCTTAATGTTTCTGTGTATTGCTTTTCTCTACAAAGATGTCGCAACTATGTTGCTCAGAATAAAGCCTGTTTGTTTACAATTTCACTTTCAGCTCTTCTCCACTATATTTTATTACCTTGTCAGGTTTGGTTTCGATATCGAGGCCAGTGCCATGTTTCTCAGAAACAAGTACTATCTCAAATGTGCGATGTTTGAGCATTCCGGGGAACACACCTTGTCTTTTGCCTATGGTAAGGGTTTTTGAAGCATCATCCCAGTCGAAACGAATGGTCGAATAAATGCCTTTTTCGTAATTGTAGTTATCGTTTTCGTCTTCATACAATACAAAGCTTCCGTTGTCGCCTTTGTAAATGCGTAGTTCAATCGGGTCAGCAGGTTTTTCAGTGGCATACTGCACAAACGGGCCCATTGGGACGATAGAACCGGCTTTGACAAACAAAGGCATGATGTCGATAGGGGCATCGGTAGTAATCTTTTGGCCTCCATTGGCAGTTTCGCCAGTCCAGAAGTTTACCCAGCCTTTAGCCTGGGGTAGGTAAAGCGTACGTTTTTTCTCGCGGTCAACTTTTGCTTTTTCGGCAGCAAATATAGACGGGGTTTTCCAGAATAGTTGCATACGGGCAGCCCCGGTTGATGTGTTTTCTGTTTCTACTACAATACTGTATTCTTTGCCTGCTTGTAGATGCAAAGTATCAGTATATTGTTCGGTGCTGGTATAAACGATTGGCAGTTGTTTGCCATCCAGAATGATACGTTTTGCGTCAAAACATTTCATGTGGAACTGGAATTTGCCGCTTTCTTTAGGAATTAGCTTGCCTTCCCAACGAATAGCATACATCGAATCGGTTACATAATCAGGACGGCCTGTGTACCAGAAAATATCTATATTTTTATCAACCTGTTGTTTGCCCAGCGTTTTATATTTGTTGTCTTTGTAATAGCTTGCTTGTAAACCCGGCTTTCCATCTTTGGTTTTGAAAAATTCTTCACCAACTTTAATGCTGGCCTGAGGAGGACAATGATACATATAGTCTGTTACAGGTGAAACAAGGATTGACGGGCCAAACATAAACTGGTCGTCAATATTATAGGTGTTTTTGTCGGTGCTAAAGTCCATAGGCAAACCACGCATGATGGTATAACCTTCATTGGTCACTTTCCAGGCCAAAGAGTAAATATATGGGAGCAAGCGATAGCGAAGATTATCATATTTAAGAAGAGTAGGGGTAAAGTCCCCCATTTCCCATATTTCGCGAGGAGTTTCAGAACCGTGCGAACGGAATATAGGACAAAAAGCGCCTAATTGGAACATACGTGTGTAAAGTTCTTGGTAAGCTGGGTTTTTACCACCAGTATTAAATACGCCTTCGTAAGCACCTAATACAAATGCGCCTATATCAAATGTCCAGTACGGAATACCTGACATACTGTGGTTGATACCTGCTGAAATCTGGTTGCGATAAACCTGCCAGTTAGCTCCAATATCTCCACTCCAGGTGGTTGCTGCATTACGTTGTTGTCCTGCAAAGGTAGAGCGGGTGAGAATGTAAGCTCTTTTGCCGGGTACATCTTTACGCCAGTTTTTATAAATATTTTCGGTCATGGCCAAAGAGTAAGGATTGAGATAGCGGGCAAAAGTCCCAAGGTAACACTTGCCCATCTTTTTCATTTCATAGTTTTCTGCTTCTTTGGTCAATGCATTTACCACATCTGGCTCGGTCGAGTCCATCCACCATGCGTCAATACCTTTAGATACAAGGCCTTTTTTCAGATATTCCCAGTAAAGCTTGTTGGCATCAGGGTTGTATGCATCATAGTATTTGAATCCTGCCCATCCAACTGGCGAATACAAAAAGCCTTTAGCGAGCATGTCTTTATATACCTCGGTATTGGAGCCCATGGCAGGCCAAATAGAAATCATCATGTGGAAGTTTTTAGCATGAAAATCTTTCACCATTTTTTCTGGTTCGGGGAACAAGGTTTTGTCAAACTGCATGCTTCCCCAGTTTTGAGTGCCATTCCAGTAGTCCCAGTCTTGAATGATGTTGTCAATAGGGTATTTCAGTTCACGGTATTTATTAACAACAGTAGTTATCTCATTTTGGTTATCATAGTGTTCTTTACTTTGCCAGTAGCCGTATGCCCACTTGCCATACATTGGGGCAACTCCGGTAAGGTTGCGGTATCCGGCAATTACATTGTCAAGGCTGTTTCCTGCAATAAAGTAATAGTCAATGTTGTCAGATACTTCAGACCACATAGAAGCTTCGGCCTTGCCATTGTCGCGGTATTCGGTAAGCGAATAGTTGTCCCACAAAATACCATAGTTCCTGGTAGAAACAAATACAGGGGTTACAGCCTCTGTGTTTGCTTGAGAAAGCAATACTTTTTTGCCACGATAGTTCATATAGCCTGATTGGTGTTGGCCAAGTCCGTAAATGCCTTCATCAGCGGTGAGTTCAAATTTTTGTTCTACGGTATAGGCCGAATCGTCTGAATAAACCACTGGTTTAAAAGAATAATCAGCTTCTTTTACAAAAGGAGTGTTGTTCAAATCAAGAAATGCAACTGCACCGTCTTTGGCGTTAATAGTAATTTTCAGGCTTTCAGATTCAAGGGTTACCAGGTTTTTCTCTTCTGTAACTTTTACCGTAACAGATGGTATAGAATCCATCACTATCACAAGGCTAAGTTTTTTGTCGCTTCCGGCAGGCAGCCATTTTTGTACCCTGGCCATGTTGGGTGCATAAAACTGAACCTTAATGTTAACATCTGAAGTGCTTACAACAACTCCATTCTGGATGTTCTTTACTTCTTTTTTTACGTTGCAACTGGCCAAAACAAGCGCAACCATTGCCAATGCTTGAATTATCCTTTTTCTATTCATTATAAGATGGTTTTATTGAATATTAATAATGATCATGCAAATGTGAAGCGTAAAATTACAGGTAAGTTACGAAAAATATAGGTTCGGGATGTTGCCTGAATGGGTATAATTTGTTTTGATGGCAGTATTTTTTAATTTATGCACGACCTATTGTTGTTTTCATTCAGCGTTTTGATATATTTGTTCAAACCAATAAATCAGATTATGAACCCTCAATTATCTATTGTTACTTCCGACCCCAAAATGTTTGTTTTGGTCGTGTTTTCCTTGTCATTTGTACTGAGCATGGTGGCGGCTTTTGTACTGTTTAAGTTTTTACAATCAACAGCTGTAATAAATAACAAAAACTACCAGGCAGGTGGGGCTTTAGCAGGTTTTATCATTGTCCTTGGCGCTTCGTATATGATGATTAACAACTTGCTTAAAACTACATCAACTATTGACCAACCCCAGCCTCAGGTAGTTGAAAATACCTGGACACTGGTTGGCAATGTTAAGCTTGTTGGAAAAAATGTAAACGATGGCATTAAAGTCAGCATACAGCCTCCATCGCCAACCACTTCTACCGATTTTAACGGAGACTTCCGCATGGACAATATATCTACAAGTCATGGGTTTAGTAAAAAAAGTAACCCTGCTATTAAGCTGGAATATCCGGGTTATCTGCCCCGCACGGTATATCTGTACGATACTGCTATGATTGTTGCCGATTCCGCTAAATTTACTTTCTCCTTAAAATCAGGGGTATCCTTAATTGCAATTCAGTAAATCTTCAATTAATAATTAAAAATTACGAAAGATGAAAAATTATATAACTTCAATCATACTGTTATTCATATTTATAAGTTATGGATCAGCCCAAAATGCTGATGTTGTTTATGGAAAGCTGATGTACAAGTCGTCCAATGCTACGTATGCAATAGCTTCAGCTAAAATATTGCTTTGCAGTGGCAAAGATACCTTGTCGGCTTTTACAGACAGCGAGGGAAATGTGGCTTTTTACAATGTTAAAGTGAAAACCTACCTGCTTAAAGCTGTGATGAACAATGATACCTTGAGTTTTATCCAGCCTAATAAGCCTAAAACTAAAGCACTTTCAGTTGTAGTGAAAGCCGGGAGTAATAATTTTGGCAAAATTAATGCAGTAATTAAAAGATAATTAGCAAATTAGCAAATTAGCAAATTAGCAAATTAGCAAATTAGCAAATTAGCAAATTATATTTCTTAGACATTCTCGAATTTTCAAATTTTCAAATTTTCAAATTTTCAAATTTTCTCATTAGTATTCGAACTTTCCGTTTACCGTTTCCAGCGTAAGTTTTTTGCCTTGGTGTGCTTCGCATCGGCCTATAATCTTGGCTTCGATGTTGAATTTTTCTGAAATGCTTATTATTTCTTTAGCTGTGGCTGCATCGGTGTAAAACTCCAAGCGGTGCCCCATGTTGAAGACTTTGTACATTTCTTTCCAGTCTGTTTTGCTTTGTTGTTGGATGATTTCAAACAGCGGAGGTGTTGGGAAAAGGTTATCTTTTATTACATGCAGGTTATCTACAAAATGCATCACTTTGGTTTGTGCTCCGCCTGAACAGTGCACCATGCCATGTATTGCAGGCCTGAGCTTGTCAAATACAGCCTTAACAACAGGCGCGTAAGTACGGGTAGGAGAGAGTACAAGTTTGCCTACATTTACCCCTTCAACAGGCGAAGGGTCTGTAAGCTTATATTTTCCTGAATAAACCAAGTCATTAGGTACGGCAGCATCAAAAGTTTCGGGGTAAAGCTTAGCCAGGTACTTTTCAAATACGTCATGACGGGCAGAAGTAAGCCCGTTACTTCCCATACCGCCGTTATATGAGGTTTCATAAGATGCAACGCCTGTAGAAGAAAGGCCAACAATTACATCTCCGGCTTTGATATTGGCATTGTCAATAACATCAGAGCGTTTCATGCGGCAGGTAACAGTACTGTCAACAATGATGGTGCGTACAAGGTCGCCAACATCAGCAGTTTCTCCACCAGTAGGATACACGCCAATACCAACATTGCGCAGTTCAGCACAAAGCTCCTCGGTACCCTGAATAATGGCCGATATTACTTCGCCCGGAATGAGTAGTTTGTTGCGTCCTATGGTAGATGAAACAAGGATATTGTCAGTAGCTCCAACACACAGCAAGTCGTCAATGTTCATAATCAGGGCATCCTGAGCTATGCCTTTCCATACAGACAAGTCACCAGTTTCTCTCCAGTAGGCATAAGCTAGTGATGACTTGGTACCAGCACCATCGGCATGCATGATGTTGCAATAAGCAGGGTCTCCACCGATAATGTCTGGTATTATTTTGCAAAAGGCTTTTGGATAAAGGCCTTTGTCAATATTTTTAATGGCCTGGTGCACTTCTTCTTTTCCGGAGGAAACACCTCGCATTTTGTATCTTGAGTTATCTTCCATTTGTGCCATAATTTCTGCTATTTAAACCGGATAATCTCTGCCGGGCTGAAACGTGAAATAATTGATGATGGTATGATTAAAAATAACAATGTTGCTATGGCTACGCCAACGTTAAGCAATACAATGTACCATGGGTCAAGCAAAATAGGGACATGGTCAATGTAATACGAGCTGGCATCGAGTTTTAAGAAACGGGTATATTGTTGTCCCAAACAAATAGCAAGTCCTACGAGGTTTCCCCAGAACAATCCTTTGAAAAGGATAAACACAGATTCGAAAAGAAATATGCGCCTTATTTTTTTATTAGTAGAACCAAGGGCTTTGAGCAATCCAATGAGCTCGGTACGGTCGAGGATAAGGATAAGCAACCCGGCTATCATGTTAAAGCCGCATACTACAAGCATCAGGATGATGATAATCATCACGTTGAGGTCTTGCAGGTTGACCCAGTCAAATATTTGCGGGTACTTTTGTTTAATGCTCAGTACTTGTAAGGCCTGACCGTTTTCCATAAAGCTGTAGCCCACAATGTCATTGACAACAACCGTCATTTTGTCGATGTCGTCAAATTTGTTTACAAAAACCTCAAAGCCTGAAATTTGGTCGTCTGTCCAGTTATTCAACTTCTGTATATGCTTGATATCGCAGAGTACAATTATCTTGTCAAATTCTTCTACGCTGGTTTCGTATATTCCGGAGATAGTAAACACACGTACCCTTGGTGGGTCTTGGATAAAATACATGCTTATTTCGTCTCCTACTTTCAGCTTAAGCAGTTTGGCAATATATCTTGAAATGATTATTTCATTTGTTTTTTCGCTGTCTTTAACGGTAAAAGTCTTGCCTACTACCATATTTTGCCTGAAAAAGTCCCAACTGAAGTCAGGCGCAATGCCTTTTAATACAACGCCCTGGATGTCTGTTTCGGTTTTCAGGATTCCGGCTTTTGTGGCAAATTGTTGAACATGCTTTATGCCTTCAGCATTTTTCAGGTCAGCGATAAATTCTTGTTTGTTGCTTATGGGAGTAGTTTCGTAAGAGCTGTTGCTATCGTAGTTGAGGATTTGGATATGCGAGCCAAAACCGACCACCTTGTTGCGTATTTCGTTTTTGAAGCCTTGCAGGATGGCAATAGAAATAATCATCACAGCAATGCAAAGCGCTACGCCAAATATCGTGACATTGACAAGCGAACCGGAAATTTTTCGTTTCTTGTCATTGCCTTTCAGTTGTCGTTTTGCTATGAAATATTCGAAACTCAAATGCGTTTTTGTATAAGTTGCGCAAAGGTAGCAAAACCAATGGTCTATTTTAATATTTTTGTTCCTTCAATTTTTAAAAGCATGATTTTTAGAATATTATTCGCCTGGGTCTTGTTTTGTTTTTTTCAGTTGTTGCCAAGTCAGGTCATAGAGCCGGGTGCTTGGCAGATTTCTGATTATTTGCCCATGTTGAAAGAAAAAAAAGTTGGTTTGGTGGCCAATCATACCTCAGTAGTGAAGGATGCCCATTTATTAGATACTTTGTTGTCCTTGAAAATAGATGTTTCCAGGGTATTTGCCCCCGAACATGGCTTCAGGGGTGAGACTGAGGCTGGTGAGAGAGTGAAAAATGAAGTGGATGCCAAGACCGGGATAAAGGTTGTAAGCCTGTATGGCAGGCATTATAAGCCTACTAAACAAGATATGGATAAGCTGGATATTGTGGTGTTTGATATTCAGGATGTAGGCGTTCGCTGTTATACATATTTGTCCACCTTGCATTATGTAATGGAAGCGTGTGCCCGATATAACAAGCAATTGATAGTGCTTGACCGTCCTAATCCCAATAGTTTTTATGTTGACGGGCCAGTGTTAGAGCTAAAATATAAGTCATTTGTTGGGTTGCATCCGGTACCTCTCGTATATGGTATGACCATAGGCGAGTATGCTATGATGATTAACGGTGAAGGCTGGTTGCCAGAAGCTTTGAAATGTCAGCTTACTGTTGTTCCCTGTAAAAACTATACACATGCTGATAAGTATATTTTGCCAATTAAGCCATCACCCAATCTGCCTAATATGCAGGCGATATATCTTTACCCATCGTTGGTGCTGTTTGAAGGAACCTGCTTTAATGTTGGCCGTGGAACTGATTTCCCTTTTCAAACATACGGACACCCTCAGTTTGAATTGAAAAACTTTTCATACACCCCGCGTTGCAAGAAAGGGACAATGACTCTGCATTGTGATACCTTATGTTATGGGGAAGATTTGAGAAATGTTTCCTGTAAGGGCTTTACTCTCGACTATGTAATAAATGCATATAATCGTTACCCTTATAAACAGGAATTTTTCAATCGTTTTTTTGCCAATCTTACTGGAAATACGTGGGTTAAAGAACAGGTTGTTAATGGAAAAGAAGTAAGCGAAATTCAAAAAATGTGGAAAAAAGATCTCGTTTTTTTTAAAGATTCTGTCAGGGTTAAATATTTGATATACAAGTAAAAAAGCTGATTTTTGCCATTTTTTTCATCCTCGAAAAAGAATTGTTAGTCAAAATTAACTTTATCGGCATGATTTTTGAAATACTTTTGCGCTTTCAAAAATTTATGTTTTGATAAGAAAAAAACTTTACTTTTTAGTACTGGTGCCCTTGTTGTTCAGCACCTGTAACTTCAACCGAAACAACCTGGCTGTAAAAGCCGATCTTCCCGAGATTCAAAAACGGGGGCGAATAGTAGCACTCACCAACTACAATACCTCAGATTACTTTGTTTACAATG
>JAKPQD010000302.1 GCA_029572965.1 Bacteroidota bacterium | reverse complement strand
TTAGGGAGTCCGAAGGACATCGTATACACTCTTATACATGTATTCCATTTCTGAGTCAAGGTTCCTCATGTCTTTAATTACAGAATCCAAAATCAAAGGTGGCAGCATAGCGACAGATTTTGAGATATTAGGCACCTTTGATTTTGCTATTTGCAAAGGGGTTTGTTTTTCTTTGTAAGTATTAGGCCTGATTAGGTTGAACCAAAGCGTGTAGGTGTTTGTTTTATTCAAGAAAACTCTCATGCCGTTGAATGTTTCAACGTCAAAGAATTCTGTTTCTTCGAGATTATGAAAAGTCTCAACATCAGCCTGAAATCTGTGAGCTGCAAGCGGAATGGTTGAATGGCGGGCACCATAAGTAAGAATAGTCTTGGTAAACTCGGAGAGTTTTTTTGCGGCAGGCGTGCCGATGAATTCGGACCCGTTGTCTGTTTGTATTGTGACCTTTGAAAGATCAACGCCATGAGCTTTTAAATGCTCGAAGACGTATTTAATAAACAAAACCGCGTTTGTAAGGGATTTTTCATAAGCGAACGACCAAAAGGTAAGCCCGGATGTTACGTCTCTTGCCGTGAACTGATAAACAGGAAGGTTGTAAAGGCGCATAAAAAGGTAATAATTGGGTATATCGTTAAGGTGTTTAACGTCTACACATATCTGTTGGAACAAATTCCAAAGCTTTTTTACACTCCGTAGATTTTGTTTTGTTACATGTTTTTTGACCCTTTTTCTTGGTTTGAATCCTGCTTCTCTGCATATTTTCCTGATCGTGTCAGGACATGGCTTGAGGCCGGCTAAAAGCTTAATTTGTTCCGCGCCTATATTTTTGTATTTGTGTTTTGCGGCAATAACCTGAGCTTTAACTTCTTTGGGCGTTTCAAACGGGAAATTATGGGGCCTTGTGGACAAGGATTCAAGGCCGCTATACCCCTCATTATCATACCTTTTTAGCCATTTATAGACTGTTTTTCTGGTGGTATTAAAGATCCTGGCTGTTAACATAACGTTTTTGTGTTCTTTGTAGTGCAAAACCATACGCATTCTAAGCATTTTTTTATCTTTACAATTAATCATCATACGGTAGTATTGTATTGGACACATCGCGGCCTCCTCTACAGGTATTTGTTCTCGATAAACAAAATATCCCATAGAATGCCCGATGTGTCCACTATTTGTCTCCTTTCTTTATTATGCGTATTAACCTTAAATGCCGTTCTTTACCAAGGATTTTTAGCTTTGCCAAGTGTATACGATGTCTATCCTTATTCCCAAAATGAATATATGAATTTTATTGACAAAACCCCTGTTTTCGTGTACTATTTACGCAACAAAAGCAAGAAGAAGCTTTAGCTTCTCACCTAAGGGGAGTATGAACTGCCCGGGTTAAAAAACGGATATATATCAATGATATATATAATATAAAGACGCTTTTGCGTCTTTTTGTTTTATATGGCAAAAAAGCCGCTTGCGGCTGTAATATTAAAAAATACTAAAAACGGAGGTGCAACATTAGTTTCACGGAACTTAGGATCAATGAAAAGATCAGGGCAAAGGAAGTCAGGGTTATTGATGAAACAGGTTCTTCGCTTGGAGTAATGCCGGTACAGGAAGCGCTAAAGCTGGCGGACGCAAGGGGCACAGACCTTATTGAGATGAGCCCTAACGCAAACCCTCCGGTATGCAAGCTGACTGACTACGGCAAGTACAAGTACGAACAGCTGAAAAAGGACAAAGTCGCGCGAAAAAAACAACACGTTGTTGTTGTAAAAGAGATACAGGTCAGGCCGAATATAGACCCGCATGACCTTGATATAAAACTCAAACACG
>JAKPQD010000393.1 GCA_029572965.1 Bacteroidota bacterium | reverse complement strand
TAATGATTAAAAAGTTTTAAAATATTGGTTTATTTGTTTTAAGCAAACTTCTCTTAAATCTTCTCCGGCAAGATATGCTTTATTAAAATCAACAATACTTTGTAGTGTAGTTTCTAATGACCACCTGGGGTGCCAGTTTAATAAGGCCTTAGCTTTGGAACAGTCAAGCTTTAAGTAAGTGGCTTCATGTGGTTGAGGATTAGTATCTATAGCGTAAGTTGCGTTGTTGCCCCACAGGTTACATAGTTTTTGAACAATCCATTCTACATTACGGGCATCAGCTTCTTCAGGGCCGAAATTCCAACTTTCGGCATATTGGGGGCCATCATTGTATAGCTTTTGAGCTAAAATCAGATAACCGGTCAATGGTTCTAAAACATGTTGCCATGGCCTGATAGCGTAAGGGCTTCTAATTTTTAATTCATTACCATCTACAATAGCTCTTATAAAATCAGGGATAAGCCGATCGGCAGCCCAATCTCCGCCTCCAATTACATTACCGGCCCGGGCTGAGGCTATAGCCGTTCCGTGCTTGTCATAAGTAGCCGCGTTAAAAAATGAATTTCGAAAAGCCGATGTGACTAATTCGGAACAGCCTTTGCTGTTCGAATAAGGGTCATATCCCCCCATTGGCTCATTTTCTCTATAACCCCACAACCACTCTTTGTTTTCATAGCATTTGTCTGTTGTAACATTTACTACTGCTTTAATGCCTGTATTGTTGCGAATGGCCTCAAACAGGTTAACAGTACCCATGACGTTTATTTCATAGGTCTCTACAGGGTTTTTATATGAATCGCGGACAAGAGGTTGAGCAGCCATGTGAATAACTATCTCTGGCTTGGTTTCATTGACTATTGAACTTAGTTCTTTAAGGTTTCTGATGTCTCCTGTGTGATGTGAAATAAGTTTGTCAATTTTTGCTAATTCAAAAAGATTTGGTGATGTTGGGGGGGCCAATGCATAACCAATTATATCGGCTCCAAGCTCGTTAAGTAGTAAACACATCCAGGAACCTTTAAAACCGGTGTGCCCGGTAATCAAAACTTTCTTGCCTTGATAAAAACCTTTAAATACTGAATTTACCATTTTATCCATGGAGCCGTTTTGTTTTCGATGAGTTCGTTTAACCTGTTTTTGTCACGCAATGTATCCATGGGTAACCAAAAACCATTATGTTTATAAGTGTACATCTCTCCGTCTTTAGCTAAATTTTCTAAAGGCTCCCTTTCAAAGATTGTTCGGTCTCCGTGATTAATATATTCAAAAACCCTGGCTTCGCAAACAAAAAAGCCCCCATTAATCCAAGCCCCATCACCTTTGGGTTTTTCCATGAATGACTCAACTTTGTTTTCAGTATTAATAGCTAATGCCCCAAATCTGCCTTCAGGTTGTACTGAGGTCATGGTAATTGCTTTGCCATGCTGCTTATGAAATTCAACAAGCTTTGTAATGTTAATATCGGCAACGCCATCTCCATAGGTGAGCATAAATGTTTCATTGCCAATAATATGTTGTGCCCTTTTTACCCTGCCACCTGTCATTGTATCTTCTCCGGTATCAAGCAACGTTACCCTCCATGGTTCAGAACTATTGTTCAATATTTCCATTTTGTTGTTGGCAATGTCAATAGTTATATCACTTTGATGTAAAAAGTAATTCGCAAAATATTCTTTTATTATATATCCTTTGTATCCTAATAAGATTACAAAATCATTGTATCCATAATAAGAATATATTTTCATAATGTGCCACAGTATTGGCTTACCGCCAATAGCTACCATTGGCTTAGGTTTAAGTTCAGTTTCTTCACTTAGTCTTGAACCAAGGCCTCCTGCAAGTATCAATACTTTCATTATCTGTTAATTTTTATTCCAGTTCTTAAGCAAAATCGAGATTAACATTTCTTTATAGCTTAATTGGGGTTAAAAATTTAAATGTCAACTGCAAATATATTAAAAAAAAGAAGAGAAATATTGGGAGATTATTAGTTGTTGTTTTTGTAGTTACCTTAATTATTAGTCTGACGATGAACGTTTAAATTGTAAAAAATATTTGAAATAATTATTAAATTGTTGAATGGCCATTTTTTAATTGATAAAGTATTTGATAATACCTAATTTCTGTGGTCTTGCAATTATTGATTTGTGTTTTTCTTTGAAGGACCTTTGGCTCATCTGGTCTTAAATTTTAATCATATTTTGTTTTTAACAATGCCTTACAACCTTCCGTCGACCCATTCTTTGGGCCATAAAGCTTTTACGTCATACACCACTTGTTGGGGGTTTGTAAGGGCTTTTAAGTCGAGGTTCAGAAATTCGTTGTGAGCCACTGCCAATATAATGCTGTCAAATTTTTGGGCAGGCAACACGTTGGTACAGGTAATGTCGTATTCATGTTTTACTTCGTCAGGGTTAGCCCAGGGGTCGTAAATGGTAATGTTTACATGGTACTCGCCCAATGCTTTGATGATGTCCACTACTTTGGTATTACGTACATCGGGGCAATTTTCTTTAAAGGTAATCCCCAACACCAAAATGTTGGCATTTCGTACGGCAATACCTTTTTTTACCATCAACTTCACTACCTCACCAGCTACATAAGCGCCCATGCTATCATTGATGCGGCGTCCGGCCAGTATCACCTCAGGGTGG
>JAKPQD010000286.1 GCA_029572965.1 Bacteroidota bacterium | reverse complement strand
GATGGCATTTGACAACTTACCCGAAGGTCTACAAACATCAGAGAAAGGAGAAAAAATGGAGGAAGCGGTTTCTCAATTAGAAGAAGCTGTTTCTCAAATCGAAGACATCGTCCAGAATTTGGAGGAGCTATGAAAATCATTCACCGATCAACAATAAAAAATGTCGACGGGGTCATTGATATTGATATTTGTATTGTCGATGACCTAAAGTTCAAAAAGTATACCTATCATCTTGGTAGCGAATATGCCGCAAGAAAGTTTCACACTCTTTATAGAAAAGGGCATCACGGCAGAGCATTGGTCATTCTGAACAAATTCAAAATAAAGGAGGAAAATCATGCCGAAAAAACTTCTTAAGTTTAAAGCTTTAACAAAAAGAAAAAATATAGTTGAAGGATTTATTACAAAAGATGATGTAAATAAAATTTCCTGCAGTAGCATCATTGTATTAATAAACGAAGAAGGAAAACCTTTTGTAATAAACAACAAAGACATACTTTACTGGTATGTATTTTAAAGGAGGTTAAAATGACAAGAGATAAAGAAATGATTCAACAGGGGACATATATTCCCATGGAGGTCGCCAAATTTCTAAAAAAGAAAGCGGCAGAAAGGTATCCAAAAATTGCACCCGCCAGACTCGCATCTGAAATTCTTTCTCAATGGGCTCTTGATAATGGGATGAAAAGAAAGGAGGATGAGCATGGCAAGAAAGAAAAAGAAGGATAGCCACAAAAGAACAATAAAAAAGAAACGGGTCGACGAGTTACCTTGCGGACTTTGTAAATCATTTTGGGATTCTGAAGATAGAAGGAGGGGTAATATCCGCCATTGTAATATCACAGGCGATGATGTAAATTTTTATGATGAGTCGTGCGGAGAATTTGAAACAAGTGGGTTTTTCTTTTGTGAACGATTCAACTTTCAATGCTCGGCAGGTATTTGTATCAACAGAATAAAAAAAGGAACAGTAGAAGAATGCAGAAAATGCAAATTGGGATGGAAAATTTTGTTATACTTTGCCCCCCCAACCATTGAAATAAAAATAAAGGAGGAAATAATATGAACCATTTTGAATTTACTGGAGAAACAAAAGTATTTTTAGGAATCACCTTAAAAAGAATTAAGGCTTCCGTTTCTTTTAGCACCGTCATCAAAGGGCAAATTGGAGGATGGATAGAAAAAGAAGAAAATTTATCTGGCAATGCTTGGGTATCTGGCGATGCTTGGGTATATGGCAATGCTCAGGTATCTGGCAATGCTCGGGTATATGGCAATGCTTGGGTATCTGGCGATGCTCAGGTATCTGGCAATGCTCAGGTATCTGGCAATGCTTGGGTATCTGGCAATGCTCAGGTATCTGGCAATGCTTGGGTATATGGCAATGCTCAGGTATCTGGCAATGCTTGGGTATATGGCGATGCTCGGGTATATGGCAATGCTCGGGTATATGGCGATGCTCAGGTATATGGCAATGCTTG
>JAKPQD010000282.1 GCA_029572965.1 Bacteroidota bacterium | reverse complement strand
GTGGTAAATCCTGTTCTGTTGCCGGGCTTATAAGATGGTGTATTGAAGAGGTACAAAACGCAGAACAAAAAAAGGCTCCAAATGCTCGCTTCATTGTTCTTGACCCAAACGGAGAATATTCACGAGCATTTTCAAAAGATGGTGATAAAATTAAAGCACGCATTTTTAAGATTAATCCTGCCGACGGTGAATCACCTTTAAAGGTGCCGTTATGGTTTTGGAACAGTGCTGAATGGTGCGCATTTTCACAGGCAAGTGCAAAGACACAAAGACCAGCATTGATACATGCTTTACGTTATGTTCGTGAAGGTATCAGCGAACCATCACCAGATGCAAGTATTGAAATGCGAAAATACCTTCGTACTATTTTACGTACAATTGAAATTGAGCAAAATAATGGAACTCCGTGGGGAAGTTTTCCAAAGCCAAAGTCATTTTTTGAAAAGATAAGTAAATGGAAGACAGGTTTGGAAAAAGATATAACAACTTTTAATGGGGATCGATTAACAAAGCTCAAAGATTTGGTTGAGTATATTGAAAGTATATGCATACCTCGTGAAGGAGCGCATCCAAATTGGGATTTTACAAGACAAGAAATTCAAAAACTATATAACAAAGCTAATGAAGCTCATTCTGCTTTCGGAGGTTCACCGTCTGATTTATTGCCATCCGATGTTGATGTACCAAAACCTTTCAATGGTGAATCTTTACTCCGCTGTTTAGATTCAGTAGGTGATATGCTTAATCTTTCTGAATACATTGAAACTTTGCTTATAAGAATTCGCTCCTTATTGGAAGATAAAAAAATGAAACAGTTGTTTGTAGATGATTGTAATATTAATCTTCAAAAATGGTTAAAAGATTATATAGGTAACAACGAAGATGGTAACTTATTATCTATTATTGATCTTTCTCTTGTTCCTACTGACGTCGTTCATATTGTAACAGCTGTAATTGCTCGAATGATTTTTGAAGCTTTACAACGTTATGTTAAATTAAACCATATAGCGCTACCGACTGTTCTGGTAATGGAAGAGGCGCACACTTTTATAAAGCATTACAAAGAGGATGCTGAGAATCAAGATGCTGCGGCAGTTTGTTGCCAGGTTTTTGAGCGAATTGCCCGAGAAGGACGTAAATTTGGTCTTGGTTTGGTTCTTTCCTCACAGCGTCCCTCTGAGCTTTCGACAACGGTTTTATCTCAATGCAATACCTTTTTGCTTCATCGTATCAGTAATGACAGAGATCAAGAAATTGTTAACCGTCTGGTGCCAGATAACCTGCGAGGATTATTGCGTGAATTGCCATCAT
>JAKPQD010000280.1 GCA_029572965.1 Bacteroidota bacterium | reverse complement strand
CATTCCCGATGAGGTTTACAACCAACTGCCCGAATTAATAAAATCAGGTGCATTGGCATTTACCGACCTAAGGGAAAGGGATGTATTTCTTACAGGAGCTTTGTCTATCCTTAGCGGTTGCTTGCCAAATGTAAAAGGTGTTTATGCTCAGCAAATCGTCTATCCAAATCTGTTTGCTTTTATTATCGCCCCTGCCGCAAGCGGCAAAGGTGCATTAAAATTTTCAAAAACGCTTGCCGATAAACACCACGACCAACTTGTTAAGTCAAGCAAGGAGGAACAACAGCGGTACGATAGCGAAATGAATGAGTATAAAACACGTCAGCGGGCTAAGAAGAAACATGAACCGGCAGAGGAACCACCGGAACAACCACCTTTCAGGGTTGTTTTTATTCCGGCAAATTCATCTTATGCGAAAATCCTTTCACACCTCGAACAGAACCAGGGTGAAGGCATTATTTGCGAAACCGAAGCCGATACGATGGGTAATGTGCTGAAACAGGAATGGGGTGGTTATTCTGATATGCTCCGCAAAGCTTTCCATCACGAACGCATTTCAAGCTCAAAGAAAACTAATAATGAGTATATCGAAGTCAACGAACCTCGCCTGTCAGTTGCACTGTCAGGCACTCCTAATCAGGTAACAGGTTTGATTGCTTCCTCTGAAGATGGTCTTTTCAGCCGTTTTATGTTCTATGCTTACAAGGTGGAGCAACAATGGCGTGATGTTTCTCCTTATGCAAGCAGTATCAACCTTACCGAGCATTTCAATACACTATCCGAACAGGTATTTCAGTTGATTCAGTTTTTGAAACAATACCCCACAACTATAGAGCTTACTCAACAGCAATGGCAGTCGTTAAATGCTATTTGCAGCCGATGGCTGATTGAAGTTACCACTTTTACGGGTGATGATGCCGGAAGTATTGTAAAACGGCTTGGTCTTGTACTGTATCGCATGACGATGATTTTTACAGCACTCCGCAAATTCGAGAATGGCGATACCTCAACCTCAGTTTTGTGTAATGATTCCGATTTTGATACAGCCGTGAACCTTGCCGACCTTTATCTACAACATAGCTTGTTAATGTTTCACAATCTGCCAAAGCAAAACGACAATGCTGTTTTTCGCTCTGGTGACAATAAACGCAAATTTTTTGATGCTTTGCCTTCCGGTTTTAAGAGAGCCGAAGCTATTGAGTTGGGCAAAAAGTACAACCTCTCAACACGTTCAGTTGACAACCTCCTCAAAGAGCTTACAGGCATCTATCTTTCACAGCCACAATATGGCTGTTATTCAAAGCAATAGGGTATTTTACCATACTTTGTAAAACTGCAAACTTTGCATGGTTTGCAGTTTTTCCTTTTTTTCTTTTGTGTTTCTTTTTTTATGTGTATTTTTGTCATTGTTTGACAAGACAATACATAACAATA
>JAKPQD010000267.1 GCA_029572965.1 Bacteroidota bacterium | reverse complement strand
CACAGCTTCTTGTAGGTGAATCGCATGGTATAACCTCATGCTTTTTTACTGCACATATCAGATTACATCATTCAGAAAACCGTAACTTCCTTCTTCACGTCCTTTGACGAATTTTGTGACGGTTGCTCCGGCTTCTTCATATTGCAGGTGTGGAATATGGTCTAGATTCTCTATTACAATCAATTGTCCCTCATCCTGATGATTGATGAAGTATTGGAAAAGTGCTGTGCGCATACTCTCCGGGGCGGAAATCAATACTATTTTTTGTTAGTGTATATTTGAAACCACTACGATCTCTGCGCACGGTCAATAGCCCATCAACAATCATTTTCTTCAAGGCTTTTGCTATAATCTCACGTCGCACAGTAAACTCGCTGAAGCCAAAGTCGTTTTCTCCATTTAAGGCTCGGTCTGATAGATTAAATGAGCTGCTGTAAATCGTAATGAAATCGTAAGCGGCGGCGCGGTCAGCGGTCACCGCATCGTTGGATACGCCAAACAGCAGAGTCATTCGCAGAGATATTTCAAATCCAGATTTATTACAATAGAGATATAAAAAGACTCATAGCAAGCGCCAGTAAAAGCGCTCACAATGAGCCACTTTTATGTATTATACCACAGGCATTCGCAAAATTCAATATACTTTGGCGAACGCGAAATAATTTTGTTGTAGGATTACAATACATGTGTTACATTAAAACATTTTATCCTATGGATTTGTGGAAAACTCTGCGAGTTTACCACAAACCCACAGGATCTGCTGCTGCTACTACTAAAATCTAATAAATAAATAGCGAGAATTACTCTCTTTATGTTATACTTTTTTTACCACAAAAAACTAACAAAAGGAGCTTCTCGCTATGGATAGTATAACACAAGATATGAAATTTCGTCTATCATTAATTAAATATGCTGAAAAATATGGTGTAACCAGGGCCGCCATTAAGTATAAGACAAACAGGCAATATATTTATCGCTGGAAACGTCGTTTTGACGGCTCTATTGAGTCTTTACGCAATAAATCAAGAAGACCACATCATCATCCAAATCAGCATACCGAACAAGAAATTAAGCTTATCAATGATATGCGTAAGCGAAACATGCACGAAGGTCTTGTTGTATTTTGGGTTAAGCTTAGGCAACGTGGCTACACGAGATCTATCCCTGGGTTGTATCGCTTCTTGAAAAAGCAACAGCTTATGGCTGTTAAGCCACCTAATCCTAAATATGTTCCTAAACCTTATGAGCAGATGTCTTATCCTGGTCAACGTGTTCAAGTTGATGTTAAGCATGTGCCGGCTGTCTGTTTGGTCGGTGATGCTAAGGGTGAAAAGTTTTACCAGTATACCGCTATTGATGAGTTTTCTCGTTTTAGATATGTTGAGGCGTTTAATGAAGCCAGTACTTATACTTCCGCATTATTTGTAAAAAACCTTACTAAAGCTTTTAAGTTCAATATTGAATGCATCCAGACCGATAATGGCTTTGAATTTACCAAACGCTTTAAAAGTGATAAGCCTTCATTATTTGAAAAAACTCTTTCTGAACTTGGTATTAAACATAAGCTCATTAGACCTTTTACACCAAGACATAATGGTAAAGTTGAACGCAGTCATCGCAAGGATAACGAAAGGTTCTATGCCGTTAGATCTTTCTACTCTTTTGATGATTTCTCTAAACAATTAAGTATATACAATAAAAGAGACTACAATAATTTTCCTATGAGACCTTTATTATGGCGCTCACCTAAACAAGTTTTAGATGATTTTTTTAGCTCCAGTGTGTAACATATGTTTGACAAACCTACATCAATAAGAAAAAGCAGCCAATAATCTAAATGTTGACTGCAACGTATAGAACCTTATTTTTATATCATTCAAGTTGTAAAATCTGTCATAATTTTAAAGAAATCCATGGCGCTTAAAATCTGCATAGCAGATAATACCTAC
>JAKPQD010000259.1 GCA_029572965.1 Bacteroidota bacterium | reverse complement strand
TATTGTTTAAAAAGCATTGAATTGCAATAAATACTAATTTTCTATGCAACTTTTTTATCGAAAAAAGTTGCTCAAAAACTCTTATCGCCTTAACTCTTTCACCCTCGAAGCCTTGTAATGTTGCAATATGCAAACAACAGGAGCATTAGGCTTCTCGGCCGAAATCGAACAAAAAGGCGATGAAAAGGAATTTTTTCTTTTAAGGCTTCGCCTTTTTCATTGAAACTTTCTGCATTTGGCCTGACGTAAATGGTGTTAAGAAAAAAGCTTTATCGACGAAGCGAGGGCAACTGTTTGAGCGTAGCGAGTTGTTGTCCGGGGCCGTCGATAAAGCTTTTTTTAGCCAATTTACGGCAAGCCTTGAATTTTTGTAACTTTTGCTTCAAGGCAAAAGTTTGGAATGCCTGTAAATATTAAATACGTAAGCGTTTTTCTTAAGTCGAACTGACTTACATTATATTTCATTCTACAAATATATCGCTGCTAAGCAGCTAGAAAAGAAGCAATGTGCACCAGCTTCTATAAATAGATGACTCCTTCAGAGCCAGAAATTGTATTATTATGAATTAGATGGCCAAAATCCATCGAAATTTTATATTTTTGAAATTTTAATTTATATTATGCCTGCCTTATTCGGAATTGTATGTAATGATGGAATTGTAAGCGATGCAGAAATTGCTGCAATGCAAAAGGCATATATTCGTGAGGACAGAGAATTAGAACTATATAGAATTTCTGAAAAAGCTGTATTGGGGTGTTGTTATTTCAAATATAACAGAGAAATTTCTTTTTTTTTCAAAACCAACAGCGAAAGGAGGCTGTCAGTTCTGGCAACTGCACGCCTCGACAACAGGCCCGAACTTGAAAGATTATTAAGTCTTGCCCAATCTAACGAGATTACAGATAGCGAATGTGTATATTATGCTTATCTAAAATGGGGTACAGATGCAGTAAACCACCTGAAAGGAGATTGGTGCTTTGTTGCTTGGGAAGAAAGCGAGCAAAGGCTTATGCTGGCTCGCGACCAGTATGGCATTACTTCTATGTACTATGCAGTTAAAGACAATACGCTATATTTTTCTTCGCTCATTCAGGC
The DNA here is from genome assembly GCA_029572965.1 of Bacteroidota bacterium. GTDB lineage: Bacteria > Bacteroidota > Bacteroidia > Bacteroidales > DTGW01 > JAKPQD01. Next base: position 1,035 of record JAKPQD010000259.1, on the reverse strand, counting down.
TATCTCTGTTTTTGACTGTTTTGGAAAAGACATAAACCTGCGGCGAGTAGCTGAGTTGGTATGTGGATATTTTTCGGATGGATATTCCACTTTTTTTGAAAATATAAAAATTCTTTCTCCTGCCCATTATTTGCTTTTTGACCAGCGTTTGCAACGGGTAAACTATTGGCAGCCTGCCGTTAAAGTGCAATATGGAAGAAAAGAGGCTGATGTATATGAAGAATTAAGGTATTTATTGCGTAATGCAGTGGAACGGCGGATGCCTAAATATGGCAACCTGGGCATTTCGCAAAGCGGAGGTTTTGACTCAAATGCAGTAGCAGCCTTTGCGGCTATGATTGCTGCAGAAAAAGGGGAAAAAATATATTGCTACACTGCGGTGCCTAAATACGATGTGAGCAATTTCCCGCTGAAGCACCGTAACCCCGACGAGGGAGATATTGCAGCCTCTTTAGCCCGCATGTATCCCAATATTGTCCATAAACGGGTTAGTGACGGGCCTTATACAGTTATGTCCGGCATTGAAAAAGCGCTTGAAGCCCATGGACAACCTGTACATGCTGTAATTAATGCCCATTGGATTTTTAACAATATGCGTGTAGCCAAAGATGATGGTTGCACTTCTATGCTTAATGGTCAAAGTGGAAATTTTACCATATCATGGCCGGCAGGGCGTTTTGAAAAAAGATGGTATAAAAGAACCCTGAGTAAAATCTATGGAAACTATATTCCAGAATTTATCCAAAGGGTAAGATACCGACATTTAGAGCACGGAAACAGTGATTTTTTATTTATCAACACCAATAAAAAACTTCACCCATATATACAAGAAATACAAAGATTAAAAGAGCAGGAATACTTGTCGAAAAAAAAGGCAACCTTAAAAGAAAAACAGGTAAGTGCATTGAATTTTGGAAAAAGTATGATTGGACAATTGATATTCGAAAACGCTTTTTCTCTCGGGATAAATTCTTTTGACCCCACCATTGACCCGGATGTTATGCATTTTTGTTTATCTCTGCCTGATGAATTTTA
>JAKPQD010000240.1 GCA_029572965.1 Bacteroidota bacterium | reverse complement strand
GTTGTATGCCATTTGCCGCTTTATGTGTTTTGTAACTCGATGCAATTTGAAGCGGCAAACGGAAGCCAACGCACAAGCCCATCGCACCATACAACATGTAATAAATAAAATACTTTCACCATAGCGTTAACTGTTTTTTATGGTTCTCAAGCCGTTTGCAGGCTGCGTCAAAGTATTCTTTATCTATCTCATAAGCCGTAAGGTCAAATCCCATATCCCAGCAAGCAATCGCAATGCTCCCGCTGCCAAGGTGGGTATCAAGCACACGATCACCAGAATTAGCAAACTCTTTTAACAACCACTTGTAAAGTTGCACGGGTTTTTGTGTAGGGTGTATTCTTTGCTCTTTATTTTTCATATCTTGTTGAAGCATCCCGTTCCAAACGTACTCAAAAACCCTAACAGAATTAATTTTACTGCAATATGCTAATTCTGCCTGCCCAAATGCAGTGCCAAACTTATTCCAGCAAATATACCCTCCTTTTAACCCGAAAAAGTTTGCCCCCCAAACAATTTGATTTTTGCTCACACGTTTCAGCTCGCTAAAGTATTCTTCAGTGGGTGCGTTATTTTCAAACTGTCTATAATTTGTTCGGAGTGTTGCTTGCTTTTTGCCGCTCGCATTGTCTTTAAGACCTATTGCATCGTTGTTGCCATACGGCGGGTCAACAATAGCCAAATCGAAGTATTTATCAGGGTATTGTTTCATAATTTCCATACAATCAGCATGGAAAAGAGAAAGAAAAGGCAGCCGATAACACGGTATAAAACCAATAGCGGTTTCATCGGTTATTGTTGCTTCGGTGCTTGCATCTAAGTTTGTCATAATTTGATAATTTAGTGTTTCAAAATCCGCTACTGGTCTTATACCAAAACGATTAGCCAATACATCCCAATCCCATTTACCAAAATTAATATTATCCTCGATAATAAATCGCTCCCTTTCCTCATCTGTCAGGCTATCGGCCACCTTAACCCACTCATCAGGAATTTCAACATAACCTAA
>JAKPQD010000218.1 GCA_029572965.1 Bacteroidota bacterium | reverse complement strand
AAAGCCGAACGCACAACAGCAGTTTGGCAAAATGGCGGGTTCAGTGCAAAATTGAACATTCGGTTTTCAAATAAACATTAGTGTTAAATTGAAAGTAAGTGCTTTTAAATCCGCCACTTCGCCAAGCTGCAAAACGTTATCAGCAACCCTAACCGACCGACAGTACCAACCCAAACCGACAGTCCAAAAAATCAAAACACAAGCCAACCCTTCGCAAAATAAAAAGAGCTGCAAAGCCACCCACAAGCCAACCCACTTTTGCAGCACATTTTATTTTGCCCAACCGCACCAGTCCCACCAGACAGTATTTTACTAAACCAACAAATTTTTTCCCTACATTTGCATCGTGAAAAAAGTTTTGATACTCTTATTTAGTTTTTACTTGTTGGCTCTGGCTGTTATGCCGTGCAGCGACAAGGACGACTGTAAATATCAGAGTTCAGGACAATCTACTTTCGCAACTACCGACCACTCAGACCACGACACCGACACCGAAAATTGTTCGCCTTTTTGTATGTGTGCTTGCTGCGGACAATCCATCACCAACCTTTTTTACCCAACTGCTTTATACAATTTGACACCAGTTGCGGCTATGGACTTTCCTATTTACAACGCCTCTTTTGTTTCAGAGGTGTATTTGTCTATTTGGCAACCGCCAAAAATAAGTTAATGAATTTATGATGTTCCGCTTTCAGCGGAACAAAACAAAACTACTTACGGTGCTAACGCACCGCAAGTAATCGTGTATTCATTCATTTAACTGATTAAAATAATGTTAGACAAAATAATTGCATTCAGCATAAAAAATAAATTCATCATCGCATTGATGACACTTGCACTCATTGTTTGGGGAGTGTGGAGTGCAAGCAAACTGCCAATAGATGCAGTTCCCGACATCACCAACAATCAAGTGCAAATCATTACGGTTTGCCCAACCCTTGCAGGACAAGAGGTTGAACAGTTGGTAACTTATCCCATCGAACAAAGCATTGCCAACCTTCCCGACTTGGAAGAGTTGCGGAGCATTTCCCGTTTCGGGCTTTCGGTAATTACTGTTGTGTTTCACGACAAGGTGGATATCTACTTTGCCCGACAATTGATTAACGAACGACTAAAGGAAGCCGAAAGTAAAATCCCAAAAGGTGTAGGCTCACCCGAATTAGCACCAGTAAGCACTGGGTTGGGCGAAGTGTATCAATACATCATTCACCCAAAAAAGGGAAGTGAAAGCAAATACACGGCTATGGACTTGCGAACAATGCAAGACTGGATCGTTGCCCGACAACTATACGGCACGGCAGGAATTGCGGAAGTAAACAGCTTTGGCGGACAACTTAAACAATATGAAGTTGCGGTAAATCCCGACCGATTAGTTGCAATGGGAATAACCATTCCCGAAATTTTTACCGCATTAGAAAAGAACAACGAAAATACAGGTGGGGCATACATTGACAAAAAACCAAACGCCTATTTCATTCGTGGTGTGGGTTTGATTGGTTCGTTTGACGACATCAAAAACATTGTAGTAAAAACCAATCCAAACGGCATTCCTATACTTATTAAAGATGTTGCCGAAGTGCATTTGGGTAGTGCCGTGCGATACGGTGCTATGACATACAACGGTGAAGTGGACGCTGTAGGTGGAGTAGTAATGATGCTAAAAGGTGCTAATAGTGCCGATGTGGTTAGCCGAATTAAAGATAAAATGGCAACCATTCATAAATCATTGCCCAAAGATGTTGTCATAGAACCATATTTAGACAGAACAGATTTGGTAAACCGAGCCATAAGCACCGTAGAAAAAAACCTAATTGAAGGAGCATTAATAGTAATCTTCGTTTTGGTTTTATTTCTTGGAAACCTTCGTGCAGGGTTAATTGTAGCTTCTGCTATTCCATTATCAATGCTTTTTGCATTAGGCTTAATGAATGTATTTGGCGTAAGTGCAAACCTTATGAGTTTGGGAGCAATTGACTTTGGTTTAATTGTGGACGGGGCTGTAATTATTGTAGAAGCCACTTTACACCAATTAGGAATGCGAAAAGCAATTGGCAAGCTAACACAGCAAGAAATGGACGAGGAAGTTTTTCAATCAGCTTCTAAAATCAGAAGCAGTGCAGCATTTGGAGAAATCATTATCCTTATCGTTTACATTCCTATTCTAACCCTTATTGGCATTGAAGGTAAAATGTTCGGCCCAATGGCTCAAACCGTTGGCTTTGCCATTTTCGGGGCATTGATTTTATCGCTTACCTATATTCCAATGATGTGTGCAGCGTTTTTACCAAAAAACATTTCGCACAAACAAACATGGAGTGATAGAATGATGAATTTCTTTCAAAGCATTTACGCCCCTCTTTTAGAAAAAGCCATCCGTTTCAAAAAAGTAATTGTAGGTGTAACCGTTGCGGTATTTGTAGTTTCCGTTTTACTCTTTTCAAGAATGGGCGGTGAGTTTATCCCAACCTTACAGGAAGGCGATTTTGCTTTTCATTGCATTTTACCACAAGGCACATCACTATCTCAAAGTTTGGAAACTTCAATGCAAGCATCAAGACTAATCAAAGAATTTGACGAGGTAAAAATGGTAGTTGGTAAAACAGGTGCAGCCGAAGTTCCCACCGACCCAATGCCACCCGAAGCCACAGATATGATGATAATTCTAAAGCCTCAAAAAGATTGGAAACGTGATATTTCTTACAATGAATTGGCAGAAGAATTTGAAGAAAGACTAAACACAATCCCTGGGGTATTCTTTGAAAAAAACCAACCTATTCAAATGCGGTTTAATGAACTAATGACAGGCATTCGCCAAGATGTTGCAGTAAAAATATTTGGCGAAAATATGGACACACTTTTAAGTTATGCCAATAAAGTAAACGCAGTTGTGCAAACTGTGAACGGTGCAACTGAACCAAGCGTTGAACGTGTGGCAGGTTTACCGCAAATCGTAATCAAATACAACCGTTCGCAAATTGCCAATTATGGTTTGAACATCGAGGATATTAACCACATTGTAAGCACCGCTTTTGCAGGTGGTGGAGCAGGTGTAGTTTATGAAAACGAACGAAAATTTGATTTGGTGGTTCGCTTAGACAGCACACACCGAAACAACATTGACGATGTAAGCCATTTATATATCCCAACTGCCAACGGAACACAAATTCCATTATCTCAAGTAGCCGAAATAAAAATGGAATTGGGTCCTGCACAAATAAGTCGTGAAGATGGTAAACGCAGAATAGTTGTAGGTTTCAATATTTCGGGTAGAGATGTTGCAAGTGTAGTTACTGATATTCAAAAGGAATTGAACGAAAAAGTAAAATTACCCGAAGGATATTACTACACTTATGGAGGAACATTTGAAAATTTGCAAGCAGCATCAAAACGTTTGATGATTGCTTTGCCAGTTGCCTTAGCACTCATTTTTATGTTGCTATACTTCACGTTCGGTTCTGTAAAACAAGCAACCCTAATTTACACAGCAATCCCAATGAGTGCAATAGGTGGCGTTTTCGCTTTACTCATTCGTGATATGCCTTTCAGCATTTCGGCAGGTATCGGTTTTATTGCATTGTTTGGTGTAGCTGTCTTAAATGGTATTGTGCTAATTGGAACGTTTAACCAGTTAGAAAAAGATGGGATGATCAACATTTTTGAACGCATAAAAGAAGGAACTAAAATCCGATTGCGACCTGTGCTGATGACTGCCACCGTTGCATCTTTAGGATTTTTACCAATGGCACTTTCGCACGGTGCAGGTGCAGAAGTTCAAAAACCTTTGGCAACCGTTGTAATTGGCGGACTGATTACAGCAACATTCTTAACGCTGTTTGTTTTGCCTTTGCTTTATCTGATATTCTCTGGAAAAAGAAAAAACAATGTTTCGGCAACAACAGTTTTAGTTTTCGCCTTGCTCTCATTCAATGCGGCAAATGCTCAAACACCAACAACAAAAACAATCTCTGTTGAAGATGCAATCAGCACCGCATTGAAAAACAATTTAGGAATACAATCGCAAAATCTCAATGTGCAATCATCAACCACTTTGAAAAAATCGGTGTTTGAATTGCCAAAAACAAATGTCAATTTTCAGTTCGGGCAATACAATAGCATCAATCAGGATAAGGCATTTCAGGTTTCGCAAAGTATTCCGTTCCCTACTTATTTCACCGCAAAATCAGGTTTGTATAAAGCCGAATTGCAAAGTAGCGAATTGCGACAGCAAGCCACAGCAAGCGAAATAAAAGCACAGGTGCAATACTGGTTTTATCAGTTGCAGTATTTGCAAACGGCAAAAAAGCAGTTGCAATCATTAGACAGTTTGTATAACGATTTTGTAAGTGCAGCAGCCTTGCGATACAAAACAGGTGAAACTAATTTGTTGGAGAAAACCACAGCCGAAACCAAGCGGGGACAACTTTCGCTTTTACTCAAACAAAACGAAACAGAGTTTAGCACGGCTTACAATTCCCTGAAAACACTAATGAATACAAGCGAAGATTTTACAATAACTGTAAATCAAAATTTGCAACCACTTGTTTTAAGCAGTTCGTTTGACACAACCCTAATTGCAAACAACCCATCGTTAAAAGTATTGTATCAGCAAGCCGTAATTGCCGAGAAGAACAAGAAGGTTGAAACCGCATCCACGCTACCTGATTTCAATGTGGGTTATTTCAACCAGTCTTTAATCGGAACACAAACTGTAAACGGGTCAGATGTTTTTTTTGACGGCAGCAAACGGTTTCAGGGTTTTAATGTAGGCATCAGCATTCCAATTACTTTTTTCAGCAACGCTTCAAAAATAAAATCGCTTGACTACAAACAACAAGCATTGCAAAAAGAAGCCGACAACGGCAAATTGATTTTACAAACGCAACTGCAAAATGCGTTTCAGCAATACAATCAGAATTTGTCGCAATACAATTATTACAAATCAACCGCTTTGCCTAATGCTGAAATAATTATCAACACGGCAAAAGTTGGTTTCAATAGTGGCGACATTGGTTACATAGAGTATTTACAGGCATTGCAAACCGCTACCGATGTGCAGTTAAATTATCTGCAATCAATCAATCAATCAAATCAATCCATCATCAATATCAATTTCTTAATCAACAACTAAAATTCAGAAAAATGAAAAATATAATCTTCATAGCAGCCCTTGCAACATCAATAGTATTTGCATCCTGCAACAGCAATAAAACCGAAACGCACGGAGAAGAAACCGAGCATCACGATGAACACGAAAATACAAACACGGCAATGTTAACAGCCGAGCAAATGAAATCCATCAAAATTGAGTTAGGCAGCATTGAAAAAAAACAGCTCACTGCCTCGCTTAAAGCAAATGGATTACTCAAAGTGCCTAACAACAATAGGGCAAATGCAACAGCGTTAATGGGTGGCGTTATCCAAAACATATTTGTGCAAACGGGTAATACAGTTAGCAGAGGACAAGTAATCGCAACCATTAGCAACAATTCTTTCATTATCATGCAGGAAGAATATATTTCTGTTTCCTCAAAAGCAGACTTGGCACAATTAGAATTTGCTAGACAAAAAGAATTACAACAAGGCAATGCAGGAGCATTGAAAAATTTACAATCAGCCGATGCAGAACTTAAAACCTTAAAGGCACGAAAAGCAAGTTTACAAAAACAATTAGAGTTAATTGGTATCAACACCTCATCACTCACAAGCGAAAACATTCAGTCCGTTGCAAACATTATAAGCCCTATAAATGGC
>JAKPQD010000217.1 GCA_029572965.1 Bacteroidota bacterium | reverse complement strand
CATTACATAAGGTTGACGAAGTACACGTCCTAAAATCTGTTCAACATCAACTGCCGATGATTTATCGGCAAGCGAAGCAAGAATATAGGCAAAGGGGCAATCCCAGCCTTCTTTAAGTGCATTAATTGTAATGATGTAACGGACAGGACACTCAGGGGAGCTTAAATCAATCCCTTTTAGTTCGTCTTTTTCGGCTGTTTTTATTTTTATCTGTTCTTCGGGAATGCCCACTTTTAGCAGTTGCTCTTTTAGCTTGTCAAATGTTGTATTATCTTCATCTGTGCGGGGTTGTGCCTGGAATAAGATGATTGGCCTGATGTATTTGCCTCCATTCTTTGCCTGTTCGAGTGCAAGTAACTCAAGTTTACGTTGAAGATGTAATGCACTGTTTATGACTTCTGTTTTGTCGTGGTGGTTATATACAATTACAGGAAGTTTAACCATGTGTTCCTTTTTCAATTCTATAGCCGGAACCAAACTCACAATATTGCTATTATCTTTTGGAGTTGCTGTAAGGTCTAATACAAACGAAGGATTAAGGGCATTTAACATATCCACACTCAAATCACTTTCGGCATTATGGCTTTCGTCAACCACCAAAACCGGATTCATGCTGCGGATTACATTGATTAATGCGGTATCATCGGTATCTTCGAGCAGGTGTGTTTTATCTTTATACTGGCTGGCAAAAGTGGCTAATTGTCCATTTTCCTGATAAACCTTCCGGTCTTCCTTGTTTCTTGCACGTAAACTTGAAAAGCTCATTACCACAATAGAAAGCTGTTCTTTTACCACCGTAGGGTTGAAGTTTGAACCTTGTAATAAATCCTTCTTTTCGTACACTTCGACCCGATGGTTAAACAAAGCATCTAACTTTTGACGGTAAGGGTGATCGGGATTGCTTAGGTTGTTTACTGTCTGGTCAAGAAGGTTACTCCAGGGAACCAACCATACCACTATTTTAGGTAGTTCTGATGAGTATGCCGAGAATATGGTATGCAAAGCATTGCAGGCAATAAATGTTTTCCCACCGGCTGTCGGTACTTTTATACAAACATGTGCAGCATTTGGAATGGTATTTTTATATGGCTGCATCCCTTCATTATTTAAAGGGTTATATGGACCAATACGGTCTTCCCAAAACTTATTGAATGCTACATCGGTTTTTTTGAACCTCTGAACATATTCTAAATAGAGTTCGAGGTCTTTTATTACTTTGTGTTGATAGCTTTTCAGTTCCATATTAAAAACGGGTTACATCACGTGGGATTTTTTTAAATACTATGTTCTTTTTCATCATAAAGTCTTTTGGCAAAAGGCAATTGTCGGCATAAATTACATATTGCCCTGCCTTGGTTTTTATAGTTGAAAGAGTATCATAATCGAGGGTTGTAAGCGATTCTTTTTCGTATATAAAATAGTAGGCAGTGCCTTCTTTTTTACCAAGGAAATAAGGCGTGTCTGATTTTGTATCCGGTTGTTCAAATGCTTTGCGGGTTTCGCTGTACCAGATATATTCCCTGATTTTTTGGGTATCTACTTCCTCGTTCAGATATTCGTTGTTTTCGCCTACAAACAATGGCTTGCCTAATTCATAGTAATCGAAACTGCCGCCTGTGCCCTCTTTATCGCCATAAACTTTAATAACCCGTTTCACCCTTTCGGCAGTAATGGTATTGGCGTAATCTTCCATTTCTACCAGAATGAATTTACGGTTGCCGCCATCTTGCTTGTTAAGATTTAATACAGCGTGGGCAGTTGTGCCAGAACCAGCAAATGAATCAAGTATGATAGTGTTGCTGTCAGATACTGCATTAATTAAATACGAAATAACCTCCAAATCTTTAGGAAATTGGAAAACTTCTCTACCAAGTATATCTGATAATAATTTAGCGGAAGCTCTTCTATCTTTATAAAAAACAGTATCTAACAATTGGTATTCATTATCATGTAAATATCTTTTTAAAACAGGAAGGTTATCGCTCTCTGAGAAGATTAATAAACCATTTTCATATGCTTTCCAAAAATCTTCTTCTTTACCCCAAACCCATCCTCTTGTTGGTGGTTTAATAATATTACCTGTAATCGGATTTTTAATAGAATACATACCGCCGCCAACTCTTGAAACATTATCAGAACAATAAATGCCCTTTTCATCAACTGAGTTATAATGTTTATGATCCTTTGCAGGATTAGATTCGGGTAAATTTCTAAACCATTCCTTCAATAATTTTGAAATCTCCTCAAAGTTTTGCTTATGTTTATTTCTTAATTCTTTGACTTTTTTATAAATATCATCAATACCAGATTTTCTTGTCTTCCAATGAATACCTTTCTCATCAATTTTTCTTAAATTTTTAGTATAGAATAAAACATACTCATGTGAATTTGAGATGTATTTTGCCGCATTTCTTTTGCCTCCTCTCCATATAATATTTGCAATAAAATTTGATGGGCCAAAAATTTCATCACATATCATTTTTAAATAGACTTGTTCATTGTCATCAATAGAAATGAATATTACCCCATCATCAGCTAAAAGTTTTTGAAGAAGTTTAAGGCGGGGATACATCATACAGAGCCATTTGTCGTGCCTTGCCAAATCATCAATACCAATAGCAGCCTCTTTACCGGATTCCTTCGCTTTCAAGGTAGCTTCGAGCCATTTTTTTATTTTCGGGTGGTTCACATTGTCATTATACACCCAGTTTTCGTTTCCTGTATTGTATGGAGGATCTATATATATGCATTTAATTTTGCCTTCATACTCTGGCAAAAGACTTTTCAGGGCTTCGAGGTTATCACCATGAATGATTTTATTGCCGCTGTTTACGGCATTTGTTACCTCCCCGTCAGTTTCATTAAAGCCGTATTTGTGCTCCAATATTTTAAAAGGGACATCCCTATGATGATTAATAACTTTTTCTTTTCCAATCCAATTGAGTGTTGGCATAAATTATCGGCTTTTTTTGTTGTTATCAATTTTCTTTACTGCTGTTTTTAGCGATTTCAAAGCAACTTCTTCATCTTTTACTAAATCATAAACCTTTTCGCTAAGCCAAAGAGAAAGCAATTCTTCTTTGTCAACA
>JAKPQD010000212.1 GCA_029572965.1 Bacteroidota bacterium | reverse complement strand
AAAGCCGAGATGAAACAATTGACAGATAATATATTAAACGGGAAAAAGGGGAAGCGGGAGCTTTGTAAGCTGAAAAATAACAACTCCCACTCTCCCCGGACATCCCACCTAAACAATGAAAGGAGGTGACAGGCAAAGGTAAGGATAAATAAAACCCAAAACACCACATTTCAAGGTATTTGTGATGTATTTTATTGAAAATGATTTTATTAATCTTAATTTTTTTAAAAAATGGAATATTTAAGTGTTAAAAAACTTTTTAAGTCAAATTTATGCTCAACATTTGTGCTAATGCTGTTGGCCTTTATTTTTATTGGATTATGGAGCTGTGAAAAAGAAGACTCTCCTAATAATAATTATTCTGAATATCTTCAACTAGATTCTTATGAGTTATCAAGTATGACTGAAAAAGATATGAAGATTATGGGAAAAGCATTGGAAAGGCTGAATATAGAATATACTAATGGTGTTTATTTTGTTAAACAAAAGTCTGGATCAGAAGTGAATATTTCAGATGAATTGTTCACTTTTATAAAAAACTCATTTGATTATTCAAATAAACTCTTTAAGCCTAATTCAGTTATTTATAAGAAAGTGCGCGTAAAGTCTGGAAGTCCAGAAGGAGGTAAAACCGAAAAGGATACAACGAATTGTGTTGCAATTGCTATTGCAAAAATGGCTAATCTCAGTAGTGATTCAGTTATTGCAATTTGTAAAAGATTATTCGGGAATGATGGAGTACCATCCGATAGTATTGATTATGTTGTAAAGTATATTTGTCCTACTGCCCAAAAATCAACAAAGTATACCCCAGGCTTTACAAATTATGATTTTATATGGTTTAAAACCGGGCCTGATAGTGGACATGCCGTTAATGCGACTCGTAATTTTGAAAATGGATATATATTTTTTTATGATGGTCAAAATAAACAAAATGGAATTATTAGTTCTGATAGAGTAGAAACTAGATATTCTATACCTAAATAAAAATAATTGTTATGAATAAATTGATGTCTTTAATTGCATTTTGTTTTCCAGGCATTCTTTTTGCGCAGGAGAACCTTTCGTATGAAAGAAAAATGTCAGCTTACACTGACTCTGTATCAAAAAAGTTTGGCGTTATCTTTAATATTCCTGACAAATTTACTGATTTAAACATATTTTATATACCATGGAAGGTTCGGATGGATGATGCTAAATATATAGGTAGTGTGTATGGCCCGATATTTTTATCAAATGACAAACAATGTATTTTGATGTATCCAGCACAACCCTGGTATGTTTCAAAAGAAGATAGGGAGATTTACATAAAAACAGCAGCCATAAATGATATAATGAATAATACTACAACGTCGGTTGAGTCACAAGGTACTATGAATAATTCGTTTCCACGGAGTCAGATTACTGCCGAGATTAAAACAGCCCTTGGTTTGTATTACGGTTATGGACACCCTTTAAATAATGATTCAGCAAGAATGGATTTTAATGGCTATGTAACTATTGTTGCAGGGAAAAAAGCACGCGAAATGTTTAATGCAGATTCCATTTATATTTATGACATTCCTGGCGGGGATTCAGTTTGTTTTTTGGACGAATCATTAGAAAAAATGCGTAAGGACATATACCTGTACTGTACAGGCTTGTTTATCATTAAAAAAGATAGGGGTACTATAGATATTAAGCTTCTTTTTACAAAAGAAGGCAAGAAAAGAGAAGATGAATATATCAACTTGCTGAGTAAACAGATTTGGTATGACGACAATTTTAAACATGAATAAAAGGTAGCAATATGAGATACAAGCTATCTGTTTTCTTAGTTTTTCTCGGAAGTGTGTTTCTCACTTCCGAGAAATTTGTTGATACTGAAAATACTATTAAGTTCTATTTTACAATACTTGCTGCATTAGTTGGGATAATTATAGTGAGCTTTAATAGTAATAATCTAAAATTAGAATTACAGAAACTAACCTCCTTCTCAATTCTGAAAGGATTCTATATTGCAGGGGTATTACAGGCTATATATGGAATTTTACAATATATTGGCAAATATTCGTCTAATAATGAGGCTTTTGCAATTACAGGTAGTTTTGAGAATCCTGCAGGCTTTATAGCTGTATTGTCTTTTCTTTTTTCAATAGGGGTGTACTGGTGTATCAAATCAAAAAAAATAGAGCAACGTTTAATATTCTTTTCTTTGGGATTAATTCTTTATTCTATTATTTTGACAGGTTCACGAACAGGTATTATTGCTGTTTTTTTCTCAACATTTACAATCCTTAGTATAGAATTTCAATTATTATTAAAAATCAAGAAATTGAAATATTATAGACTCATTATATGTTCTTCAATTGCGACTGTTTTATTTATATTATTTTTATTATACAAGAATAAAGAAGATTCTGCTAATGGCAGATTACTTATATGGAAAGTATCTACTGAGATGATAAAAGATAAACCATTATTTGGCTTTGGGTACAAAGGATTTCAAGCAAATTATATGGATTATCAGGCAAAATATTTTGAAAAGAATCCACAATCAAAATTTAAGCAGTTAGCAGATAACGTTATACATCCTTTTAATGAATTTGTCAATATTGCTATAAGTTTTGGAGTAATTGGCTTAGCATTGTATTTACTTGTGCTTACTTTTATAATATGGATGTTACTAAATTTTGAACATCAGCATAAAAGTATTTTGGTTGGATTATTTATTACTTTTATTATTATTTCCTGCTTTTCATATTTATTTTGCTACTCTTCAATTTGGATATTAATTGGTTATTTTTCTTTAGTGGTATTTTCTAAATGGATACCATACATAAGAATCTCTTTAATTACAAAAATTGCAGTTATTGCTTTTTGTTTATTAGGTATTATCTTTTTCTCATCTCGTATTGTATGGGAATTAAAATGGAAAAATATTTTGGTAAAATCGCTACAAGGACAAACAGAACAAATGCTTCCTCAGTATGAAAAATTATATCCATTTTTAAAACATAATGAATACTTTCTTTATAATTATGGTGCAGAACTTAATATTGCAAAACAATATGATAAAAGCATAATCATACTTAAAGAATGTCAAAAGTTTTACAATGATTATGATTTACAAATGTTATTGGCGGATAATTATTTTCAAATTGGAGACACTATAAATGCTATTAGAATATATTGTTGTGCTGAAAATATGATACCTTGTCGATTTTTACCGCTTTATTGTCAAATGGAAATTTATGAAAAGAATGGTAAAAAAAACAAAGTAAATGAAATCGCAAGAAAGATTGTTGAAAAGGAGATTAAAGTAAAATCGGCAATTGTTGAGTCCATAATTGAAAAAGCTGAATTAAACTTATCAAATTAGGCTCTTAATCAATAATACAAGTTTCTCGCATTTAACCGCTGATCTGTTGTGGCGAAGCTAAGAATTTAAACGCAGAGATCTGTAAGATCTGTAACCTCCTTTGTGGTTCTCTGCGTTAATTTTCTGTGTTCTTCGCGGTTTTATATATTACTTAAAAGTCTATTTCGACAAAACTTTTAATTTTCGAAAATAAAAGTGTCATTCTTAACATAAGATAAAATGAGAAAAATATTACTTCTTTTATTTGTTTTTGCCTTAGTTGCTTGCAATAAGAATAAAACATCTAATGTTGCAATAATAAAAGTCAATGACATACCTGATACTTGTGTGATTTTGAACAAATGGCAGGTGTTAGGCCCCTTTTCATCCAACGATAAAGAGCATTTTATAAATGAGGATAACCTGCAATTGTTTAAATATAAAGAATCTGGCATTTCTTTTCTGGATTTTATGAGAATAAGCAGTAGCAGAAGTCTTTCTTCGGATACAATAAGATTGGATTCCTGTTTTCAAAACAAATTTGTGTTTTCAGGAAAAATTCCTCTTGATTTTAATGAAATATTGAAGGTTAACAAAGAAAAACTCAAAGGCAATGTATATTGTGCTTGTTTGATTTTGAGTAAGAAAAACATCAGTACAAGGTTACATTTTTCAAGTACTGGTGCAGAGAAAATATGGATAAATGGGAAATTGATATGTTCAACAGATTATTCAAAGCCTCTGGGCAGCTATACACAATTTATACCAATAAAACTTAAGCAAGGCCAAAATGTATTGCTAGTCAAGGTCAACAAGTTATATACGGACTGGCAAATGTATGCCCGGTTAGAAAATGAATCTCCTACAGCCCTAAAGAGATATTTTGGGCTTCACAACCATTTTATTCTATATGGCAGCATAATGCAGTTTGACAGCATTGTATTAGATCCAATATTCCCTCGTTGTAATGGGCGGTTAACAATGCTAGATCAGAACAAAAACATTGTTTTCTCTGATACTTTATTGGAAAATAAATATTGGAGCCATTGTGTAAGCACTTTGAAAAAGGGAATTTACCAAGTTAGGTTCAGCGCCCCAAATGTTACTTTGGTTCAGGATTTGTACCGGGGAGATATACATGATACTATACCAAAAATTATAAAGGAATTAAAGCTGATTAATCTATCTGGGAAAAACAAGGACAATATTGAAGCTTTGATTTTCAGGTATAATTACTTACTTACTCAAACTTATCCGGGCGATATGAAATACGTTTCATTATTTATGCAATTGAGTGATGCTTTTAATGCCTTGCAAAAAGGCAAAAATCCATTCAATCATACATCGGGATGTTTTATCAGGTCTTATATTTCAGATATTGACAGTAGTATCCAGTATTATATTTTGCATGTTCCTTCAACCTACAAAAAAAATGTACCTTCTTCCTTAGCAATAGCTATACCTGCAACAGTATATGGAAATTTGCCATATCTAAAAAGTTTTAGGGTTGGAAATTCTAAACTTATAGATTTCTTTCAGGATATGGCAGAGAAGTATAATATGATATTGATAGAACCTGGCTCCAGAAGGTATAGCCGCCCTAATTATAATACCATTGAGGAAGCAGAGCTCTTTAATATATTAAATGAGGTTGAAAGTGATTATAATATTGATAAAAACAGGATATACCTTACTGGAACTTGCAGTGGGGGCAACGAAGCTTTAAAATTGACGGTTCAATTCCCTGACCGTTTTGCTGCTATTGGGCTGGTTGCCCCTGAAATTATATATCCTGAAGAGAGTAATAATTCGGCTATTATGTTTATTAAAAATATAATAAATGTGCCCATATTTGATACACATAGCTTAATTGACCGGCATATTGCAGTTGAAAGGAGTGAAGTGTTTAATGAAATTGCAGAAGCATATGGCTTTAAAGATTTCAAATATATTAGGTTGCCTAATGAATTTCCAATGTATTATCCAGACGATTTTTTTGAAGATGCCCTGGAGTTTTGCAGCAAGCATATACTAAATCCCAGTCCAAAGGAAATTTATTTTTCTACAGCCAAAATGTTGTACAATAAATCATTTTGGCTAACCATCAATGCTATAAATTACCCTGATACTGCGCACGTTCATGCAAAAATAAGATGGAATACATTGACAATTGAGAAAAGTAATGTCTTGGATTATTCTGTGGATTTAAGGACTCTGCCTTATGAGAAAGATAAGACACTAAAGATTGTTGATAACGGAAAAGTTGTATTTAAAGGAGTAATCCGGGATTCTGTATTGCATATTGCATTAAAGAATAAGGAGAATAGGACATTAAAAAGCAGGTCAATTGCAGGGCCATTGTCTCATGTATTTGTCAAAAAATTTATTGTTGTAAAAGGAACTACTGGTAGTAAAGAAGAAACAACTAAGATTAGTGCTTTGGCTGATACAATTGTTAAGTATTGGATGGAAAGATATTTTGTTACTTGCAGGGTAAAGAAAGATACTGAAATTACAAAAAAGGATATTGAGGACGCTAACTTGGTTTTATTGGGGAATCCTGCTTCAAACGCTATTTTTAATAGGCTTAGCGATTCCTTGCCAGTTAAAATAAGCAACTCAAATATACAGTTGTTTAAAAAAGTAATAAAAGGAGATAAGCTTTGTTTCTATATGGTATTTCCCAATCCTTTGAATAAAAGTAAATACGTTGCTCTGATAGGTTATAACAATCCGGCATATATTTCATTAGGTTCTGAAACTGGCAAATTTGATGATATATCGGATTATGGTTGGTATGATTACAAAATTTGGGACGAATTTTCTTCTTCTCAAGGGTTAGAATTTGGTAATTTTAATCAATATTGGAAATTACCCTGATTGGTTCTGCTCGTTTGTTCGACAGCCAAATGCAGAGCTTTAGCCAAACAAACTGGCAATGTGTGCCGAACTGGAGTTACAAAAAAAACGGCATTGTCTGGTTTTTAGTAATAAACCCTTATGGATAAAACTCAACGCCTAAAATAGTAATATCATCAAAGATAGCTTTGTTGCCGGATAGTATATGTTGGTCTTCAATGATGGCATCAATATTAGATTTGATGTCAGAATTGTTTGAAATGTGCTGTTCCAGCACAGTTGTGCCAAACTCCACTTCCTTGTCGTCCATAAGCTCTACCAAACCATCGGTATAACACAGGAGCTTGGTGTGTTGCTCTACTTTGATATAACCTTTACGAATGACCGGTATTTCGTCAAGCATGCCCATGCCTACACACCCTTCTTTGAGAAACACCAGGTTTTTGCTTTTAGTTTCGTACAATATAGGGTGGTTGTGCCCGGCATTGATGTATTCCAGCTCTTTGTTGATATAATTGTATTTGGCCACAAACAAGGTAATAAATTTTTCGCCATTGGCGCTTTTCAGCACTCGTTCATTTAGCTTTTCGACCAATGTAGGCAAAGATATTTCACTGGTAAAAAGCGCCCTTAGGTTGGCCTGAAAGTTAGACATGAGCAAGGCTGCCGAAATCCCTTTTCCCGAAACATCGGCAATACAAAACCCTACCTCGTTTTCCGAAAGCCTGATAAAATCATAATAATCACCACCAACATCAAGGTGTGGATGATAAAAAGAGGTAATCCATATATGCTCGTTTTTGGGCAGTTCATCGTTTTTGGGTATGAGCATGGATTGCATGCGCGAAGCAAGTTCCAACTCTTTTTTTATGGCTATCTGACGAAGGCTTTCCTGAAAAAGCCTCATATTTTCAATAGCTACAATGATAATGCTTGAAAGTGTCTGAATAAAATGAAGGTGTTTGATGGTAGGGCTTACACCTTCGCCTTCTTCTTCAATGTCTCCAATAAGTACATAAGCCAGAGGCTTGCTATTGTTATAAACAGGGATGACAATATCAAAGCTTTCGCTGGAAGAAGTGATGGATGTAGAAGTGACAAAAGTGATTTCTGAATATTTGAGCAGGTCTGCATCAACGTTTATATTGTACGATTTTGGGTCTTTTATCCCCGAACCAAGGATGCATTCCCAACTTACCCCGTTATGTTTGAAAATAAGTATTTTCCCAATGTTGAGGTCTTCCTTGAGGATTTGTTCATAACGTTTGAGCAAATCGTCTTTGGGCAGGTTTTCGTTAATAGCCTGGGTGATAGCCAACAAGGCATTCAGCTTGAATGTTGAAATTTTTAACCTTTCTGGGACATTGGCCGCCATTTTCTTCTTTTTATTTCATAAAAGTACAATAAAAATTTAATATTTGGCCAAATAGAGTAGAAACAGCTAATGACATAACAAGGATTAGAAAAAAATCAGCAATTAAAAATTATGCTTCCTCAACACTAAATAACATGATATTGTTTTTCAACTCTTCGGCTTCATCTTCAAGATGTTTTGCATCTGAGGCAAGCTTTTCGGAAGAGAAGTTGTATTGTTGGATAATGTCATTTAGCTCACTAATTGCCTGGTTTATTTGCAATACGCCGGTTTTTTGTTCAAGACTTGATTCGGTAATTTCCTGGACCAAACGGGCTGTATTTTCTATCTCAGAAATTAGTTTGGCCATTTTATGGTGCCCCCGTTCGGTTATTTGTACACAATTAATTGCTCTTTCATTTATTTCGTCTGCCACTATTTTGCTTCGTTCAGCTAATCGACGCACTTCTGCTGCAACAACAGAAAACCCTTTTCCCTGATCTCCAGCCCTTGCGGCCTCAACTGCTGCATTTAAAGCCAAAAGGTTCGTCTGGAAAGCAATATCGTTAACCATACTGATTTTTGCAGATATATCTTTGATATACTGTAAGCTCAGTTCTGATTCACTTGCTATTTCTTTAACGCTGGCTACAGCAGCAAAAGAAATATTTTCTGTCTTTTTCGAATTGTCTGCATTTTGTTCAATTCTGGCAATCATTTCTTCCATTGACGAAGATACCTCTTCAGCAGATGCAGCTTGTTTGTTTGCCCCATCGGCTATTTCTTCTGAAATATCTTTCATTTGTTCACTTGAACCAGCCAATTTTTTAGCACTATTCAAAATTCTTTTAATAATTTCGGTTAAATTAGTGTTTACTTCATTCAGTGCATCCCATAACATACCAATTTCATCTGATGAAATCTTTTGTCCATTCTTTTTTGAAATTTTGCCTTGTTTTAGTTTTTCTAAAACAGTAAGCAATTCTGTGATTTTAGAAGTAATGAACCGATGAAATAAATAAAGGATAATGATAGTAGAAATGATAAGGCATAGTATTGTCCCAATCAAAAAAGTCAGGATTATCTGACTTTTTTGCTGCTTTATCTTATCAGCCTTGGCGAGGATGAATAAATTGCCAATGCACTTCCCATCCTGAAAACGCACAGAAGAAATGTTTACATAATACAGCGACCCATCTTTCTCGATAGTTTTAAAATAAGGATTGACAATTTCTTTTGAGATGGAATCAAAGCCATTTAATATTTGAACAGAGTCTTTTGGTTTATCTATATATTCAGGCTCCGATGAATAGGCTACTATCCCGTCTGTGCCAAGTATCAAACAATTTTCAACAGTTTCACCAATGATGTCTTCGATAGTGCCCTTTTTTTGAGATGCTTCATACCTAAGGGAGCCTTCAGTCATCATTTTAGCAGGCATTTCCATCTGCTTTTTAATCTTGTTCTCTATTTCACCAATAAATTTTCTGCTATTGTAAAAACCTAAGACAGATAATATCAATACTTCTGTAGCTATAATTAAAATACCGATTTTAAAAGAAAGCTTGTTCGAATATTTTTGCATGTATGTTTGGGTAATTAAATTTCTGACGTTTTACGCAACATACGCGAAAAAGGTTTGATAAAAAACTTTTTTACTTTTTATTTTCAGGCAAAAGTATTTTTTATACCTTCGCTACCATTGATAACTCATGAAAGACAAAAGTAATAAACCAATAAAAACAATGCAAATGAAGCTTAAATTTTTAATTTTTGTGGCTATTCTTATTTCAGGGATTAATCTTTGTTATTCTCAGAAATATTTTACCAAAACAGGTAAAGCGTATTTCATGTCCCACACAGATGAAATAGATATTGATGGGACGAGTAAAAGTGTGGTCAGTTTTTTGGATACAAAAACTGGTGAAATGGTTTTTGGGGTGAACATCAAAACTTTCGAGTTTACACTTGCAACTGCCGTTGAGCATTTTAATGAAACTTATATGGAATCGCACATATATCCTAAGGCTTCATTTAAAGGGAAGGTGAAAGACTTTCAAAAAATAGATTTTTCGAAACCTGGCAAGTATGATGTTGTGGTTGAAGGAGACTTGACAATTCACGGGGTAACCAAAAAAGTATCAGAAAAAGGCACTTTGGTTATTAAAGATAAAAAAATTATAGCAAGCTCTAATTTTAAGGTGGCCATTGCTGATTATAACATTAAAGTGCCCAAAATTGTGGTCAATCGTGTGGCCCAAATTATTGATGTCAAGATTGACGCTGAATACGAACCATATACAGGCAATTAATCTTTTCGCCTGTAAAATACAATATTAAAGTTTATTTCTTATGCCAGGCTTGCTTTGTTTCAAAAGTTAAGCCTGGCATTTTTTTTGCACTAAAAGTTGTATCCCTAAACAAATTTCATCCGTGCACTTGTTTTTTTATACTTTTTCTTGCCCTTTTGTACTTTCAATAATCGCATATTAAAGTTATATTTGTGATAAAATGCCAACGATGAATTTGGGGCAAGTAAATATCAGCCAACTAGAATATGCTGCGGAGCTGCTTAAAGCTTTGTCACATCCGTTGCGAATAGCCATACTAAATTTGCTCCTCGAAGAAAAAGAACTTACTGTTACCCAAATACACTCATCGTTGAATATTGAGCAGGCTGTTGCTTCGCATCATTTGAGCATTCTAAAGTCTAAAGATATTTTAGTTTCAAAACGTAGAGGGAACAAGACTTTTTACTGCATTAAAAACAACAATTTCATACAATTACTGGCTTGTATCAATAACTGTTCCTGTAAAAATAAATAATGATGTCCGAAAAAAGGTTGGTTTTAATAGATAGTTACGCATTGATTTATCGGTCGTATTTTGCTTTTATGAAAAGGCCGATGTATAACAAACAAGGGTTCAATACCTCTACTATTTTCGGGTTTCTGCTTACTATCGATGATATCTATCGCAAACTTAAGCCAACCCATATTGCTGCTGCTTTTGACCTTGGGGGCAAAACTTTCCGTCATGAAATGTACGAACAGTACAAAGCTAACCGTCAGGCACAGCCTGAAGAAATAAGAAAATCTGTCCCTTTTATCAAAGAAATCCTTCAGGCAATGAACATTCATATTTTGGAGGCCGAAGGTTACGAGGCTGATGACGTTATTGGCACCATGGCAAAACTGGCTTCGGCCAAAGACTTTGAAACTTTTATGGTTACCCCTGACAAAGACTATTGTCAGCTGGTGTGCGACAAAATAAAAATATATAAACCCCAACGTTCGGGCAATGACGCCGAAATATTGGATGTAGAAGCCGTAAAAACTAAATATTCACTTGAAAGCCCTGAACAAGTCATTGATATGCTCGCTCTTATGGGCGACAGCTCCGATAATATCCCCGGAGTGAAAGGTGTTGGTGAAGTGTCGGCTAAAGATTTGATAGTCAATTTCAAAAATGTAGAAAACATCTTGGCCAACCTCGACAAGGTGAAGCCAAAACAACGAGAGCTGATCGAAGCCAGCAAAGAGATGTTGCTGCTTTCGCGAAAGTTGGTTACTATCAACACTGGGGCTCCAATAACTTTCGACGAAGAAGCCCTTTTGTCAAAGCCATTTGACGATGAACGCCTGTTGAAGTTATTGCAAGAGCTGGATTTCAAAACATTAATCCCAAAGTTTGTAAAAAATGCCCAGCCAGCACAAGCTGCAAAGCCTGTCAGTAATACCCCAGATTTGTTTGGCTTTGCGATAGCTGATGCTGAAAATACTGCTGCCGTTGAAACGTACAAAACTATTGCCAATGTTACTCATCAATACTTCTGGATAGAAGATGAAGACAGCCTGAACAAGCTTTGCCTGGTGTTAGAGCAAGCTCAAATGTTTTGTTTTGATACCGAAACTACCGGCTTAGACCCTCATACCGACGAACTGGTTGGGATTTCTATTTCTGTAAAAGCCCACGAAGCTTATTTTATCAGGATAGCAGATGATTTTGAAAAAGCTAAAACTTTTCTTTCCCCTTTAAAAAAGGCTTTTGAAAATGCCAACATCACTAAGATAGGACATAACCTAAAGTTTGACATTTTGTTTTTGTTGCGGTACAATATTACTGTGGCAGGTCCACTTTTCGATACCATGATTGCCCATTATTTGCTGTATCCAGAGCAAAATCACAAAATGGACACCTTGTCTGTCAAGTATTTAGGTTACAGGCCTATCCCCATTGAAGAGTTGATAG
The DNA here is from genome assembly GCA_029572965.1 of Bacteroidota bacterium. GTDB lineage: Bacteria > Bacteroidota > Bacteroidia > Bacteroidales > DTGW01 > JAKPQD01. Next base: position 15,627 of record JAKPQD010000212.1, on the reverse strand, counting down.
GGCGTAAAGGCGCGGCACAAAAGAAAATGAACCAGGTAGAAAAGGGAAAGCTGCTTGACTATGCTGCTGAAGATGCTGATGTTACTTTTCAGCTATATGGAGTCCTGAAAGAAGAGATTGACAAGTCTTTTGCAAAAGAGCTTTTTTACAATGTTGAGTCAAAGCTCCTTGAAGTTTTAATCAATGTTGAAAAGGCTGGTTTTACCTTAGATAGTGCATATTTAACCCGGTATAAGAAACAACTGGCTGAGGATATAAAACAACTGGAACAAGAAATTTACAATCTGGCCGGGCAAGTATTTAATATCGCTTCACCAAAACAGCTTGGCGAAATACTGTTTGAAAAACTGGCTATCCCGTATGAAGGAAAACTGACCAAAACCAAGCAATATTCTACTGGAGAAGAAGTGCTTGTGCAATTGGAAGGCAAACACCCTATCATAGCTAAGATTTTGGAGTTTCGTGGACTGAGCAAGCTACTTTCAACCTATGTAGAGACTTTACCGGACATGATCAACAAATATACCGGGAAAATACATACTACCTTTAATCAAACGCTTACAGTTACCGGAAGGCTAAGCTCGCTTAACCCTAATTTGCAGAATATCCCTATCCGTGAAGAGCGAGGCCGTGAAGTACGCAGGGCTTTTACCTGTTCAGAGGGTAATATACTCCTTTCGGCCGACTACTCCCAGATTGAGTTGCGTATAATGGCACACATGAGCCAGGATGACAATATGATAGATGCTTTTTTGCACGATGCAGATATTCACACAGCTACAGCATCAAAGGTTTTTAAAATCCCTGTAGAACAAGTGACAAAGGAACAACGTAGTAAAGCAAAAACAGCAAACTTTGGTATCATTTATGGTATATCTGCATTTGGCCTTGCACAGCGTATGAATATTAGCCGCACCGAGGCCATGAACTTGATACAGGAGTATTTTAAAACCTTTCCGGGCATAAAACAGTACATGACCAAAATGGTGTTATTTGCCAAAGAGCATGGATATGTGGACACTATTTTGCAGCGCAGAAGGTATTTGCCGGATATACATTCGCAAAATGCCGTAGTAAGGGGCATGGCAGAACGCAATGCCATAAACACCCCAATTCAGGGTTCTGCGGCAGATGTTATTAAAATTGCCATGATTAATATTTTTCATAAATTGCAGGAAGAAAAACTGCAATCGAAGATGATATTGCAGGTGCATGACGAGTTGATTTTTGATGTTTTGCCGCAGGAGTTAGAGAAAGTGCGGCAAATAGTAGTCAGAGAAATGGAGAATGCTTATCCAATGGCTGTTCCGTTAAAAGTTGATACCGGAACGGGACAAAATTGGCTTGAAGCACATTAAAAATATAAAATATTGCCAATGAGCAGTAAGATATTAATTGCTGATGATTCAAAGCTTGTGGTTTCGCTGATAAAAAGTTTGTTTGCGGAACATAATGACAACTATGTTGTTATAGAAGCGGTAAATGGCCGCGAGGCTATTGAAAAGGCCTTGAGTGAAGAACCAGATGTAATCCTCATGGACTGGCAAATGCCTGAAATGTCGGGCATAGATGCCCTGAAAACATTGAAGTCTGACATCAGGACAAAAGAAATCCCTGTAATCATGCTCACTGCCAGTGAAGCTACAACAGAAGCTTTTGAATGTGGCGCATCGGACTTTGTACAGAAACCTTTCAACAAAAATGAGCTTATAGCCCGCGTAAACACTACGCTTGATGCTGTTATGGCCCGAAAAGAGCTCAAAAAACGTTTGGTGGACATAGAAATAGAAAAAGACCGCCTCAAACTTCAAAAAGAGGTGCTGATACGCCAGCGCAAAGAGATGCTACAGAGCACTTGGATGGCAGCGCAGGTACACCGCTACCTGTTTGCCAATTCTGAGCTGCTACACCAGATGTACCCTGATTCGTTGTACTTGTCTATGCCGGTTTCCGAAGTACCTGCCACTTTTTTCTGGACCAAGGTAATACAGCAGAACCTTTACTTCTGTCTCATTTTTCACGAAAATACAGGCGTTCAGTCTGTACTTTATGCCTCTATTTTCAAAAAATTTATTGAAGAATATTTTCAGCAAAATATCATGGCCAATATTGATTTGGTGGAACTGCTCAAGAAATTGGAGTCTTCAGTGGAAGGATTTATCACCAATGAAGATATAGCTATGCCTTACACCGAGATTGTTTTCTGTAGCCTCGATTATTCAAGCAGTACCTTAAACTATGCCGGGGTAAATACCTCTTTGTTTGCATTGAAACGCGATAAGCTTGTTGAACTCAAGAGCGAACGGTCGGTAAATGGTTTTTTCACCAAAGACTTAGAAATTGTCCCTCACAAGATTCAACTTGCCAAGCAAGATATTTTGTATTTGCTCAATGACGGGTTCCTTGGCTTCCGAAAGAGCTATCCCGACAGCTATTTGTCAGATGAGCTAATGGAGTTGCTAAGGACTGTTTCGAAAGAAGACATCAAAAAACAAGCAAAAATGCTGCAAAAAACTTTTGAGCATTGGAAAACCGACCTCAAACAGCAAACAGACATGGCTGTTGTTGGAATTCGGTTGTAAATATTTTCAACTTTTGATTTTCAGCTTAATAAATTTGAAAAACAAATAAATTCTCGTACTTTTCAAGTAAATATTATCTTAACCTCGATGAAAAAGATTTTATTTATTGTGATATTATTCTTTATTACAAAGTTATGTTTTGGCCAAGAATATGAACCCATAGTGGATACTGCTAAAATGTGGGTTGTTTTTAACAATCAGTGCATGAATCCCCCCAATTATGGACAAACTTATGCTTACAAAATAAAGGACAGTATTTTACTTAATGACCAAAAATATTGGTTCAAAGTGTTTGAATCCTCAGATTCCTCTTATTCCGAATGGAAACTGAATGGTTATATAAGGGAAGAAAATAAAATTGTCCTGTATTCAAACCAACTTTGGGGAATAGATACGCTTTATAACTTTAACAAAACGGTTGGAGACACTATTGAATTCAATCATTGTAACATTAAAGTCTCAGGCATTTCTTCTGAAATTATTGCAGGAAAGAACAGAAAATCATACGATATTATTAATACACACAATACTTTTGATGTAAAATACTATGAAGGTATTGGCAGTAATGAAGGCATACTTGCTCCATATTACTTTTGTGCGACTGGTGCATGTAGAAGCCTTGTTTGCTTCTACAAAAACAACGAATTGTTATATTTAAACCCTGCTTTTACAACTTGTTATTTACATAGTCAATTAAACAATATTGTAAGTACAAAGGAAATATCATTTTGTATTTATCCTAACCCTTCTACAGGTATAATATCAATCAGTTTGAACAACAACAGCTCTTCTTCAAACTTTGATTTTGTTATTTACAACAGCTTAGGGACAATTGTAGCCAAACAATCTATAAATACTGCGAAAACCCTTATAAACCTTTCATACCTGGCTAAAGGAGTTTACTATTATAGGCTTAATTATCAGAAGAATACTTATAAAATTGGTATTTTATTAATTACTTTATAACAGATTATTTAAACCTTAATCCCATGAAAACGAAAATTTTAATTTTAGCCTTAGTAGGTATTTCCGCATTTTTTTCATGCAGCAAAAGCGATTCAGATGAGAATAGCGGCAATGAAGAAAATAAAACAATAAAAAAACAGCTAAATGGCTTTGCTCAAAAGGGTCCTTTTGTAAATGGCTCGTCAGTGATGATTTTTGAGCTGGATAACTCTCTTGACCAAACAGGCAAAGTTTACAATACTACCATAGCTGATAATTCGGGGAAATTTGAAAAAAAGAATGTCGAACTCTCCTCAAGTTTTGTGCTTTTCAAAGCAGATGGGTTTTATTTCAATGAAGTGGCAAACGAAATATCTGGCTCACAGCTTACTTTGTATGCTATAACTGACCTTTCAAAAGACTCGGCAGTAAATGTCAATGTTTTGACGCACCTCGAAAGAAGCCGTATCGAATACCTTGTTTTGCAAGAAAAGAAAGCTTTTGCTGATGCTAAAAAGCAGGCACAAAAAGAGGTCCTGGATATTTTCAATATTTCAAAACCTGATATTACCAGCTCAGAAAAACTGAGTTTGGTTAAAAGTGGCGATGATAATGCTATTTTGCTTGCTGTTTCGGTTATTTTGCAGGGAAAAAGGACTTCTGCCGAAATGAGCGAGCTCCTGGCCAACATCATCACTGATATAAAAGCAGATGGCATTTTAAATGACAGTACTTTAGGCAGCAAATTGATTGAAGATGTAAAATATATGGATTTGGCTGCTGTGCGTGCCAACCTTATAAAAAGGTACCAGGAATTGAACGAAAGTATTGAGGTCCCTGATTTTGAAAAATATGTAAAAAGCTTTATCAATAACACAAAGTTCAAACCCAAAAAATCGATTACATATCCTTATCGTTCAAAATATGGGTTTAACCTCCTCAGCGATAGTGTTACAACCATTGATAATAAAAGCAACTGGGATTTTGCTTATTCAATGTCTGCAAACGTTCCAGATGGCTATAGCCTAAAGATAGTTTTAAAAGGCGGGCTTTGGTGGTATAGGGTAATGCCAAACGGTCCTGTTAATTGGGATGTATCTAGTTATGATTCAGGCAAAGAGGAACAAACATTTGAAGTAAAAAAACCAAATATCAATAGCGATATCAGTATTCAATTACCTTTCGGGGATACCATTACTATTGAGTATTATGAAAATAATGCTGTTGTACCTACAAAAATTAAAAAGGTTTTCTGCCCTGAAACAGTAACAAAATAAAAGCATGAGGGTGAAGTAAAATGTCAAAAAAACTGACCGCAAAGGGTACAAAGTGTTAGTAATCGGCCTATAAAATTTTGCGTACTTTATTTTTTCTCTTTGTGAACTTTGCGGTTAATATTTCTTTTTACGCAGCCTCAGTTTGACTCAAACCTTTTATTAATCAGCCAGTGGACTCTAAGAAGGGTTTAAGCCAAATTTTTATAACAATTACTGTTAATGTCAATATGCATACACCTCAAAGCGTATAGCATATTGGTTGTATTGATTCAGCGCTTCTATATAGTCAAAATAATACTGTTCGCGTTTGACCAGCAGGTTTAGGTAAGTAATATCTGCTTTTCCGCTACGTGCAATATATTGTCGGGCGGCTTCATTGTATTTTCTGGCTTGCTGGCGGCCAAAATCGTAGTAAAAGTTGATACGGTCAAAACATTGGTTCATGCGGGCAAGCAATTCATCTATCTCTGTCTGCATTTCCAGCATGGTTTTCTCTGAATGCAGTGTGATGCGTCTTTGTTGTGCTTTTGCATCTTTTGTTTTTCCTGAAAAAATAGGAACCCTTATTCCTGCTTCCCAGGCATGTAAGCCGTTTGAGCCAGATACATCAAGGTATTTATAGCCTACAAAAAATGAAGGTAAAGCTTCATTTTTAACCATCCTGGTTTTGATGTCGTTTATTTTTATTCTGGCTTTTTCAACAGATTTAAGAAGATTGGCCGGGGCCCTGTTATTGCCTGATGGGGCAGGTTCAAGCTCATACATCTGTATGGTTGAGTCCTGAGGCTCTGTTTCCAGCTTAAGGCCGGCTGTGTTTTTAAGTTTGCCATCTGCAATAATCAGCTCGTCGTAAGCCATTTCTTTTTTCAGTTGCCACTGGGCCAACACATCATGCAACGCCATATAATCTGTATCCAGAATGGTATCATTGAAAAGCCAGGAGGTATCATTTTTCAATGCTTCCATCATTTCTGAGAGTAAATTGTTTATCATCCCATAGTACAGGTGTGCCCCAAGGGCACTGTAATAGGCACTTTTAACCCCTGCTATTATTTGCTTCTCTTCGAGTTTATATTGTGCAGAGGCCATTTCGCTGTAAGTTGAGGAGTATTGGTTTTGCAATGGCCAGTTACCAGGCCAGTCAGCATATTGTCTTATATTTAGTTCAGTCCCTCTTTGGTCAGCGTACAAATACCCGTTTTTTACCGAAAATTCTGTGCTGAAATGCAGGTCAGGAGATATGTTTTTGGCTGCGTCCCTGTTGGCAGAGGCTAATTGCAAAGCCGGCAGGTTTTGTTTTGCCGAATCAATACATTGTTTTAGGCTAAGCAGCTGAGTTTGAGAAAACGCTCCGGAACTAAAGCGTATTAGCAAAAACAAAAAAAAGATACTTCTCAAGCCCATATTATTGTTAATGAATAAATAACAACTTGGTTACAAATGTTTTAGTACCATCATTATTGGAACAAAAAACAAGATAAACACCTGTATTTACCCTCATTCCACGAAGGTTCTTGCCATCCCATGTTGCCTGGCCGCCTTTAGCTCTTGTTTGATATACCAGGTTCCCTGATATATCAGTTATTTTAACAATAGCATCGGTAATTAAGTTTGTAATGGCTATATCTCCGGTATAATCTTCACGTACGGGATTAGGAAATACGTAAACATTGCCAAACTCATCGCTACCTTTTGTGGCATCACTCCTATATGATATCAGCCCTCTGTCTGTAGCAAAAAAAACTTCACCTGTGCTACTATTGATTTTAATGTCAATAATGGTGTTTGAAAATAACGGGCTGTTTTCTGCCGTAAAATGCCTGATTAGATTGGTACCATCAGGCGAAACCAAATATACACCGGAGTTTTGTGTTCCTAACCATTTGCGGTTGCCCCCATCCACGGCAATACAATTGATACGTTCTGATTCGAGCAGAAATACTGCTGAATTATCTTCAGTATTCAGTGCAATTTTTACCTTAGAAGCACTTGCACCGTTATCGAAAAAATAATTTGCATTGAAAATTTCAACCGGCCCTGCATCAGTGCCTACCCACAAATTGCCATCGCGGTCTTCGGTAATGCAATAAACTACTGTAGATGCAATCAATGCATTGCCTTCATTGACTAAGTTTGATAAGCTATAAGGAGACTTTTCATCATCACTTTCTGTATCCAGGGTGCCTTTATAAGAGTAAACATAAAGATTTGAAGAGTTGATATTGCTTATCCAAATATCGCCCCAGCTTGTTGCAACTAATTTGTCAACCAGGTAATAACTTGAGATTAAACCTGGTATAGAAAAACTTTTCCATTTGCCATCGGTTTTCAATACTGATAATGGCTTTGGATTTCGAGGGTTTGTCATCCAAAGATTGCCATAAGCATCATAACTCAGGTTTGAAACCCAGTATCTGCCTGGCCAGTAAATATTTTCGCCAATAGTACTGTTGCCAGCCCCGGCATTGTAAATTGTTATTTGGTCATTTTCGTATTTAACCAAGCCTTTTTGCCAGGTAGCCAAATATACTTGTGAAGGGTTGGAAGGGTTAATTTTTACATCTACAAAGTCATATATCGAGTCCAGGAGCGGATTGTGGCTTTCTTTATAAATATTAACAGAATTCCATTTGTTGTTGGTGTAGCTCGAAAATCCTTGTCTCGACCATTGGTTTACCCATCCGTTGTTGCTACCTGTGACTGTCCACATCTGGTTGTCTGCAATATCTAATGTCTGAACTGGATTAAACATCGGGCTGTTTGGGTTTTTTATTTCATATTGCCCATCGGGCATATATTTTATCAATGCTTTGTATTGGTCGGCAATCCAAATAACATTGTTTTTATCCATAGTAGCATCAAGGGCATTGTCAAATGTGGCTGTGGTGCTTACATTCATGGATTCGTCAGCCGTATATACCTTGAAACCTGTCAAAACCATTTTGTTGTTGCTCACTTTTAAGGTTTTATAATCGTCAAAAGGAAATGCCGCTTTGCTCCAGGCTTTGCCATCGTAAGCTATAATGTAGTTCCCTGCCCATACCGCTGGGTCTTTAACTATGGCAAACAATTTGTTGGCAAAGCATTCTATTTCGCCAAATTCAGTATCTGTACTTTTCATAAATTCCCACCTCGACTGGTCGGCAAGAAATGGCTCGTCTTTTTTTGCTCTGAAAATCATATTCTTAGACGATGCATAAAAATAAGTGTTGTCATAAGCAAGACTGAACACTGCCTCCGATTTATTGCCTATACCAATAGTATAAGTGTCTTCAACAAGCTGTTTTTGCAGGTCAATTACAACAATCCCAAATCCGGTAGCTAAGTAAAGCCGGTTGTTGTAAAGCATAATATCGTTGATGGTCTTATTGTTTATGCCCGTTTTGTTTTTGATATAAGGAAATACTGCGACTTTGTTGTTTTGCACAAAATCAATACAAAGGTCTTCGTAAACAATAATGAGCATTTTCCCTTCGCCCCAATAGGCAATGTTGGCAAAGTTATTGGCTGTCAGGCCTTGTACTTTTGAAATGGTATTGATGCTGTTATCGGTTTTATCATAATAAAAAAGGCTGTTACTGGTCATGCAATACACCCTGTTTTCAGTATCAATAATCTTTTTTACATGCGTGTATGATAAATAGTCTTGCCATTCGCCTAACTTGATATCTGTTGCTATAATTTTTCCAGGTATAATAAGGCTTATCAGCAATGTTATGGCTGCAATTTTCAATTTATCGGGCATATTATCGGTTTTTCCATTCAAAACGTTGAGAATAATGAAATAGTATCTTTTACTTTGTTTTAGACAAATACTCTATAAACTTTACAACAGCCCTGCCTCTGTGGCTGATAGCGTTCTTTGTTGCCATGTCCATTTCAGCAAAGGTTTTAGTATAGCCATCGGGAATAAATACAGGGTCGTAGCCAAATCCATCAGTTCCTTTTTTTTCGTCAATAATGGTCCCGTTTACTATACCTTCAAAATAAACAGGCTTGCCTTTCTCAACAAAGCATATAACAGTGCGAAACCGGGCTTTACGATTGTCTTTATGCTTCAGCTCCCGCAAAAGCTTTTGAATATTGTACTCTGGCCTGAGCTTTTCGTCAATATCGGGGGCCTCATCAGTACTGTACCTGGCCGAGTAAACGCCCGGGGCACCTTGCAGGGCTTCTACTTCAAGCCCTGTGTCATCGGCAAAACAATCGTAGCCAAACTTTTCATAAATATACATTGCTTTTTGGAGGGCATTTCCTTCAAGCGTATTGTCTGTTTCGGGCAATTCGTCAAAGCATCCGATTTCTTTAGGGGTAAAAAGTTGGATACTGTTGTTCAAAAGAGCCTCTATTTCTTCTTTTTTATGCTTGTTGTTGCTGGCAATTACTAACGACTTCATTTTGCACCATTTGTCCGTAAAGATAATGTTTACTTGTTTATGCCAAATATTTTTTTCTCACTTTAAAATCTTACCTTAGCTAATCAAAACATGACAAATGAGAAGAATCTTTATTCTTGCACTAATATTATTTATCAAGGTTGCGTTTGTTTCAGCCCAGTATTTTGAAGGAGGTATCATACTTGGTATTACTGGCAGCCAGATGGATGGCGACAGGCTTGGGGGATACAATAAACCCGGTGTGGCTGCTGGTATGTTTGTACAACGCGCTGCATCGGACAAATGGAAATACCGGGCAGAGCTGAAATACGTGATGAAAGGGGCAGCTAAGATTACCACAAAAGATGATTTGGAAACTTACCGCAAAACGTTGCATTATGCTGAGCTTCCGGTAATGGCCATTATGAAAATCAAGAATAAAGGCTTTATCGAGATGGGACTTGCTTTTGGCTATTGCGGTTATGCTACGTTAAATTATGGTGCAGGGCCTGAAGATGCCACATCAACTGTAAAACCGTTGGAATTGTCTGCTCTTGGCGGGGTAGGTTATCAAATGAATGAAAAAGTGTCTTTCAATTTACGGCTCAATTATTCACTAACCCCTGTCAGCCATGTTTCTGGCAACCAGACCATTTGGGGAGTTTATGGCCAGTTCAACAATGTGCTGACCCTCGCTGTTAATTATGCTATAAAATAACCAAGCATGTCACGAAAAATTGTCATTGCAGTAACCGGGGCCAGCGGTGCCATTTATGCCGAAAAACTGCTTTCGGCCCTTGTAACATTGCACGGACAATGGGAAAAAGCCGCTGTTGTATTTTCTAAAAATGCCGTGGATGTCTGGGAATATGAGTTGAAAAAGCCAATACCTCAATTCAATGGTATTGTGCAATATAACACTGATGACTTTTTTGCCCCATTTGCCAGTGGCTCGGCTGGCTTTGACACCATGATTATTTGTCCTTGCAGTATGGGTACTTTGGCCCGCATTGCTTGTGGTTATTCTGACTCACTTATTACCCGGGCGGCTGATGTGATGCTCAAAGAACGCAGGAAACTCATTTTAGCCCCTCGCGAAACGCCTTACAGCCTTATACATTTACAAAATATGCTTACCCTGACCCAGGCCGGGGCTATCATTTGTCCTGCCAATCCTTCGTTTTACAGCATGCCTGCCTCGGTTGATGAGCTTTGCAATACAGTTATAGAGAGGATTTTGACGTTGGCAGGCTTTAATTTTGAACATTTTAGCTGGGGCAATGTTTGATTAGTAAGAGTTTTTAAATTTTTATAAGATGAAAGTCGCTGTATATAATACCAAGCCATACGACAAAGAATATCTTGAAAAAGCTGCTGCCGGCACAAATCACGAGTTGGTATTTCTCGAATCGCCATTAAAAGAAAGGTCAGTAAAACTGGCCGAAGGTTGCGACGCCGTTTGTGTTTTTGTCAATGACAACCTTAATGACAAAATTATTGAAAGTCTTCATTGTATTGGTGTTAAACTGATTGCCTTGCGTTGTGCAGGATTTAACAATGTGGACATTGTAGCTGCTTATCAAAAAAACATTAAAGTATTGCGCGTACCGGCTTACTCCCCTCATGCAGTGGCCGAACATGCTATAGCACTTATACTTACTTTGAACCGAAAAACTCATAAGGCTTATAACCGTGTCCGTGAAGGAAATTTTTCACTCGACAGGCTCATAGGCTTTGACCTTAATGGAAAAACTGTTGGAGTTATTGGTACTGGCAAGATTGGGGCAGTATTTGCCCAACTCATTAAAGGTTTTGGCTGTAATATTCTGGCATACGATAAGTTTGAAAATAAAGAATTGGCCGGGATAGGCCAATATGTGCCAATGGATACCCTGTTTAACCAGTCTGATATTATCTCACTGCATTGCCCGCTAACACCAGACACTCACAACTTAGTCAATGCCGAAAGTATAGCAAAGATGAAAAAAGGGGTTATGATTATCAATACCAGCCGCGGCAAGCTTATTGACACCGAATCGGCCATAAATGGCCTTAAAACTGGCCAGATTGGCTATTTGGGAATCGATGTTTACGAGCAGGAAGAATCTATCTTTTTTAAAGATTTGTCTGAGTCCATTATTGCGGATGACAAAATTATGCGCCTGATGACTTTCCCTAATGTGCTGATAACTGCCCACCAGGCATTTTTTACAGACAATGCCATGGTACAGATTGCCAATACTACTTTGCAGAATATTACCGACTTTGAAACAGGCAATATCAAGCACTCCAACGAGGTAACCCCCGAAATGGTTAAATAGTGAGTCTTAAATTTTCCAGGTTAAGTTTTACTTTATCTGGGAATTCAGCTATAGCACGTCTGTGACGCATGCTTTTGTTATATAGTTGTTTGTACTGAGAATGTTAACCCCCGTTCATCTTAGCCGGTCAATAAAAACGGTTCGGCAGGGCATCCTGTTACTGTCTTAGCCCCAAAATCATCGGACAGAATATTGATAAAAATCTGTATTTTTACCACTATTAAAAAACTTGCACAAATTTTATGCATTAAACCTTAGCGTATGTTTTTTATACTGTCAAAGCTTTTGTTTTTCCTGATAAACCCCATAGTTTGGGTATTATCCTTGATTGTAACCGGCTTATTGTTAAAAAAAAGAAAAGAAGCTTTTTATTTATCTGCTGCAATTTTATTGTTCATTTTTAGCAATGCTGGAATTTTTCAGTTTGTTTCTAAAAAATGGGAAATTGAATCGTTACCTGCCGACTCTGTAAAAAAACATTATACTTATGCAGTTGTACTTGGAGGTATGGCTTCTGGGAATACAGAAAATGGCAAAATGCTCTTTGGCGAATCTATTGACCGGATATTGCAGGCAATTATACTCTATAAACAAGGCAAAATTGACACTATTTTTATTACAGGGGGCTCTGGTTTGGTTTGGGGACAATCTAAGAAAGAAGCCCCTATAATTCGCAAATTTTGTACCGATATGGGTGTCAAAGAAAACTGCATCTTGATAGAAGATCAATCACGCAATACTCACGAAAATGCTATTATGACTAAGGCTTTACTCAATAGCTGCCAAGGGCGTATTTTGCTTATTACCTCAGCTTTTCACATGCGCCGTTCAATGGGCTGTTTCAAAAAATCTGGTTTTGAGTTTGATATACTTTCTACAAACCCTTTATGCAGAAATCAATTGTACCTTGATGATTATTTTATTCCTAAAACAGAAATAATAGAAAAATGGGGTATTTTGTTAAAAGAAATTACAGGTTCAATAGTCTATAAATTGGCAGGGTACATTTAAGCTTTTTTCAGTTTTTTTGCGTGATAAACATCTAAAGCTACTATCATAGCTGTAAAGCCCCAAAACAAAGCAGAAAGCTTATCGGTATCCAGAAAATTGTTCATAAACCCATGCGTGTAATAAGTTATCATGGCTACCAGCAACGTGATAGCCATTACCCGCACTTTTCGCCTTTTTGACCTGAAATACAGCTTCGATGCCGTAGCCATGGTAGTTATAATGATAAACAAAAATGACAATGTTCCCAAAATACCTGACTCTGCCAATGGCCCAAGGTATTCGCTATGCGAATTGCCAACATCCCCCCTGTTTGTACTAATTATAGTCATCTCTCTTTTGACCTGATACGGAGCGTACAAAAATTGATAAGTGCCTGGCCCAAAACCAAACAAAGGACGCTCTTTAAACATCTTAATTGCACAATGCCAACGGTTTATACGTTCCATATTAGATGCATCTGTGCTAATATTTGCCGCTGAAGTAATATGTTTTGAAAGGTCTTTGTCCGAGTCTTGCTTGTTTCGTTCCAATGCAATGATAATGTCATTTTGAAACACCAAAAACAAACTTACCAATACTCCGATGATAAAAAATATTACTTTCAACCGAAAACGCAAAAACATGGCCACAAAAAAACCTAAAGCCACTACAAGGCTCAACCACGAGGCCCTGGTATATGACAAAATCAAAGCAATTGTGAAAAATAAAGAAGACCCAATATAAAAAATTTTTTCAAGCCCTTTAGCTCTTTTTTTAAGAAATAATAAGCCGACCATAAATACCAAAATCATGGTTACAGCAGCAGCGTAATCTGTATGGTCATTATAAAATGGCCTTACCACCTGATTGGCTTCCTGGTGCTTGGTCAACCCGATAACAGCAAGCCTACCTACAGCAAACATTACAACAATGCTAAGACCAGCTGCATAGTACCAAAAATACCTGATAATATTACTGAATCGTACAAAAAGTTGTGAAGCAATTAAAAAAAATACTACAACAAACCAAAACCTTGAAGCCAAAAACTTAAACGATACACCTGGTATTTCGCTGGTAAAACTGGTAACTAATATCCAAAAAAGATTGAAGAAAATAGCCAATGTAACCGGATGAAAAATAATATCTTTATCAAAATACTCTTCACGTATTGCCTTAATCAAAAATATAAATGTCAGCCCAAGTATAATTGGCTCTGTAGGCAACATCATGTTAAAAGGCAATCCTGGCACAAAATGGCTTAACGGTATGGATAAAGGAACAAGAAATAACAATAAAAACATTAAAGAATCCATGGCAAAAATGCCAAGCAGGATTATCCATAATGCAATTGGCAATAACCATAACCACTCAAACCCCAATAAATATAATTTAGCATTAGCTAAAATATACAGTACTGTGAGAATGAAAATGACAATATTTTCTTTCTTAAAAAGCTTCAACAAGGTGGTATATTAAAAATACTTTTTTACAGTATCAACAAAAATCAATAAAATCAAAGTCAGGAAGAATGTTGAAACAGTTGATGCCAATACTATCAAGCTTTTTCTTGGATAAGCTTTCTTTTCAGAAACCCTGGCGCTTTCAACAATAAATTTACTTGGTAAGGCCTGTTCTAACTCGGCTTTTATTTCCTGAACTTTGTAAAACATGGCAGAACGTTGCTCAACATTATAAATTAATTTCAGGTTTAATTCATCATAGGCTATTCCATATTTAGCACTTAAATCCATTCTTTGCTTAATTTTATTTGCTAAATCGGTTTTCCCTTTTAAAAGTGCACTGTAATAAGCTTTATTCAGATCCTTGCTCAAAACTTTATAATCGTAAAGCCCAAGTTTGGTAAGCTTATTCATACTATCTGTGGTCGTCTTTGTAATAGAATCAAAGCGGGCATACTCAAATTGAGCCAAATCATATGCTTTTTGACCCCTTGATTTGCGCATTCTCCATATTAGAGAATCTGCATACGCAACAACATCGTTTGCCATCTTAGCTGCCAGTTCTTTATCTATATCCAATACAGAAATCTTAATTGACTTGTACTCTGTCCGCTGAAACCGAAAATTATCTTCAAATGCATTATAATATTTCTCCTTTGGATAAGCAGTCTTAACACTATCTATCCCATAATGGGCCATCAGATTGAATTTTTTGTTCATCATGTCTTTTATTTCAGCAGACATCAACACTTGGGTCAATTGGTCACAGTCATCTTCATCACCAAAATTCAACAAATCTGCCTTATTAAAAGGTAAATAGTTCATGTTCATTACCGATTTTGAAATCGAAGCTGTTGAAGATGGAAAAACAATTACTGTCGATTTAAACTTGGGTTTTATCATAAATGACACAACAGCAGATACTACAAAAGCAATAAGAGAAACTGCTATTAAAAGCTTTAGGTTTTTTAAAATGAATTTAATTATGCTGGTAGCATCAAATTCAAATTGGTCTTTCTTTCCCATATCAAATTGGTTAATGTTATTTTACAATAATCAGGTTATAGTTCTTTTTCCCTTTTTGGACCAACAAATATTTGTTATTAAGCAATGTCCCTTCGTTTATTGTATCATTAATACTATTGACTTTAGTTTTATTAATGCTTAAACCTCCTCCTTCTATCAACCGCTTTGCTTCACCTTTACTGGTGAATACTGCTGTCGAAGAAGCCATTAAATCTAATATGCCAATATTACTTTTTAATACCTCACGGGTAATTTCAAAACGTGGGACTCCTTCAAATATTGCAAGAAAATCATTTTCGCTTAAATTGGCCAATGTTTCTGCCGTTCCTTTGCCAAACAATATTTCAGAAGCTTCAACGGCCGAATCATATTCAGCCTGCGAATGTACCATTATTGTAACTTCACGGGCCAAAGTCTTTTGCAACAACCTCATGTGCGGCTCTGCTTTATGCTTTTCAATAATATCTTCAATTTCAGCCGGGGGCAACATAGTAAATATTTTGATATATTTTTCTGCATCAGCATCTGATACATTCATCCAAAACTGATAAAACTGGTATGGTGAAGTATATGCTGAAGATAACCAAACATTGCCTTTTTCGGTCTTCCCAAATTTTCCTCCGTCAGCTTTAGTAATCAAAGGGCAGGTA
>JAKPQD010000206.1 GCA_029572965.1 Bacteroidota bacterium | reverse complement strand
CACGGCTGCACCTCTTATGTCGGGTTTTGTAATTTACCTGCTTTCTTTAGGTGGTTCGCTTTTATTTTTCAGAAAAGCTATTGCAAACCTCAAAAAAGCAAAATATTGGGCAGCCATCGGGGCTATTGCCATTAGCTTTGTACTGGTGGTTATTTTCAATATCAATGATGTAAAACAGATTTATGCCAATACCTTGGGTATTCAATGGACTCGTGGTGTCCTTCCTGATGCTCCTAATACCCCTATGGGGACAGCTTGGGGCATCAAGCCCGGCCGTGTTGCATGGGTATGGAACCCTGCTGCTACAAGAGATGAATGTACAAATATGATTGTTTCAACAGGAGGCTGGAACGGAGTAATGGACCTTACAAAGTCTGATGCTTATTTCCAGGCAAAAAACACAAACCAAGACACTATTAATATGCTTGCCAATAAAGCAATTATGTTGATTGGAGGCGAGTCAACAGTAAAAGCTTCATGGGATGCTATTTTCAAAAACTTTAATAAAAAGAAAACAGGTACAGAAAGTGGTTATGTAGCCGGACAAAAAATATTTATCAAAGTCAACAACGGCCAGGCTGGTTGGGCTATTTACTCTGACTTGTCAGAAAAAGGTAATTCAGGACAAGGCGTTGGCAATGCTATGTCAAACACTTCGCCTCAGGCTGTTTTGGCATTTTTAGTGCAGCTCATTGATAGCTGTGGCGTTGCCCAAAGCGACATCATCATTGGAGAGCCAATGTCACATGTATATAAAAGTATGGCAGATATTGTTTGGCCAATGTATCCTAAAGTGATCATTATTGATAAAGATGACAAAACATCATTAGGAAGAACTACTTCTTCTGGATGGGTAAGTAATGCTATTGTTTGGTCTGATAAAGGCAAAGTTATGCCATCTGCAATTAATGATGATATGATGCAGGAAATGTACGATGCCGATTATCTGATTAATATTTCTGCTTTAAAAGCTCACGCTCGTAGTGGTGTATCATTATCTGCAAAAAATCATTTTGGTTCTAGTTCTCATGGTGGAAGTTATCGTGCTGAAAGATTACATGCAGGTTCTATTGCTACTGGCGATATGAAAACTGGCAACGACGATTTATCAGCTGCACATTGTCGTGGTGATTATCATATGTACCGAGTATTGACAGATATTATGGGACATGAAAAACTTGGGGGAAACACTGTGCTATTTGTCGTTGATGGTTTATGGAGCGGCATTGAAGCTACTGATATGCCAGTAAAATGGGGTATTGCCCCGTTTAACAACGACTGGCCAAGTTCGCTCTTTGTTTCTCAGGACGAAGTAGCTTTGGAATCTGTTTGTTTAGATTTTCTCAGGGCTGAGGCCGATAAAAATACCAAATTTAAAGACCGCCCATTTTTCCCTGCTGTAGATGATTTCCTGCACCAGGCAGCAGACCCAGCTAACTGGCCTACTACGGTTAAAGATATTGATGGCAAATCATATCCATTTGCCGGATATGACCCTGAAGGCGACGGAACTTATATGAAATCGTTAGGGGTTCATGAACACTGGGATAATCCGATTAATAAGCAATATTCAAGAAATATAAGTGCAGACGGCAAAGGTATAGAATTAGTTTCGTATCCTTCAGGATTGGTATCTAATAAAACGGCCATCAAAGTATCGCAAGTTGAGGCATCTCTCAATGCATACCCAAATCCTGTGGTTAATAGCTGTTTTATCACTTATCAGTTAAAAGCCAGTGCTTCAGTTTCGTTATTTATAGCATCAACAGACGGCCGTATGATTGAGTATATTGAACAAAAACAATTAGCTGCCGGTTCATATACAAAGACCTTTGATGCAAGCAAACTCAAAAGCGGTGCTTATGTATGTGTACTCAAAGCCCGGTATAATGGCAGAAGCGAAATAAAATCGTTGAAACTTCAAGTAAGATAATGTCGAAAATAAATGTATTTTATACATTTGTGTTTACTAAAAAATAATGATATGATAAAAAAGCTTTTATATTTTTCTTTTGCAGTTTTTTTTACTGCTTGTAGTGATGATGATCCAGAAAAGACAAAAGTAGTGTTGTCAAACCTCGACAACAAAGAAATAACCTCTATTGTTTTAGACAATTTTAATAAACTTTGGGTTGGGACTGATAGCGGTTTGTATTGTCAAGTCGAAGCCGGATACGAATTGCAGGATGTAGTAGCTGCCACAAAGATTCTTTCTCTTGGATACGAGAAAGCATCTAACACGTTGTGGGTTGGCACTTCTAATGGCCTTACCAAATGCACTATTACCGATGGTGTATTGTCAGGCACAGGCATTGATGCGGCAAAGCTTTCAAGCAATAAAGTTTATGCCAGCCATATTGATGCAAAGTCAATCCGTTGGTTTGGCACAGCTTCAGGCCCTACCATGAACAAAGACGATAAGTGGAAAAAAGAAAACCTGTTGGTTAATGCTTTGGATGAATATATAAACCTTGAATTTGCTAAATCTCAGGTAAATGCCATTGCCAGCTGGGATGGAGATGTATATTTTGCTACCAGCGGCAAAATCATTTACCGGGCTTATGGCTACAACGAAAGCTTAGATGCCTTTACCGGAGCTTCGCAGTTATCTTCACCTTACAACGGCCCATGCTTATCAGATACAATGAATGCTGTGTTTGTTGACAGCCAAAACCGTATTTGGATGGGTGGCAATAGTGGGTTACAGTTTATTGTAGGGCATGAAACCAAAAGCCCTGACATTTTTGGCTTTACGGAAAATGATCTTCCAAGTGCCCGTATTCATGCTATTGCCGAAGGTAAAGACGGCCGCTTATGGGTAGGTACCGAAAAAGGCCTTGCCATTTTAGAGAACCAAACTTGGACTGCAAAAACATCAGGCTTGCCTAATCTTTATGTTACTGCCATAGCTTTTGACAAAGATGGGAAAGCATGGGTAGGCACCAAAAAAGGTTTGGTAAAACTATAATCACGATTTAGTTTTTTACTATAAAAATAAACCCGGTCAGGATTCCTGGCCGGGTTTATTGTTTTGTGACAAAATATAATATCACAAAAGACCCGGAGGGCTCGGTTGTGCGCGTTTGTAACGCGTACAATACTACTACAGCTTTATGGTACAAAATTTTCAAAACTTGTACTGATTATCGCTAAGTCCTTTTCACAAAAGACCCGGAGGGCCAATAGTATGGTAGTAAAATGCAAATACGATGTAATAAAAGTACCGTAGGTACGAAAGAAAAATCTTATAGTTTAGGTTTTTGACTTGGACTACATCCTCAGGACAAATATTTAAAACCTTGCGTTATAAATCATCTATATCACTTCTTGAAAGAGATAGTATTCATAAATATCTCTTTTTTGTGAGGGATAAGGTCGTTTTTGTCGGCATAAAAATCAAAAATGGTTGGATTATTAAGCTTTGCAGATTTTGATGAGAAAATATTAGAAATGACTTCATTAAGCAATGTTTCATTTCTATCTCCCAAAGGTAAAAGACTGGTGTAATTTTCGTCAACGGCAATATATGGTTCTATACCCACTGTGTTAAATCCATTCCCATTAACATTGAGCGTTTTTAGCACTACAATTTGCATTGCATATTTGTGCCTGGTATTTAGTCGGTTTAGTTGGTCGTAATCTTTGAAATACATTAAACCCACTCCGTATCCAAAGGTTTTATTACCAAAGGTATATACTTTTATGTATGGCATA
This sequence comes from Bacteroidota bacterium, assembly GCA_029572965.1. GTDB lineage: Bacteria > Bacteroidota > Bacteroidia > Bacteroidales > DTGW01 > JAKPQD01. The sequence goes on along the minus strand of JAKPQD010000206.1, from coordinate 84,717 downwards.
AGGTTATTTATCAACATTTCGCTTGTTGAAGCAGTTGACTGGGTTGTAATAATATATATTTTTGAAAGTCCTAAAGAATTAATGTTTTCTTCAGTTATCGCATCTCCTTTTATTATTTTACTTGTAAAACAGGCCTTAAAAAAACCTTCGCCATATTTTTCAAGCAATTTCTGCTGTAATTTTTGATTGTATTCATTCTTAACAAAAACCTTCGTATTGTCAGTACTATAAATCATGCTGGCCAGATTGATAGCCGAAGAATAAGCCCCTCCTCCATTATACCGAAGGTCAAGGATTAAATCGCTGATTTTCTCTTGTTTAAATTTAGCAAATATGGCATTGAGCCGGCTATCAAAGTTTGGATCAAAATAGTTATATATCAGATAACCTATTTTGCGTGAATTAATAGAATAAATAGTGTCCAAAAAAATCGGGTTTTCTTGTAATGCCTCAGCTGTAAGGTTACATGATGTCCCTGTAACGGTTATTTCTTTGTTATAAGCATGATAATAAGCTAAGCTGATTTTATAAGATTCTTTTGACAAAAGATTTTGGTAATTATTGATGGTGAGCTGGGTATCATCAATTATGAAAAAAAAATCGCCCCGTTTAATCCCTGCCTTATCTGCCGGCCCTCCTTTTACAACATACATTACTAACCCAAAAAGCCTGTCGTCATTTTTATAATTGTTAAATAAATATAAATTGTAATAAAACCCCATTGACTTAGCATAACCTTGCCTTGATGCTTCAAACTTCTCATAGTCATCTATAATAAACGAGTATTTGTCAACAGAGCCTTTGTAATACAACAAAGTATCAAAAAATTTTTTGTGGTCGCTATATTTTTTTAGCAGTTTTTCTTCAATATCAATAGTGGAACTGTAATTGCTGCTATTTAAGGCAGGCACATTGTCTGCCCATAAATAGTTAGTACTCATAATGTCCCAAATAAATTGATTGATAGATATATCAAGCTCAGATATAGTGGCAGAATCGGCCTTGTCTTTTTTGCAACTTGTTGCAATTAAAGCAATTATAATGCAAAATGCAAAGAGTATATTTTTCATCATAATGTTCATTGAAATATCAGGTTGTTAGCAAATATAGCTAAAAGATTGGTAAAACAGTTGGAAAGACAATTCAAATAGAGGAGAGTAGAAAATATCTACTATTCTCGCATTTTATTGACCCATAAATTTTTAACCTCAAAAATAAATAAACGTCTAAAAAACATAAAGCGCTTTTATGTTGTTAATCCTTACTCTGATAAACAATTTGCGTTGAATTTTGAATAAAAAAATAAAGCCATGGCATTAATTGTTGTATCAGAAAATATATCTTTGAAGGTTCAATAAAAAGGACAAATTTGAAAAATAGATAAAACCTGAAAAGCCTGTAAATGGAGAAAAACTGGATAATTCATACACCCGGTAAGACTGAAGAAGTAGAACACCTGATGCAAGTATTGGGCGTAGAATATCCAATAGCAAATCTTTTGGTTCAGCGAGGTATCAATACTTTCGAGGAAGCAAAGATGTTTTTCAGGCCAGAGCTCGAAAACCTGCACGATCCGTTTCTGATGAAAGATATGGGCAAGGCGGTTGAACGATTGCAAGCAGCCATTGACAATGGAGAGAAAGTGATGGTGTATGGCGACTACGATGTGGACGGGACTACTTCGGTAGCCATGATGTACACCTTCTTAAAAAAGTATATCAAAAAACTATCTTACTACATTCCCGACAGATACACCGAAGGATATGGAATATCAATTAAAAGTATTGATTTGGCTGCTTCTGATGGTGTTACTCTGGTAATAGCCCTTGACTGTGGCATTAAAGCTGTAGAAAAAATTGCGTATGCCAAAAGTTTAGGTATAGATTTTATTATCTGCGACCATCATACTGCCGGGGCTGCAATCCCTGAAGCTTATGCAGTGTTAGATCCCAAAAGGCCTGACTGTAGTTACCCTTTTAAAGAGCTTTCTGGCTGCGGTGTTGGGTTCAAGCTTCTCCAGGCATTTTGCATGAAAAACAGCTATAGTTTTGAGCCCCTATACGAGATGCTCGATTTGGTAGTAGTATCTATTGCTTCAGACATTGTCCCTATCACAGGCGAAAACCGCATTTTGGCTTATTTTGGGCTAAAACAACTGAACTCGGCCCCGCGTAGTGGCTTGAAAGCTATCATACAAATAGCCGGTATTGAAAATAAAGAAATTTGTATTGATGATATTGTTTTTAAAATAGGGCCCCGTATTAATGCCGCCGGCCGAATTGAAACAGGGACTTCGTCTGTAGAACTACTTATTGCCGAAAACGAAGCATTAGCACTCGATATGGGCGATATGATCAACGATTTTAACAATACACGCCGAAATATAGACAGCAACATTACCAAAGAGGCATTGGATATGATTGCTTCCGATAAAGATCAACATAACCGCAAGACAACGGTACTTTTTAACCCATCGTGGCATAAAGGCGTTGTTGGCATTGTAGCTTCGAGGTTAATCGAAACATATTACAGGCCTACCATAGTCCTTACAGAGTCAAATGGGCTTATTACAGGTTCGGCAAGGTCTGTAACAGGGTTTGACCTGTACAAAGCAATAGAAGGCTGTAGCCACTTGCTCGAAAATTTTGGAGGGCACATGTATGCTGCAGGTTTGACCATGAAAAAAGAAAACTTCAAAGCTTTTCGCATAAAATTTGAAGAAGTAGTTGCAGAAAGCGTGATGAACGAACAGCTAATCCCTTGTATTGAAGTGGATATGGAACTAAAATTGAAAGATATTACGCCTAAACTATACCGAATCATCAAACAGTTTGAACCATTTGGGCCAAACAACATGGCACCTGTGTTTTTTACCGAAAATGTAGTGGACGATGGGACCGGCCGCATTGTTGGAAGCAACAAAGAACACCTGAAGCTCAATATTATCCATGAAGATGAGCCTTTTAAGCCATACCCCGCAATAGGTTTCAACCTTTCAAACCATTACCCTTATATCAGTAAAGGCTATTCGTTTGACATTTGCTATTGCATTGAAGAAAACGAATACCGGGGGCAAACCTCTATTCAACTAAAAATTAAAGACATCAAAAAATAAATTAATCAATATTTTTTTAAACACCACAATTTATGAAGTACGGTTTTTTTGACGACAAAGCAAGGGAGTATGTTATTACCAACCCGCGCACTCCATGGCCGTGGATAAACTATCTCGGCAATGAAGACTTTTTCTCGCTCATTTCTAATACCGCCGGCGGATACACATTTTACAAAGATGCCAAGTTCCGTCGTTTAACCCGCTATCGCTACAATAACGTCCCTATGGATAGTGGCGGGAAATATTTTTATATCAAAGATGGAGATACTATATGGTCTCCAGGCTGGAAACCATGCAAAACAGAGCTCGACAACTACGAATGCCGCCACGGGATGAATTACACCAACATCAAAGGCGTGAAAAACGGCGTTACAGCTAACGTTTTATATTTCGTTCCTTTAAAAACCTGGGCTGAGGTACAAAAGCTTACTTTGACCAATAACAGCAAAGAGACCAAAAAACTTAAGGTTTTTTCGTTTGTTGAATGGTGCTTGTGGAATGCTGCTGCTGATATGGAAAACTTCCAACGTAACTTTTCTACCGGTGAAGTTGAAATTGAAGGCTCTGTTATTTACCACAAAACTGAATACAAAGAACGTCGCGACCATTACGCATATTATTCAGTTAATGCCCCAATTCAGGGCTTTGATACCGACCGCGAATCGTTCTTTGGCTTATACAATGGTTTTGACGAACCTCAGGTAGTTGCCGAAGGCAAACCCCGCAACACTGAAGCTCATGGATGGTCTCCAATAGCTTCTCATTACCTCGAAGTAGAACTGAAGCCGGGCGAAAGCAAAGACTTCGTTTTCGTGTTGGGGTATGTTGAAAACAAAGAGGACGAAAAATGGGAATCTAAAAATATCATTAATAAAAAGAAAGCTAAAGAAACCATTGCAAAGTTTGATACTCCTGAAAAAGTTGACGCTGCTTTGGCCGAATTGCGCAAGTATTGGGACAACCTGCTGAGCGTTTACAATGTTGTTTCGGGCGATGAAAAGCTCGACCGCATGGTCAACATCTGGAACCAGTACCAGTGTATGATTACCTTCTGCTTCTCACGTTCTGCTTCGTATTTCGAATCGGGTATTGGCCGTGGAATGGGCTTCCGTGACTCTAACCAGGATTTGATTGGTTTTGTGCACCAAATCCCTGAACGTGCCCGCGAACGTATTATCGACATTGCTTCTACCCAATTCCCTGATGGTGGCTGCTACCACCAGTACCAACCGCTTACCAAACGCGGTAACAACGACATCGGTGGAGGCTTCAACGACGACCCAATGTGGTTAATCCTTGGAACAATCAGCTATATCAAGGAATCTGGCGATTTCAGCATTCTCGACGAAATGGTACCCTTTGACAACGATATGTCTGTGGCCCGCACCATGTTCGACCACCTTACTGTATCTTTCGACCACGTGGTGAACAACCTCGGGCCTCACGGCTTGCCACTTATTGGCCGTGCCGACTGGAACGATTGCCTCAACCTCAACTGCTTCTCGAACGACCCTAACGAGTCATTCCAGACTACAGAAAACAAAACGGAAGGTTCAAAAGCTGAATCAGTAATGATTGCCGGTTTGTTTGTTGTATATGGCCGTGAATATGTTGAGCTTTGTAAAAAAATTGGCAAGAATGATGAAGCAGCCCGTGCACAAAAAGAAGTGGACAATATGGTTGCTGCTATCAAAAAGCATGGTTGGGACGGAGAGTGGTTCCTCCGCGCTTATGATTACTATGGCAGAAAAGTTGGAAGCAACGAAAACGAAGAAGGCAAAATATTTATCGAATCAAATGGTTGGTGTACCATGGCAGGTATTGGAAAAGAAGAAGGCCTTTGCACCAAAGCCCTCGATGCGGTTAAAGAACGCCTCGACTGCAAATATGGAATTGTGCTCAACAATCCTGCCTTCACAAAATACTATATTGAATACGGCGAAATATCAAGTTATCCTGCCGGATACAAAGAAAATGCCGGTATTTTCTGCCACAACAACCCTTGGATTATCATTGGCGAAACGGTAAACGGCAATGGCGAACGTGCCTGGGAATATTACAAGAAAATATGTCCTTCATACCTCGAAGATATTAGCGACCTGCATAAAACCGAGCCTTACGTATATGCCCAGATGATTGCCGGTAAAGACGCTTTTCGTCCGGGTGAAGCCAAAAACTCATGGTTGACAGGTTGTGCAGCATGGACATTTACCAGTATTACCCAATATATCCTTGGAGTAAGAGCTGATTATGACGGGCTTATTGTTGACCCTTGTATCCCTTCGAGCTGGGAAGGCTTTACTGTAACACGCAAATTCCGTGGGGCCATATATGTAATTAAAGTAAGCAACCCTGATAAAGTACAAAAAGGTGTAAAGAGGCTCACTGTAGATGGAAAAGAAATAAGCGGAAATATGATCCCTCTTCAGCCTGCCGGGAAGACTTACAATGTTGAAGTAGTGTTGGGATAATTTTTAATAAAAGGATAGTTGAAACCGTCTCAAAAGTAATTTTGGGGCGGTTTTATTTTTCTTGTTTATCTGATCCCGAATGTGGTCAACACGAACTTCAGAATAATTCGTTTACTCTTAATCTGAAATTGTTAATCTGTTGGTTTTACCTAAACCTGCTAAACGGTTTTATTTCATTGAGTTTATTAGCGGTTTAGTATAAAATGCTTTTTTTCTTCCGAGAAATCAAGATAAGGATTGGCCTTTTCAATGTCTTCAATCTTTTTTAGCATGATTTCTTTAAATTTTTCATGAGCTATGCTATTTTCATTTACCGGCCTATGGTTGACGGCTTTATATATTTCATCAATTTTGAGGTTTAAATGCCGGGTTTCTTTATTAAAATAGGTTTCAGCAAAACGCTCAAAAACATAATCAACAGCCAAAGGCGATGGATGAGCCATATCATCGGCAAAGAACCTGTAGTCGCGCAATTCGTCCAAAATAATTTCATAAGCAGGAAAATATTGCGCTTCAAAAGTATTGCATAACTGAGAAACAGCCAGTAGTAAAGTAGCTTTACTTAGCTGGTTTGCATGGGCCCCATCAGCCAGATGCCTCACCGGGCTTACGGTAAAGATAAACTGGATGCCGGGATTGATTTTTTTTATTAACGAAAGTGAGTCAAAAACATTTGTATATACTTCTTCTACAGAAACCAGGCGCCTGTCAAACGCTGAGGAAGGTAGCTTATGACAATTGGCTACTACATTGCCTGTTTTTTTGTAGAAATAAATCCAGGCTGTGCCAAAGGTCATGATGAGGAACTTGCTTTTTAGTATCATTTCGTGGGCTTCTGCCAGCGAAGAATTGATATTCTCAAGGCATTTGCTTTTATCCGTGTGCGAAAACTTTCCGTGATGAGCAAGCGAATGCCACATTTCGTGCTGAAAAACAAGTTCTTGTTCCGTAAATGGATTGTTTTCGACAGTTCTTTTTAAAGAGGCGGCTATCGAAAGCGGGTTAAACAATATCCCAAAAGGGTTGAGCAGGATGTCAAATTTCAGGCTTTCCAGTTTTTCCCCAATGTTGGTTGCAAAGCACGAACCCATCATGCACATTGGAGTGTTGTGTGATATCTTGCTGTCCGAAGGGTTTATTTCAATAATAGTTCTGAATGACAACATTTTTTGGGCTATTATCTTCCCTGTAAAGGTTGTTTACCTGCAACCAATGGAGGATGTGTTGAAAAACCATTTTTTTGCAAAGGTCGTGTAATGATAAAAAAGGGCCGGTGTTTCTTGCAAACTCTACAGATGTAGCAGATGATGTTATGGCATCGTTTTCTCCGTGCATGATCAGGGTGGGGATATTGAGTTTATAAGCTTGTTTTGAGGCTTTTATTCCCATCCGGTATGCTTCATGAAATAGCCGTAAAGATATTTTGTTGTGTACCAAGGGGTCTTTTGTGTATTCTTCGGCTATTTGCCTGTCGCGCGATAACAACAAGGGGTTTATCCTGTTTGAAACAGTGATAAAAGGCAAAAAACGGCTTAACGCCATAGTAAAGTCTATTAAAAATTTTGAGGGTTCGTTGACTAATTTAAACCAGGGAGAGGTAACAATTATGGCCGAGGTGTGATAGCTTTTGCCTGACATGTAATAGTTAAGTACCAGGCTCCCTCCAAGGCTATGTCCGTACAGTACAAGCGGTACAAGCGGAAACCTTCTTTTTACTTCAGTTAAAAATGCATCTATATCATCATATAATTTATGAAAAGAAAAAGCGTGGCCTCGTTTGCCGTCAGATAATCCATGGCCGCGAAAATCAAATGAGGCTACAGCAATATTTTTTTCGCCAAACATATTTGCCCACTCTTCGTACCTGCCGCTATGTTCGCCCAATCCGTGGACAATGCATATACATATCTTAGGTTGAGCAACGTCCCATATTTTAAAGTGCAGCTTTGTTTTGTCTTTCGAAAATATGTTGTATCCCACAAAAGTTGGCATTTTTTTTATGCAAAGTAATAATCAAAACAACAAAACAAGATGGTTGTTTGGTTAAATTTGATTAAAATGAGTTACTTTTTTTATAGATGACAAAATGGTATTTAAGCCCTTGAGGGTGTTCTTCCTGTTGTTGGGCTTCTTTTTCGACCTGCCATTTGTCAGCTGTAATAACGGGGAAAAACGTATCGGCAACAAATTCTTTGTCAACATGGGTAATATAAAGCTTTTGAACTATATCAAAAAATTGACGGTAAATAGAAGCCCCGCCAATAATGAAGTTTTCTTTATCCTTGTCGGCCATAGCAATAGCTTCATCAATAGAATATGCCATTTCAGCACCTTCAATAAATTCACCGCGGATATCAGAAATGACTATGTTGCGCCTGTTGGGCAAAGGACGTTTGGGCAACGAATAATAAGTGTTTTTGCCCATGATAACAGTGTGCCCTTGTGTAATGCTTTTAAACCAACGAAAATCTTCGGGTATGTGCCACAAAAGCTTATTTTGGTAGCCTATTGCGTAGTTTTTTGCAACGGCTACTATTATTGACAAAGGTTTTTGGTTATTCATGTTATTTTTTCCGCAATAAAACAAAATATCCTTTGGTTTTTGCTTTGCCTCCTGCACTTTTGGGTTCTAAAATGTAATAATATGTCCCGGCTGGAGCTTCCTGCCCATTGGCTTCGATGATTCCATCCCACATAATTGAAGGAGACTCGGAATGAAAAACCCTAAGTCCGTTTGAGTTAAACACTTCAAAGTGATAAATGTCGCGTCCATTGGTTTCTACAAAAAGATAATCATTAATATTGTCGCCATTGGGGGTAAAAACTTTTGGCACTATTAATTTGTCTGAAGCATAAAATACCGTATCATGCCGGGCTGTACATCCATACCAATCTTTTACAGTAAGAGCAACGGTATGTTCGCCGGGTGAACTAAATCTCATAAAGGTTGTATCGCGTTTTTCTTTTGCAGAATCATGCAAAGCCAGCAATTGGCCATCTAATGTGTAACGGTAAATATACTTAATAGAATCTGCAGGCACTTTTCCTGTTCGTATCCTGTAGGTAAGGTTACCTAAAGCAAAAGTATCTGCTACAGTAAACCAAGCGTTTGGTTTGGGCCTTACCAGAAAAGAGTTTGTATAAGAAGCCTTTTCGCCACTATGGGTATTGTGGGCCATGGTAAGGGTTATTTTATTTAATCCAGGCTTTTTAAGCCATACCCTGATAGGCGATGTGTTTTTTTTAATAATTGTTGTATTCCCTTCAATATTCCAGGTGTAAGTGTAATCATTGTCCACCGAACTTCCAACAGAAGCTGTACACTTATTGTAACACCTGACGTAAAATGAATCGCAGGCTTGTATGCGGTTCATTTCAAAATATGCTGTCTGGGCATTGCCAATTATTGCTGCAAAAGCCAGTAGGGCAATAGTTAAGCTTTTTTTTATCCGTGTTGTCATGCGGCAAATAATTTATTCGTTTCAAATATACGCAGAAATGCAGTATAAAAAATTACTAAGCCATATTTTATTTCGCAAAGTGTTAATTTCAAGGCAAATCGATAACCACCTCAACCGGGCAATGGTCTGAATGTATTACTGAGGACAATATTTGTGCAGATACAAGTTTTTCTTTAAGTGGTTCAGAAACCCAGTGATAATCTATCCTCCAGCCAAGGTTTTTGCTGCGTGCCCCTGCCCTGTAACTCCACCAACTGTAATGGTTGGGCTTTCCATTGAAAACCCTGAAAGAATCAACATAGCCAGCCGCTTGGAATGAGTCCATCCAAGCCCTTTCTTCCGGCAAAAACCCCGAATACCCTTCATGCCTTTCGGGATGGTTGATATCAATGGGCTTGTGGCAAATGTTAAAGTCGCCCGAGATAATCAGATTTGGCTGTTGGTTTTTGTAATTTTCTATAAATGCCAGAAAATCTTGCAAGAAAGCCATTTTTATTTCCTGACGAATATCTCCGGTAGTCCCTGATGGGAAATACACCGATATGGCGCTGTAACCATCATACTCGGCTGCAACAAGGCGCCCTTCGCTATCATAAGGTTCTTTGCCAATGCCATAAAAAACATTTAACGGTTTTTTCTTTGTAAATAAAGCAACGCCACTATAGCCTTTTTTTTGCGCATAATGCCAATAGTGATAATAACCCATTTGTTCAAAAATTGTTGTATCAACCTGTCCTTGTTGTAACTTAGTTTCTTGTAAGCAAATAATGTCAGGGGCTTCGGACTGAAGCCATAAAGCAAATTCTTTGGACAAGGCAGCCCTAAGCCCGTTTACATTATATGATATAATTTTTGTGTTCATAGATAAGCTTATTTTATGGGAAGCATGTAAAAATAAAAACTTTTTTTACTTTTGCCTTCAATATGTAGGCAGATGAATTTTGTCATTATAGAATTGTTTTTATAACAAATACGGGTTGTTAGCTCAGTTGGTTTAGAGCATTACCTTGACAGGGTAGGGGTCACTGGTTCGAATCCAGTACAACCCACATTTTTAATTGACAATTTAGGACAACCACTTGTTTTGTTTGTTTTGCTTAACTCCACACCCCGTTAATCTTTTCGCCACAATACTTACAGTTTCCGGCCTTGATATGCACTGCTGTGGTTGAAAAGCCTGTACGTTCGACCACCACCTTTTTGCATTTGGGGCATACAGTATTATCTGAGCCTTCGGGATTATTGCCTAAGTAAACATATTTCATTCCTGCTTCCTGCGCAATTTGTTTTGCCCTCACCAATGTAGGAATAGGTGTTGGCGGAGTTTTCAGCAGTTTATATTGTGGAAAAAACCGGTTGAAATGCAGTGGGTAATTTTCAAAACCATTATCGACCAGCCAACGGCACATTTCGCGCATCATGTCGAAATTGTCTGTCCAGTCCGGGATAACGAGGTTGGTTACCTCAACCCACACATTATTGTCTTTCAGGGTTTTTATGGTGTTCAAAACAGGCTGAAGCGTCCCGCCATTAAGCCGTTGGTAAATATCGTCGCTAAACGACTTCAGGTTGATGTTGGCTGCATCGAGGTAAGGGATAAGCTTCTTCAGCGGGCCGGGATTGATATAGCCATTAGAGATAAACACATTCTTAATCCCTTTGGCTTTGGCCAGTTTAGCTGTTTCGAAAACATATTCGTAGAAAGTGACCGGCTCAGAATATGTATAGGCAATCGCTTCGCATTTGCCAGCAAGACATTCGGTAATAACCTCATCAGGCATCAGGTCTTCGTTGCTGGTTTCGCGAGGCCCTACTTGCGAAATCTGCCAGTTGAGACAGTTGAGGCAAGCAAAATTGCACCCTGCAGTGGCAATAGAGAAGGCCCTGCTATTGGGAAGAAAGTGGTACAAAGGCTTTTTCTCAATGGGGTCGATATGTACCGCACAGGGATTGCCATATGCTATGGAGAACAACTTTCCTTCATAATTGATGCGGTTGCGGCATTTGCCTGTAACACCTTCGCCCAGTAAACATTGGTTTGGGCACAGTCCACACCTTACGCCATGAGGTGTTACAGAATAAAACATAGCCTCGTGTGCCCAACGCCAGGGCTTATCTTTGCCTGCAAACATGCCTGCAGCCGAGCCGGCATATATTAAGCTTCCCATTGCTACTATTCGTTTAATAAATTCACGTTTCGATATCGTATTGCCATTCATTTCGCTTCTTCAAAAATGATTGATTCAAAAACATAGATTTCAGCATCACGCCAGCCGTCCCATCCAATGTACGCCTTGTCACGGGCGCAATAGCCCAGGAATTGTTCTTTCGTCCACTTTTGCTCAGTGGCCACCTGGGGCAGAAACACCCCCGAACTGCTGCCTTTGCGGATGTAAATGCCATGCTTGCCCAGTACAATTTCGTCAATGGAATTAATCTTTCGCATAGGCGTTAACACCGAGATTTCAATGTGTAGCGAAGGCACTTCTTCTGCACTAACAGGCTCAAAGCGCGAGTCAGCAAAAGCAGATGATATAGCTATTGACTGCACTGTTTTGTACAAAGGTTGGTCAGCCCGAAATGTTCCAATGCAGCCCCTCAATTTTCCATTTTTGTGTAAGGTAACAAAAGCGCCGGCCAACATAGATGCGCCCCCTTCAAAGTCTTTAGCATCAGGGTCTTTAATTTCTATTTTATTTGCATAATCAGTAATGGTCTTACGGGCCAAGGTTAGCAGCTTTTTTTTATCCGAATCGGAGAGGGGAGACGGTTGTTTGTTTTCCTGATATACACAAATAGCATTATATCCAACCACCTTATCGTTTCCTCCGTAAGGTGAATCGCCGGAATTTTTATAATCAATCTTTTTAATCGTAATGCCTTCGAGCTTTTCTGTTATGTACAAAAGGGTAAGGACTGAAGTCCAGCCACAGACAGCCGTAGCAAGGTTAGAAATGCCTTTGCTTTCAAGCGCTTCTTTTTCAAGTAAAAATTTGCGGGATGAATTGGAAACAATGGCTTCAGCCATGATACCATCAGACATTACAGCATCAGCATATTTTGGATAGTGCGAAAAATCAGTGCTTATCACAAACAAGTTGTTCGAGTTAAAATATGGTTCAAGGGCTTCAGCCAATTTTTTACTGGTTTTTTCGGTATATCCACCAATTACAATAGGGACAATCTTAAAAGGCTTTTTTAGCCAGTATTGCAGAAGAGGTAACTCTACTTCCAGGCAATGCTCCCTGGCATGGGGTTGCGGGTTGCTGGAAATAAAGCTGTGCTTTTCACACAGCTGTTCGGCCAAAGCATCTACTTCTACTTTTCCAAAAGGTGTAATAAAATCGCCTTGGGTGTAAACCGAAGAGCCATCAAAATGCATGGTATGGCTCGAACCAATAATGAAAATCCTATCAAAACTTGCCTCACGGTCAATCTGCGAAATGGCTTTAGCTGCCACTCCTGCCGAAAATACATACCCGGCATGCGGAACAATTACTGCCAAAGGCTGTTCCTTTGTTTCAGGTTTCAGCCCTTTGAACATGCTGTCCAACATGCTGCGAAGTCCATCAGCATCAGCAGGGTAGAAAGTACCTGCCACTGCTGGTTGTCTGTCAATTTTTTTCATGGTATTACCTGGAGTTTGACCATTACAATTTCCCAAAATACCCACCATCACCACGTAAATCCATAATGTGCAAATTCGTCTTTTCTTTGCCATGTTGCTTGGGTTTACCCAAAGTTACTTCAGATTTGGGCAGATTGCAATTTATCAACTTGGTATTTCTAAAAAACCATATTCAGTGACCTATCCCCAACCCTTTCCTAAAAGGAAAGGGGGCTAAGCCACTGCAATTAAAAATGCAAGCATTGACTATCGTTTCAAGTTTAGTTGCGTCATTTTTGCCAAAACAGAACGAACGGCAAGATGTATAATACTTTATAACACCTGTCATTGCTTAAACCAAGGGATATCAAGTGTTAAATTTCTATTTTTATTCCGTATTTTAAAATTTGATTTACAATAGGAACCTGGTAATCAAATTCTTCTTTTGAAAAAGCATGAGGTTCAATTATTGTTTCTTCGCCTTTTCTAATAACCATCAATTGAACGTCAGTATCAAATGTGTGGTTTACGTTATCTTTTAACACAATCGCAATATCAATATCACTATTGTCATGTTGATTGCCTTTGGCAAATGAGCCAAATAAGTATGCTTCAGCAAATCCTAAATTAGCATTTCTGAGCTTTTGCAAATATCCTTTACTTATCCTTATAGCATCGTTTTTATCCATAATCTGCAATCCTTAATCTTTTCAATCCATTCAGAAGTAAAGCTGTCGGTACACAAATGGTAAAAGCTTTGCTTATAGTCATCGTACCTGGCGTTAATATTGAACCTGGAAATACTATCCAAAATTATCTGTTTATCTATACTTAACTCAACTCCAGATTTTTCAATAATTCTCCGTAAATCATGAATTAAAGGCGGAAAATCATTTATATTCTTGACATACAATGCCTTAAGTAATTTTTCAATTACCAGATGCCCCATAAATAAAGCCCAATGATTGTTCTTAGTAACAAATAAATCCGTCATAGTTTAGAAATCCTTGTCATAACTTTCAATCCAATGAGCAATTATTCGTTCTTTATCAAATCCTTTATCCACTGATATGTTGGGTGTTACTTATTGATACAAAGATAATTCATTTTTGAAACTATGATTATTAATACATGTCAACAATTGGATATCTGAAACAGTTGTTGTAACTTTTAGTGCCCCAAATCGTCCTACAGATTATTTACTTTAAAAACTAAAAACATGAGAAGTATATACCTTTTTGTCGGCTTGTCAATCGTGTTCTTATCTTTTGGCTTTGTCCGTACAGATGATTCGACCCAAAAAACAGTGGTAAAAAACATTCCGCTTGGGAAAGCCGAAATAGTTGAAACAGAAATAGAGTTTGTTGTAGGCAGGTTGAATATTAGTTCTTCTGCAACCCAACTAACTGAAGGAACTTATAAGTTTTATAAAGAAATATTGAAACCCGAATTTTCTTATACTGAAGAAGGGAAAACCGGCCATCTCAGCATCACGTCAAAAAAAGGGCATATACAAATGGACGATGACAACGACAACAACAACGACAACGAATGTTTGTGGGACATTGCCCTTAACAAAAAAGTAAAACATGACCTGACTGTCAAGCTTACAGCAGGCAATGGCAATATTGACCTAAGTGGTTGTCAGCTCAAAAGGTTTGAATTCAAGATGGTGGCTGGTGAAGCGAAAATAAACCTCAGCAATACCTCGGTACCAGAAGTGAACTTTAAGGCTATGGCCGGAAATGCCACTATTGACCTTAGTGGTAAATGGAACAACGACCTTCATGCCCGTATTAAAGGCGGTGTAGGTGAAATAACGTTGAAACTACCCGCAGATATTGGTATTAGAATGAACATCAGCGGTGTACTCGGTTCTGTCAATACTAAAGGCCTTTACAAAATGGGACAGGAATACACCAACGAACTGCTGGGCAAAACCAAGCAAACAATTTATATTGACGTAACTGGTGGCATTGGAAATGTTAATGTGAAGCTGGTGGAATAATTAAAAATCAATAGATATCATATCAGGTTTTACAGGTTGCAGGTAAAAATATAAATTATTTTTCTATCTTTAAGAACCCAACCAAACCGTTAACCTGTATGAATAAGACGTTAAAGGCATTGCTATGCCTTGTTTTTTTTATCTCAGTATCTGCTAAAGCCCAACAAGAAAGTGCCGGGGCCCGATTGATGGCCATGGGCAATTGCGGCACTGCTGTGTACGACCATTGGTCTTCTGCCTATAACCAGGCAGGTGTAGCTTTTGCCGAAAAAGCAAATGTAAATACCTTTTATCAAAGGCGTTTTAACATCAAAGAACTTTCTACCAGCGCTTTTTCGGCCATCATGCCAACCAGGCTTATCAACATTGCCACAGATTTGAAATATTTTGGCTATTCAAAATATAACAAAACCTTGTGTGGCGTAAGTTTTGCCAGGTTATTCGGGCAAAGGTTTGCTGCCGGCTTACGTTGCAGCTACCTACAAGAACATATTGAAGGAAATAGTAACAAAAACAGACTATTTAACTTAGATTGTGGCGTAATGGCAAATTTGCAGCCATTTGTCATTGGATGCAAAGTGCAAAATATTATTCCACCAGATACTTATGAATATAAATACCCGGAATATGAAACCAATGGCGCTGTTGGCGTAGCCTGGCAACCATTAAGCCTATTCATTTTTAGTGCTGAGATAGAATCGAGTCTCAAGTCGAAAATTTTATACCGTTCAGGGTTAGAATACACTGCATGGCAGATTTTACAGCTCCGTACGGGCATTATAAAGCAAAACGACCAACATGCCTTTACTTTCGGCATTGGATTGTTGTTGAAGCGCTTCCACGTTGACATTGCCATGAGCAAATACCAATACTTGCCATTTTCACAAGCATTTGAAGCAGGGGTAAGCTTTTAAAATCTGCATGCACCGTATGTTGCTTTGTTCAAATATAATAAAACCACTCCCGCCTGAGGCGGGACACGCCCTCCTTTATATGAAAGGGGAACAGTGCGTTGACCTATCAAAAAATGGGATTATGAGCTATTTATTTGAAATAACCTTTTTACTTGAACAATTTCTGAAGGGGACTTGGACTAAAGCCCCTTTAGGTGTTTGGGATAAATTGAAGAGGTTAAGTGGGGTCTTCTTGCTGCTATTCCTCCTGCTCATCTGCTCCTCTTACGCTCAAGCCCAGTCCTTAGAAGACGAAAACGATGAGCTAAGTACAGAACAGTCCATTTCAGAAGGAGAATCGGACGAAACGGTTATTGATAACATCGAAAGAACAGAGATTTATGAAAGCCTGATAAACCAACCACTTGATATAAATACGGCAACAGCCGATGACTTTGCTAAAATACCCTTTCTGAATAGTATGCAAATAGATGAAATTATTCAATACCGCGAAAAAAATGGAAGTTTTGTGTCGGTCAATGAGCTTAATGCTATCACATCTCTTTCTGAGGAAGAAGTACGTAATTTAATCCCATATTGCACAGCTAATCCTATTACAAAAGAAGAACAGAAGCCTTTCCGGGCAAAACATGTATTTGAAAGTGTTGTCGGAACGATGTTTCCTAAAATGGAAGGCTTTAAAGCAATTGATGATAGTAGTAGTTCAAATAAATTTCTCTGTCTAGTACCTTTAAAGTCAAGGGTTCGATATTCATTTATGGGAATAAACAGTGAAATAAGGTTTTTGGCCGAAAATGATTACGGCGAGCCTTATTTTAACAGCGGGAACAAAGCTTTTGATTATCTTTCTGCCGGATATTTCTACCATTCAAAGAACTGGCTGAAAGCTTTGACCATAGGCGATTATACAGCCCGGTTTGGGCAAGGGTTGGCAATGTGGAACGGATACGCTTCGTCTTTCAGCACAACTTCCGAAGGTGCTTTTAAAGACAGAAGCGGCCTGGCAGGATATTCTTCGTTTAATGAAAGTCAATATTTGAGAGGAGTAGGAACAACATTTAAAGTTAAAAACATTGGCATCACTGCATTTGGGAGCTACAAAGCTATTGATGCCAGCATAATTCTTACTGATTCACTGAATACCGAAAAAAGCTTTGGTTCTTTCATTAATACTGGCATTCATGCTTTGCCTGCTGATATGGAGAAGAAGCATGCACTGCATGAAAGTACAGGCGGAGTAAACATTTTGTGGCAAAATGAATACATAGTGCTTGGTGCCCTTGGTACTGCAACAAAATACGATGCTGTAAAACCTGCCAGTGATGATTTTTACAAACGTTTTGCTTTCACAGGCAACAGCATCAGCAATGCCAGCACCTATTACCGCGTAAATACCCGGCGTATCCGCTTTTACGGCGAAACGGCCATGGCTAAAAACTATTCGTTGGCATTGCTTCATGGAATAGCTGTAAATCCTGCCTCGGAGATATGCTTCTCGCTCATGTACCGCTACTACGATAAAAGTTACTATGCCCCTTATGCCAACGCTTTTGGACAGCAGTCGCTGAATGTCAACGAACATGGATGGTATGCCGGAATTGACATACAACCATTTACTAAGTACTTTGTTTCTTTGTTTGCAGATATAACAAGCTATCCTTGGTTAAAATATCGCACCAGCGAACCTTCGTATAGTTCAACTTATTATTTTCAGGTAAAAAGGATATTTGACAATGGGCTTAACTTGTCTGCCAGATACACAGCGAAATATGGGATGCAAGACAGTTCAGGCACAATACCTGTAAAGCATATCATAGATTATACCACACAAAGGGCAAGATTAGAAGCAAAATATTCGCCCAATGAATGGATAAGCATTACCAACAGGGCAGAATGGGTTTGGTACAACGAGGACGGCCAAAGCAAACAATCTGGATTTGCTATGTTGCAGGATATATGTTGGAAGCCAATGCAAGAAAGATTTTATCTGCAAGGCCGCCTGGCCTGGTTCAATACCGACAGCTATGATGCCCGAATATATGCAATAGAAAGAGGAGCTGGTTCATACATGTCAATTCCAGTTTATTATGGGAAGGGATTACGCTATGTAGTGTCAGGAAAATTAAAACTCAGCAAAAGAATGAATGCTCAAATCCATTATTCATCAACTCACTATTTTGACCGTACTACTTTAGGCCAGGGAGGATATGCTATTGATGGGTCTGATAAAAACGAAATTGTTGTTGCCTGTAAACTAAGGTTATAGCGCCTTAATTATCATAGTTCGATTTTTTAAAGCCTTCAATGATAAAATATGCTCTTTTTTTTGTTTAACTTAATATTGAACCCCAATTGCTTTTTTTGTATTTTTCGTGCCAATAAAAAAAAGTTACAAATGATCCATCCAATAAAAGTATTTATTGTTGAAGACCATAAAATTTTCAGGGAAGGGCTAAAGTTAATCCTGAATACGGTAAAAAATGTAAAAGTCATAGGCGAAGCCCCCAATGGCAAGGTTTTTCTTGAGTTGTTAAACGAATCGATGCCAGATATCATTTTTATGGACCTCAACATGAAAGAAATGAGCGGCATTGAAGCTACTGAAAAAGCCCTCGAACTTTTCCCCGAATTGAAGATTATAGCACTTACCTCATTTGAGGATGAAGAATATCTTATCAAAATGGCAGATTTGGGAGTAAAAGGCTATTTGTTGAAGAATTCGTTGCGTGACGACTTTATAAAAGCCATTGAGCGGGTTATGGAAGGTTATACCTACTATTCGGATGAGCTGATTGTAAAGCTTTCTAAACGTTTCAACGAGATACAGAAAAAACGGCACCAACAACCCGAAGAAACTTTTTCGGACGAAGAAAAAGAGCTGCTTACCTATATTTGTCAGGGGATGACCAATAAACAAATAGCTGATTTGATGCATTTAAGCAGCCGGACGATAGAAGCACACCGGGCACGCTTACTGGAAAAGACACAAACCAAGAATTCGGTGGCGCTGGCCGTTTATGCAGTAAACCACAAGCTGGTAGAACTTTGATTAATTCTCAATTGCAAATTACAAGTATAATCCGTTTATTTCGGCATCAAACGGAGCCAAACCATTTTGCCTGACGATATATTACCACTGTTATTTTAACTTATCGTATTATATTTATCGTATTGAAATTTTTACCCCCCAATATGAAACCAAACAACAGTATAAAAAACTGGGCGGAAGACGACCGCCCGCGTGAAAAGATGATGCGCAAAGGCATAGGCACTTTGTCTAATGCAGAACTATTAGCAATACTTTTTAGTACCGGTAGCCGCGAGATGTCGGCAGTAGAATTGGCCCGTCAATTGTTGGAAATGGCAGATAACAACCTCGACCGTCTTGCCAAAATGGGCCTTGACCAGTTGATGCAGATAAAAGGCATTGGAGAAGCCAAAGCCATCAGTGTGCATACAGCTCTTGAGCTTGGCAAAAGGCGTAGCGTACAACCATACGAAGAGGCAAAAACCTTTGCCTCAAGCCATGATGTTTATACTTATTTTGGAAACAAACTCAGGGACTTACCTTATGAGGAGTTTTGGATACTATTGCTCAACAGGGCAAACAGGATGATTGAGCCGGTAAAAATCAGCCAGGGAGGCATGTCGGGTACAGTTGTAGATGTGCGTATTGTACTTCGCAATGCAATTATAAAACAAGCCAGCTCAGTAATCATGTGCCACAATCATCCTTCGGGCAATACAAAGCCCAGCCAGCAAGATATTGATATCACAAAAAAAGTAAAAGAAGCTGGCGCATTGATGGATATAAAACTTTTTGACCATCTTATAGTTACAGACAAGGCTTATTTTAGTTTTGCAGATGAAGGGATGATATGACAATTAAGGATTTTTCAATTACGAATTAAAAATTATTTTAGAAGAAGCAGAAAATACCAAGATGTTACACGACTATTGATTAATATGTTTTAAAAACCATTGTTGCCCGGCAAAAACTGGTTGCCCCTATGTGGCTTTGAAACATGTGGTGTATTTGGTTATCCTACAAACAGTTCGCTGCTGCGCTGCTATTATATAGTCGCGTAGCGATGACCTGTTTGTAGTAAAATTAAACATCGTTAAAATTAAGCCCCGGCGGGGCCCAGTTTCTAATCAACAATATTACCAGTATTTATAAGTATCTATTTTATTTTACGGGACAACATTGTTTAAAAATATAATTCCTGTTTTTTCAGTTTCCATGAAAAAGTATATCTTTGCCACTCTTTTTTTAATAATTAATACATTGATAATATGGCAAGTACAGCAGATTTCAAAAATGGTTTGTGTATATTATTCAACAACGATATTTACACCATTATACAATTTCAGCATGTAAAGCCGGGCAAAGGTGGGGCATTTGTACGTACAAAGCTCAAAAGCCTTACCAACGGTAAAATAATTGAAAACACTTTTACTGCTGGCGAAAAAGTTGATTTGGCTCATGTTGAACGCAGGCCACATTCATATCTTTTTAGTGATGAGTATGGATATACCTTCATGCATAACGAAACATACGAGCAAGTATCTATCCCGAAAAACATGATTGAAAATGCTGACCTGATGAAAGAAGGACAGTATGTTGAAATAGTTTTTGATGCTGATAATGAAACACCGCTAAGTTGCGAATTGCCTCCTTTTGTAGTGCTTGAAGTTACTTATACAGAGCCAGGCTTAAAAGGCGACACTGCATCATCAACGGCTTTAAAACCTGCAACTGTTGAAACAGGAGCACGTATCAATGTGCCATTGTTTGTCAACCAGGGAGAAAAGATAAAGATAGATACTCGCGACTATAGCTACTGTGAAAGGGTCAAAGAATAGCATTTTTGTAAAATTTTCGATTTCAAAGCTGTCAGAATAAACTCTGGCAGCTTTTTTGTTTATTTTTACCTGCAATAGTTAAAAGAACTTTTAAACTACATGAAATAAATTTTATGGGGATAATGCTTGCATTACCTGCATAACATTCAATAAACATCTTTAATAAATCTTCCCAATCATGCCTACCTTTCTTTTTGACAAAATCATTTTTGGCCCGGTAAAAAGCCGCAGGTTAGGCCATTCATTAGGGGTAAACCTGTTGCCGACAGATGCTAAAGTATGCAATTTCAATTGCATTTACTGCGAATGTGGGCTCAATACAAAAGGCAAAAAAGATTTATACCTTCCAACTGTTGGTGAAATAAGCAATTTGTTGCAAAGGCGCCTCAATGAAATGAAAAGTAAAGGTGAGCCTGTTGACACCATTACTTTTGCAGGCAACGGCGAACCTACTATGCACCCTCAATTTGAAGAAGTTATAGATGCTGTAATCACTGTAAGAAATAACATCTTTCCACAAGTAAAAATTGCAGTACTTTCCAATTCGTTGCTTTTGCACAAGCAAAGTGTGTTAAATGCTTTAAAGAAAGCAGATTTGAACATAATGAAACTTGATTCGGCTATAAATAGGACATTTCAAATACTTAATCAGCCTCAATTACCTATTACAGCAAATGACGTTATTGAAAATCTGAAAAAATTCAATGGAAAACTGGTTGTTCAAACTATGTTTGTCAAAGGAAGCTTTAATGGACAAGCATTTGACAATACCACAGATACTGAAATTATAGCCTGGACAGATGCTTTGAAGAGCATATCTCCTGAGCTGGTTATGATTTATACTATAGCAAGAGATACACCTGTTGAAACAATAGAAAAAATAAGCGGAAAACAATTGAAAGCCATTGCTTCAACTATCGAAAAAGCAGGTTTAAGGGTAAGCGTTTCAGAATAAAACAGTTAGCATTTGTTTCGGATTTTTAATTTGCTATATTTGTTGCAATTAGAATGAAGAACATGACAAAAACCGCTTGCATCATTGGTTCGGGTATTGGAGGGATGGCCGTGGCTATAAGGCTTGCAGCCAAAGGGTATAAAGTAAAAGTATTTGAAAAAAACGATATGCCCGGGGGACGGATTAGTCAGGCTGAAGAAAATGGTTTTCGCTTTGATACCGGGCCTACAAAACTATATATGCCTGAAATGCTGGACGAACTATTTGTCCTTCACAACAAAAACCCCAGAAATTATTTCAACTACCATCGTGCCGAAAGCAGCGGGCTATATTTTTTCCCCGACGGGACACAAATCAATGCATGGTGCAATGCTGAAAAACTTGCAGACGAGATAAGCAACAAAACATCAGTACCTAAACACAAAGTTTACCAATATCTTCACAAATGTCAAAAATTATGGGAGCTTGCATCTCCATTGTTTTTATATAGCCCTTTGTATTTGTGCAAAAATTTTTTAAAAGCCCCTTGCCGTAAAGCTTTATTGCAGTTTTACAGGCTTGATATTTTTACTTCACTGGATAAAAGAAACCGCAAATTATTTTTAGACAGCAAGGTTGTTGAAATATTTAATAGTGCAGCTTCATCATTTGGCAATAACCCTTATAAATCTGTTGCAACCATCAAATATGTTTCGCATTTAAACTATAATTTGGGGGTATATCATGTACAAAACGGGATGTACAGTATTGTAAAGGCTTTGTATGATTTGGCCATAGAAGCCGGCGTTACATTCTATTTTGACAGCCCAATAACCCGGGTTTTCCAGAGCAATAAGCGTATTGTATCTATCAACACTGCCACTAATGCTTACTTTGCAGACCTTCTTGTTATTGATACAGATGTAGTACACTTTTACCGCGACCTTATGCAAGATAAAAAGATGGCCAAAAAAGCCATGAAGAAAAAACTAACTTCATCGGCCATCATATTTTATTGGGGGTTAAGCAAGAAAATTGAAGGGTTAAACTTTTATAATATAATAGTATCGGGCGATAGCAAAAAACAATTTGATACACTATTTAAAAACAAGGCTATTGACAGTGACCCATCTATATATATCAATGATATTAGTGGTTTATCTGGCAATAATAATCCTGAAGGTTATCAATACTTGCAAGTAATGGTTAGTGTGCCTGCTAAGCACGGGCACAACTGGAAAAAAGTTACGGAAGAAATTAAAAATATTGTGTTATCAAAGATTGAAAAAACATTTGGAGAAAATATATCAAAAAATATACTATTTGAACAGGTAGCAACTCCATTAACCTATACTAATATATACAATACACATAACGGTTCGCTATTTGGCCAGGCCATAAATAGTTTTAGGTCATTTTTTACAAAACACCCGAACTTTATTTCGAGAGAAACCGAAAATTTATATTTCACAGGCAGCAGTGTACATCCCGGAGGAGGGATACATCATTGTCTTGCATCGGCCAAAATTATTGCCACAGAGGCCAATTAACACAATAAATCTGTTATAAAAGTAGCTTAGGATTTATTAATTTTGTTTTTGAAACAGACCAAAACCAATATTTATGCATCCTCTTAGCCTGATATTGCTGCTTACCTCTTTCATTAACCTGCTGATAGCATTTTACACTATAAGGTATTACAAGTCACCAGGGGCATTGGCATATTTGTCTATTTTATTATGCATAGCATTGTATGCTTTTGGTTATGTTATGGAACTCAATTCTGACAATTTGGAAGACATCTATTTTTGGTTGAAAGTAGAATATGTTGGAATTGCTTTATTCCCTTCTGTACTGGTCATATTTACGCTTCATTATACAGGCTATAATCAGTACCTGAAAAAATGGATGATAGTGGTAATGATTGCAATTTCCTGTACAACAATAGTTCTTCAGAATAGTAATTTTGGCCACCTTTTTTATACAAAATTGGCCATCAATACCGCACAATCATCTTCATTTGCCAACTTTACAAAAGGGCCTTGGTATTGGGTACACCAGGTATATTCAAATTTAACGCTGCTTTTTAGTTTTCTTTTATATGTATGGATGGCCATAAAACAAGTTGGCATCAACCGCGTAAGGGCATTTTTGATGATAGTTTCACTTACTATCCCATGGGGTTTCTATATATATTATCTTTCATCATACTACAAAAGTAATATGGATATTATTCCATTTTCATTTTCAATTGTAGGTATAATGGGGGCTTTAGGCATGTTTCGTTTTAAGCTGCTTGATTTTGAGCCATTAGCATTAGAAGTTATTTTTGAAAGCATGTCAGATGGGGTAATAATAGTAGATAAAAAGCTTAGGATTACAAATTTCAACAATCACGCAAAACAAATTTTTAACAACCTAAACGAAAAAAGCATTGGGAAAAGCATAGAAAAGATTCTTGAACAATGCGAGGATACCAAACGAATTGCTTTTAGGCACGAAGAGTATTCTACTGATATTGAAAATGATTGTTTTGGAGGACGACGATATTTTTTGATAAAAACAACTCCCGTTTTTGAAAACAAAGACAGACTGGCCGGTTGGGCCATAATCTTATCTGACATTACCCAGCGTAAGCTCAACGAAGTAGCCTTAAAAGAAAATGCAAAAAAATTAAAAGAGTTAAATGCCACCAAGGATAAATTTATGGGGATAATTGCCCATGACCTGCGCAATCCGTTTCATGTGCTAATTAACCTTTCAGAGATGGTGCAACAAGATATTGCTGATAACAACTATGAAGATGCAGGAAAGTGTGCCGAGATGCTTTATGAAACAGCCAAAAACACACATACACTTTTACAAAACCTGTTAGAATGGAGCAATTTTCAAAGGCAAGGGGTTAGATTCAACCCCGAATGGATTGATGTTGCCGAAGCCTTGAAAGATGACTTAAATACCATTGAATTGCTTGCCAGTCAGAAAAAAATAACCATAAAGAAAACCATCAGCCCCGGTCTAAAAGCTTATGCCGATAGTCAAATGTTGAAGACAATAGTACGCAACCTGATGACCAATGCAATAAAATATTCTTATACCCATACAGAAGTATTTCTTCAAATCATTGAAGAAACCGGCAATATCAAGATATCTATTCAAGATTGCGGGGTTGGGCTAAGCCAGGAAGATTTATCCCGGTTGTTTAAATTTGAGACCAGTTTTTCAAAATCAGGCACAGCAAGTGAAAGGGGTACAGGTTTAGGTTTAGTGCTTTGTGCCGAATTTGTTGCATTGCACAAAGGCCAAATATGGGCAGAAAGTATCCCGGAAAAGGGCAGTACGTTCAATGTACTACTGCCATTAAACAATAATTAATAAAACCTTATTTTATGAATGTTCCACGAATATTAATCGTAGATGATTTGCCTGAAATGTTAATGATTACAAGTAAATCATTGCTTACATCTGGCGAAAAGTACGAGATTCGAGAAGCATTAAATGGCAAACAGGCTTATGAAACCATGGGCCAATGGACTCCCGACCTGGTCATTACTGATTGGGATATGCCCGCAATGAGCGGGTTAGAGCTAATAAGTAAAATGAAACAGGATGAGACATTTTGTGATATACCTGTTATTATGATTACAGGGATGATGGTTACTCCTGAAGATCTTAAGGAAGCATTTAGATGCGGGGCTTCTGACTTTTTGCGTAAACCTTTTGATAAAACAGAGTTACTGGCAAGGACAAAAGCCATGCTTATTGTTTCTAAATCAATAAAGGATAAAAAAAATTATAACCTGGTATTATCTGATTATAACCGTTTTATAAATTCATTGCTTTTAGCTATTCCCTCCCCAATGGTTTATTATAACAAAGACGGCATAGTTTTAGGTTGCAATGAGAGTTTTCAGAAAACGTTTAGTCACATTTCGTCTAATTTTATTGGTACAGAAGTGTACACTATTTGCCCCAACCCTGAACAGATGAAAGCGCAAAGTGAAGATATGATAAACAAGGGGTTACAACAAACCTCTTTTGAAACTGTAATGAAAACAGTGAATAAAGAAGATGCTACATTTTTAGTTACAAAAACTATTTTTTACTCTCCTGACAAAAAACCAGAAGGGCTGATATGCCTTTTATCAGATATATCAGAAATAAAACAAGAGCATGCCCGCAACCTTGAAGAGAAAAAAAAGGAATTAGTATCAACGGCCATGCGGTTGATGCAGTATAGCACTATGAACAACAAACTATTAGAAGACCTTGAAATTCTTGATAAACATACAGATGAGGAAGGCAAAAAGCTAATAGCAGAATTTAAAAGCAAATATAATATTAAGGTCTATAATTCAATGTGGGAAGAATTTGAGACCCGTTTTGGGCAGGTTTATGAGGACTTCTATCATCGGCTCGTTAAGCTTCACCCGGAACTCACGCCAAATGAGAAAAAACTGTGTGCTTTACTTAAACTCAATTTGAGCTCTAAAGATATTGCCGCCCTTACCCTGCAGGATGCAAAGAGTGTTGATATGGCGAGGTACAGGTTAAGAAAAAAGCTGGGACTTCAGCAGGAAGATAGTTTGGTAGAGTATCTGCAATCAATATAATTTTTAAAAAATTAAAATCAAAAAAGTTAGTTTTCAACCAAATTAATCATTAGGAGGCTTTTTAAAGCCGAACAATATGATTTAGCTGGGTTAGCCCTCTCGATATAAACGGGACAGGCTGATTTAGAAATTGTTTGAAAATTTTGTTAAATCATTGAATTACAATTTCTTAATCGCTTGAGTGTTTTTTAATACAAATAAAAAGCTTGCCGTAAATTGGCTTTAATACTATTTAAACGCCTGTCTGACAATGTTTTGACAGGCGTTTTTATGTTTCACAATAACGTTATTGTAGAGAAATAGTAGAGATGTCCTTGAGGCAATGTAGAGATATTGTAGAGATAACTAACAAGCAATGTAGCACTTGCAGGGTCTAACTTTGTGTCAAATATACCATTATGCAAATGAAAGGCAAACATAACAATAGGTTGATCAGCTCTTCGGCTGAACTTACAGAAGCTTTGAAAAAAATGATAGAAAGCATTGAGCATTTAGAAAAAGAAGGGCATTATACAAAAGAAAAAAATAAACAAAATGATAAGTAACCAACTACGAGACTGCCAAATATTTCAAACAATGTCAAAGATGAAAAGGGTATTTGAAAAAATCAGCAGAATAGCCATAATCATGGCAACATTATTCTTGATATCAAAAAGTATTTACGCACAAGAAATATGCAATAATGGTATAGACGATGATGCTGATGGTATGATAGACTGCTTTGATAACCAATGCTATACATCGCCATATTGTGCCTTGCCTTCGGCACAATGCGAAATTACTGCCGACCCAGGCAATGCAGAATTTGCCACAAAATTAGAATGTGCTTATTTGAAGGGAGGTTTTATGGTAGGAGGGGTGATCCGAAACTTTACCCCTTATGGTTATGATACCCCGAAGGTTGGAGATGTTGATGGAGATGGCAAAGTTGAAATTATTGCAGTAGGGGATGGTTATGGAGGTACCGGAGACGAGGGGGTATATATTTTTGACCCGTCTAATTGCGAACCTAAATATTATATAGCCAGAGACATAAGCGGCAACCACGGAGGCATAAGCTTTGCCAATGTTGATGCCGATCCTTATGCTGAAATTTTTGTGACAACTGGTAATGATGGTTGTGCAACCAATGCCAATTCATTGATACGTTATGATTTTGATGGCATTGCCTGGAACCAGACCTGGATAATTTCCAATATATATCAAAAACGAGGGTTCCCGGTTGACTTTGTTGATTTTAATGAAGATGGTACTTCTGAATTAGTAGTATATGGATGGACTACTGATGCTACGCGTACAGCAAAGGTGTTAAGGGCATCTGATGGCGCAACACTTGTTGATTTGACCACCAATGCTACTTTCAGGAACAGGTTGTACTGGAAAGATGTTTTTGCTTTTGCTGATGTTATTCCAACGGGCTTTGACCCGGATGGAGCAGGCCCCAAAACAGCTTTACAATACGCCAATGGCCCTGAGATTATTGCCGGGAACCGGATTTACACAGTAGATATTGCAAGTGGAAATATAGAAGATGTTTACGGAGTAGATCCTCTTACGTCAACAGGTTCAGCAAGCGACCATTTCCCATGGTCATACAATCATGGAGATGCTACTAACCCGGCTAATCAGCAAGATAATGATGGCGGACAAAAGAACTCATTGGCTGATATTAACATGGACGGGGTTATGGATATTATAACTGTTGGCCAAGGCAGGCTTAGTGTCTGGAACCCTTTGACAAACCAACGATTGTACCCTACATTTGTATTGGCAGGGGATAACCTGACAGCAGGCAAGCACGATGGAGGTGTTGCCTGTATTGGTGATGTTGATGGTTTGCCTGATAACAGGCCAGAGATGGGGATAGTTTCAACCCGCAGGTTTGAGATGATCAGGGTAAACGATGCAGGTACAGCTCTGCAACGTATGTGGCAATCTGCAACCACAGACCAGTCAGGCGAAACAGCCATGAATTTTTTTGATTTTGAAGGCGACGGGAAAGTTGAGCTTGTTTATCGCGACCAAGATACGCTTAAAGTTTATGTTGGGGTGGGAGATGGTGCAGGCAATGCCAAAATCTTGTTTCAGGATGCCAACCATTGTGGTAGTGGTACTGGTGGCGAACATGCGGTTATTGCTGATATTGATGATGACAACCGTGCAGAAATCATAGCATCATGTACAGAAGGCATACGTGTATATCGAGACAACCGTACACCATGGATTTCGGCCCGAAAGGTATTTAACCAAAGGGCCTATAACTATGTTAACATCAATAATGACCTGACTGTTCCTAAGGTACAACAAAAGAACCATCTTGTCCCATACCTGAACAACTACCTTACCCAGCTATACAGAATAGACCAGAGCGGAGATAAATATTTTCCCGGGCCAGACTTTACAGTTGAAGTTGAAGATGTTACATCAGATGTAGATATTTCTTCTTCTTGTCCTGATAAGGTTATTATTAGGTTAAAAATTTGCAACAGGGGCGATGCATTGGCAAATTATACTATTCCCATGTCTTTTTACCAAAACGACCCAAGAAATGCCGGGGCTATTTTTCTCAAAAAATCAATGATAACAGTTACCCTCAATGCCAGTGAATGCTATAAAACAGAGCCTATAACCGTTTCCCTTAGCGACTTGGTAAACTCAAACGGGGCTAATGATGGGAACTTATATTTTGTTGTTAATGATGATGCCGATGGATTAGCACCAAATCAGGTAATTTCTAACCCTATCTCTATCCCAAACAGTCCTTACGGTGAATGTAACTATTCAAACAATATTTATGGCCCGATAAAAATTGTGGATTGCCATTTTGTTCCAATTATTCATTTGTTAACTACTGATGTTACACTGGAAGACCAGCCATTAACTTTTACTTCACTAAGCAGCAACCAGATTTTAGTTACCGATTACGACAATGATGCCCAAACAGTAACCATTAATGTTACAGGAGGCACAATAACATTGTCCGGGACTACAGGCCTTACATTTACTTCAGGTGATGGCAACTCAGATGCCTCAATGATTTTCAGTGGTTCTCTTGTTGATGTAAATAATGCTTTGAATAATGCCGTTTTTACTCCTGAAAGTAATTACTCAGGAACCGCTACTGTGCAGGTAAAATCAAGCGATGGGCTGGGAGAAGATGTAAAAATCATTAATGTAGCGGTAACCCCGGTCAACGATAACCCGGTTATCAATGATGTCAACATGTTGTGTGCTGAAGATAATTTCATCACATTTGCTCCATCTGATTTTACAAACTCTTATTCAGACCCTGACAATGATGCCCTCAATAAAATAAAGATTATAACATTGCCTCCTTACGGAGTACTTAAGCTGAGTGGTGTAGCTGTTACAGCTGGTCAGGAAATATCATTTGCTCAGTTGGGCAACCTTATCTATGTTCCGGATGCCAATTGGAACGGTGCCATTACATGCGATTATAACTCATCAGATGGTACATTGTACGCTTCAACAAGTAAAAAAATTTGGTTAACAGTTACCCCTGTCAACGATAAGCCTGTACTTTCGGATATATATAAATCATCGGCTGTAAATGCTGCAACTTCATTTGCAACATCAGACTTTACGGCAAGCTACTTCGATGCTGATGCTAACCCGCTTGAAAAGGTCCAGATAAACAGCCTTCCTGCAAAAGGTACCCTATATTATGGAGGTAGCCCGGTAGGCTTATTTTACGAAATAATGTCAGCAAACCTGGGCCTTTTAACTTATCAGCCCAACACGGGATATAGTGGTACAGATGAATTTAACTGGAATGCTTATGATGGTACTTCTTATGCTCTGACAGGGGCCCAAGTAAAATTTGTTATCAGCAATACTAATGTAGCGCCTGTAATTTCAGGGTTTATAAAAAACGGGACAGAAGACAATGAATTGAGTTTTGCGGCTACTGATTTTTTAGGAGTTTATAGCGATGCAAATGCTGATGCCCTGAATAAAATAAGGATTGAAACATTGCCAGGCAACGGTACCCTTTTACTTTCAGGTGTTGCTATTTCGGCTTTCCAGGAAATAACAGCTACAAACCTTGGTAATATTACCTTTGCTCCAAATGCAAATTGGAATGGCTCTACATCATTTAGCTGGAAAGCTTATGATGGGCTTACTTATTCATCATCTTCTGCCAATGTTACCATTAATATAAGTGCGGTAAATGACCTTCCGGTAGTTGCTGACTTTTCAAAGGCTGGAACAGAAAACATCACGCTTGCCTTTACTGCTGCTGATTTTACAAATGCTTACACAGATATTGATAATGATGCCCTGGCAAAAATAAGGGTAGTTACACTTCCGGCCAATGGTACCCTTAAATTGTCGGGAGCAAATATTATAGCAAACCAGGAAATTATAGCTGCCAACCTGGCCAATATTACTTTTGTCCCTAATGCCGATTGGAGCGGCAATACTTCGTTTACCTGGAATGGTAACGATGGCTCAGCCTATGCATCTTCCAATATGACTGTAAATATTGTCATTGCCAATGTCAATAATGCCCCGGTACTCGCCGGAATTGAAGCTGGCGCCTTATCGTTTACAGAAGACGAATTGCCCAAAATAATAACTTCTTCTATAACTATTTCTGATATAGATAATACTACTTTTAGAAATGCTACTATAAAAATCACGGGCAACTACAATTCAGGGCAAGACGTACTTTCGTTTACCAATACTGCTACAATTACAGGTACATGGAACCTTGCAACCGGCACGTTAAATTTAGTTGGTACAGACACCAAGGCTAACTACGAAGCCGCATTACGCTCTGTTAAATATCAGAATACATCTGATGATCCTGCTACTTCGGTCAGGACAGTGTCTTTTACTATTAGTGATGGCTCAGGTAGTTCAAATACACAAACCCGAAACATCAATATTGTAGCTGTCAATGATGCCCCAATACTCGAAAACATTGAAACAACAGCCCTTGTTACTCCTCAATTAGTAAATAAAGTAATTAGCAATACCATCACCATTAAGGATTTTGATGATTCATATATTGAAAGTGCTAGTGTAAAGTTGTCAATAAACTATGTGAATGGCCAGGATGTATTACAATTTACCAATACGGCAACAATAACAGGAGTCTGGACTCCTGCAACAGGGATACTCACCCTGACAGGTACAGATACAAAAGCAAACTACGAAGCTGCGTTACGCTCTGTTACTTATCGGAATAACAGTTCAACCCCTAATACTAATGCCCGGACCATAGTATTTACAGTAAATGATGGTAACCTGAATTCTAACATACAATTCAGATCGGTTAATATCTCGGTAGCCAACAACCCTCCGGTCCTTGCTGCTATTGAAGGCGCGGCATTAGCATATACTGAAAATGCCGCTGCAACAAATGTAACTGCATCCATGACAGTAAGCGATGATGGCCCTAACCTGCAAGGCGCTGAGGTTCAGATTACAGGTAACTATCAAAGTGGGCAGGATGTACTTTCATTCACTGCAACAGGTTCTATTGTTGGCATCTGGAATGCTGCGACAGGAAAAATATCTTTTAGTGGCACAGATACAAAAGCCAATTATCAAACAATATTGCGAAGTGTGAAATATGCCAATACCAGTGAAAACCCTTCGACCCTTGTTAGAACAGTTTCTTATACTGTCAATGATGGAGAATATAATTCAAATGTACAAACAAGAAATATTAATGTTACCAAAGTAAATGACCTTCCCGTTGTTGCTGCCCTTAATAAGTCGGCTAACGTAAGTACAGATGTAACCTTCACCCTGGCAGATTTTACTTCGCACTTTACAGATGCAGACGGTGATGCCATGACACAAATACAGATTGGGGCTGCTTTGCCTGCTAATGGTACGCTTTACCGTGATGCTAACTCAAATGGCGTTGTTGATGCCGGTGAGGCTGTTGCCGCTAATGCGGTAATCACAAATGCCAACATCCCATTTTTGAAGTTCAAGCCGACAGCGGCATGGAGTGGCACAACTACATTTAATTGGAATGGTTATGACGGTACTGCTTACGCAGCTACCGCTGCTGCTGTAAATATTGCTATAAGCAACAATACACCTCCTGTCATCCAGGCATTTTCTAAATCAGGAAATGAAGATACAGATCTGGCGTTTGCAGCTTCTGATTTTGGCAATGCCCCAACTTATACAGATGCCGAATCAAATGCTATGGCCAATGTTCAGATTACTACATTACCTGCAAATGGGACTTTATACAGAGATGCTAACAGCAATGGGCTTGTTGATGCCGGCGAAGCTACAACTGTTGGACAAGTATATACTTCGGCACAATTAGCATTGCTAAAATTTAAACCAACCAGCAACTGGAACGGGTCAACTTCATTTACCTGGATGGCGCAAGATAACAATGCTATACCAAAATATTCGACAACCGCTGTAAATGCAAATATTACTGTTACTGCAATAAATGACGCTCCTACAACAGCCAATTTTTCTGTTACAACATTGGAAGATGTGGATAAAGTATTTGCTATATCAGATTTTCCATATATGGATGTTGATGCAGGAGATGTTTTGGTCCGTATCCGTATTGTTTCAATCCCTGGAACAGGCGTATTATATAATGATGCAAACCTCAATGGAATAGTAGATGGTGGAGAAACACTGGCTGCCACCAATATAGTTTCAGCAACAGATATCAATGCCGGCAAGTTAAAATTTAAACCTGTAGCTAATGGTAATGGTACCCCTTATACAACTTTTCAGTTCAATGTAGGCGATGTTTCGGCATATTCTGGCAATGCCACCATGACTATCAATGTCACTCCGCAACAAGAGGCTGCAGTGCTTTCGGCTATTGAGGGTACAACTCTTAATTATACCGAGAATGCCGGACCAATGGCCATAAGTTCTACTATTAACCTCACTGATATTGATAATACTCAAGCTCAAAGCGCTACTGTTAAAATTACCAATAATTACCAGTATGGACAGGACTTTCTGTCGTTTTCAGATAATATTTTCATTAGCTCTTCATGGGATCAGGCTACCGGAACCCTCACTTTGACCGGCCCTGCTGATATTTCATATTTTATTTCTGCACTCAGAACGGTTTATTACCAAAATACTTCAGATGATCCTTCAACGTTAACCAGGACAATATCTTTTAACGTTAATGATGGAACTGTAAACTCAAATACTATAAGTCGAAATATTAGTATTGTAGCGGTTAATGATGCCCCTGTGCTTGCAAACATTGAAAGTGCATCTTTATTGTACACAGAAAATGACGCTGCTACCAATATTACTTCAAATCTGACCCTGGCAGATCCTGATAATACAGATATTCAAGGTGCAACTGTTCAGATTACATCTAATTACCAGAATGGGCAGGATGTGCTTTCATTTATCAATACCGGTAGTATTACCGGAAGTTGGAACGTTGCAACAGGAACAATGACTCTTTCAGGAACTGATACTAAAGCAAATTACCTTGCAGCTTTAAAGAGCGTTAAGTATGTCAATACTTCTGAAAACCCAAATATCTCGAACAGAAGTGTCAGCTTCTCAGCAACTGATGGACTACTGAATTCAAATACAGTTTCAAGGACAATTCAAATCAATTCAATTAACGGTGCCCCTACATCAGCCAATAATACAGTAACTACAAATGAAGATGTTGATAAAATATTCTCAGATACTGATTTCCCTTATACAGATATTGAAGGAGATGCTTTGGCAAAAGTGATGGTTACCAGTCTTGAATCTGCCGGTTCGTTGTACCTTGACTTAAATGGCAATTCGGTAATAAATGCCGGCGAAGATATTACGCTAAATCAGGAAATACTGGTAACACAACTCTCTTTCCTGAAGTTTAAACCTGCTGCTAATGCTAATGGAACTGCCTATGCAACTTTTGGTTTTAAAGTTAATGACGGAAGTGTATATGCTGTCGCAGAAAATACAATGACCATCAATGTTTTAGCAGTAAACGATGCCCCAACATCTGCTGATAACGCTGTTACCATTGTTGAAGATAACCAAAAGACCTTTGCATCTGCAGAATTTCCATTTTCAGATATTGATGCCGGCGATGTATTGACTAAAATTCGGATTGCCTCATTACCCGGAGCAGGTACTTTATTCAATGATGCAAACCTCAATAATGTTGTTGAGGCAGGTGAAATACTAGCAGTAAATGATGAAGTTACAAAAGCTCAACTAGATGCTGGATATTTGAAATTCAGGCCTGTGCCCGATGCAAATGGTTCTCCTTATGTGTTATTTCAGTTTGATGTTTATGATGGTGTCAGCTATTCGGCTTCTTCTTATAATATGACCATCAATGTTACTGCTGTTAATGACGCACCAACTATTACCAGTTCTTCTACTGTATCGGTTGCAGAAAATACAACTGCTGTAATCGCCGTTACTGCCTATGATCCAGATGCAGGTGACCCTAAAACATTCTCAATATCGGGTGGAGCAGATCAGGCATTATTTAGTATCAACGCATTGACTGGAGATCTATCATTTATTTCAGGAAGAAACTATGAAAACCCGACAGATGCTAATACAGACAATATTTATGTTGTAGATGTACGTGTTACCGACGGAGGAGGCCTTACCAATACGCAATCAATTAGTGTGACCGTAACTAATGTCAACGAAGCCCCAACAGTCGCAGACTTCACCGTAAACGGTACTGAAGACAATACCTTTATCTTTGCTGCTACTGATTTTACCAGTAATTACACTGATGTAGAAGGTTCTGCACTCAGCAGTATCAAGGTTATCACTCTTCCAGCCAATGGAATTCTTAAACTTTCAGGGGTGAATATTGCGATAAATGATGTCATTGCTTTTGCAAACCTTGGTAATATTAGCTTTGTGCCAACAACAGACTGGAACGGTTCAACCTCCTTTGATTGGAACGCTTCTGACGGTTCTTTGTTTGCTTTAGCAAACAAAACTGTGACCATCAACGTTACAGCCGTGAACGATGCGCCGGTACTGGCAGCCATTGAGGCAGGGGCTTTGACTTATACCGAAAATGCTGTTGCTACGGCAATAACATCTACCCTCACGGTATCTGATGCCGACAATGCCAACATGGCCTCGGCTACCGTACAGATAACTGGGGGCTACCAGAGTGCAGAAGATGTATTGTCTTTTACCAATACTGCATCTATCACCGGGACATGGAACAGCTCAACTGGTACAATGACTTTAACAGGCAGCGATACTAAGGCCAACTACCAGGCTGCTTTGCGAGCAGTAAAATACGCCAACAGCAGTGACAACCCAACTACCGCGGCACGCACCGTTACTTTTACTGTCAATGACGGCACTGCTGGTAGCAACACCCAAACCCGTACCATCAACATTACAGCCGTGAACGATGCGCCGACGGCATCTAATTCTACTGTTTCTACAATTAAAAATATTCAAAAAGTTTTCAATGTTGCTTCTTTTGGATATTCAGATATTGAAGGAGATGCATTAACGCTGGTTAAAATCACTAACCTTCCGGCTTCAGGGACTTTGTATAATGATGCCAATCTCAATGGAAGTATTGATGCAGGCGAAGCAATAGCAATGAATGGAACTATTAATAAAGCAGATATTGATGCCGGACAGTTTAAATTCAAAGCTCCATTCAATGATTTTGGAGCTCCTTATGCCAGTTTTGATTTTAAAGTCTATGACGGAATAGATTATTCTGTATCATCCTATACAATTACTATAAATATTAATTCAAGCAATACCGCGCCGACGGCTGTTAATAAAGCCCTTTCTACGAATGAAGATACTTATCTTAGCATTGTAACTGCCGATTTGGGTTATGCTGATGTTGACGGCGATGTATTAAATCATTTGCAAATAACCATGTTACCAGCAATTGGAGTTTTATTTATAGATGCCAATTCAAATAATATACTTGATGCAGGAGAGCCAATTGCACTCAATGGGACAATCAGCAAAGCTGATATCGATGCCGGAAAATTGTTATACAGTCCGGCATCCAATGGAAATGGAATTTCTTATGCTTCATTCAGTTTCAAAGTTAATGACGGGAATGTTTATTCAACATCTGATTATACCATTACCATTGATGTTACAGCGGTTAATGACGCTCCTGTTGTTTCTGACTTTACCGTAAACGGAACAGAAGACAATATTTTCTCTTTTGCTGTTACTGATTTTACTGGCAATTACGCTGATGTAGAAGGTACAGCTCTTAGTAGTATCAAGGTAATCAGCCTTCCTGCAAATGGATTGCTCAAGCTTTCAGGTTTAAACATAGCTATAAACGATGTAATTGGAACCGCTGACCTTGGCAGTATTACTTTTGTTCCTTCTGCAAATTGGAACGGTTCTACAACCTTCGACTGGAACGCAACAGATGGGGCCCTTTATGCAAGTGCAAATAAAACAATAACTATTAGCATAGCTGCCATCAATGACGCTCCTGTTGTCAATGATACCACTTTCTTTATAGCAGAAAATACAGCTACTGCCACTTCCGTTGGAACAGTATCAGCCACTGATGCTGATGCCGATGCGCTAACTTACAGCATTACCTCAGGAAATACAGGCACAGCCTTTGCTATTAATGCTTCAACTGGTGAAATAACGGTCAATGGCGCTTTAGATTATGAAACCAAGAGTTCATATACCCTTACCGTCCATGTTTCAGATGGTGTAACCAGTGATGATGCTACTATCACGATAAATATTACAAATGTCAATGACAATGCACCGGTATCAACAGTCGACAGCTATACCGTAGCTGAAGGGGGCAGCCTGAACATCAGTGCCCCCGGCGTTCTTGCCAATGACAACGATGTCGATGGCGATGCATTGTTTGCTGTATTGGTCAGTGGTACAACTCATGGCAGCCTGGCGTTCAACGCAGACGGTTCGTTTAGTTATACTCATGACGGTACTGAAACAACCAGCGATACCTTTACATACAAAGCCAATGATGGTTTGCTGAATGGCAATACAGTAAGTGTATCTGTCAGTGTTACTGCTGTAAACGATGCCCCGGTATTGACAAAAGACACCATTAAAATGTCTATCCCAATCAACAAAGACACTACCTTTGATGTATGTTCCAATGTAACTGATGCAGAAGGTGCTACACCAACTATTATCATTGGATGTGCTGCATTGCATGGCTCAGCTTCTGTAAGTGGTTGCAACATCACTTACAATCCTATTGCCGGATATTCGGGCAATGATACTATTTGCTACACAGCTTGTGACAATGGTACACCTAACAAGTGTGTAACCGGATATATTGTTATCAAAATAAATTCTGCGCCTTCTGATAATGCTCCGATAATTGATCCTGGTACTACCTTTGTAGTTAGCACTACAGAAGATATTCCTCAGGTTGTTATTGTAGTAAGCAACTCAGTGTCTGATCCTGATGGAGATTCCCTTGTGTTTAGCATATCTGATGCCCCAAAGCATGGTAATGCTATTATTAATGCCAATGGAGATGTGGTTTATGTTCCTGCCAAAAATTACTTTGGCAATGACACCATTGTTTTCACAGCCTGTGATATTACAACACCTGTCCAATGTGTAACTGATACAATATATATTACTGTTGCCAATGTAAATGATGCTCCTGTTCTTGACAATGATACTATTCTGAAAAATACCAATGAAAATGAGGCGGTTATTATTGACATAACAGCCATTTCGTTTGACCCCGATAGTGATATTTTGACAACATCTGTGGTTAATGGCCCTTCAAATGGTAGTATCAAATTTAAAGGTAATGATATAGTGTACACTCCATCAACTGGTTTTGCTGGCAATGATACTCTGTATTTCAGTGTATGCGATAATGGGGCCCCTAAGCTTTGCAGTAGCGGAATGATTGTTATATCTGTAATAAACAGCAATAAAGCTCCGGTAGCCGTTAATGATATTTTTGAAATCAATGAAGATAATACTTTTAGCGGCAATGTCCTGGCTAATGATTTTGACCCCAATGGCGGGAGCCTTACTGCTTTAGTTAGCATTAATCCTGTGCATGGTGCTATTATGTTGAATTTTGATGGCACAATTATTTATACCCCCGAAAAAGATTATTTCGGAAAAGACTCAGTACAGTATTTAATATGCAACAATGGCTCTCCTTCGTTATGCAACAATGCATGGATTGTATTTACTGTAAAACCTGTTAATGATAAACCTGTATGTTCTGTAAATAATGGTGTAACCAATGAAAATACAGCTCTAAATATCGACCTGCTATCAAATATTACAGATATTGACAATTCTTCTTCTGACCTGATCGTTTCTGTTCTGGTAAATCCAACAGGAGGTACAGTAAAAATTTATAATGGCACCCTAATCTATACCCCAAACATTGGGTTTACAGGACAAGATACCATTATACTCAACATCTGCGATAACGGCATCCCTTCACAATGCACCTCAGACACTATTATTATCCACGTTTTGCCGGTCCCTGCAATTGCCATTGCAAAAAGTGTTGCAACTCCTGATGTTCAGGCTGATGACAGCTATGATATTACTTATACCATTTATGTAAAAAATATGGGAAGTACAAAACTCAACGATGTACTTGTTGGTGACAACCTGATAAGTGTATTTCCCGAACCTGCCATTTTTAAGGTAAAACACAATTCAATTTCTGCAAATGGCAACCTGATTGTTAATCCCAACTATGATGGGGCCATTGATACAATGCTGTTACTTGAAGGAAGTACTTTAGAAGGCAACGAAATGGCAACCATTACATTTACGGTCAATGTTTATGTAGAAGGTGATGAAACTACCACTATCACTTATAACAATATTGCAAGAGCCTCAGCTAAAAGCATAAATGGCAAAACCGTTATAGCTAGTTCTATAAATGGCATTATTCCTGAAATAGCAAATGGAGAACCCACCCCTGTCAACATTAAACCTGTTGAGTTTTTTGTCCCTGAAGGATTTTCACCAAATGGTGACGGCTACTATGATAACTTTATCATTCGTGGAGGACAACGCTATATTATTCATCTTCAAGTATATAACCGATGGGGCAACCTTGTTTACGAAAATAAAAATTACAAAAATGACTGGGACGGTAAAACAAATATAGGAATCACTGTTAATTCAACTTTGCCCGATGGAACTTATTTCTATATTGCTAAATTTAACAAAAACCGTAAGCCAATCCAAGGTTATATCACTATTAACAAGTAAAAATATCGACCATGACAAAATATTTTAAAATCTCGGTTATATCGATAATCGTATTTGCTGCAAATGTAAATGCTCAACAAGACCCTTTGTATGCCCAATATCAATTCAATGGTTTGGTTATTAATCCTGCCTATGCAGGTACCCATGAGGTGTTGAGCGCTACCTTGCTGTACCGAAACCAATGGGTAAACATGCCTGGAGCGCCTAAGACTTTCACTTTCTCGGCAGATGCTCCATTTCGAAAAAATAAAGTTGGACTTGGTATGACAGTCATAGCTGATAAAATTGGCATCACTAAACGCAACGCTTTAAATGGTATTTATTCTTACAAAATACCAATGAAAAAAGCTACTTTAGCACTTGGGGTTCAAATGGGGCTGAGCTTTTTTAGCTCAAACTACACCGATGTCAATTATGACAACCGTAACAGGTCAACCGACAATGCCTTTTCGCAGAACACAAGTAATACGTACCCCAATATAGGTTTTGGTGCATATTATTTTACCGATAAATATTACATTGGAGCAAGTATGCCTTCTTTTATCAACAGCTCGTTGCTCGAAAAATACTTTTCAAAACCTGATGCTTACAACTTTTCGCAAAGTAACCACATGTTTATTACCGGAGGGTATGTATTTGATATTAATAGTGACCTAAAAATTAAACCCTCAGCCTTAATGGTTTATGTTTATGGCGCAAATCCTCAGGTGGATATCAATACAACCGCTTGGTTATTTGAAACTCTTGGGCTTGGCGTTTCATACAAAAGCTTTGATGCTGTTAACGCATTTACCGAAATTAAAGTATTGCCACAGTTGTACTTCGGTTATGCCTTTGAATATTCGCTTACAAACTTGCGCAACTACAATTCCGGAACCCATGAAATTATGCTCAGATATGATTTTGACTTTGCTCACCCCAGGGTAATTACCCCAAGGTACTTTTAGAATATATTGTTACAACTGGCTTCTCAAAAAGGGGACGAAATAAATAAAATTATGGAAACAAAAAATGATAATCATAAAATGAAACACCCATGATAGTGCAAATCGCAAACACGATGGTATTTATTGTGGGAGCAGGCTATCATTCCAATAAATATGATCAACCTTCCATGATTGAAGCCAAACAAAAACAAACATGAATAATGAGGGTGTTCCATCCGCTCACATTAAATGGCAAATAATGATGGCTTAAATGATTAAATTTCAACAAATTAAAATTTTATACGGATGAAACAAGCATGTTTAGAACTAAACTCAAACACCTATGAATCCCGTTTTTTATCAACGAGTTCTTCTGCTTTTACCGAACAAGCTATGCGGACTTTAGAAAATAATTTTGTGCCTATGGGAACGTCAAATCTTAAAAAGTGTCGGGTGGGGCTTCTTTTTTTCGTCGTCCTGTTTTTTGCAATGACAACTTCGGCCCAGTCTTTTACTATAAAAAAGAAAGTGGCCGACCGTTACAATAACCGTTTTGAGTATTACAAGGCAATCCCCATGTACCACGAGTTGCACGATGCACAACCTTATAACATGGAAATTGTCTATAAACTGGCCAACGCATACTATAGGATCAACGATAGCCAACATGCCGAATATTGGTTAAAATTGATTACTGACTCTTTCCCAAATGATACAATCTCTGTTTTAAGGCTGGCTCAGGTGCTTGCCAGAAATGGCAAGTATAACCAATCGAAAGAATGGTATGAAAAATATGCAATACTAAAACCTGCAGATGCCCAGGGTGAAGCTTTCTCCAGCGCTTATAATAATGTTTCAATATTTTACAAAGACTCTGCATCGTATTTGCTCAAAAACATGCCATTTAACAGCAGTTTTTCTGACTTTTCTCCTGCATATTACAAAAATGGCTTAGTTTATGCTAGTGCACGCGAAAAAAAAGGTATTATCAGGCTTTGGTACTCTTGGACTAACAGCTCATACCTCGATTTATATTTTGCCCTTGTTGATTCATCTTTATCCACAGAGTTTATGCCTGGGCTAAACTCTCTTTACCATGAAGGCCCTGTAGCTTTTAATAAAACTTTCGACACCATTATTTTCACGCGCAGCAATTTTCATAATCTTCTTTTTGGCAAGAGTAAAGAAAAAATTAATAAACTCAAGCTTTACCAAGCCAATTGGGATAGTACTAAAAAAAAGTGGGTAAATGTTGTCCCATTGGAGTTTAACAACAACGAATACTCTTGTGGCCATCCAGCCTTATCGGCCGATGGCAACACTCTTTTCTTTGTTTCTGACATGCCTGGCAGTATAGGAGGTACTGATATCTACAAAACTCATCGGGTTAAAAACGAAAATGGTTATTTTCATTGGAGTAAACCACAAAACTTGGGTTCTGTCATTAATACTGCCGAAAATGAAATGTTCCCTTTTATAGATAATGAAGGCAACCTGTTTTTTGCCAGTAACGGCCATGCCGGGCTTGGAGGCTTAGATATTTTTATGGCTAAAACCATAAATGATGGTTTTGAAAATCCTGTAAATCTTGGGTTTCCTATTAATGCCCAAAGTGATGATTTTGGGTTTGTTATTTCTCCCTCCGGCAATGAAGGCTATTTTAGTACAGACCGCTTCAATGATGTCGGGAATGATGATATCTACCGTTGGAAAAAAATTTCCCGTAACCTGGTCATTTTGACTTATGACAAAAAAAATTTGCAACCACTTTCTTCTGTAAACCTTATTATCTCTAATGAAAACTCTGACCCCGAAAATAAAACCACAAATATCCTGGGCTTAGCCCCTCTTGTCGTAAAACCATCAAAAGATTATCAATTTACTGCAACCCGCGATAAGTATATTGAAACTAAGGTAAATTTTACGGCAAGCGAATTAACTAATTTGGACACCATTCGTATTCCCCTCGAAAAACGCATCCCCAAATTTGTTATTAACGGAAAGGTCTATGCTGCTGACGATAAACAGCCTTTTGCTAATATTAAAGCCATTGTTACTAATCTCGCTGATAGCTCTAAAACCGAACTTGTAACAGATGCTTCTGGTAATTTCATTGCAGACCTTCAACCTGAAGCCAATTATAATATTGCAGTACAAATATCTGTCAAAGGCAAAAAGTGTAGCGCCAATGCTGTAAATATTAGCACAAAAGAGCTTGAAGACGATAATGTTTTTACTGAAATGTTCCCGGTTCTTTGTGTGGGTGATGTTATCCGCGTTGAAAACATATATTACGACCTTGGGAAATGGGATATCCGTCCCGATGCCGCTAAAGAGCTTGACAAACTATTAGATATGATGAACAATTATCCTAAGATGCGCATTGAACTTAGGTCGCATACAGATTCCCGTGGCTCAGATGCCGCAAATTTAGCCCTTTCTGATAAGCGCGCAAAAGCAGCAGTTGCCTACCTGATTTCTAAAGGTATTGCCCCAGAACGTATTGTTGGTAAAGGTTATGGCGAATCAATTCCTTTAAACAAATGTAAAAATGGCATAAAGTGTAGTGAAGAAGATTATCAGGTCAACCGTCGCACCGAATTTAAAATTCTGTCGATTGAATAAAAATTTTAAAGGTTGTGTTCGAAATAAGCTAACTGCAGAGGCCACAAAGTGCTTGGCAAAAAACACAAGGTGTTAATAGTCAGCACATAAAAATTGCGTACTTTATTTTATTCGTGTA
Organism: Bacteroidota bacterium; assembly: GCA_029572965.1. Classification (GTDB taxonomy): domain Bacteria; phylum Bacteroidota; class Bacteroidia; order Bacteroidales; family DTGW01; genus JAKPQD01. The sequence continues at coordinate 41,838 of JAKPQD010000206.1, read as the reverse complement.
CTTTGCGGTTAGTATTTCTTTATACCCCCTCAATTTACTTTGAAGTCCTGATTTCTCTATTGCTTCGGCGTTATATTTCTTTTTATCACTTTCATCAATTCGTCTGCCACAATAGGCTTTGAAATATAATCTACGCACCCTGCTGCCAGGGCTTTTTCGCGGTCGCCTGAAAGCCCGTAAGCCGTTTGTGCAATAATTGGGACATCGGGCTTTTCTTTTCTCATCTGTCGGGCCAAATCATATCCACTGATATCCGGAAGCCTGATATCGAGCAATATGAAATCTATTTTTTCAGTATTTTTCAATATTGAAAGCCCGGTTTTTCCATCTGAAGCATACAATATGTGCGCCCCGGCTTCTTCAAGTATTTCGCGCAGCAGGTAAAAGTTCTCCGGCACATCTTCAACTACTAACACTTCGTATCCCTCAAGGCTATGATTTTCGTCTGCTGATACTAATTTAACAGTTTCTGTTTGCTGTACATTTTTCAGCGGATTGTAAGGCACTGTAAAATAAAAGACTGTACCAACGCCTATTTCATATTCAAACCAGATTTTCCCCTTCATCAAATCAACAATGCCTTTACTGATAGAAAGCCCCAAACCCGTACCTCCATAAGTTCTGGCTGTAGTTTCATCTATTTGCCTGAAACGCTCAAATATCAACTTGCCTTTTTCGGCCGGGATGCCAATACCCGTATCGCGGATGTAAAACTCAATCCATTTGTTATTATTTATGGTGTAGCCAAATTCAATGCTGCCTTTTTCGGTAAACTTGATGGCATTGCCCAGCAGGTTAGATAGTATTTGTCCAATACGTATTTTGTCGCTGATAATATGCGAAGCCTCATCCAAAAGCCCTTTCTTTAAAAACAAACCCACGTGTTCTTTCCCTTTGTCTTTTTTTTCTTTTATAAACTGAAGGTGAAGACTGTCAAGCAAATCATTGAGCTTGAGGTGCGAATGGTCAATCTGCATCTGCCCAGCTTCAATTTTTGATATATCCAGTATGTCGTTGATAATAGAAAGGAGCTGATTGGCACTGTTTTGGACTATATTCAAGTAATTATCGCGTTTGTCCTGCGTCAAATCTGGCTTTGCCAATAAGGTGGAAAAACCAATGATTCCATTCATCGGGGTACGTATTTCGTGGCTCATGTTGGCCAAAAAGGCCGACTTTAGCCTGTCGCTCTCTTCGGCCTTTTCTTTGGCCTGTCGCAATTTATTCTCGGCATCTATCTGGTTGGTAATATCAGACACAACTATAATGAACCCCTCTTTTTTTTGGTACAGCGAAACAGAAGGCCGCATATTGGTTTCTACAAAAATCTTCTTCCCTTCAGACTCGTACCAAAACCTTTGATGTAATGCAGAGGTCATACTTTTGAAAGCGTTATAAATTGGCAAATCCTGAAAATTAACTTCTTTGCCATCGCTGTCGTAAACCTTGTATTGTGGAACATTATAGTATCCGTCCTGGCCAGGCTTCAACCTTATCATTTGTATTGCCAGGTCATTGGCAAATGGTATTTTGCCGTCAACTGTCACTATAAAAATGCCCACCGGGGCAATGTTCATCAGGTTGTTGATAAACTCTGCCTCGTTCCTGAGGTTTTCTTCCATCGCCTTGCGGGCATCAATATCACTATGGATTCCAATAATACGTATAGGGTTGCCCGTTTTGTCCCTTTCTAAAATTTTGCCCCTTTCAGAAATCCATTTGTACTGGCCCGATTTTGTCCTAACCCTGTATTCGAGCTCATACATCTCACTTTCGCCCCGCAAATGGCGCTGAAACTCTGCAAGGTTATTGGCTTTATCTTCTTCATGTATCATGCTCTCCCATACAGCATGTTTTGGCTCGAATTCGTTCACTTCATATCCGAGCATGTTATAATTTCGCGGACTGTAATATACCTCATTTGCTTTGAGGTCCCACTCAAAAACACCGTCATTTACAGCATCCATAGCCATCAAAAACCTTTCTTCACTGCGTATAAGGGCAGCTTCGGTTCGTTTACGCTGGCTGATGTCCCTGATTATTAGTTGTATGGTTTTTTTCCCCAAAAAAACAGGGGCAGCCGAAATTTCTACTTCAACTAAAGTCCCGTCTTGCTTTTTAATTTGCTCTTCAACTAACCGTCCGGGCAGTTTTTCTTCAAATTCTTTGACTACATTTAATTTGACCTCATCAATATAGGCATTTCTGAAAAATTCTTTCACATTTCTGCCTTGCATTTGCTGAGCTGAACAAAAGCCAAATAGATTGGCAGCTTTGTTGTTGGCATATACAATTTCTTCGTTGGCAAAAATTACAATGGCATCAGGCGACAACTCCACAATGCTGCGATAGCGGTTTTCTCGCTCTTCTAACTGTTCGCGGGCTTTTACCCTATCGCTGACATCATTAAATACTACTGCAAACAAATCTTTATCGGGCGAATATGCCACCACTTCATAATGCCTGTCAAACAATGGCTCATATTTGACAAATGTTTCAGGGATACCCGTTTTGACAACTTGCCCATAGCGCATAATCCATTCTTTGTCAATTCCGGGAAGAATTTCCAAAAGCCTTTTGCCAATAATAGCCTCTCTTTTTAAACCAGTAAGCCTTTCATAAGCAAGGTTTACCTCTATAAACCGATAATCTGCCGGATTGCCATTTTCATCATATATCATTTCGTGAAGCCCAAAACCACTGTTCATCTCATTGAAAAGCATTTTATAGTGCTTTTCACTTTCTATCATCTTCAGTTCTACTTGCTTGAGCTCTGAAATATCATTGATAATGGCAACATATTCAACTGGTTGGTGCATGGCATTGTAAAAAAGTACCGGTGTATTGCGAATCCACCTTACTGTGCCGTTTTTGTGGTATATCCTGTGTTCAAAAGCTTTTACCTCTATCCCAAATATAATTTTGTTTAGCTGCTCTGTGACGTACCTTTTGTCGGCTTCGTACACCATTTTGAGCCACAAATCAGGGTCATTCTTATAATCTTCCATAGAATACCCTGTAACCTTTTGACAAATATCACTATGCGAGATGTTTATGACCTTGCCATTTTCAATTTTATTTATTACAATATATTCTGAAAGTGTTTCTACAATATGCTTATACCTGGCAAGGCTTTGTTCTATATTGTTGATATTTTCATTTTCGTTTACAAAATTAACCATTTCAGGGATAAAGGACTCCAGAACTTCTTCAGTCTTGGATACGTCCATTGCATAACTATTGAAGAGGGCAAGACAAACAGCCCCTGACTTTTTGTGAACATATTGTATCAGGCTTTTGGGTTCAATACTGGTAATTTTTGTAAGGCCCGGAAAAGATTTTAACGGTGCTTCTGTACACACCAGCATATCTATTTCTTTGCATTTACTAAATGGAGTCCCTTCAATTTTTACATGTTTAATCTTATCAGCATTTTCAATGTCATTGCTCAAAATAATTTCAACAATGCCTTCTATACTCTCAGACATGCGCCCGATAAATACCTGGTATGCCCCTATATATCCGCACAATGTATTTACAAAAGACTGGATACAATTTTTCCCCTTATTGGGCTTTATTTCGTTTTCTTTTTTGTTCAGTTCACTTTCTAATATATCTTTTGCAACAGATACATTTTCAAGTAAAGTATAAACATCTTTTTCTTTTTCGGGTAGCGTGTCACTATTGTTTGACAATGCATCTATTGTCTGGTCAACAAAATTTTTAGTGGCATTGGTCCTCATAATAAATATTATTATTGGTATAGAGAAGTAAACTTGATAATAACCACTTAAAAAAATTCTTAGAAGCTCATTTTTAATTGAAGTTAGTAAAAAAAACTGAGTTATGAAAAAAATGAAAGCCTTATTTTTTACTTTACAAAAAACAAGAATATTCATCAATGCAAAGTGTAGGCCCTTTTAAAACCTGCGCTTATTAGTTGATAAGCTTACAAATATTTAGCTAAAGTTTGGCTTTTAAGGTAATCGGTAAACTGTACAGTAAGTTCGCGGGCAATGTTATCCATAAAACACATGCCAAAGTTGCATACTGGTTTATCCATAGGGCATGCACTTGGGCTTACCTTTCCTTCAATAGCTTCATATATTTCAAGCAAATTTATTTGCTCTGGTTTTCGAACCAGAAAAAAACCGCCATGAGGGCCACGATATGAATTGACAAAGCCTTCCTTTACAAGCCTTTGCATTACCTTTGCCACATGGTGCCTTGACGAGTTGATTACTTCTGCAATTTGATCAACATTAATTGAGCCTCCTTTGGCCCTTCCAATTAATATCATTGCGTGTAATGCTATTGACGATGCTTCTGACAGGTTTACAATCTTTGCCATAAATAAGTATTTAAATACCAAAAATATACTTTTTTTAGCAATGAAAAACATTTCATCGTATTTCTACCATCGCACTTTTCGGTTTATTCTATCTAAAATTGAGTATAATAGCTCTTTACTTAGCTGTTTTGATGTATTAATTTTGATATAACAAAACTTGATAAACTTATGAAAATTGTAAACTCAACCATATATTTTGACGAACTCATCCTCAATTCCATGTTTTATTGTCAGCGTGGCAAACATGGATGTAACTGCTTTTTTCAGTGGGTACAAAAAAAGTCAACACCGGATAAAGCTGCATGGTTCAGGTCTTTATCTGACCACGACAAGAGAGAGCTTGTTATAAGCCATTTAAAATGTAAAGCTACATTGAATGATAATTATAAAGCCATAGCACACTGGCAAAACAACTGATTCGCTTGCAATAACTGAAGAAAAAGAAAAAGGCATAAGTTTAAAGCACTTATGCCTTTTTTTCTTTTGTTCTCTCCTGCAATTTTCCCGCAAACGTTTGCAACTTGCCTTTTCAAGCTTAAAATGCCTTGTTTTTTAATTTTTCGTAAAATTTTATTAACTTAAATCTTTTTAACGCTTAACTCATATTTTACTTTTGCAGTAAACGAACTAAACACAAAAAAAGTAGTCATATGAAAAAAATCTTACTTTCGATTATGGCAACAATTATTGGGCTTACAAGCTTTGCCCAGCAATTGACCATTAAAGGGACTGTTACCGATGCTAAAGACGGTAGCCCTATCCCGGGCGTAAATATCTCAATCAAGGGGACAACAAAGGGTACACTTTCTTCTTTTGATGGGGTTTATTCTATCAACGCTAATCCAAATGATGTTATTGTTTTTTCATTCATTGGGTACGAAAACCAGGAGGTTGTTGCACAAACAAGCACTACTCTTGATATTTCGCTAAAAGAGTCTGTAACCAAGCTTGATGAAATCGTGGTTATAGGTTATGGTACCGTAAAAAAGTCTGATGCAACGGGCTCTGTAGCTGTTGTTAGCACTAAAGAGTTCAATAAAGGAGCAGTTACTACTCCTCAGGACCTTATTATCGGCAAAACTGCCGGAGTTGTAATCACTACCAATGATGGTTCACCAGGAGGTGGGGCTACTATCCGTGTCAGGGGCGGTTCTTCATTAACCGCCAGTAATGACCCGCTTATTGTTATTGATGGTGTCCCTATTGATAACACCCCGGTTTCAGGACAGCCTAACAGCCTTTCTACCATTAACCCCAGTGATATTGAGTCTTTTTCTGTATTAAAAGATGCTTCTGCTACAGCCATTTATGGTTCAAGAGCTTCTAACGGGGTAATTATTATCACTACTAAAAAAGGCAAAGAAGGGAATATTATAGTCAGTTACAACAATACTACCTCTGTTAGTACGGTCATTGACTATTATGACGTGATGACAGGGGATGAATTGCGTCAATTGGCCTTAGAAAGGTCCACTATAAAAGGCTCTGGCGTAACAGCAGCTTCACTTCAACGTTTAGGCACTGCCAATACTAACTGGCAAAAGGAGATATATCAAAATGCTTTCAACCAAGACCACAACCTGAGTATATCCGGCGGAATTAAAAAAATGCCTTTCCGTGTTTCATTAGGTTATACAGACCAGGATGGTATTTTGAAGAAAAAAAATATGGACAGGAAAACCCTGGCATTGGCTATTGACCCTAAATTTTTCGATGACCATCTAAAAGTTAACCTTAATGTAAAAGGCATGTACACTGACAATAACTTTAGTGTGGACGATGCTATTGGTGCTGCTGTAGCATTTGACCCTACGCAACCTGTCATGAATGGCAATACCAGGTTTGGGGGATATACTACCTTTGTCAATATTTCGGAAGTAAACCCTGACGGGAGCATCAATGTTAATGGAGACCCTAATGCCATAGCTACAAAAAACCCTGTAGCCATGATTGAGCAAACTGATAACAAAGCTACTGTTAAAAGAAGTATTGGGAATGCCCAATTTGATTATAAATTTCACTTTTTGCCCGAGCTAAGGGCTAACCTCAATGTTGGCTATGATTTGAGCTCAAGTAAAGGGCACAACAACTGCGATACCATTGCTGCCTTTACTTTCCGTGATGGAATTGGAAGAAAACAAACTTATACCCAAACTTTAAAAAACCAGCTTTTAGATTTTTACCTGAATTATGTAAAAGATTTATCGGCTATCAACAGTAAAATTGACATCACTGCCGGCTATTCCTGGCAATATTTTTACAGAGAAAAAGAAGATATAAAACAAAACCTGGTAGCCCCTATAAAAATTGACACTACCGGATATAAAAGTGAAAACTACCTGGTTTCATTCTTTGGCCGTATCAATTATACATTATTAGACAGGTATTTAATAACTTTTACCCTGCGTAATGATGGCTCGTCAAAATTTGGCAAAGATAGCCGTTGGGGGCTCTTCCCTTCTGTTGCTTTGGGGTGGAAAATTAACGATGAGGCCTTTTTAAAAGACGTTTCGTGGTTAAGTACCCTTAAACTTCGTTTAGGTTATGGGATTACAGGTCAGGAAAATATTGGGGACCCGGAAAAATCATATACCTATTACCCATATTTGGCCACATACCAAAGCAGTTCTTCTACTGCACAAACTCAGTTTGGCAACACATTTATTAACACATCGAGGCCCAATCCTTACGATGCCCGTATAAAATGGGAAGAAACAAGTACTACTAACATAGCCCTTGATTATGGTTTCTTCAAAAACAGGCTAAACGGTGCTTTAGAAGTGTATTACAGAAAAACTAATGACTTGATTAGTAATATCCCAATAGCTGCCGGGACAAACTTTTCTAATTATTTAACTACAAACATTGGTAACCTGGAAAACAAAGGGATAGAATTTAGCCTCAATGGAGTAATCGTATCGCAAAAAGATTATTTTTGGGAAATTGGCTATAACATAGCTTACAACGAAAACGAAATAACAAAGCTCAGAAATATTGAAGACCCTACTTTTAGGGGTATGGATTATGGCGATATTTCAGGCGGAGTAGGAAACAAAATCCAAATTCGTGCGGTTGGGCAACCTACCAATTCATTCTTTGTTTACCAACAAGTATATGACAGCCAGGGAAGGCCTGTTGAAGGGCTTTATGTTGACCGTAGTGGCAAAAAAGGCAATGTAAGTGGAAATAACCTCAACAAGTATTATTACAAAAAACCGGCACCCGACGTAACTATGGGTATTTCAACAAGAGGAAACATCAAAAAGGTAGATTTCTCTATTTCGAGCCGTATCAACCTTGGAAACTATGTTTACAACAATGTTTTGTCCGAAAAGGCCAACTATGCACAATTATATCTACAATCAGGATACTTCAACAACTTGCCTAAAGCCGTGTCAAAAACTAATTTTGCAAGCCCTCAATATTGGTCTGATTACTACGTAGAAAATGCTTCATTTTTCAAATTAGACAATATCAGCGTAGGGTATAATTTTGATAAAATCATCACCAACAAACTTAGTGGCAGGTTAGGTTTTGCTGTCCAAAATGTCTTGACCATAACTAAATACTCCGGCCTTGACCCTGAAGTAGAAAGCGGCATTGATAAAAACATCTACCCAAGGCCAAGGACTTATTTAGTCTCTCTTTCATTGAATTTTTAATTGCTGCTTTTTGACAAAATTTTAAATATGCCTGTTATGAAAAAAAATATAGTTTTCCCCATTGTTGCATCCCTTATATTGATATCCTCATGTACTAAGGATCTGGATGTGACCCCCATTGATTCAAAACTTGCTACAGCCAATAATGTTTTCAAAACGCCTGATGATTACAAACAAGCTTTGGCTAAACTTTATACCAGTATTTCGCTTAGCGGCCAACAAGGCCCTGCCGGACAACCTGATATTGCAGGCCTTGATGAAGGTTTTTCCAATTATCTGAGGCTTTATTGGAATTGCCAGGAACTTAGTACTGACGAAGCTGTCAATTGTTGGGCAGATGGCACAATAAAAGACTTTCATTGGCAAACCTGGACCCCCAACAACGAGTTTATTACTACCATGTTTTCCCGGTTGTATTACACCATCTCGTTATGTAACGAATTTATTAGGACTGCCAACGACAACAGCTCTGTGCAGGGAATGGGCCTTATGAAAGCCGAAGCAAGGTTTATCAGGGCTCTAAGCTATTGGCATGCCATTGATTTGTTCGGGAATGTACCTTTTGTTACTGAGGCTGACAAACCTGGGTTCTTTAATCCCAAACAGGTTAACCGGGCCGACTTGTTCAAATACATAGAAACCGAACTGCTCGAAGCCCAAAATGATTTGGGCGAACCCCGTTTCGAATATGGCAGGGCCGACAAAGCTGCTGCATGGACCCTTTTGGCAAAACTTTACCTCAATGCCAAAGTTTATACAGGCACTGAAAGAAATACCGAATGTATCACTTATTGCAAAAAGGTTATTGATGCAGGATATTCTTTGGCCCCTACTTATTCAGACAATTTTATGGCTGACAATAATACCAGTCCCGAGATAATATTTGCTTTTACCTATGACTTTTTTCATAGTACCGGATATGGGGGCATGAATTATATTATTCATGCCCAGGTAGGGGGCTCAATGAAAGCCGATAGCTTTGGTATTGCCAGCGGATGGGGTGGCAATCGCGTTACCAGCGCTTTTGTAAGCAAATTCCCTGATGTAACCGGCACTATTGATACCAGGGCATTGTTTCATACCGATGGCCAAACACTTGAAATTACTGACATTGCCAACTTTACCAATGGTTATGCCGTTACCAAATTCCGAAATATGAACAAAGACCGTAAACTGCCAAAAGATAGAGGCGACTTTGTCAATACTGACTGGCCTGTATTCCGTCTTGCTGATGTTTACCTGATGTATGCTGAAGCTATCCTTCGCGGGGGTTCTGGAGCTACCATTGATGATGCAATTACGTATGTTAATAAAGTTCGCGAACGGGCTTATAAAGGTACATCCGGGAATGTTAGCACCATTGACCTTCAATTTATCATAGACGAACGTAGCCGCGAATTGTATTGGGAAGGGCATCGCCGTACAGACCTAATCCGCTTTGGCCAATTTTCAAAATCAACGTATGTATGGCCCTGGAAAGGTAACGTCGCTGCCGGGGTTTCTACTGATGAACATTTAGATTTATACCCCATTCCGGCCAGTGACCTAAACTCAAACCAAAACCTCAAACAAAATCCCGGCTATTAATGTATGAACAAACTAAATTTTAAAATTATGAAGACTTTTAAATATATCGCTTTGCTTGCAATAACCTTATTCACTCTGGCATGTGAAAAAGATGAAGACAGGGTTGTGCTTAATAGCAACCCCGGGACACCCGACATTATTACCCCGGCCCCAAATTCTGCCTATGTCCTTACTGCTGCGAATGACAAACAAACCATACAGTTTGTTTGGAAAGAACCAAATTACGGTTTTAGTGCTTCTGCTGCATATAACATTCTTGCCGACACTCCTGAAGGCAACTTTGTCAAACCGCAAAAATTGCTTTCATCAGTATCATATAACGATTCGGCTTTGGTCACCTACAAAGCCCTTAATACTGCCGCCCTTGCCCTAAAACTTAAAGCAGGTGAAGAAGGTGTGTTAAAAGTGAAAGTTATTTCGGTACTTGCCGGCGATACTTTACATTCTGCTGCAATTAACATTAAGGTAACCCCTTATTAAAAATTATTGTTAAAAATTGTTTTACGAGGCTGTGTAAAGATAATTTGCACAGCCTTTTTATTTATAAAACTAATTGTTTAAAACCAAATTACGCGATAGAAAATGCTCAGTCTATTAAAAAATTGTAATTCAATAATTTATAACGACAATCCGGCATAAGAAGGTTACAAAAATTCAAGATTGGCCGTAATTTGGCTAATAATGTTTTTACATGCATCTTAAATCTTTATCCACCGATGTAGTACCCTCGAGATGTCTGCCAGGCTCAGGGGCTTGGCAATATAATCGTCAAAACCCTCTTCTTTGAGCTTTACTACCTCGTGCGACAAAGCATAGGCCGTTTGGGCCACAACAGGTATGTCTATCTTTCTTTCTTTAATCTGGTGCAAAGCCTGAATGCCATCAAGAAGGGGCATTTTAATATCCATTAGCACAAGCTTTATATCGGGTATTTTGGTAAGAAGATAAATTGCCTGCGTACCATTGAGGGCATGTACAACATTGATATTGAAACGTAAAAGCAGTCTCTCGATATAGGCATAGTTAGCCAAATCATCTTCTGCAACCAATACTTTAACGTTTTTGAAATCGGTAATGTTTTCGGCAATGGCATTTGATGATTGTGTTTGGTTGCCCTCAGGATTTTTTTTGACTGGTATAGTAAAGTAAAAGGTTGTACCAATGCCATGTTCAGATTCAACCCTGATTTGTCCGCCAAGTAAACTGACCAACTGTTGGGTAATAGCAAGGCCAATCCCTGCACCACGATGGAGATGGGTTTTGTCATCCTCAATTTTCCTGAAACGTTCGAATATGATTTGCAGGTTTTCCTTTTTTATGCCAATTCCTGTATCTTTTACATAAAACTCAACAATTTCATTGTCCCCTAAAACATGACACCCCACCTCAATAGAGCCTTTGAGGGTAAACTTAATAGCATTGTGTATCAGGTTAGAAAGTATTTGTTTTATGCGAACCTCATCTGTCTCGAGATAAATATCATTTAGTTGCTCATTTGCAATTACCCTAAAATCAATGTTGTGAGAAGTGCCAATCTGTTGTCGTTTAAGCTGTAATTGAAAAATACTTTGAATATCAGCCATTATTTTTTTCAATGGTACTTCTTTGAGGATAATATCAATATGTCCTGATTCTATTTTTGAAAAATCAATGATATCATTAATTAGGCCTAACAAGCTTTCGCTACTGCTATAAATAATCTGTCGGATATTTTCTTTTTCTTCCGGAGTATCGATGCCATCAATAACTAAGTTGGAAAAACCAATGATGGCGTTGAGCGGAGTCCTGATTTCATGCGATAGGTTGGCCAAAAACGAAGATTTTAGCCTGTCAGCTTCTTCGGCTTTGTCTTTAGCCTGGATTAGTTGCTGAGTCCTGATTTCGACCAGGCTTTCAAGTTCGTTTCGGTGTTTGTCAAGTTCAATGTTCTGTTCCAGTATTTTGGCTTTCTGTTTTTCAAGTTCTTTGTTGGCTATTTCCAATGCATCGCGTTGGCTCATCAGCTCTTCATTTTGCTGGCTTATTTGCAGCTGATGTTCAACTAACAGTTCGTTGGTATGTTCGAGTTGTGCCCGTTGGGTAAGCAATTCTTCGTTCTGCTCGTTAATTTCTTCTTGTTTTTCTTCCAGGTTAACATTTATTTCTTCCAGTTCCAATGTCCGTTCTTTTACCATTTGTGCAAGTTTCTCATTTTGTTTTTTGTAGAAGGCCGTTCTAAACTGGATAATGGCAAATATCATAAAACCAATGAAAAGATAAAACAAGGTTTGAAACCACCAGGTTTTCCACCAAGGGGGCAAGATGGTGATGGTCAGCGAGCGGCCTTTTTGGTTCCATATACCGTCATTGTTGCTGGCCTTAACCACAAATGTATATTTGCCCGGAGAAAGATTAGTATAAGTAGCTTCATTTTTATTGCCCACTATGTTCCATTCTTTGTCAAATCCTTCCATCTTGTAAGCGTATTGATTTTTGGCAGGGGCTATAAAGTTCAGGGCGGCAAATTTCAGCGTAAAAACAGAATGTCTGTATGACAAAGTAATCTCTTTTGCTATAGAAATATCTTCCTTTAGTGCCGAATCAGCATCGCCAACATTTACTTTTTGGTTAAAAATGAGCAATTCGGTAATAACAACATTAGGAATAGCCTTGTTTTCAGCAATGCTGTCGGGATAAAATGCATTGAACCCGTTTATTCCGCCAAAATAAAGCTTGCCTTGGGCATTTTTGTATGTGGCCCGTTTCCTGAATTCGTTTGCCTGAAGGCCATCCTGAACTTTGTAGTTGATAAACCTCGGGTTTGATGGTTGTTCTGTTGCATTTACAAATTTTGAAAGCCCTTTATCTGTCCCAATCCATAGATTCCCAAAATTGTCTTCATTGATACTTTTAATAGCATTATCGGGCAGGCCGTTTTTTATGGTATATTTCTTTTTGAATTTCTTAGTTTTATAATCAAAAACGTTTAACCCTGCATCGGTGCCAACCCACAGTGCCCCTTTACTATCGGTAAAAATAGAAAAACCATAGTTGCTGCTGAGGCTTTCAGGGTCTGAAGGGTTGTTGGTGTATGTTGTAAAGCTCCCACTTTCGGGGTCGAAACATTCAATGGAGGTGGCATTTATCAGCCATAATTTACCGTCAGGGGTTTCGGCAATAGCTTTGATGCAATCATCTGCATCTTTGTTTTTTCTAAATGTTTTGAACTTTTTCGTTGTAAAATCAAACAAAGAAAGGCCCCCACAATTTTGTCCTGCCCAAATTCTTCCTTTAGAGTCCTGGTACAAAGCAAATATGTTGTCGCTTCTGAGCGAATTGGTATCTGACGGGTTGGCTTTATAATGAATGAAATGCCCCGATGCAAAATCAAATTGGCTCAGCCCCATTTCCATCCCGCCAATAAACAAATGGCCTGATTTGTCTTTAAGTAAGGCAAGTACAGCATTGGCCCGCAACGTTTTTTTATTTGCCGGGTTGTGTTCGAAGTGACGGCTGGTACGGGTCTTTTTGTCATAGCAACTTAGTCCGCCTTCTGTTCCTACCCACAAGTATTTTTCATCCTCAACAAAGGCGTTTACCTGGTTATTGATAATAAGCCGTGATGTTTTTGTTGAATTTTGTACCAGTTCAAACTTTTCGTTCAATGGGTTATAGATGTTTAGCCCGTCTCCGTGGGTCCCCACCCAAATACTGTTTTGGTTATCCTGAAATATGGAGTAAATAGAATTGTTGCTCAGGCTATTATCATCGTCTGCGATATTGACATGATGGTCAAATTCAAATTTGCCATTTGCCAGGTTTTGAGGGTGAAGGACATCCAATCCGCCGTTTTCAATGCCTATAAGTATGCGGCCTTTATTGTCCTGAAAAATAACCTGTACAGCCCCTTCGTTCAGGCTTTTTTTGTTGCTATTATTTTGTATATGGATTAAATGGGCAGTTTCAGGGACATCTGCAGCATTGGTAAAAATATCAATGCCTTTGGCTGTGCCTAACCATAAACGCCTTTGCCGGTCTTCAAACAAACATCGCACATCGTTGTGGCTCAGGCTATTTTGCCGGTTTTTGTCGGACGTATAAAAAATTACTTGTTTAGTCTTGCTTTTAATGACATTAAGGCCGTTCATGGTTGCAATCCACACGTTGTTCTCTTTGTCCACATATACTTTGTTGATGGCTAAATTATTCACCTTGTTTTTGTCTGTGGCATAAGCACAATAAGAAGCTTTTTGGGTATGCTTGTCTAAAAAATACAAGCCGGAGTGGGTACCAATCCATAAATTTTCTTGCTTGTCTGCAGCTATAGAAGTAACCCTGGAAGAAGGCCAGCTTGGATCGCAACTGAAAGTGTTGGTTTTGCGGTCAAACAAGTTTAAGCCATTGAGTGTACCTACCCAAATATTGCCGTCTTTATCTTCGTACAACGCATTAATCCGACTATTCGAAAGAGATTTACTATTGGCGGGGTCATTCATGTAAACTACAAAAGAGGAGCCATCATACCTGTTGAGCCCGTTGTCGGTGCCAAACCACATGAATCCATATTTGTCTTGCAAAATACAACGTACCCAGCTTTGCGAAAGGCCATTTTCGATGGTGAGATGTTTGAAGTTAAATTTTTTATTGGCAAATATCGGATAAGCCTCTAAAACAAAAGTCAAACACAAAAGAAAAGCCTTAACAGTTATCTTTTGGAAAAGAAAAAAAGAGTTTTGTCTTTCTTTTTTGCCGGGCATAATTATTTTTTTGGTTAGGTATGTCAAATATCACCTAAAAAATACAGAAATGCAAGATTTATAACAAAATAGCCCCACAATAAAAGAAAATAGCCCCCAACAAAAGCTTGAGGCTATTTTCAATTTTAACCTGAATCCGATGAAAAAAATATAACAGTCTGGTATTCAGTTGTATTTTTTATCAAAAAACCCAAAAAAGTCTGGCTTTGAAAACTTACCCTGCCTTTCGGCCTGGCTCAAATAGTTTACAGCCAAATAAAGACTTTATCTGCTTCAAAAGTGTTCTGCTCTAATTGGGGGGAGAGTAACATTTAAGCTGTCTTAGGGTTACGTTTTATCATTTTAAAGATTTGTTAAACAATTAATATTAAACGTTTTAATGAAAACTTTTATTAACCCTCCATTTATTTCAGCACTAATCACTGGTTGGAGGTTTGCCAAAAAGGGATATTCAGGTAAGCCTCAAAAATACATAAGAAAGCAACAATTAAAGATTGTTTATTTTACTCTTTTAAACCCGGGATTTGCAAACGCTTGGTTTAATTTTCTTAAATCATCTAAGTTTAGGCATGTTTTTATACATCGTCGTCGTTTATATGTCAAGCCATTCAGGCCATACATTTCAATTAAATGGGATAAAGAACGGAAAGTAAATGTAATCCTTGATACCTATAGATTTTTAGAGAGCAAAGGAGATGTATTCAGACAATTTCTTACTCAAAAAGATGGCATTGTTGTTGCTAAATTGAAATTTGATAATAAATATGAAGGATTTATAAAGTTAGGTTATAATTATGCTATCCGAAAAGAAGGCGAATTAGCTCTGTGGTTAGAGTGTGATAAGCTTGGAGGAAGAATTACATCAGTAGTTTTTTCAATTGAAGAAAAAACGAAAGGTCAATGGGTATGTTTAATTGGTTGTATCCAGGGCCATAAAAACAAGGCTGTTCAAGATGCCTTTAAGGTAATGCAAAAATCGTTATATGGATTGCGCCCTAATTCATTAATCATTTATTCTGCACAAGAATTAATAAGGAATATGGGGTTTAGTGCAATTTATGGTATTGGCAATTCAATTCACATATCCAATCAAAAACATGCTGTCAATTTCCCCTGGAAACGTAACATTACTTTTGATTATGATAATTTTTGGGACGAAATTGGCGGAAGGAGTATAAACAAGGACTGGTTTGAAATTCCATTAAGGCCTACCCGTAAAAATATCCAGGATATAAAATCGCACAAACGCTCTATGTACATTAAAAGATATGAAATGCTTGACAATCTTTCGCAACAAATTACAAAGCTGGCTGAGACTCTTAATTAAACAGATTTAAAAATTAGCTCATTTTCGCTCATTTTCGCTCATTTGTTATTGTTAGGTTATCATTTCTGTATCAAAAATCTTCTTGACTTGATAAGAGGAGATATCATGAACGTCAACAATATGCAAATCACCATTGGCCAGGCTTACCGAAAAGCGTTTTTTTGAAAAAAGCTTTTCGTTTCACATAAAAAAGGTATCTTCACTCAAAAATTAGAGCTATGCAAGACATCAACCCTGTAAACCCGCAATTGTTGCTCGAGCTGGTAAATACCAAAATGCCCTATGGCAAGTATGCCGGCCGATTGCTCTGCAATTTGCCCGAGCCTTACCTGGTTTGGTTCAAACAAAAAGGTTTTCCTGAAGGGAAACTTGGCATGCAGCTGCAAACCATGTACGAGATAAAGCTCAATGGCTTGGAATACCTTTTAAAGCCGCTTATTCAACAAGGCCGGAACAGATAATCAGTTCAGTATTTTTCGGTATCCCAGCCCATTGAAGCTGGCAACCAGCGAGCCATCTTCGTCTGTAACGTTTACCTGGTAACCACATATCTTGTTTTGTGCACTTATTTCTTTTGCTTCTGCCCTAATAACTTTCCCTGTGGGCGATTTGAAGTATGAGATGTTCACATTGAGCCCCAAAGTAATAAAGCCTTGCGAATTGGAAGCAAGGCCAAAAGCATAATCTGCCAGGGTAAAAATAACTCCCCCCTGAATCTTATCCAGGCCATTGAGGTGTTTTTCAGTCAAAGCCAGTTCGGCCAAAGCGTATCCATTGCCAATTTCAACAAGCTTTATTCCGACATGCTCTGCAAAACGGTCGTTCAAAAAGCTTTTTACTAATTTGCTTTCCATAGGTAAAAATCTGTATTCTTTACAAAAGTAATTTAAAACCATCATACTGGAATAAATGCCAGCATGTATATATTTCTGAGTATGTTAGCGTTTTTGAATATTATTAGGTAATTTTGATGCTTTAATTTAAAAAGCAGAAATTGAATTTTATTGATTTTAATTTTACTTCGGATTTGCAACAAGGCCTCGATGCCATGGGTTTTAACAATCCAACCCCTATCCAGGAACAGGCAATACCCGTAATCCTTAGTGGCAAAGACCTTATAGCCTGTGCCCAGACAGGAACAGGCAAAACCGCGGCATATTTGTTGCCAGTAATCCACAAACTGGTTGAGCAAAAAGCATCTTTAGATACGTTTAAATGCCTCATCATTGTGCCTACTCGTGAGTTGGCCATGCAGATAGACCAACAGGTAGAGGCTTTTACCTACTTTTGCCAACTGAGCTCCATCAGTGTTTATGGCGGTGGCGAAGGGGTACTGTGGGATATCCAGAAAAAAGCCCTGACCGAAGGGGTAGAAATAGTAATAGCAACACCAGGTAGGCTTATAGCCCACCTGGCTATGGGATATATTGATACATCTAATGTTCAATATTTGATATTGGATGAAGCTGACCGTATGCTGGATATGGGCTTCCATGATGATATAGTCCAAATTATAAGCTATTTGCCTAAAGAAAGGCAAACACTTCTTTTTTCGGCCACTATGCCCGAAAAAATCAGGGCACTGGCCAAGAAGATTATGGGCGATGCCCCGGAACAGATTAGCCTTGCCATCTCAAAACCTGCTGAAGGTATTGTGCAAGCTGCATATTTTGTAGAAGACCATTTCAAAATAGGCCTCATCAAAGAGCTTTTGAAGGAAAAGAAAAACATCAACGCCATTATTTTTTCTTCTAAAAAGAATACCGTAAGAATCATCGAACGTGAACTGCTAAAGTTGGGATTTGACGTAGCTTCTATCCACTCAGACCTGGAGCAAAAACAACGTGAACAGGCTTTGCTTGATTTCCGTAACCGCAAGTTGCAGATATTAGTGGGCACCGATGTTGTTGCCCGTGGTATAGATATTGCAGGTATTGGGTTGGTACTCAACTACGATGTACCGCCAGATGCCGAAGACTACATTCACCGCATAGGCCGTACTGCCCGTGCCGAGACTACCGGAGTGGCGTTAACTTTTGTCAACAGGGCTGACCGTCATAAATTTCGCCAGATAGAAACCTTCCTGGAAAAGCAGGTGTTCAAAATCCCTGTACCAAAGCACTTTTCGACAGGTGAAGAAGTTGTTGACGAGGAGCATGCTGAGCCTAAAAAGAAGTTCTTTAAAAAAAGGTGGTTTAAGAAGAAATAGATTTGCTTTTTTATACTCTGAAACCCCTCCAAAGGTTTAACCCTCAGAGGGGTGATAGTTCCAAAAATAGAAAGCATAGAAAACGACCGCATCAAAATAGGCAGCAAGTATATCCCCATTGTAGACACTTATAAAGGAGCTTTTTATAAGCAGATTTAGTATTTTGAAAGGGACTTGCTTATTGTCATATTTTAAAACCAAAACAAAGATTTCTACTTTATTATTATTTTGAATATGTTATCTTTTAAGATAACTTTGCTCCATGACAAGGCAAATCATATTTCATAAAGATTATTTTATTAACTTTTATAAAGACTTAGATATTAAGCTTAAAGCTAAGGTTCAATATGTGCTTGAATTGATTAAACAGGTTGATAGAGTTCCAGAAAAATTTCTTGCACCAATAACTGGATATGATGGATTATTTGAAATTAGAATTGAATACCAATCAAACATATATCGAATTTTTTGTTGTTTTGATAAAGGACAACTAGTGATTTTGCTAAATGGATTTCAAAAAAAAGACACAAAAAACTCCAAAAGAAGAGATAGAAAGAGCTATGCGATTAAAAGAAGAATATTTTCAACTTAAAAAATTATAATTATGGAAAAGTATAGTAAAATTAAGAATTTTGATGAGTTGATTGAGTTAGAACACGGAAAACTCGGGACAGAGAGCAGAAATAAATATGAAGAACAAGCTCAAATGTTTATTGTTAGTGAGATGCTGAAAGAAGCCAGAAGGGAAGCTAAAATGACACAAGAACAATTAGCAATTAAAGCTGGAACAAAAAAGAGCTATATCTCAAAGATAGAGAATGCCAAAGGGAATATTCAATTATCTACTTTGATAAGGATTTTTGAAAAAGGATTAAACAAACGAATTGGACTGACTTTTTTATGAAATATTTAAGCACTCCAAAACGCTTATGAAACATGGCAGATTTAAGAAGTACAAGCGTATAAATCTGCAATAATTTTCATCACAAGTAACATCGCCATGGAGGACAAATACATACTCCTGACCCGCTTCATAAACCAAAGCTGTTGACAACAGACGAGAGAACTCAAACTGAATTTTTTTAATATTTCAAAAAAACTTAAGTTAAGAAAACTCTTATTTAAGAAAATTGTCAAAATCTTAAATAAGATATAACTTTGTTTAAAATTTTAACAGTGAAAAATTTTAAATCTGGACAATATATCAGTCAGGGATATTACAAAAGCTTTCAACCTGAATTTATCAATAGGCAACTGCATATTGACAATATGGAGGTAATGCAATTGTTGAGCCAGGCAGATAGGGAATTAGGCAGATTGGATATGTATTCTAAATACATTCCCAACATAGATTTATTTATTAGCATGCATGTTTTAAAAGAAGCCACTCAGAGTAGTAAAATTGAGGGAACACAAACAAACATGGATGAAGCTCTACTAGATAAAGAAGATATTCCAATGGAAAAAAGAGATGATTGGGAAGAGGTTCAGAACTATATAAAAGCTATGGAATGGGCGATTTCGGAATTAGAAAAATTGCCTTTTTCTTCAAGGTTAATTCGAGAGACCCATAAAGTACTTTTACAAGGAGTAAGAGGCGAGAAAAAACAACCGGGAGAATTTCGAATTAGTCAAAACTGGATTGGAGGAGCAACAATTAATGATGCTATTTTTATACCACCAGTACATACCTCTGTGCCTGAGCTAATGAGTGATATTGAAAAATTTTTACATAATGAAGAACTATTTTTGCCCGAATTATTAAAGATAGGATTAGTACACTATCAATTTGAGACAATCCACCCTTTTCTTGATGGAAATGGCAGGGTAGGAAGATTGTTAATTCCATTATACTTAGTAAGCAAAGGGATTCTGCAAAAACCCATTCTATATCTATCCGATTTTTTTGAGAAAAATAGGGCCTTATACTATGATAATCTCACAATAGTAAGGGATAAAAGTGATCTAAATCAATGGTATAAGTTTTTTTTGGTAGGTATTATCGAAACTGCAAAAAATGGAATTGAAACTTTTGACAATATACTTCAATTGCAAAAAAAGACAGAAGTTAACTTGCAAAGTTTAGGTAGCAGGGCCGCAAAGGCTAAAAAAATTGTTGATTATTTATATAAACGGCCAGTTTTAAATGCAGACAAAATCCATGAAATAGCCGATATTTCAATGCCTTCATCATACAAGTTAATTTCCGATTTAGAAAAAATGGATATTCTAAAAGAGGTGACTGGCGGACAAAGAAGTCGTATGTACGTTTTTGATAATTATATTAAACTGTTTCGATGAAAAATGAAATCAACCACGAAGGCCGACACATTTCATTACTATTTACAGATGAAACTCCTGACGAATTTTTTTACGTTAAACCCTTTATAAAAACTAATCTATGAACCCCAAGATTGATAAAATTAAAGAAATGTTGATTGCACAGTATTCAAAGCTTTGCGGATTATCAATAGAAGCAACTGAAACTAAACTGGCCAATATTGATTGGCATAGCGAGTTTCAGAAACTGAAACGAGAATCAAAAAGAACGAAATATGCTTATTTTATATTTATATCAGCATGTACATTAATTCTTATTTTTGCATTGATTAGCTTTCAGAACAATATCAGTGTTTCAAAGTTTAACAATTTTACCCTAATTTTTTCTGGTTTGTTTTTTCTTTCGGCATCTTGCTACTCAGTTTATAATAAGATAAACGAGAAAATAAGGATTTTAGGGCTGTTATTTGAAATATACAAAAGTTAATACCGTATTTCTGATAAGTATAGAATAATCTTTAAAATCTGGAAATGAATAGTAACGAAGTATATCCCAGAAAGGGTGATAAAGAAACCGTATATCTGAGGCCTACAATTACAAAGCCCAATATCATAGTCGGAGAATACACGATGTATAATGATTTTGTAAATGACCCAACCCAATTTGAAAACAATAATGTTTTATACCATTATCCAATAAATAACGACAAGTTGAAAATTGGGAAATATTGTTCCATTGCTTGTGGGGCAAAATTCATGTTTACATCAGGAAATCATAGGATGTCATCACTTTCCACTTATCCATTCCCTCTTTTTTGGGAAGAATGGGGTTTGGAACGTAATAAAGTAACAGATGCATGGGATAATGAAGGCGATATTATTATTGGAAATGATGTTTGGATAGGTTACGAAGCAGTAATAATGCAGGGTGTACAAATAGGAGACGGGGCAATAGTTGCAACACGGGCAGTGGTCACAAAGGATGTACCTCCTTATTCAATCGTAGGCGGGATACCAGCAAAAGTGATAAAAAAACGCTTTTCTGAACAGGTAATTAAAAAGCTATTAGATATACAATGGTGGAACTGGGACGAAGATAAAATTAAAAGCAATCTTCCCCACATTCTCAATGGAAATGTTGACAAATTAACTCATTTATGATTTTTCAATTGTCCCAACTTCTTCAAAAACTAAAAATCTTCATTTTAACCAAAGCCATTGTTACCTGGAGCTGGATAAAGAGTGTTGGGAGGGCTTTTAAACGGGAGTCAGAGGAAACCAAGATTGCATCAAAGATTCTATTGAAGATGTTGAAAGGAAAAGATGTGACACCCGAAGAAGTACAATTCCTGAAAGGCCAATCAGTTGACCTGGGAAAGGCTCTGGCGTTGATAGGCCTGCAAGCTATTCCTGGATCGAGCTTTGCCATTATTGCCATCGAAAAAGTGGCACAGAAATATGGCTTTACCTTGTTTCCCCAAGAACAAAAAGAGCTCAAGAAAAGTGCGAACAAGAAGAATCCTTAATTTAACGTCACATTATTATCGTTTTTCAACAATTCATTTACCCAAAGTGGTTCATTCACAATATTTTCAAGAATAAAAGGCTTCCCAATAACAGGCGTAACAATAGGTATATGAAGTTCGGCAGCCTTGGCCCCAACACGCATAACAGGTTCGTACCAGGGATGCATGGCAAGTTTAAATTTTCCCCAATGTACAGGCATTAGCACCTTTGTATTAAGGTCTTTAGCAGCTAATGCAGTCTCTTCAGGCATACTGTGTATGTATGGCCAGAATTTGTTGTACTGCCCACATTCGAGCATTGCTATGTCAAATGCCCCAAACTTTTCGCCAATAGCCTTAAAATGCTTGCCATATCCTGAGTCGCCGCCAATAAATATCTGCAAAATATCAGTTTTCAGCACAAATGAAGCCCAAAGCGTTTTGTTACGGACAAGTCCACGGCCTGAAAAGTGACGGGCAGGAGTAGCTGTAAGCATGATACCGGGAACTATTTCTTTGCCTTCCCACCAGTCGAGTTCAATGATTTTGCTTTTAGCAATACCCCATTTGTCCAGATGTTGCCCTGCCCCTAACGGACAAACAAAGAATTTTACACGGTCTTTCAATGCCATGATTGTCTTATAGTCCATGTGGTCGTAATGGTCGTGGGTGATAACCATAATGTCGATATCGGGCATATCGGCAGCAGCATAAGGCAATGAACCTTCAAAACTGCTTACCCCGGCAAAAGACACGGGTGATGCCTTTTTACTAAATATCGGGTCAACCAATATGTTTGTTTTATTTGTCCTGATCAGATATGAAGAGTGCCCAAACCATACTATATCAGTGCTGCCGCCAACTAATTGTTTTAAGTCAACCTTTACAGAAGGAATAGGCAGAGATGGCTTAGTATTTTTGTGTCTTTTGAACATTTCAAATAAAAATTTATAAGTCATACCTTCTTCGCTCATAACAGGTGTTTCTTCCATATTTTGGAATTTGCCGTCTTTATAATTAGGCGAGAGCAGGATTTTTTGAAGGCGCTCTTCTTTGGGTTGTTGTCCAAAAGCCTTTTGCTGCATAAATAATATGCCAATTATTATCAATGAAGGCACTGATAAAAGAAATATGATCATAAGCCTTTTGCTTTTCATGTTTGTAAAAAGAATTTATTTCGAGGCAAAGGTTGCTATTATTGTACTTTCCTTAAACATAAAAACGGCGAAATGGTTTTTTACCTGGGTAAAAGAGCTAAAACAGGAATTTAAAACTGATTACAAAATAAACTGTAAGCTTAGCCTGATGCCAAACTTCTCTATATCAGGGTTATTCCAGTAGCTAAGGCGCCACAAGGCATCTATTCGGAAAAATTTGAAGATATTTTCGACCCCCACACCCAATTCAACATAAGGCTGGTGCAGCCCGTACATGTATGAGGGCAGCAGCATCATCTCTGGCTTATAGTTGAGGTGCCCGATAACAGCCTTACATGTAGCCACTTCGCGAAGTTTCAGCTTTCGCAACAATGGGACATAGTTGAAAAATATGCCTTGAAAGTGTTGCTCCGAGATTATTTTAAGATATTCATTGGCTACAAACTCATAATAGTTCATCATGTTAAACCCGTTGGGCTCAAACCCGTAAGTTTCGCTTCCTTTAAACACATTAAGCAACGGCCATGGCACTTTGCCAAATATCTTGCCAACTTCTACCGAATATTTGTTATACCCGAAAGGGTTGGTTTTCAGGTATTGGCTATATGTAAGTGAAGTTTTCAGGTAGTCATACTCGCCTTTGTACATCCCCTTAATACCTGCGGTCAGGTTCAGGTCAAAAGCAGGCATTTCGTTTTGCATCCTAAAACGCTTATATTTTGTGGTAAAAAACTTCTGCCCTATTTCAAAGTGAATGTTAGTAAAAATTTCACCGGTATTAATTGATTTCACCTCTGATGAATCGGGCTTTACAAATGGAATATATTTGCCGGCATCAACCTTAAAGTAGTTTGTTCCCAAAATAACGGACAATGAACTGGCTATGTCACTTTCGATGTTAAAGCTGGCGTTGTCTATCATTTGCAGCTTTTTAAAGTCATAGCGGCGGATAAAAGACGACACAATGTTTTCGTTGAGCAATTCGCCCGGGGCAAGGTATATCTGGCTCATATCGTGGCGGTACAGCGCTGTAATGCGCGTATAGGGGATTCTGGAAACAACATAGTGCATGTTGGCAAAATACTTGTATTCCTTATCGTCAGTGCCATAAGCAACATAGCCGTTGGCCCTCATGCGTTTGCTGAAATTTTGGTTAGTAACCCCACCAATCCTGAAACGGTGTCCTTCTACCCTGTTGTAGCTATATAACGAAAAATATGGGCCAATTTTAAATTTCTCGAAAGAATAATGGGCTTCAACAATGGTACGGATGGTGTTATACGTAGTTTTAAAGGCTGGCACGTTTTTGATAGAGTCCACCATTCCATAAATCGTTTGTTCCGATTTTGAAAGTTGTACAGGCCTTAAAGTATCTATTTGAGAGCTGTTGGTCAAAGAATCAAGCTTCTCGGCATCCTTTGAAACATCAAATATTTCTTTTGGAATGGGCTTGTCTATTTTATAATTGGAGTATATAACTGTCTTTTTTCCCTGTACCCCTTTAACACGTTTCATTTCGGCCAGGTTAAAGTCCATCTGAATAAATTCACTCCGTATAGGCCACAACGAATCATTTTCGGGATAAAAAGAATATTCGGCATACAAATCGGTAATAAAGTTGACATTTGCCTGAGGGTTGAGGCGCATAGTCATTGACTGCAAAGCAAAAGAAGAGTCGGCTACCCAGAAATCGCCAAAAAATGTACGTTCTTGCTTACGCCGGGGCTTAAAACTAATGTGGTAGCATTTGTGCCCGGCCCTGACAGCGCTATCGAGCAGATAATACTTGTAAAACAAAAGCCCATTATCTGCAATAGGGCTGATAAAGCCCGACTCGGTATATAAATCCATATAACTGGAGTAAACATCAAAGCTTTGGTTGAGCCCACCAAAAAAGTTGATAATAGTTTCGTCCTGGATACCAGAAATTTTGGTAGCCCTGACAATGTCTTTCTTAAACGAAGGGTCGTTTTGTGAATAATGGTCAATAGAAGATTCGGCAATCATAATTGGCAAATACACATTGCCCGTGATGGCATTGGTGTCCACATTGTCAAAAACAAACTTGAAAGGTTGGAGGATTTTTCGGTTTTTAAACTTTTCATCAATATTGTTCAACGAAATCTGTATTTTGCTGTACTGATTGCGCTGAATATTATTCAATCTTAAACTGTTTCGATTTCTGTTTTTATCAATAGCCCTCAAAATACGGTGAGCAGGGTTCTCACCAGGGCGAACCACTACATCTTCAAACACCGTAACGTTGGGCTCCAAATCAAAGTTGATGATTTGTGTAATGCCTTTGTCCACTTCTTCGGTGGCTTCTTTGTACCCTAAAAATGAAACCGAAATAGCATTAATTTTCTGCCTTGTTTCAAATACATAAGCCCCAGAATCATTAGTAAATACAACCAAAGGGGTATTTTTGACATAAACAGAGGCATAAGGAATAGGCTCGCCAGTTTCGGCATCACGCACTATGCCTTTTATACGGGTCATTTGCCCCGATAGCAAAGAAGACAAGCAAACAAATACAATGAAAGTATATAGTTTTTTATGCAAACATTGGTTCATGTAATGGTAAAAGGCAAACAGGGCGTAAATGTAATGCATATAATTTCATTTCAAGCTAAAAAATGGTAAAACAGACAATATTCCCGGTAAACTGACAACATCTGCACCTTAAACCACTAAAAAATTTATACAAAAATAATTGCATCATATTTTGTTTTAATGAACTAAAAATTACTTTTATCACATAAACTATACAAATCATGGACCAGAAAACATTCACCCAACGAGGCACTTTTATGATTGTGCTTTTTGGGTCGTTTATTTTGCTTTTTACGGGGATTCTCTTTTATATTGGTTTTGACGACCCGTCAAAATATGTTTTATTGCCTTCTGTACTTTTATTTGTCGTTTGCCTTGGCTTATTTCATAAACTTACCATTACGGTAACAGATGAACGGCTTTCTTTTAGCTTAGGTTTCGGATTGATCAGCAAGTCATATCTGCTTTCCGAAATAGAGTCAGTTAAGCCCGTGCGCAATTCTTTTATACATGGGATAGGCATAAAGATGCTGCCCAATGGCTGGCTTTATAATGTTTCGGGCTTAGATGCCATTGAAGTGAAATTCAAAAACCGCAAATCGGTGGTACGCATTGGCACAGACCAGCCGGTAAATGTCAGTAACTATATCAACTCCAAATTGAACAATGATTTACACCAAACCAACGCCGAAATACCAACAAATTCAAGATATTTGCTTTACTGGGCAATTTTAGCCAGCGCTTTGCTTATCGTTACCATGTTTATCCTTTGGGGGAACAAGGAACCTAAAGCAAAATTTGAAAACAATGTTTTTGAACTGAGCGGAATGTATGGGTATAAAGTTAATATTGCAGATATATCCAGTATAGATACAGTTCAAGTTATTCCGCCTATTTCCATGCGCACCAATGGCTATGCTTTTGGCAACCGCCTGAAAGGCTATTTCCGTCTTACCGATGGTAACACCGTAAAACTATCTGTACACCTCGGCTCAAGGCCTTATATGCTTATCCGGGCTAAGAACGAATACCCGATTTATATCAGCTTTAAGGATAATAAGAAGACAGTTGAGCTTTTCAAGGTATTGAAAGGGGAAAAATAAAGGGCAGTATTACAAAGTAAACTTCATCAAAATTATAAGCAACACATAGTTTGGCACATTGACAAAGTTTAGGAATTGTTTTTAAAACGATGTAAATTTGTAACATGGATGAAAAGAAAAATATGACCACATAATTGGGGGAATATCTGATTGATGTTTCAAAATTGACTTTTGGAGGAGTTGTATTAAGTGTCGTACTGAAAATTAGCCACAATAAACTATTAGTTTTGATAGTTGGAGTATTGGCTACACTCTTATTTGCTATTTGGGGTTTTTTACTTCTTTCAATTAAAAATTAAAGAAAATGATTGCATTATATTTTTTTGGAGTATTGTGCCTAATTGGAATAATTGGCATTGTCATTACATTGCTTTATAAGCGCCACATTGAACATAAGTAAACAGGATAGTGTGGTTTAAAAATATACAATTCAAGCTGTTTGTAAGTACTTTCTTTTTAAAAGACTTATTATAAGCCTTACTTGCCTAAATATTATTTCATAGCAGCCTCAATTTGCTGATAATTGGTCTCAACAAATTTGCAAGATGGTTTTAGGCCACATTTGCGGCACACGAGATCATAAGAGTTTATGGTGCCACAAGTAGGACATTTATATTTATCCATAACTTCAGAATCCCATTTTTCAATGCCTTTTTCTAAAAGACATTTCATATCATCCCAAAGATTAATACGATGTGGCCTTTCCTTCTGAAACGCTTTTAATTCATCGCAAGGATAATCGCTGCATTGTCCACAATAATCTAGTCCTTTTTGATCCAAACATTTAATAAAGTTACAACTTTGACAAAAAACAGACTTTTTCTCACTTCTACAGCCATAACAAGTGAGTTTGTCCCATTCGTTCTGATAAAATTCTTAACCTTTCAGGCGCCTCTGTACTACCAATATATAGTGAACAAGCCCCGCAATGTAGCCCGCATCCGGCTGCGACTTGGATGAGTTTGTTGTTGTCCATAATCTTTGTTTTATATTATAACCTTTTTAAGCGGTTCTTAAAGCTTAGTAAATGCTACAATAATTCAAATGACATTAAAAACAGCTAAGACAGAATCTTAGCTGAATTCGTACATATAAAATTTACTCCTGGTACTGTTTATAAACCTTAGCTATTCCTTCGTCCATCGAAACCTTTTCTTTCCAGCCAAGAGAGTGAATTTTTGAAACATCCAAAAGTTTTTGGGCTGTGCCATCAGGTTTTGTGGCATCCCAATCAATCTGGCCTTCAAAGCCAATAATGCTTTTTACTTTGTAAGCAAGCTCTTTGATGGTGAGGTCGCGGCCTGTGCCAATGTTGATGTGGGTATTTTTTATTTCACCACCAGTAAGGTTTTGTTTTTCCAGTATATCCTTAAAGTCAACATTTTCCATCAGATAAACGCAAGCATCGGCCATATCATCTGAAAAAAGGAATTCGCGGCGGGGAGTACCTGTACCCCATAGTTTTACAGTAGCTTTGCCCGATGTATCAATAGAAATACCATATTTATTGAGCATAGCAAGGATAGTCTCTTTTGCAGCCTTACCATCCACTTTTTCCACAGGGCGTTTGTTGAAGTCGTTGCAAATAGCTTCCCAGTTGCCATTTTGCAACATTTTTGCCAGGTGCATCTTACGTATCAGGGCAGGCAGTACATGCGATTTTTCGAGGTCGTAATTATCATTGGGGCCATAAAGGTTGGTAGGCATTACCGATATGTAGTTGGTGCCATACTGGATGTTGTATGACTCAATCATCTTGATACCTGCTATTTTGGCCAAAGCATAAGGCTCGTTGGTATATTCGAGGTCAGAAGTAAGCAAAAAGTCTTCGCGCAAAGGCTGAGGGGCATGCTTAGGGTAAATACAGGAGCTCCCAAGAAAAAGAAGTTTTTTAACGCCTGTCAAATATGAAGCATGAATAATGTTATTCTGTATTTGCAGGTTTTCGTATATAAACTGGGCACGGTAAGTGTTGTTGGCAACAATACCGCCAACTTTAGCTGCTGCCAACAATACATACTCAGGTTTTTCTGTTTCAAAAAACTTTAATGTGTCTCGTTGATCCAACAAATTAAGTTCATCAATAGAGCGGCCAATGATATTGGTATATCCTTTTTCGCGTAAGCGACGTACCAGGGCGCTTCCTACAAGGCCAAGATGGCCGGCAACATAAATTTTAGAGTTTTTTTCCATAAGTATTGTAATCAGCTTCGACCATTATTTTTACCAATTCTTTAAAAGTAACCTTAGGTTCCCACCCCAGCAATTTTTTAGCTTTAGAATAATCGCCCAGCAACTGCTCAACTTCAGTTGGCCTGAAATAAGCAGGGTCAACTTCAACAATAGTTTTACCGGTTTTTTTGCAAATACCTTTTTCATTTACGCCTTTTCCCTGCCATTCAAGTTCAATGCCTAAGTGACTAAACGCCAATTCGGTAAATTCACGGACAGTATGCATTTGGTTTGTAGCCAATACAAAGTCCTCAGGCTTGTCATGTTGTAAAATGCGCCACATACCTTCAACATATTCAGGAGCATAACCCCAGTCGCGCTGTGAGTCAAGGTTTCCTAAGTATAGTTTGTCCTGAAGCCCTGCTTTTATTTTGGCAGCAGCAATAGTAATCTTACGTGTTACAAATGTTTCGCCCCTGCGAGGCGATTCGTGGTTGAAAAGTATGCCATTGCAGGCAAAGATGTTGTATGCTTCGCGGTAGTTAACAATAATCCAGTATCCGTAAAGCTTTGCAACAGCATAAGGGCTGCGGGGGTAAAATGGTGTTTTTTCAGTTTGAGGGACCTCTTGGACTTTGCCATAAAGCTCGCTGGTAGAAGCCTGATAGAATTTGGTTTTTATGCCTATTTCCTTAATAGCATCGAGAAAACGCAAAGTCCCGATAGCATCCACCTCGGCAGTATATTCAGGGACATCAAAAGAAACCTTTACATGGCTTTGTGCAGCCAGGTTATATATTTCATCCGGATGGATTTTTTCGAGCAAACGGTTGAGATTACTCGAATCTGTTACATCTCCATGGTGCAAAAACAATTGTACATCTTTGTTATGACGGTCTTTGTACAAATGGTCGATACGGCCTGTGTTAAAAGATGAAGCACGACGGATGATGCCATGCACTTCGTATCCCTTTGAAAGGAGCAACTCGGCAAGGTACGAACCATCTTGCCCTGTAATCCCGGTTATTAAAGCTTTTTTAGCCATTTCAATTATGATTTAGAGTTTTTTCAGATTATTCTTTTCCAATTTGTACTTTTGCCCGGTTTCAGGGCAAACAGCAATATTTTTATTATCAAATGTAAGTTTATGGCCGTTTTCGCTATACCAGCCTGCATGACGAGCAGGATTCCCCTTTACCAACGAATATGGCAACACGTCTTTAGTAACAACAGCACCTGCCCCAACAAATGCATATTGGCCAATATTTACTCCGCAAACAATAGTAGCATTTGCTCCAATGGAAGCCCCTTTACCTACAATGGTTTGCTTAAATTCTTCTTTACGGTTAACGTGACTGCGAGGATTGATGACATTCGTAAACACCGCCGAAGGGCCAATGAATACATCGTCTTCACAAACAACGCCAGAATATAATGATACGTTATTTTGTACCTTAACATTATTGCCCAGCCTGACACCGGGGGCAACCATCACGTTTTGTCCGAGGATACAATTATTGCCAATTACACAGCCGGGCATCAGGTGGCAAAAGTGCCACACTTTAGTCCCTGAGCCAATGGTGCAACCTTGGTCAATTACAGCGGTCGGATGTGCAAAATATTCTGCCATTTTCTTTTAAAGTGTGTAAAATTAGTAAATAATCTGTTACAACACCTGACATGCAGATACAATTACAAATTAAACAGGCTTCTCTCATCTGTTTCGACCCATTAGCATTTAACAATAATTATGTCAATTTTCCCTTTTTTTTTGAAAATTAACCCTAAGTTTGAAACTTGAAACCTTTTTTTAACAAAACCCTTTTACATGAGAAAAAATTTTATCATTCCCATCTTTGCATTATTAGTTTTTTGTAACACTTCTTTTGCAACAAATACCGGCTCATCTGTCTATAATGTTGACCAATATACGTTAAGCAATGGCCTGACGGTGTATTTAAACCCCGACCATAACCTGCCTAAGATATTTGGGGCTGTTGTGGTACGTGCCGGCTCTAATAACGAGTCTAATGAAGCAACTGGCATTGCTCATTACTTCGAACATATTATGTTTAAAGGAACAGACAGTATAGGGACTATTGACTGGGCAAAAGAAAGTGTTTTGCTCGATAGTATTCGTTTGAAATACGATGAACTGGGCAATACCAAAGATGAAAAAAAGCGAAAAGAAATTCAGCAACAAATTAACCAACTCTCGGTAAAAGCGGCAGAATATGCCATCCCAAATGAAACTGATAAAATCCTCAAACATTGCGGAGGTACAGAAGTGAATGCTTATACAAGCTTTGACCGTACGGTATATCACAACTCATTCCCATCGTCACAGCTCGAAAATTGGCTTCATATATATTATGAGAGATTTAGAAAGCCTGTTTTTAGGTTATTTCAGTCTGAGTTAGAAACAGTGTATGAAGAAAAGAATATGAGCCTTGACGATCCGTATTCGATTATTATCGACACCTTGTTTTCAAAGGCTTTTGCGGGGCATCCTGCCGGCCACCATACGGTCTTAGGTTTGAGCGAACATTTAAAGAATCCCAGCTTATCGAAAATGTATGAGTTTTTTGACAAGTATTACGTGGCAAACAATATGGCTTTGGTACTTTGTGGCGATTTTGACCCTGACAAAGCAAAGGTTTGGATTGAGCAATATTTTGGGAAACTACGTTCAGGCGAGAAAAATTTCAATAAACTTCCTAAACCTAAAGGTTTCACCGGAAGGGAATTTTATCAATATAAGCTGTTCCCCATAAAAGTTGGATTGTTGAGTTATCATACCCCCGAGTCGGCCAATCCGGATAACATAAGTATTGATTTGATTAACTTATTATTATCCAACAACTCGTCAACCGGCTTGCTCGACAAGTTAAGGATGGACAATAAGATACTTATGGCCGGTTTATCTCCTGTGTCATTCCCTGATGCTGGCGCTGATATTATTTTCTTTGTACCGAAAATATTGGGCCAGAAATTGCCAAATGCTGAGGCGCTGGTAAAGAAAGAAATTCAACGTGTCAAAAACGGAGATTTCCCGGACGAACTGCTTTCTTCGCTTAAAACTGAAAAACGCAGACAGCTTTTAAACAACAAAGAAAATATACATGGCAGGGCAAACATGCTCATAGATGCTTTTATTGATGGCGTTTCATACAAAATAAAATTTGAAGAAGACAAGATTATTGATACTTTAAAAAAGAAAACTATTGTCCTCATTGCAAATAAATATTTTGGAGACGACCATCTTGTTATATACTCCAAAACCGGGTTCCCTAAAAAGACTAAACTCGAAAAGCCTGCTTACAAACCAATAGAATCAAAAGAAGGTGAAAAAGCATCAGTTTTTGCAAAAGAAATCTACAACAAAGAAGTTATTATTCCTCAGCCACACTTTATTGAGCTGAACAAGGATGTTGTAGTAGACTCTCTGCAATCCAACCTGGCATTTTTTCATGTCAACAACCCGTACAACAATATTTTCAACATCAACATCAAATTCCAACGCGGTGTTTATTATGATAAAACCCTGGCAGTGGCCGCAAACTATATGAACCTTATTGGTACTGAAAACATGAATTTTGATATTTTCAGAAAAGAATTACAAAAGTTAGGGTCTGATATTAAAATTTGGGCTGATGAAGATGCGCTATGCATTAATATTACAGGTTTTGACGAAAACCTCGGACAAACACTGCTTTTGGCCAATGAATTGATAACAAAACCTAAGGCTGATGAAAAACAGCTTATGAAATGCCTTGATGAAGCTAAGTTGGACAGAAAGTTTGAAACTTCAAGCCCTGATTTTATGGGATGGGCATTGCAGCAATATGTGCTTTATGGCAAAAAATCGGACTACCTGAACCGCCTTTCTTTAAAAGAAATTAAAAAACTAACCTCGGCACAATTACTGGCTTCTTTTCACGAAGCAATGAAATATCAGGCAACCATTCATTATTCGGGACGATTAGATGCAGAGACGGTGAAAAAAGCCATTGCAAAAGATATACAGTTTAACTCTCAACTGATAGCTTTTAAATCTCCGGTATATAAAGACAGGAATGTTGTAACCCAAAATACTATCTTTATTGTAAATGACAAAAAAGCTGTACAAAGCAAAATATATATATTTCGCGAGGGCAACGTGTTAAATAAAGACCAATACTACCTTTCTTCAGCTTTCAACAGTTATTTTGGCACCGAGATGAGTTCTATAGTTTTTCAGGAACTTCGCGAAAAGCGTTCTTATGCTTATTCGGCCTACAGTTTTTTTGATTATAACCTTTCATACCCCGAAAAACCCGGATACTTGTTTAGCCATATTGCTACTCAGAGTGATAAAACTGAAGAAGCTTTGGCTACTTTTTATTTGCTCATAGACTCGATGCCCATAAAACCTGAACGTTACAATATAATAAAAACAAACCTTTTACAATCATTAAGTTTGAAAGAACCTGATTTCAGAAGACGTTCCGAGTTGGTTGAAAAATTTATCAATGCCGGGTATAAGCAAGACATGCGAAAAGACCAGTATAACTACTTCAGCTCTTTTACATTTGAAGATATTGTTGACTTCTATCGTCAAAATGTGTCAGGGAAGCCTACAATTATTACAATTTATGGAGATACCCGGAGCTTTAACATGAATAACTTGTCCCGCCTTGGAAAGATTGTTAAGGTAAACAAAAAGGATTTGGTAAAAAACTAATAATATCTGTCATTCTGCTTTAGGCAGCTCTATTTTAAACACGCTGCCTATGGTGGGCTGGCTTTCTACCGTAAGTGTTCCGTGACATCTGTCCACCAGTTCATGGGCAAGGATTAGTCCCAGTCCTGTGCCTTTTTCTCCTTTAGTGCCTTTGCGGCTTACATCGACATCTATTTTAAACAAATTTTCGACCAGTTCTTTTTCCATGCCAATGCCGTTGTCGGTTACCATGATGCAATATGTATCGGCCTTTTCAATAGCACTGACTGAAACCCAACCGCCCGGGGTACAATACTTTATAGCATTAGCAAGCAGGTTGCGGATAACAGTTTCTATTGCATTTTTGTCAGCCATAATGTAGAGTTCGCTCGTAATTTTATTATAAATGCTTATTTCTTTGTCTTTGGCTGCTTGCTGAAACAGTAAAATACAGTCATTACAGATGTTTTGGATGTTAATACGCTCTAATGTAATGCTCAAAAGCCCTTTTTGTATTTGTGACCATTTAAGCAGATTTTCTAACAAGCTATAAACCCGGTTGGCCAAAGATTGTAAGGCTTGTAATACTTTTGTCCGCTCATCTTCAGTCAATTGTATCTTGTTATCGAGCAACATTTCTATTTGCGACCTGATAGAACCAATAGGGCTGCGCAAATCGTGGGCAATAAGCGAAAAAAACATGTCTTTCGAATTGTTCAGCTTTTGCAGTTCATCAGACACTTCTTTATTCTTTTTTTCGCTAAGAAGCAGCCTGTTGCTGACTTTTCTGAACAGCGAAACGATATATACCACAACAAAAAGGCTTATAAATGCAATAACAACACGATGGTTAGAATAAAAAAACGAAATGTCTTCATTCTTAAATGTCAATATAATTGCATGTACCAGCGCCTCAGTAGCAAAAAGCCCAACACCAATAGTCATCCCGTAGTAATAGGTAGCCATAATTACCGGTATCCCAAAGTAAAGATTGACGATGTAGTCTATTTTGCCATGAAAGAAAACAAACAAACCAATAAAAAGGGCAAACACTGAAATAAGTATGGGAAGCCTGTACTTTGTTTCCTCAAAAAGAAAGCTCCATATTGATTTTGGAATAACCCTCATAGAAGTATTTTCAATTATTTTAAAGTTAACATTTTATATTAATTTTCGCAAATGATAATGTTATTATCAACGAAAAAAACACTATCTGTCAATGGGTTAAAAATGCAAATGTGGCTGACAAAACAAAAACTCTTTCCCTCAGAAAAATATTAGTTCCCCTTTGTCTATTTGATAACTGTTTTTTTTATACCTTTCGTTATTAAATTACTAAAAGTCAATGCTATGGGAAAAAGAATAACAAACAACGGGCCTTCAGGGGCTATTTATGGATTGGGGATGATTGGCGCTGCCATATTTTATATTTCGCAGGCCACAAGCTTTTGGTCAGGTGTACTTGGCTTTTTAAAAGCTTTGGTATGGCCGGCATTTTTGGTTTATGAACTACTAAAGTTTTTGGCCAAGTAAAAACGCTATTTTATTTACAGACAAAAGATTATTAATTCTTCGTTTCTAAAATAAATGGATATGAAGAGGTTGATCATTTCTGTTTTGGCATTATTGCCAATTGTTTTGCATGCCCAGTCCTTTTGGAGCATTGTTGATGATGAAAGTTGTCATAACAAATCGCATATTACCGATGTGGCATTGTTTCAAGATTCCATGATATTGGTAAGCGGGTTTGTTAGTGATGTTTCGTGCAGCGGTCAGAATTTATTTGCCTATAATTTTTCTGGTCAAAAGCTTTGGAGCAGGTATAGTGTTAGTGATTTAATTGTCACGGATAAAGATAACATTTATACAACAGGGTACACTATTGCTACAGACGATATTGTGGGAGATGAAAAATTGGTTTTGTCCAAATACAACAAAGAGGGTACAGAGATTTTCAGACTTAATTATTCTGAAAAAACATCTAATTACAGCTATTTTGGATTCTATCCCACAGGAATAAATATTACCGATGATGGAAAAATTCTGGTCTGTTCAAAAACATCCGTTGTTAAATCTGACATTAACGGATCTGGAATAAAAAAGTATGATTTTGGCTCAAATATGGACATCACCGGGATTAACCCGATAAATCCCCGTTTTTATCTAATCAATACTCCGGAAAGAATATACAAATCGGATAGTTCGTTTGTTCTATCCGATTCCATTGCATTTTCTGGCAACATAGTAAAAGCATTTTTAAAAAAGGATACCATTTATACTTTGCTAAGCTCATGTCTTGTGCGCCTTGATACAAGCTTAAACATTATAGATACTGTTATTTCAAGCACTTTAGGCTTTCAGAACATTGAAACTTTTGACAATACTTTTTGGCTGCAATTGAAACAAGCAGAAAGCATAAAGATTATAAAAACTAATGATTTCAAAAGCATAGATACATTGACATTTCCGTTGTTAGCAAACGATATCAGGTTTATTGCAGCCGGGAAAAATTATGTTTTTGCAGGTAATTCGTTTACCAATCAAATAGGTATTTATCATTTTCACGCTGATACTTTTGCTTCAGAAGATTATACTTTGCCTGATATAGAATTAGTTGATTTTAAGGTGGATAGCATTTGCATTGATTATGTAAAATATCTGGGAGACTCTTTTCCAAGAGGGTATTATTTCAATGCTGAGTTTGATATTAAAAACAACGGTAATGATACAATTAAGGGTCTTTCCATTTTTTCTCAATTACATGGAGGTATGAATTGTGCCCAAAATTATTATTATGGAAAATACCAAAACCTTAATATTCTTCCTGGTCAGACTCAAACAGTAAAAATCCATCACAAATATGAGGACGGGCTAAATAACAATAAGCTATGTTTTCAATGTTTGGCGCCTAATTCAAAATTGGAAACCAATGTAAACAATAACTCTCTTTGCAAAACTATTGATATTACTGGTGTAGAGAATGTAAAACAATCGAAGTTCAAAGTTTTTCCTAATCCAATGGCCAATTATTTGATGATAGAAAATTGGGACCTGAAAATTAATCATGTCGAAATAATAGACATTGACGGAAAAACATGCATTAGTAAAGCTGTATCGGGGGGATTAGTAAAAATAGAAACCTTTAATGTTAAGCCTGGCCTATATTTGCTTAAGTTAAAGTCAACAAACAAGGTTTATTCTCAGCTGGTGGTAAAAGAATAGTAATGCAACTATCCGAATTTTCTATTTATCCGGATAGTTGCAATGTTTGTTTACAGGGCTGCTATAGCCTCAAATTCTATCAGTCTTATTTTAAACTTCAGCCTGTCGAGCCAATCAATGGACGAAACCAGTATTTTGTCTTTTGCAAACTGCTTTATTGTCAAGCGCTTACGAGCCTGTATCTAATGTTTGCCTTATATAATCTGGCAGTTGCGCATCATTTGGGCATCCTCCAACAGTGTTTCCCTGTTTTATTATTAAAAGCTTTGTATTTATTGCCTTTTTAACAATAATTGGCAATGTTATTCTTATATCGAATTCACGTTAGTTTACAGACTTCAAAATAACCTCGATGAGCGCTTCCTTATACCTTTGATTTCCTGATTTTTGTGCAAGTGCCTGAAATTGCATTGATTGGGCACATTGAAAGAGTGGGGGTTGAAATATTTAAAAGGAATAAAGCTTCTTAATAAAAATACTTTTTCAACTTGAGAAACCTGTTTTCAAACAAATAATACGAAAAGGCACTAATAACAATGGTTGTTACCAAAGATGCCATGAAAAATAAGATAGCAGGCAAAAACTGAGACAGGTTGATCTGAAAACGTAGGCTCAGCTGATAAAATAGGTTGATAACAATTGTATGGTAAAGGTAAAGGCCGTAAGTCCACACTCCTAATCGGCTTAAAATATTGCTATCACTTACCTTGAAATAATTTTCGGCAGGAATGACAATACAAATAAGGCATGCAAAGAGTACTGAAAAAATAATAGGTTCATAAAGCCATCTCCAGTCATTGGAGGTATGAGGTGATACTATGACAAAAACTAAACAGAGTACCAGCATCAATGCTTTTAAAAATATTGGGATACGATTTATTTTTTCTTCAAAAGCCTCTTTTTTAGTTGTAAGCAGATATGCCGGAATAGCCCCAGCACAGAAATAAATAAGGTTTGTTGATATTTCTATTGTTTGCCAGTTTTGATAATGAAATATTCCGTTGGCTATAATAGAAGCTAATACAGATATTCCCAGAAAAACCGGGACATGTTTCAGCTTTATAAACAGAAAAGATAAGCCCCACAACAGATAGAAATGTTCTTCGATACACAATGACCACATTACACCTAAAGGAGATACATTTGGCTCCATACCAGTGAATAACATTTTATAATTCTCAAGGAAAAGGCAGGACATCCACCATGCAGGCTCGTACCCTTCGGGCGAAGAATTGATTTTGACAATGGAAAGAATGTAAGGCGTGGCGAATGCAAAAAGTATCATGAGGAAATACAAAGGCCATATACGAAGTATCCTTCGCAGGTAAAAATAATAAAGGTTAAATTTCCCAGTAGTTTCTTTTTCGTGAAAAATAATATAAGAGATAAGAAAACCGCTGAGTACAAAGAAAAAGACTACGCCAATCCCGCCACCAGCCTTCAAATAACTAAATATTGGGAACCCGGCAATAGGGATATGCAGCAGAAAAACCTTAAAGAATGCCAGGAACCTAAGCGTATCAAAGGTATGAAAAAACCGTCTTTGCATGGCCTATTTAAAAAATTGAATAATGCAATCGGCTATATACTTTATCTGCTCTTCATCCAGTTCAGTATGCATAGGCAACGAAAGTATCTTACCACAAATCATCTCGGTGTTTTTCAGGTGTTTTGTATCTATAACATATTGGACAAAGGCTTTTTGCTGGTGCAAGGCTTTGGGATAGTATATCATGGTCGGGATTCCCTTGTCTTCAAGATACTTTTTCAGTTCATCGCGGTTACCTTTTTCAACAATAATAGAATATTGATTGTAGGTATGCGTGCTGGTCTTAACTTTTTCGGGCAGTTTTATGCCTTTCACTTTTTTAAGTTCTTCATTATAATGAGAAGCCGCTTTTTGACGAGCTGAAATATAGTTGTCAAGGTATTTTAGCTTCACATTGAGAATGGCAGCCTGTATGGTATCAAGCCTTGAGTTGACACCCGGTATTTCATGTTCATATTTTACTGCCATTCCGTGATTGGCAATCAATCTGCACTTTTGTGCGAATATGTCATCGTTGGTAAAAATGCAACCGCCATCGCCAAAACAACCAAGGTTTTTGGACGGGAAAAACGAAGTGCAACCAATGTTCCCAAGTGTACCTCCTTTGTGTGGTGTGCCACATGGGAAATGATGGGCAGCGCCCATAGCTTGTGCAGCATCTTCAATGACATAAAGTTTATGTTTATTGGCAAGTCTCAGAATACGGGTCATATCGGCGCATTGGCCAAACAAATGAACAGGAATAATGGCCTTTGTTTTAGATGTCACCAGCTTCTCGGCATGGTTGATGTCTATGGTAAACAGCCCTGGATCAATATCCGCAAAAACAGGTATTAAACCACAGTATATGGCCGCCTCAGCCGTTGCAGCAAAAGTAAACGACGGGACAATCACTTCTGAACCAGCTGGTAAATCAAGTGATTTGAGGGCAATAATCAATGCATCGGTTCCATTGGCGCATGATATGGCATATTTTACGCCCATATATTTGGCCACAGCTTCTTCAAACTGCTTTACCTGCGGGCCTTTAATGTATTGGGCAGACGAAACAACCTCCTGGATGGCGGTATCTATTTCTTCTTTGATGCTGGCATATTGCGTTTGCAGGTCAACCATGCAGATGGGCTTCATATTCCTTTATTTTTTGAACCAAAAATAAAATATATTAACGCTAAATAATTACTTTTAGTCTAAAATTCATTAATAATGCCCCTTTCTACCCTTATTTCATATTGTGGCTATGTATGTTCGGAATACCCGCGTTATATTGCCACGCAAAACAACGATGTGCATGAATTGGAAAACCTTGCCAGGCTTTGGTTTCGGCTTGGTCTTCGCGACCGTGTTGTTTCTGCCCAAGAGATGAGGTGCATAGTGCACTAAAGATAAAGCCTGCAGATATCAGGTTAATACCTGTCAAAACCTTCAGGGGACAACCCATTGTTGTGGTTTCCCCTGCGATAAGATGAAAGCAACTCTCGAAAGAACCGATGCTTTGGCTATAATTATCATAGAACGGTGCAATGACCATCAATATCAACAGCTAAAAAAAGCATTCCTGATGAAAAGGGAAGTTATCATGGCTCAACTAAATTCTTAACAAACAATGTCAGATGAATTTGTTACTTTCTGAAAAAATATTAATTTTAAACATTATTATTCCTAATCTTAAATCTTAAAACATATGAAAGTAAAATTTACCATTTTTGCCCTGATTTTGGTTGCCACCATTACCGATTTAGCAGCCCAGGCAAATAAAGTGACTACGCCAAAGTACCGTCGTAGTTCTATTTACACCATCATGATTGACGATGCCGGCCTTGTAAAAGCCGATACTATCAAACAGGCTTTTTTAACAGCCCCTGTACCCGATAAATACAATGACCACAATCTGGCCATAAAGACTTTTGACCCTCGCACTATTACTCTTTCTCCTGAAGAAAAAAAATCAAAAGGCGACAATGCAGGTTCGAAATTTGGAAAAACAATTTTAAATAATACTACCGGAGGCCTTGCTGATACAACTGATGTGGCCGATTTGCCTTTAAAAATTGAAAAATTCCTTAAAGCCAATGGTATTGCCAGGGGTATGGTTGCCAAATGGTTTAACAGGAATGAAAAAGGCGAGTTTAATATGGAACTTATTGGCGAGCGCGGACAATACGATGCTACCGAGATGGCTGCCAATATTGCCAAAAAAACTGCCCGTGGCACAGCTTCATTGTCAGATGCCGGCGAAGAACTGATTGGCAACACTTTCGTTGTTGTGACCCGGTTCAAATACGTTAGCAAAGAAGAAATTGCTGAGGCTGCCAAAGGCATGCTTTCAATGGTCGAAAAATATGGCGGTTCTACTGCTGCTTCTATTGCAAAGGTTGGTTCTGTTGCTGCTACTGTTGCTGCTAAAGGTTATGTTGTTCAAACTACCTCTTACCTTTACAAACTTCGTTGGAATGATTCAATAGCCGCTGTTTTCTATCAAGATTATTGGGTAGATGCCAACAATTTTGACCAAAAGAAAAAAGAAGCTTTTGATACTACCAATCTTTTTACACTCGATTTGATTGGTACTGAGAAAGCATGGGCTGATGTTCAGTCTTCTATCTTTACCAAAAAAAGCGAAGCAGAGTTAGTTCGTATTGCTACTGTTCAGGCTATCGATGCTGTTATTGCCAAATTACAGAAAAAATATGACGTTTTCAAAACAAAGACCCCTATTTATACCACAGAGCCCCTTACAGCTAAGATTGGTCTGAAAGAAAGCCTTGAAAAAGGTGACAAATTTGAAGTACTTGAGCAAATTTTGGACGAAAAAACAGGTAAAACAGTTTACAAACGCGTAGGTACCATTAAGGTGGACGGATCTCAAATTTGGGACAACCGTTATATGGCTGCCGAAATACAACCTGTTGACACTACGGCAGGGGTCCAGAAAAAGCCTGTGATTGACCGTACAT
Organism: Bacteroidota bacterium; assembly: GCA_029572965.1. Classification (GTDB taxonomy): domain Bacteria; phylum Bacteroidota; class Bacteroidia; order Bacteroidales; family DTGW01; genus JAKPQD01. The sequence continues at coordinate 766 of JAKPQD010000206.1, read as the reverse complement.
TGTTCAAAGGCGCCAGCAGCAAGTATTACGAAGGCATGCTTATTCGACAGATTAAGTAATTATTGACAATTTGAAATAGTAAAAGCCCGTTAGTGAAAACTGACGGGCTTTTGCTATTTCTAATAAAAATTACCTTACATATTTCTTATTAGCTTTAGCTTTTTCAAGTGCTATGGTTGTAGCATCATGAAACATATTGTACGACCATGTAGCGCCTGTTACAGCATCAACACTATCCAGACATTGCCTTTGCAGCAGCTCTTTCGGGTATCGTTGTACGCCTGCCCAGTCGTTACGGCATTGTTGAACATATTCTTCATTATTCCCAACGAAATGCTTTTCATACTTTTCGTCAAAAAGCTCATTATTGGTAGTATCGATGATATAAAACTCAATGTTGGAAATAACGTTGTTCTCAACGGTTATTTTAGAAACCCCTAAAAAAGGCTCTTGTTTGTATTTCGATTGCGTGCGGCCTTCGTAAACACCGTTTTTGAGCTTGGGTTGTTGTGTACATGCCAATAAAAATATGGCAGATGTAAGCAAGAGGAATTTAAAAGCTTTCATAAGTTTTGTTTACTATATTACAACAAAAATAGCTTTTACCCTTATTAGTAAGGTTCAATACTTGTCAAGTTTCACAAGGTTGTTTATGATAACTTAATTGCAAAGATAAAACTTTATTTTTAAACTGCAATGGATTGTCTTTAAAAATTTCTGGTTTTAATTCGTACCATTTTTCTATAGCATCAAAAGGTGTTTTTAC
>JAKPQD010000204.1 GCA_029572965.1 Bacteroidota bacterium | reverse complement strand
ATTTGCTATACATCGGGAATCCCGCTTATTGGGGTTTGTAGCTTACAGGCAATGGCGGTAGGTTTATCTCTATCCCATCCCAATATACCTGCTGATGCAATACTTTGCCCAATGATTGATGCTCGACGCATGGAAGTTTACTGTGCGCTTTATAATCTTGAAGGCGAGCCCGTTTCCGATGTTAGAGCAGTTGTTGTTGATGATAACTCTTTTGCAGAATATCTTGAAGACCATATAATTATTTTCTTTGGGAATGGCTCATCCAAGTGCAAGGATGTAATTAAAAATAAAAATGCTATTTTTATCGATAGTTTTGAGCACTCGGCACGCTTTATGTTGCCCTTGGCATTAAAAGCATACAACAATGAAGAATTTGAAGATATTGCCTATTTTGAACCCTTCTACCTTAAGGATTTTGTGGCATCTACACCAAAGAAAAAGATTTTTTAGAAGAGCTTGCGAAATCTCGTTTGTGTTACTTATCATTTTAAATTTCAACCTTTACGCTCAGAATGGAACTAAAGCCTTTGTGGGCGGTGAAAAGTTGAAATACCAAATTTACTACGGATTCATAAATGGCGGCGAGGCTGTGCTGCAGGTGAACGAAAAAATTTTTAATAATAAGCCGGCCTACCATTTATATCTTAACGGCCGTACGGTAGGCATAGCCAATACTCTTTACAATGTGAATGATACCTACGAGAGCTATACCGACCCAGCTACGCATTGGCCTTATTTCTCAATTAGGAATATTCATGAAGGACGATACCGGCATTACAGCACCCAAACCTGGGATCACTGGAGCCGACCCGACTCCTCGATTGTTATTAGTTCCAAAACCGGAAAGGTGGTGGTTGTTAAAGGGTGCCAGGATATTCTTTCATCGGTTTACTACCTGAGAAATAAGATGCTAACCATGCCACCGCTAAAGCCTGATCAAACCATTACGGTTGAAACCTATTTCACCGATGAAAAGTACCCTCTTACCGTCCGTTTTAAAGGATATGAAACCATAAAAACAAAATTTGGCATGGTAAAGTGCATGAAGTTCATGCCTGTTGTTATAACCGGTAGGGTTTTTAAAACCAAGGACGACTTGACCATATGGCTTACCAACGACTCAAACTTTATCCCAATCAGAATAAAGTTCGAAATATTTGTTGGTTCAGTTTACTGCGATTTAATAGAATACAAGAACCTGGCAAACGAATTTACTGCCTTAGAGAACAAGTAATCCCAAAATTAATTCAAGGTTGCATTTTTAACAATCTACCTAAAGTTTATGTTAACAGGTAGCTATTAATTTTTTTATTATTTTCAATTTTACTATATTTGCAACCCATTGTAAAATAGAAATATATGGCAACTACAGCGGATTTTAAGAACGGACTGTTCATTTTATTTAACGGGAAAATTTACACCATCGTTCAATTTCAACATGTAAAACCCGGCAAAGGGGGAGCATTTGTTCGCACAAAGCTTAAAAGTCTTGAGAACGGAAAAGTAATTGAGAACACCTTTAATGCAGGGGTAAAAATAGATGTTGTTAGGGTTGAGCGCAGGCCTTATCAATACCTATATAAGGACGAGTTGGGTTATCATTTCATGCACCAGGAAACCTTTGAGCAAGTATCACTTGATGAGTACAAGATTGAGAACCCTGATTTACTCAAAGAGGGACAGTATGTTGAAATGATGGTTGAAGCCGATAATGAGAATATTCTTACCTGTGAACTGCCACCATTTGTAGAAATGGAAGTAACCTATACCGAGCCCGGACTAAAAGGCGATACTGCATCGTCAACAGCACTTAAACCAGCTACTGTTGAAACCGGAGCCGTAATTAACGTTCCACTTTTTATAAACATAGGCGATAAAATTAAAATTGATACCCGCACAAGGGAATACTCGGAAAGGGTAAAGTAATTTCAAAATAATTTAGTCGGGTATTGTTTTATTAGTAATTTTGTAGTAACTTATTCCTCTTTTGGAATAAGTTATTTTTTTAGAATAAAACTACTATATGTCGATAACCGCCTCGCAAAACAGGCTAAAACTGAGTACGTTTAAACTAAACGCGCTCCTAGGTATGGCTCAGGCCATAAGCGCTGAGCTGAAAACCGAGGAGCTTATCGACAGGTTTAAGCGTATCCTAAACGACGATTTAGGAATCGACAGGATATTGCTTTACAAGATAGAGGAGGGCAAGTGGCAGCTGCTACTTAATAGCAATTGCCCCGAAAGGGTTGTTGAGAATATCAATGTTGAGCGCGATTTACTACCCTTTAACGAGATCACTTTTGTAGGAGTATCGGAAAATCCCATACTACTTGAGCTCGATGTAATAATTCCGGTAATTCAGAATAATCAACCGGTGGGGTATGTGCTGATAGGCGATACCAATGAATATGAGAAAGGAGTAAGCGCAACCATCCGCCATTTGAACTTTGTTCAAACCCTATCAATCATCATTTTTGTTGCCATTGAGAACCTGCGTTTATTCCATAAAAGTTTGGAGCAGGAGGCAATGCGTAAGGAGCTGGAACTTGCATCGCGCATGCAGTCAATGCTTATTCCTTCGCCTGCCGATATGCCCAAATTCCAAGGTGTTAGCATTGGTTCTTACTATAGCCCACACTTTGAGGTAGGAGGCGATTACTACGATGTTATTGCCCTTAGCCCTAACGATATGGGTTTCTGTATAGCCGATGTCTCGGGTAAAGGTATTTCGGCTGCATTGCTAATGTCAAACTTCCAGGCAAACCTCAGGGCATTATTCAGCAAGGATATTAGCCTTTCAGCGTTGGTTGAAAAACTCAACGAGAGGGTTATGGCCACGGCCAAAGGTGAAAAGTTTATTACCATGTTTATTGGCCGCTACAACAACCAAACCCGAAAGCTGGAATATGTTAATGCAGGTCACAATCCTCCCTTCATATTTGTCAGAAATTCCGGTAAAATAATTCAGCTTTCATCGGGATGTGTTGGGTTGGGAATGATTGATGAAATACCAATAATCAATCAGGGCGTTCTAAATATTGATGAACAAAGCACTTTGCTTTGTTACACCGATGGATTAGTGGAAACCATTGATGGCGATAGGGTGGTTTACAACACTAGTATTTTAGAAAAGAACTTTTCGCGAAACCAGAATGTACAGCAAATAATAAACACCATTGCTCAGGTGAGGGAATCGGGTGCAGATGTTTTTGATGATATTTCGATTCTAGGATTCGATTTTGAGTAAAGATACTCCATGGCCAAGATTAAAGCAGCATAACCCCAGAAAAGAGCTGCAACCTTGTCCATATCCAGAAAATTATTCATAAAACCATGCACAACATAGGTTATTAGCCCATGTAAAACGCCTAATAGTATTACCCTGTCAGCACTTTTGGGTTTTAACTTTAGGGCAAGTTTAAATCCTTTGTAAAATAGGATTACAATAATAAGGATAAATGCTAAAGCTGCGGGAAGCCCCGCCTCCGATAACAGCCCTAGGTATTCGCTATGGGCATTCCCTTTTAGCCCGAGGTTTGAACTTTCCCGAGTTTTTAGATACGAAGCCTGGTAGGGAGCATACTGAAACATGTAAGTACCTGGGCCCCAACCTAGCAGTGGCTTTTCCTCAAACATCCTAAGAGCCGATGTCCAACGGTTAAGGCGTTCAACATTCGAATCATCGGTTCGAATATTGGCAATAGAGCTAATATGCTTTCTAATATCACCGCTCGATGCGGTTTTGTGCTGGTTTAGCCAAATAAGAATGTTGTCCTGGAAATAGAATATCGACCCCCAAAAAATTATTGCCAGTAGAACTAAATATCGGAATCGAATTTTAAGCAACCATACAACCCACACTACACCGGCCACCATTAAGCTAAGCCAGGCCGCTCTTGTGTACGAAAGCACAAGGGCTACTATGAGAACTATTGTTAATGCAAGAAAAAATATTTTCCGTTTTGCTGACATGGATGAAATGAGTAGAGCAATACTTACTGGAATTAGCAAAGCTAATACTGCGGCGTATGATGTATGGTCAGTGAAGAAGGGATTGCATGAACCGTGAGCAACAAACTTATTGAACAAACCATTTTCCCATTGCTTTGATAGAGTTATTACAATTACTGCAAGCAAACCTATAGTATAGAAAGCAATAATTCTTTTGAATGAAATAGTCCCCTTAACAAGTAGTATGAAGGGTAAATACAGAAGTACGATGAAGTAAAGTGTTTTGATTATTAAATACTTAAGGGAAACCAATGGCATTGAACTGGTAACGGAAGTTAAAGCTATCCATCCCAAAAAAAAGTAAATGGTCAGCAGTACAGGATGCCACGTAAACCAACGGTTTTGATAATTATTTGATATAAGCATAATTAGGGCGATTGGCGCTAATGCCACAAGCATTAACTCAGATGGTAACCATAAATCGATGGGTGATTCCTGAAAGAATTCCGATAAAGGAATGGAAAGTGGGCTTAAACTTAAGTAAACTAAATAGAACTTTAAGGGGGAAGAGAGGTAAACCATTAAAAAAATAAGTATGATGGGCAGAATTACAAAAAAATCGCGCTCAGTTCCTATCAGTATAGCATTTATTAAAATGAAGAGTATACTGGAAACAATTATCCATTTATTTTTAATATGGCTTACTATCGATTTAATGATATCCATTAACGGGTAAACTGATCCTGCAAAAGGTATCTATAATTCTATTTTTTTAGGCTCTTAATATACTCCTGAAGAAATAGCAACAAAATTGAGAAAATTATTGCCGATAAGGTTGAGGTTACAACAATAATTGAGCGCTTTGGATAGGCCTTTTTGTCAGGTATGTCAGCTTTGTCGATAATGAATTGGGTGGGTATCTCCTGATTTGCCTCAATTCTAGCAACAACTATGCTTTTTCGTAACTCGTTTAAACGTTCTGCCAAATCTTTAATTTCTGCAGCGTAACGTATACTCTTTGCACCGTGATCACTAAATCGATACATCTCA
>JAKPQD010000175.1 GCA_029572965.1 Bacteroidota bacterium | reverse complement strand
CAGATTAATGCAACATGGGCAAGTGTTACAGATGCAGCAAATTATCAGCTATACATAGCAACAGCTTCAGACTTTACGGGTGAAACGTTGGCTTATGACGGGCCTTTGTTACTATTTAATTCTACTGATTTAACGGCATCTACTCAATATTATTTCAGACTTAAAGCACGTGGTTATGAAAGAATGAACAGTGCTTTTGATACTGATTCAGCAATAACCGATGCAATACCACAACTTGCAACCCCTACTGGATTCACTGAAACAGGGGTAACCACTTCTACAATATCTTACAACTGGACTGATGTTGCAAGTGCTACTAATTACATCGTTGACAGATCGCCAAACGGGACTTCAGGATGGGCGCAGGTTTATACAGGATCTACCTCTGCTTTTACTGATACTGGATTAAGTATTGGAACTACGTATTATTACCGATGTAAAGCGCAGGCAGCAGGTTATACCGATTCATCTTATGCAAGTGATTCAGCAACAACCGATGCAGCAACTATAACTGAAGCCATTTTAATTCTTCAAATCGGCCAGTCAAATGTGGTTGGTCGTGGCGGAGCTTCTGCACCTGATGAAATTTCTGCACCTGCATTAACGAAGTTCTTTAAAACAGATACTAATACATTGGCAACATTGGCCGATCCTGTTGGTGTAAGTGGCGATTATGCCTGCGCAACAGATCGCTCTATGAATCCAAATTTGGGTAAGCGTGTTTATGAATTAACAGGCAAGCCATGTATTATCATCCCTGTCGGTAAAGGAAATACCGGAATTGACGTTTGGATAACAACAGGTAATTCAGAATATACCAACGCATTAAGCAGGTGGAACGCAGCTGTTGCTTATTGCGGTGCCAACGGTATTACTATCCTTAACAAATTTGCTCATTGGTTACAGGGAGAAAACGATGCAGCAACTGCAATGGCAACCGATACGTATTTAAGCAAAGAAAACACAATGGTTGATTTGCTGATTGCAAACTTTGGTGTTGAAAAGGTATTTGCAACCCGTGTTGGTTATAATGATGCAGGAAGTGTGGCAGCAGACAGTGAAAAAATTATGCTGGCCAAAAAGCAGTTGAACTTTGCAAAGGATGAATATATGTTAGCAACTTATTCACCGGCTACATTTACAGAAGGCGATAAGGCATTAACCGGCAACCGTGTTCATTACTCATTAAAAGGATTGAACCAGGTTGGTGATGAAGTTGCAACAGCTATTCATAATTACCGTACAAATAATAAGAAAACAGATTTATCAACAGAGCCTGTTGTTGCATTACAGGATGCAGGAGGTTACTTTGATGATATCTATAATTTCAGATCACTGAAACCATCCGGTAACGCTGACTTAACAGAGATTTTTGGCAGAAATAATTTAAGTGTTGTAACAGGCAGTACCACATTTGTAGGCCGCAATGGTTTGGAAGTTCATTCTGCATTAGCTGTTGGGCCTGTAACTGCGAGAAACTTAACAAATGCCCACGATTGGAGTATTGAATTTACTGGTCGTATGGATTCAGTTCTCGAAAGTATGCTGATGAATGGAAGAAGCAGTGGCGGTTGGTCAAGCGACTGGGTATGGATTGATTCACCATCTTCATTGAATTTAAACGCAAATGGCAGCGGTAAGACTGTATCATTATCAGGGGCTAATTTAAACGTATTGGCAAACCTTGTTATTACCTACGAAACATCTACTAATACCTTAAAAGTATATGTAAACGGGGCTTTACTTCATACATCTACATCATGGTCGTTTACATCGTTTAAACTTGAAAACTTTTTCAGAGGATATACAGGTACACCTACCAAGGTGTTTAACGGAACAGTAGAGAGAATACGAATAGTAAAGAAAGTTTTACTTCCTTATGAGTTCGACCGTTCTCCAAATATTACAACACCGCCTGTAATTGATTGGGAATTTAATTTCAATAATTCTATTGCAGAAACAAACGGACTTGTATCAACAACGTACAGAAATTATGATAATAGCGTTGGTACTCCAACCTATGATGCATCAACAGGTTTACTTTGTACAAGGTCTGCAAAATTCTTACAATTAAATCAGGTTTTTGCTTCTGATACTTTCACAGCAGAAGTAAGATTAAAACTTGTAATGACGGGATCTGTTTATCATATTATAACAGGTTCTTCTGTGGACGTTACAGCCAATGCTGACATTTCAAGTTGCATATTAGTACAGGGCGATGGGTCAACTTACGCATGGGTGCAATTGTTTGGGCAAACATGGTCGCTTGGAGGATCGTTCGATTTTACAACATTCCACACATTTAAGATTACAAAAACAGGTACTACTATGGAACTGTTTGTTGATGGTGTAAGCCAGGGAACAAAAACAGTTACAGCCACTTTAACACTTGCAACAATTGGAGCAGGTTATACCACACAGGCAACAAATATGGATGGCGTGATTGATTGGTTTAAACTTAAAAACTTTATATAATTTCTATGAAAGCCAAATCCGTCCTTATGATTCTTTTTTTACTGTCGTTTGCGGTTTGTAAGTCGCAATATGTGAACATGCCGAATGACAGTATCGGGCTTTCGGTACAGACAATGAATAGCAAAGGGTCTGAAACAGGTTATTTAAAATATAACCATTTAACTAACAGGCTGACTTTAAGAGGCGATTTAAAAGCACCATTGAAGTTACTTGTAACAAGTGTAATGATTCCCTTTTTTGAAGTGTATAAAGCGCAGCAGGGAATCTTTGAATATTTAAACACAGATGGAAGTATAAGGGATACTGACAAGTTTAATGAAGCTATGAGAAACTACCTATTAGTAAAACGCAAGTATAGAATGTGAGACATTTATTTAACATAGTAACGATGGAAGAAAAGTTTTTTTTATTTATGTCATGGATATTTACAATCATTTGTTTTATATCTATCAACTGGCTTGCTGCTGCTTTTTCAATTGCGGCATCTGTAACAATTATGGTAAAGAACAGGAATGAGGTAATCAACATGATAACAAGTTGGATGCACATTGTTGAGAATTGGTTAAGATCAAAATTAAAATAATATGTGGGAGAAATTAGGCAAGGTACAGTTACAGAATATAGCGGTTATGGTTATCCTTATTGGATGCTTTGTTTTTGGCATTATTGCTATGTTAATTTATCCACCTGAATTATCTGCAAGGATAGTGGATAAGCTAATGGATTTAAGCCTTGTTGGGGTTATCGGGTGGCTTTTTACATCGAATAAGAATACACCTAAAAAAGACGCTTAACTGTCGTTTTTGTTGGAAAAGTTGTAAAAGTTGGCAAAGTGTGCTAATTTTACGAATCCTGAATTGATAAAAGAAAATCATGAAACTAAACACACGAATAGTATTAATCATTTTAGGAATCTATCTACTTGGCATTATTGCCATTTTCAGTTCCTGCACTTCGATAAAGAAGCTGCGAATGAATGTACATCAAGAATCGGTTAAGACGGAAACAGTACAGAAATCCGACACGAAGGACAGCGCAAGCAAAACATTTGAAAAGACAGTTGAGCAGAATGGGATTAAATTAAAGTTAGAGTTTGATTCATCCCAATATAAAAAAGTAAATGCTAAAGATTGGTCTTTAACAATAACTCCATCTAAAAGCAGCGATTATGATTCAGGTGTTACTATTCAGAGTAACGTTATTCCTAAGTCTGCAACATTTGAAAAGAAGCATAAAAAAGAAAAAGAGAAGTTAGATTCAACCGTAAAGAAATCCTTAACAGTTGAGGATATTAAGAAAGAGGAAAAGGTAATAACCAAAGTAAAGACCGTTGATAAAAAGAAAGTTGTTTTTCAGTGGTGGTGGTTTGTTCTCTTAGCCGCTGCAATATTAGGATTCATTTACCGCAAACCCATTAAAGCCTTTATCATCAAAATTATTTCACCGTTTAAATTTATTTCAATGAAACTATTAATTATTATTTTATCAACGTTCTTTCTTGCTTCATGCTGGAACAATGACAGTCGGCCACCAAGAGAATTAGCAAGCGGAGTTTATCAAGAGGAAGTAATTCAAGTACCTGACAGCGTAATGCAGTGGAGCGTAGAAAAGAAGCAGTATGTAAAAGTTTGGGGCTTTACAACTAAGGTAGTTCCCATTAAGGAATTTGAAGTAGTACCAAATGGCGAACAGGTAAAGAAGTTTGCAAAGGAAGGTGGGCAGGTTGGGTTTAATTGGATTGGTTTGCTGATACTTTTAGGCGTTACTGCTGCTGCTATTTTTGGAGCAGGATATTATGAATCAGGAAAGGCTAAGGCTTATGTAAGGGTTGCTGCTATTTTGGTAGCTATTGCCGTTGGGTTCTTTACCTTAAAGCCTGCTAATATAGCTCAAAACAATGCTAAAACGATTACAGAGAAACAGTTGAAACATTACCAATCTATTGACCCTGAATTAAACTACTTCTGGGATAGTATTAATAAAGCTGGTGGCATTATCGGAAAGTAATTTACGGCTGATTTCGTCCCATATTTAGCAACAATTTAGGACAAAAATATAAACTGTTCTCTAAAATGATTCAACTCTCCTTCTTTTTACTGGTTATCCTTCACGCCTTAGAGAACGCTTTGAGGCGAAAAAGACGGATGAAGAAACATGATTACAGGGATATTGCAAAGCTGCCTGAAGTGATCTTTTACAGTGTTGCAAGTGCAGGGATCGGATTCATTGCGTATCAGGTGTATGACTTTAAAGTGTGGTACTTGGTAGCCTTGTCTATCGTTACAAGAATGACCTTTTTTAATCCTGCTTTCAATCTGTTTTCAGATAGATACATTGGAACAGAAAGCCTGAAAGGTAACAGTACATGGGATAGAATCACAAGAGGAAATTACGATGTAAAGATATTCAGATTAAAGTTCCATGTTCCAAAGATTGACTTTTGGGCAAGGGAGGTAATTTATGCAGGGCTTTATATAACACTTTTATGCTTATGAATTTCGACAAAGTTAAGTTCACTTTATTCGGAGGAAAGTTAACACAAGAGCAGGTTAACGGAATCAATACCCTTATTGCAGAAGCCGAAAAGATAGGCATTACAGACAAACGGCAAATAGCTTACATTCTTGCAACCGTCCATCATGAAACCGGCAAACAATTCCGACCCATAAAAGAGTTTGGCGGCGAGGCTTATTTGATGAAAAAAGCATACTATCCTTATTACGGTCGTGACCTTTGCCAAACAACATGGAAAGCAAACTATGAGAAAGTAAAGAAGTTTTCAGGCATTGACGTAGTTAGCCATCCTGAATTAATAGGACAGATGCCATTGGCTGCGCAGGTTTGCGTAATGTTCATGAGTAAGGGTTGGTACACAACTAAAAAGTTAAGCGACTATTTCAACGATAAAAAGGAAGATTGGATAAATGCCCGCAGGATCATAAACGGGATTGACCGGGCTGAACTAATCGCAGGTTACGCAAAGGAATTTCTCACAGCGTTATAACGCTTAAAACATTTTATGGCAAAATCAGAAGAGCGAAAGTTAGTAGAAGATTATTGCAGAATACACCCTAAGTTAAAAACGTTAACATTAGCTCGTAAGATTTACAATGAAAATATAAAAAGATTCCCAAAATTAAAGAGCGTTGAACATATACGAAGAGCATATGTAAATACAGTTAGGGGTCTTGGAGGTAAAAGGCTAAGGGCAAAAACGGCTGATAAATCACTATATCAGGAAAGAAACTTTGATACAACTAATTACAAACCATTTAAAGAAGAGGTAAACACTTCTGCAAATGTTTTAATACTTGATATTGAAACCGCTCCCTTAGTTGCTTATACGTGGGGAATTTGGAATCAAAACATTCAACCGTCTAATATATCAACTGATTGGTACTGCCTTACATGGGCTGCAAAATGGCTATTTGAGGATAAGGTTTATTCAGCTAAGTTAACGGGTGCTGAATCTTTACGGCAGGATGACAGCAGGATTATAAAAGGGATATGGGAATTATTAAACAAGGCGGATATTGTTATTGCCCACAACGGGCAGAAATTCGATATACCCAAACTTAACAGCAGGTTTATCATTAACAAACTCCATCCTCCTTTACCATATCAGCAGATAGACACTTTACTGCACATAAGGAGGCAGTTTGGTTTCACATCGAATAAACTTGACTATGTGAATCAGTTATTAAACTTACCACGTAAGAAAGAGAATGAAGGGATGCCACTGTGGATTAAATGCTACAAGGGGGATAATAAGGCTTTAAAAGAAATGCTTGATTACAATATCGAAGATGTTAGAATACTGGAGGAAACTTATTTGCGAATAAGAGCCTGGATTAAGCCCCACCCAAATATGGGCTTGTTTATATTGGATGAATCAGAAAGCCGCTGCCCTACCTGTGGAAGCACTCATTTAAAAGATCATGGAAAGCAATACAGAACAACGGCTAATATCTATTCAATGTTTAGCTGTGATAATTGCGGTTCAACTGGTCGTAAGAGAGTAACAGAAACAACGATTAAGCAGAAACGTCATTTATTAATGTCAATACCTAAATAATATGCGTTTACCGAAAAACTGGAATACTTTAAATAATCTTCAGCAGCGCACTTGGCTTCGTGAGGCCATTAAAAGAGTGCAGAATGAGGAAAAGGTATTGAAGAAACTTGCCAGTGATTTAATACTTAACAAGAACTTTATTTCTAAGGTTGATAATGAAAGGATTGATTTAATAGAGATGAAATGAGCAAAAAGAAGCAGCCCATAAAGATCATAGTTTCCAAATTAGGGAACTACAAAGCTGATGGGCTTGCCTGGACTGACGAAAGAGTTATAGCAATAGATGAACGGCTGAAAGGATTTAGAGCTTTGGATGTTTTAGTTCATGAAGTCACTCATTGTCAGAATCCTAAATGGAGTGAGATAATGGTAGAGGGTCGTGCAAAAGAGATGGCAGAAATTCTTTGGCAAATGGGTTATCGGAAATGCGATCTTTACGAAGGTGAGATCAGCAAGGAAAGGAAGCCGGTTTAATCATCTGCATTGCACTTTTCTTTTCCATATGTGTAGTTTAAATATTGTTGTTTAAATTGTTGAACCGATATTTTGCGCTTCATTCTCCAACGCATAATCCAGTAATCCATTGCAGGACATGGGTGCGTTACTGAACCGCCACCAAAGATATAATCAAAAACACAGTCGCTTTCAGAACGTTTTACTGTTATCTTTTTTCTTCTGCCGTTTTCTCTTACAACTATGTGCAAATGGCCTCTGTCATTTTGAATACTGTACTGCCTGTTACCGTATGTTACCGTATTACCTTCTCCATGAACAGTTAAATGATTCATTTTTAATGATTTGTTTTTAGTTGCGGCAATCAGAGTGTAAGGCGCAAGGCTACCGTTCAAACTTCTCACGATAAGCATTGTAATCTTTAGACTTTAGGAACTTTGAAATCTTTTGCTCACGTATTTCTCCCGACACAGGAAAATAGTTTTGTAACAGAACAATGTGCATTTCAACATCAGCAATTTCTTCTTCAATATCTCCGGCAGAAATACTTTCCGGCTTATTAATGTATTGCAACAACTTTACGGATAATTCATTAAGTTCCTCAACAGCTTTGGTAATACTTTTATCTAATGGCTTTTCGGCAATCAATACATTAATGCCATACGCAAAAGCATCCGTTTCCCATGCCGCCCTGCGCCTTACATGGGGTTTGCTGCTATGCCCAGCGGACGTAATATTATTTGACTTCATGTCGTTTGATTTAACTTTTGAATAATAATTTAGCTGTGGTTCTGCACAGCAGCAAGCCCTGTTCGTTATATGTTATTTTTTCCCACGCCACACTGCATATCATTTTTCGGCAGGACGTTGTTAACTTCAACATTTTTATTGTACCATTCTAAAAATTCATTTACAGCAAGCCAAACAGCATGGATTTTAGAATCAGGAACAAATCCGTAAGGAGTTTGGTAATAGCATCCCGGTTGCCTTACATTCGTATGCCCCATTATAATGCAATACTTATTTTGTATTGTGAATGCAAAGTATTTTATTTCATCTCCAAATACCTTTACATTTAAACTTTCTATTTTTTCAACAACAGGCATAAGCCATCCCCATGATTTATCGTAAGCCAAATGGTCTGAACGTAAAGGTTCGGTACATCCAATTCGCCATGAGTACAACTCTTTGCCAATTTCAACTCCCATAAAGTTTGCGATTAGTTTATTTGCTTCTAAAATTTCATTGTTTGACATATCTTTTAATTTTATTGGTTTAAAATGTTCCGCAGCACAAAAAACAACATATAACAATACGTTTTGTGCAAGTGGGGCAGACGGTTATAGGCTCGTCATTTTATCTCTATTGAAATTTTGTGCAAGGGTTGGGCTGACGAGCCTTGAAACCCCACCTGCACAAAGCGTTACCGTTGTAGGCTATTTAATGCCACTCCCTAAATCTTTAAAGAGCCTGGACAAAGCCTTTTTAATCTGTTGCTTTTCTTCGTTGGAAAATTCAACCGGATTGCCCCGTCCATTCTTACCACGTATCTTATGCTTATAGCTTTTAATATTGGGCAGATAGTTTTTGAAAAAGGTATCAGCTTTTATGTAGTTCCATATCATAATTATTAAAATAAATTCTGAAAGGGCGGCTAATGATCTACATAAAAAGATTGCCATTAATCTTTTTTTTTGTTACCCGTATGGCTACGTTCCTCACCTCCACCCTTTCAGAATATTAACTACTTTACAAATTTGCCGTCCTTGTAACTGCCTATTATTGTTTCGCCAATATGGAAAATCTTGTCCCCAGCTTCCATCACATAATAAGATTGCTCTTTTTCATTCCATACTAATGCGGCATAGCCTGCATCATTTCTTTTTGACATTTTCTGTGCTTCTAAAATGGCTGTTGTTTTGTCTTTGATAAATTCTGTGTACATATTTTTAAATTTTAATACATCGAAGATAGTGTAACTATTTAGTTCCACCAAATAAATATGCAACTATTTTTTTAAAAAATTTGGTATTTTGGTATTTTCCCCTTTTCAAAATACCAGTCTTTTTGGTAGAATGGCTATGGTAAAGGGTTTTAGCGTTTACGAAAATACCAAAATTCATATTTTGTCAGGTTATATGTTTACTTTTTACTATGTTTTGTCAGGTTATAGGTTGACAAATACCTTCAATATCTTACCGTACAGCAGCCAACAAAGTATTGCCAAAAGTCAGGCAAACGTAACTCTATTAATCTTCGGTTTTTCAAATCCCTGCCCTTCGGCAATACCTGCTTGTTAGCAGCGATAGGACAGACCACACTTTAGCGCGTAAATCCTCATTGTGCCAAGTCTTGCTAATTCATATCGTTGCTTTTCAGACCATTTATAATCGAATAATTTTTTAGGTTCTCTTTCTAAATAAAATTTAGACTGCTTTGGATATTCGTATTTAGCGTATATCCATAATCCGCAGAAATCAGGAATTAATTCTAATGCGCATTCTTTCAATTGTTCAGGTACGGCGTAATTAAAATATTTAAACTTGCTGTAAAATCTTTCCAATCCTCTCTTGCCACTTACTCTATGCGGTTCATCGAACTTTGCATGTTGTGGCTTCTTAAAATCTGCCTTTAAATCTGATTTACTTATTTTTATTTCAAAACCATAAGCATAATTACTTTTAGTTAGCACAAGCATATCTGTTTCAAAAGGAACAAGCATCATCATATTTGAAACGTTTGGGACAATTAAGTTTTGCCTAAAATCAAACTCTTTCATTATAGCAATTTCAATATCCACACAACGAACCGCTGCTAACACTGCATTGGCGGATACTTGGGCAGAAGGAAGTGATTCAGCAGTTGGTTCGTTTGTCGGCTGTTGTTCCGGCTGACCGACTTCGATTGCACTTTTGTTCATAATATTGACTTTTTGTTCGTTTACTGTACTTTTGTTCGGGCGAAAGGAGCTTTGAAAGCCCAAGCATCGCCAATGCTTCAACGTTAGCGGCAATACGTGTGACTTCTCACTCGAAAGCTGCCACATATTTGACGTTGAGTAAATCCTATTACAGAACCACACCTGAAACAAACTTCTGCTTCTTTAATTGTAGCACAATTACCTTCTATTTTATAGTCGTAAATATTTTCAAAATCTTGTCGGTATCCTTCTGACCATTCAATTTGATAAGTGCTACAATTGTCGTAAACATTTTGGTGCTTACATGGTTCTATATTGCACGAAGCAATAAGTACTGCCGCTAACATCACATAGGCAAAAAAGCCGTTTAGTTTTCTATTTGACATATTCGTTTAGTTTTAAAGTTTATCATTCTAATTAAGTTCTTGTTTCGGCTTCTTCGCCTATCTGCAAAACGTTAGCGGAAACCGTAAGACACAGCATCCGACCAACATATAATTTGACCTTGAAAAAATTTGTTTCCAAACCAGTTTTCAAAATCGACAAGGCTTAATCCGTCATTATTTGCAAGTATGGCTATATTATCATCATAAAAACCTCTTGCATATTCGCCAAAGAAAACACCATTGATAATTACTTTTTGGTTGATAATTTCAATATCATAAACTTGCTTAACTTCAAGTTCTGGAGCAAATTTCATCTGTTTTGACTTGTATGGTTTATCCGTCCAAACTCTTGGAGAAAAAACATCACCTACTTTCCATCTTTTACCAGCCCTTATAGTATGAAGTTTAGGCAAGTATTGATGAATATTTGTTTGTCCTTCGCCCATTGGGTGAAACACATCATCATAATTTGGTTGGTAATATCTCAATGGGTTCATACTTGATTGCTCGGCATCCCAAACGTATTTCCAAATTTTTTCTACAAAGAAAGTTGGTTGTCCCTCTCTCTTATTTCCTTTCGGAAACATCCGACTAAATGTGATTACTTTTGACATTGTATTTTTGTTTTTTGTTATTATTAAAATTCGTAAGAACGGCATCCGCTAACACGCAATTGGCAAAATAAAAGCCATCAACAGTAGTGCTAACCATCAACATTAGTGCAAGGCTTTTACTTCGCCAATCGCCACCGTTATGTGCGTAATTTCTTTGCTTATCATTTATAGCCATACCGTCAGCTTCAACCTTACCAATCCGATATGAAACATACCACCCTGCTTACCGCTATCTTCTTCGCAAAACTATCTATCTGGATATTCATTATCCTGTGCATCAAAAACCCAAATAAAAATTCCTTTATCCCAACATGCAGCAGTAAGTTTATCCATATCCATGTCACTAAACTTATGATTATAAACCACGCTTGGATAATCCGTAAATACAGTTATTAAGTCTTTTGGTAGATAATCAAATTCAAATTCATCCAATTGTTTAATTAAACTCTTTACTGCTTCTATATTTTCGGGTTTATCTACATAAATTCTCCCATATCCTTTGTGTGTTAATCTATTCATTTTATTGTATTTAATATTTTACTTACTGCTATCTTCCTTGAGAATGAATCTACCTCCGAAATCCTGTCCTCTTTATCAAAACGGCATTTCATCCATTGTTTTAAAACCTATTGCCTCTTGCTGTGGTTCCACTTGTAACTTTCCTAAAATATCGCTGCCGTTAAAATAGAATCTTCTTTGTGGCCGGTATAACTCAAACTGCACAACTCCCTTTATTCCCACCTGCCTTTGCCGCCTTATCTTTTTGCTATGAAGTTCACAAATAGGGCTGTCTGGTTCTTTTTGATGGTTAGGTCTATGGTAAACAATTATGTTATCCATTTTATTATTCCACATGGCACCGTCTGCCAAATCAAACACATCAGGGCAGGGATAATTTCCGTCTGTATCTTTTCGCATCATTTTTGGGTGAGCAACGATAAAAAAGAAAATATTATTTGTCTGTGAAAACCTACTGCAATCAGATAAAAATGTTTCAAGATATTTGTCAGTTCTACCCCCAGCACTTGCGTAATCGTTTGTAAGCTGGTTAAATGGGTCTATGATACAGCCGGAAACTTTCTCTTTTATAATCAACTCTAAAAACCTCTCTTTAATATAGTCGGGTGTTGGGGCTAATTCTTTTGGATATACATAGAAAATATGCTTACTTACAAAGTCATAAGCCTGTTCATATTTCATTTTATTTGGCCTGAATTTATTGAACGGGGTGCAATCTGTACCTAAGTATATTTCTGTCAAGTCATGATAAAACTCATGTGCAGGATTATTTTCGGGACTAAAGATGGCAAACTTTTCGCCAAACCTTATACACCTGGTTATCAGCATCCAGTTTAAAAAAGAACTTTTCCCATAATTACCAATCCCTGTAAGACAGGTAATTTCTCCCCTTTTCATTTTAAAATAAGTATCAAGTTCACAGCCAATTCCTGTAACAGACTTATGGCCGTTGTCGTAAATATCAAAAGCGGCATCTTTTACATCTTCCCCAAATATTACGTCTTTAGGTTTTACATCAGCATCAAACATGGCTGAATCTATTTTTACCTCTGACCGTGTTTTTGTGTCAATTAAGACACTCTTTTCAAAGACGGCTGTTCCATACTTATTTGATCTGTAAGCCGATTTTATAGCCTTTTCTGCCTCTCTGAAAGCAAATGTGCTGTCTTGTGTTAGAAACTCTGTACTAATACATGAAATTGCATCCTGTTCATTTATCCCGAAACGACAACAGGCAGAGGCTAATTTGAAAATAAATGTGTTTCTTTCTCCAGTTACAAAAGCATCCCCCTTGTTTGTTAGCCATTTCAGAAGATTGTCAAATTTCTCTTTGCTATCGGTTAACGCCTCTTTACCTTCTATTTTCTCCTTCTTTACAGTTTTAGTAAATGGCTTTGCTGACTTATTTATGTAAATTTCAGGGTCATAGCTTTCATAACAAACCCTACTTTCATTTATACCTGAATTATCTATTTCAGGGAAAACCTCTTTTAGTGCTGCAAAATGTAACCTGTGTTTAAACCCGTCTGCAATTTTTACCAGTGCTTTTAGGCCATTGCCTGAAGGGCTTACCCAACAAGCATAAACAAACGTTTGGCTAATTATTTCTGTCTGTTTATCTCTTAGCTGTTCTACGTGGTCAAAATCCAAAACAATAAAGCCGCTATGCTCCTGCAAACATTCGTCTTTTCTGTCTGTGAACTTGCCTGAAAATAAAACACATGGCAATCCTTTTTTTAGTTCTTTTGATCTTTCGGTATCAATCATGGATCTCAAATCGGTAATCATCTGTTTTGATCTGCCTGACTTAATACGGTCTAGTGCCTGATCAACACTAATGTAGTGTGCCTCACTTGCTTTTTTATTCCAAATATTTCTATAAACTGTTACCATCTGTTATCTGATTGAGGCATTTTAGGAATGTAAGTTGTCTTAGGTTCGCTTAGTTCTGTCGGGTTTTTGTTCTTCCATCTGCTGAAATGACTTTTAAAGTCAATCGGTACTTTGTAGTAAACGCCCTCTTTTTCTAATTTACTTACAAATACCCCAAGCTCTTTAGATGTTGTTTTATTCCTTCTTACCCACTTATTATCTTTTAAAGCAATATCAAGACACTTTAATAATTCAAGTTCACCGTCTTTTGGCAATTCCGCTTCCCCTTTCTCTTTTTCTTCTTCTTGTACTTCTTCTTCCCCTTCCCCTTTCTCTTGGTTATGGGTACCCTTAGGGGGTATGGTTACGCTACCCTTTTGGGTACCCTTAGGGGGTCTGCCTCCATTTACCCCATGAATATACCCGTCAAGCTGTTTTAGTAAGCTATGTTTTTGACTTATGAAAGCAAACTTTGCCATCCCTGAAAGAGTCTGTGTTTCATTACCGTTAAACTGCATATCAAAAATAGCCATCAAAAAAGGTAGCTTTTCTTCATCCGGTAACTCTAAAACAATATCATAGTAGGACTTGTAAAAATTAAACGCCTTCCTTCCAAGCATAAGTTTGTTCTTTAAACTTTTTAACTAACTTCTTAATACTGTCTGTAAATGATCTTTTTGTATCTATGATTGTAGATAAGGCTAAAATATCATCAGCTAAAAAACCATTCATCTTTAATGCTCTTAATAGGTAGGCTTCGTGTTTAAATCTTACCATTTCATTTTTATGGCACGGCTCACAAAGTGTAATAAGTAGGTCATTAGGATATTCCCAGGGTTCCAAAGATTCAAAATATTCTATGTGGTGGATTTGAAGTTGTACCTTGTCGTTAGAGCAGCACGAACATTTGAAGTTATCTCTTTGCATTACCTCTAATCTCTTACGCTGCCATAACGGTGAAGTAAGTTTTTCAGAATACGTCATAAAAAGAAAACCTTAGAGTTTGATCTGGGTCTCTCCGGGATAAATCCCGCACCAAATCGCCCTCTAAGGCTTGAAAATTAATTATACGCTGGAGAGAAACAGCGCCGTAAAATTACTATATTATTCCAACAAATCCAACTTTTCCAACATTTTTGTTTTCCTGGGTGGTTCTCTTATTTCCAGAATAGGGGTTACTTTTTTATACCGTACTTTTTTTCCATGTGTGCGCCAAAAAGCATTCCCCATAAAAAGGTTATAAATAATAAAACGAAAATCATTGCAATATCTGTCATACTATTTTGTTTAAGGTTGTGGGGGTAAAAAAAACTTAATTCCTCTTTTTCTTCCGCATGGCAAACAAATTCTTTCATTTGGCTGTACTTTATTATCCCATGATGGTATCTGTTGGCCTTTTTTATTGCCACGTTTAATTGTAGTTGCTGTGTATGCAATAGTTGCATCCCCTCCACAACTTGTACACTTGAATAATTTATTTTCCATACTCTGTTTTGTTTAAAAATGTGGTTGGTAGTAGGGGCACAGCGGTTACCGCCATACATTTCACCCGCTCACCTGTGTTTATTGCGCCTTATTAAACAGGCTTAGGCTTTGTGCCCATAATACCAACCACAAAGAACTAAAAGTGAACAGTGATAGATGCTACCATTTCGGGCCTTACTTCAGACGTACAAAACGTTCTGTTCACTGTAATAAAAGAACTTTACTTGCCTAAAAAGCGAAGGCCCTGCACAATTATTCATCTTCGTCAATTTCCATTTCATCAAGTGTATATCCCTTTTCTTTAATAAAATCAAGAAACTTGTACCATAAACCGTAGTTATTAATAAACTCAATAAACAGGTCAGATACTTCTTGTTTGTCTAATTTTCGAGGCATAAAAAAACAGTTTAAATAAAAAGCCGTTAAAGCTGGCTGGGGCGAAACGGGCATCTTTCGAAACCCTCCCAACCGCCTTAACGGCGATAATGTTTTAAGTCTGCAAATCGGTTTCGCATCGATTGCACCGCTAAATTACTAAACTTTGCCAACATATCAAACATTTTCGACATTTTCGGGAATTATTTTTTATTTTCACCTTGTGCTGCAAAAAAGCGTGTCTATCTGTGCGGCTTCTGACCATGAAAAGAATCCGTTTTCGGGGGGCTTATACTCTTTGGAACGTGAGGTAGGTAAAACCTTATGAGGTAAACTATGCTGCCTCAAATAAACCTGTACCCTTTGACGTTCAGAGCCTATTATTTTAGCAATTTCTGTTGCCGTAATATTAGGGCTTGCCAATTCTTTAATCCGTTTAAACTGTTCTTCTGTATGGTATTTTTGCCTTGATTTTACCTTTAACTTGTGCTTCCTTATTATTCGATAAATCTGAAGGTTGTTAATATCCAGTTCAAAGGCAATATCATTTACCGTAACATCTGGCGAAGCAAAATCTATAATAGCCTGTTCCTGTTCTTTTGTTAAATCGGGTAGTTTATCTGTTTTCATAAACAACTGTTATGTAATAAATATGATTCCTGGTTATTCGTGAAATCCTATCTTTGAAATATTTAAAAACTTTATTTCTTTCTGCTGGACAATGAAAGCGTTTATACTCTACAAATTCATCATTAAAATATAAGGTACAGATACCAGCCTTTTTAAGTTCCTTGTTCATGGGCAGTCGCATGTTGCCTTTAGGCGGTATTTGAGGGTCATTTAATTAAATTTCTTTGATGTGCTAACTTAAATTCAATACCAGTTAACATGTGAAATATTATCTTAAATTCTGAATCCGAAACAAGGTTATTATTGAACCAAAACGGGTCTTCCATTGTTTTAATATTTTGATATCCCAAATGCCACATATCGGTATTCATATTATAAGTAGTATCATTTGTTAAAAACAAGTGATTACCACGTTTAATTTCAAACCAAAAATGTTGATCGTATGTTTTCTTTTTAAATCCATTATGGATAAGTGTTTCTGCTGTCATGATTTATATTTTTTAATTATTTCTTCAAGCTCGATGCGTGACCAGCGTTTAACCGTTCTTCTATTTTCTTCCAGCCATTCAACATTCTCTAATCCTATCTTTTTAATCAGGTTCTTTCTATATCCGACTAAATGAAACTTGTCAAAGGCATTGCAAGATTTCCCCTCCTTATGGCAATTCATTTCATGGAATCTTAGAAAGCTGCTGGGTCCCTGGGGGACGTAATGCCCTGCATCGTAATCTTCGTGATGCTGCCCACAGGCAATACATAATTCGTCCTTATCTCTTAACCTTATCCACTTATTAAAAACCTTTTGAGCATCTCCTAAAAGGGATGGTAGTGATTTAAGTTTCTTTTTCTTTGGTGCGGACATTTTTGCTTTCATACTTAACTAAAATTTGATTGTCTCATTTCTTCTTTTAAACTGCTGATAATCGTCATCAGTGACTTTTGCAATGAATCCAGTGCGGCACATGTCCTCTCGCAGTACTCATGTCTTGCCTCATAATCTCCGCACTTAGCATTTATGTAATCTTTTACTGTCATTACCCCATACTTTTCAACTCTCTTTTGATTAGCTTCATTATTGGCAATGAAAGAAGAATAGTGTTTAACCTTATTGGCAGCCCAATCATTCTTTGCTATTGCCTGTTGCTCGCCAATGTATGCTCTCTGTGTTGCTGCCCATATAGCCGTCTCATAACACATTTGAGGGGATGCGGTTAATACAGTAGGGTCAATATTCTGAACCTGTTCATTTACCATCTGCACCTGTTTAAAGTCAAATGTTTTCATCTTCTGTTTTTAGTCTTAAATACTCTTGGTAGTTACATTCCATTTCGTAGAACTTATCCTCTCCTATCTTCTCTCTCAATTCATCAAAGTATTTTTTCTGCTCTGATTGAACGGATGGAGGCTTCTGCTTTTTAAAGCGGCGTGGTAAAACTTGGTCGGGTTCTTCTGTTAGGAAGATATGTGCCTGATCTCTTGTGGTCATTTTTTATCCTCCAATACTTTTTGATTACTAAACCATGAGATTGTTTCCCTGTTACCTGAAAGGGCATTTTGCATCATTTCCATTTTAACATCGCCTAAAATTTTACCAAGCGTATTATTTACCTCCTTAACAATTAAAGGCTTTCTTTTGCCAGTTAAAAGGCCGTAAAGATTCTCATTAAGAGCTTGTCTCATTTCATTACTATTGTTTACTTGCGTAATCATTTTTTATAAATTTTTTGGTTAATAAGTCTGTGAGTGTTATCATCTGATTTTGTGATAAAGATTCAACATGATCTTTATTTGCATAGTGTAAATTGCTTAGTTGTTTAAATGAAATTTCATCATCTTTAGCCCATTTTAATGCTTCGTGAAATCTTTCATGATACCCTATACATTTCGAAACATATTCTTTGTAATCCATCGAATTGCCAAAACAATACTCTTTCCCTGCATTGTCATAATAAATACCCATTATTTCAAAGAAACCCGATTGCAGTATTATTTGGCTGTCTCTTTCTTTCAATGCCTTTTTTAAAGGATTTGATTTACTAATTGATTGGTTTAGTCTCCAATCTGTTTTTCCTAACTTCTTACCAATACTTTTAAGCAATAATAACTTCCAATCTAAATGATCATATCCCTCCCAACATCTGCAATAGTTTATGCAGTAAAAATTAAAATCATACTGAAATATGTATTTATTAACTCTTGATCCCCAGCACGTATGTGTATGATCTGAAAGTGAATATTGATTCATTATGCAGGTTGTTTGGTTGCTTCCTCTAATTTTGCCCGTACTGCTTTACTGATTTTAAACGCTTCACCAATCTTTTGAATGGTTGTTTTACCTGCGTTCAGCTTGGCAATAGCTGCTGTAAATACTTCTGAATTTTCGTTCAACCACGGTTTGTTATTATCTTCTGCCTCCTGTGGTGACTTGCCGCCATGTGTAGCCGTGTTACCGTCATCATCCTCATCAATGTTAAGGCCAAGAATAGAGGCCAATGCGTAGCGCCTTTGGTAGGTTATAACTGATCCCCTGCCCTGTGGATCATCTTTTACCGGCTTCATCATGTATGTTGATTCTATAAACTCACCGCTTTCTGAATGAATAAGAATAGTGGTTAACCCGTTATCCCCTTCAGGTAATTGTGAAAAGGCAAGGCCGCTTTCTGCCAATGGATCTGCAATGGCATCCAATATATTTGAAAGGCTGGCATAGGTTGATTTAAAGAATGGGTTTTTTGCATCCTTTTTTATCTTACCTACTTTAACCTGAAACAGTTGTAAGGCTGTTGCAAGTGCTTTGATTGATTCGCTTTTGTTCATTGTGTTATGTTTAGAGTTTATTTAATAGCTTTCTGATTGAGTGGCCTAATGAAAAAGGGAATATAATAGGGGATAATAAAAACACGCCCCAGTTATCATCTTCGGGATGACTATACCCAAGCATAAACATGTAAGAGAAAAGGCAGTAGAATAAAAATAATAGTGTCATATAATTAGAGTTTATGTTAGTTTAAGGCGGCTGTTCCTATTTAACAACCACGCTGATTAACTTCAGCCGCCTGTGCAATGGCAGATTAAAGTCCTTCATTGCAACGGACTAAACTTTTTAAAAGGGGCGTAACGTTGAAACATTTACCCCGTAAAACCTAATCAACTGCTTGCCCGTTAAATATTTTTACACTCCCTGGCTGTGGTTTATACCCGTATATCTCAATTACCTTACCCTCTTTGTGTTCGATTATCTTGCGCTCCTTTGATGTTAGGAACTTATTATCAAACCAAAAGACTTTTAAAAGTATTGCTGCCAATATGCAAAGGCAAAGAGCAATTACAGCAAGAGGGATGAATAAAGGCTCAACGCCTTCAAGTAGGTTTATTAGCATGGTTATTTAGTTTTAGTCATTAATATGCAGAAGTCGATAACGATCTGGCGGGTTTGTAGATCGTCAACCCTAAACCAATAATAAAACTGGTCTTTATCATCAGGTTTAAATAAAGCGAACTCTGGAAATTCATCTAAAAGAATACTAGTTGAAATAAAATTTCCTTTGTCAAAGCAAGTTCTTTTAATAGCACCGCAAATTGAGTAGACGTTTAAAAAATTTTTTATTTCAACTTGCCTTAGTGCCTTTTTATAAACTTCATGCCGTTGTTTCTTTGTCATTGTACTTCGTTTAAGATTGATTTAATATCGTATGAGGATTAATAGTTTAAAATTGTTTCGGTTAATTCTGCCCCTATCACTTCAGCCATAATCTTTGGGTTATCTGTTGCCTGTGACTTTACCCATGTAATTATTTCATCAGGCGATTCCTTTTTATAAAGTGCTAACCGAATGGCAAAGGCCAAAATGCTGTCTCCAGTTGCGTTAATATCGAGATCAACCATTATTTTCAGCTTCTTAAATGACTTTGCTAAGTCTGGCAGTTTTGTAAGATGTCCCATTGTATTAGGTTTAAGAGTTATTTGCGGGTGGGGATTAAGAATAGCAAACCGTCTTGTTTTTCCAATTTCCAATCCCAATCATTAGAACCTAAATAAAAAGCGTTTCTGTTTTTATGATGAACGCCTATACAAGGATGCTCAAATGAATCCTCTCCTATTTCCCAAACAAGAGGAGTTTTAGCAAGTGAATAACAATCAAACTCCTTTGACTTCTCAAACACTTTCGGGAACAGTGTTTTTAGAGCCTCTTTCGCCTGTGGACATTTTGCTGCCGCTTCAAGAATTAATTCGGGGGTTGTTTCGATGTTCATGTTATTTTGTTTTTGTAATTCTTTCCATTCGCCATTGGGTGTAGTTCTGTAATAAGTGATGCCGTCTATTGTTTTTTCTTCGTAAAACATGTTTAAGAGTTTACAGTTTGTAATTCGGTTATTCGTTGTTTACTGGCAAATCATTTCTCCTACTTTCCTCTGATTGGTGCTGATAAACGTTCTTCCGTTTTCAAGCGTATTCCTGTAAGTAGGCTGTGAAGCACATACAAGGCATGGGACAGACTCAACTACTTTGCTACATTCCTGCTTTGTACAGGAGAAAAGTAAAAGGGTAAAGGCTATTAATAAAAGTTTCATGTTATTCGTTGTTTAAATCTTCATTGAGAATTTCTTCCTTTTCAAGGCTCATTGCCCTTTTGTCTACAATTGGCTTTAATTGGTTGAATAAAGATTCAGCCGTACTTACTGATCCACCCCTACCTTTAGCATATTGATATGCAGTAAAGTAACTAATACCTATCTTTGTGCAAGCCAATCTAAGGTCTTTTACATTGATACAGTCTTTGTCGTACCATTCTGAAATTTGCGAATTATAATCGTTTAGTAAATTCATGCGTTATTATTATACAGCTAAGGTACTATTAAAACATTATCAATTCAAAATAAAAAAGCAAGTATTTCTAAAATTGAGTAAAAGTACTCATCATAAATAGATACAATTAGCTAAAATTAAGTAACTTACATTCCATGAGTGAAAGCTTATGCCGGTTTGAATTACTCGGGTTACTGGAAAACATCGTTTCAGAGGAGTTCAATACCCCTAATTTCACCATAGTGGACGGTAAGAATATGGATTATGAGAAAGCAAGATACTTTTATGTGTACCTGGCTTCTGTTCATTTAGATGCATCGTTTCCACTTATACGAAGAATGATGCTTGTTTACGGTTACAGCAAAA
>JAKPQD010000144.1 GCA_029572965.1 Bacteroidota bacterium | reverse complement strand
ACGCACATTCTTCTCTAAGCTGTCAATCATGGTAAATACCGATATAATGGCAAAAATGCCAATAGTGATGCCAAACAGCGACAGAAAGGTTCTAAGCTTATTTGCTTTTACTGATTGGTAAGCAAACTGCATGCTTTCGCGTGCAAGCTTAAGTAGAATGATAAATGGTCGTAATGCTTTCATTAATGCAGGTAATTTTTAGTCAAAAATGGAAACCGATAGCTTGTGCTCATTCAACAAATATACCTATTCGTTAACTTTTCAGCTAACATAAACTGTTAAATATTCCTATCTTTTTTGAGCATTTATTGTTTACAAGGTTTAATGGGTTTGCCTTGATATATTACTTTAAGTAGCTTTTATTTGGTTAATATTTTCAGGTTTGTTGAAAAAAAATAGTTGCTAAGTATTGGTTTTTCAAAGGATTTAACCAATTTTATGGCTAGTTACTGAATATTTATTTTATTCGTAAGCAACTGACAAACAACAAGATGAATAGTTATAAAGTTGTTAAAACTGCCTTAATATCGGTTTACCACAAGGATAACCTCGATAAAATTGTAAAGTATTTAGGCGAAAAAAATGTTACCATTTACTCAACTGGTGGAACAATGGATTTCATCAAGGGGTTGGGTGTTCCGGTTTTAGCGGTAGAGGAGCTCACAGGCTATCCTTCAATTCTTGGAGGCAGGGTGAAAACATTACACCCAAAAGTTTTTGGAGGGATTCTTGCCAGACGCGATAACGAGAACGATCTTTTTCAGCTCCAGGAGTATAGCATTCCTGAGATTGATTTGGTTATTGTAGACCTTTACCCTTTTGAAAAGACTGTTGAATCCGGCGCATCCGAACCTGAGGTAATTGAGAAGATTGATATTGGCGGAATTTCACTCATCAGGGCAGCTGCCAAGAATTTCAGGGATGTTTTAATAGTATCGAATCGGGAGCAATATGAAAGGGTTTACGAAATGCTCACGGGGCAAGATTGTGCCACATCGCTGGAGCAACGTAGGGTATTTGCAGCCGAGGCATTTGCTACATCTTCGCACTACGATACGGCCATTTACGGCTATTTTAGCCCTGAGTTCCCTCAGAGCTTCTTCCGAAAAAGCTTAAAGGGTGTTAGAGGCTTGAGGTATGGTGAGAATCCCCACCAGAAAGGGGTTTTTTACGGCAATTTCGACGAAATGTTCGAACAGTATTGCGGTAAAGAAATCTCCTACAACAATCTTTTGGATATAGATGCTGCGGTTAACCTTATCAGGGAATTTGAAGAGCCAACCATTGCCATTTTGAAGCATAATAACGCCTGTGGCGTTGCTTCACGCCCCAGTATCCTTCAGGCTTGGCCGATGCACTTGCTGGTGATCCTGTATCGGCCTTTGGTGGCATTATCATATCGAACCGGTCAATTGATGAGACTAC
>JAKPQD010000128.1 GCA_029572965.1 Bacteroidota bacterium | reverse complement strand
AAAGCCTTTTCAACCATTTGGGGGCATTGGTATGTTAGTTATAGGAGATTTCTTTAACCCTTATTGGATTAAATATCAAATTGATGGTCAATGGAAAGAAAAGATAGATAGTGTGTATGTAAAATCGTTTGAGACTTTTACCGATACTATTTATTATTAGCATTTTATAAAAAGCAAGGCTGCGAGTAGTGGCCTTGCGTTTAAAATATAAAGAAATTTCTTCCAGGCAGGGTCTGCCCTTGGGCGACCTTACTGTAATAAAAAGCAGCCATAAGAACAAAAAAAGTATGTTTTGATTTTGAAGTAATAATACGCTGGGCCACGTAACGAAGGCCATCTGGGAAGCATTACTGTTATACTGCCTTCTTCCATTGCTTTGGTTTAGAACAAATTTAAAACGTCATTTTTATTGTTTATTTTTTTTCATTGTTGTCCGGTAAAAACGGGTCGCTGCTATGCAGCTTAGAAACATTTGGTGTATTTGGTTATCCTACAAACAGTTTGCAGTTATGCTGCTATTATTTAGTCGCGTAGCGATGTCCTGTTTGTAGTAAAATTAAACATCGTTAAAATTAAGCCCCGGCGGGGCGACCAGTTTCTAATCAACGATATTACTATTATTTATAAGTATCTATTTTATTTTACCGGACAACAGTGATTTTTTTCTAAAATTTACCCTCAGGGAGTGACAGTCACCCTGAGCGGAGTCGAAGGGTGTGTTCTTAACTAAACGACATTGACTAATTATTCCATAATGTTTGTTTTAATGAACAATATGCTCCTTAACATCAGCACTAATATAAGGCATATTGTCATTTAATGCTTCAAGTGCGTTTTCCATTTCTGAACAGTTGGCTTCTTTTGAAACAATTACCTGGATACCTACTTCTTTTACTTTATCAAATGCAAAATGCTCATCTTTTGCAGCAAGTGCCATTATTTTTATAGCTGGATTGAGTTTCCTGATTCTTTTTGTCAGCTCAATACCATCCATTACAGGCATGTCAATATCAGTAATTAGAATGTCAATATTCTCCTGTTCTGCAACCTCCAAGGCATGGGCTCCGTTCATAGCTATTCCGGCTACAGCATATTGATCTAATGAGTCTATAAAATTGCAGATGCCATCAATTACAAACTCATGATCATCGACTATTAAAACATTTATCTTTTCCATACCCGAACTTATATGTTAACTATACGAATATAGTCATTTTATTGAAAAAAGAATAGTTTTAAGTATTAAAGATTTGAATAAGGGCATAAAAAAATCCCGTTCTGAAAAAACCAGAACGGGATTGAAGAACGGCGACGACCTACTCTCCCACTGTTACGCAGTACCATCGGCGCTATTGGGCTTAACTTCTCTGTTCGGGATGGGAAGAGGTGGAACCCCAATGCTATAATCACCTAAATTTTTCTTTTCACAAGCCCACTATTGTGAAATCATATTTTAACATACCGGAAAATTAAACTTTAACAAGTACAGTACAAGAAAGTTACGGGTAATTAGTACTGCTCGGCTTTGATGTTACCACCTTTACACCTGCAGCCTATCAACGTCGTAGTCTCCAACGACCCTTAAAGGAAATCTCATCTTGAGGCGAGCTTCGTGCTTAGATGCTTTCAGCGCTTATCTCATCCATACGTAGCTACCCTGCGCTGCAGCTGGCGCCACAACAGGTACACCAGAGGTATGTCCGACACGGTCCTCTCGTACTAGAGTCAGGTCCTCTCAAATTTCCAACGCCCACAACAGATAGGGACCGAACTGTCTCACGACGTTCTGAACCCAGCTCGCGTGCCACTTTAATCGGCGAACAGCCGAACCCTTGGGACCTTCTCCAGCCCCAGGATGTGACGAGCCGACATCGAGGTGCCA
>JAKPQD010000127.1 GCA_029572965.1 Bacteroidota bacterium | reverse complement strand
AAAGCCTTTTCAACCATTTGGGGGCATTGGTATGTTAGTTATAGGAGATTTCTTTAACCCTTATTGGATTAAATATCAAATTGATGGTCAATGGAAAGAAAAGATAGATAGTGTGTATGTAAAATCGTTTGAGACTTTTACTGATACTATTTATTACTAAGTTTAATTTAGCAAGAACTTCAGGCATGGGGTTCCTGCATAAAACAATAGCAAAATGAAAATAAAAATAAAAGGAATTTTAATAGCATTAATAATTGCTTTTTTCGGTGTTGGGCTCAAAGCCATGGGTTCAGATACTTCTTTTGTTAATCAAAAAATAACTTTAGGTCAGGACACAAATTGTAACAAGAAGAACCCTTATTTGTCCTGTATCCTTTCTGCTGTATTGCCTGGGACTGGCCAATTGTATAATGGACAATATGATAAAGGTATTGCTATGCTTATATTTGAGATTGGCGGTGGAGCAATGACTATTTACGGTTTAGAACATATTATTAAAAGTGGAGATATTTTTTTGGGCGGGTTATTAATTCTAAGCGTTAATACAATATGGTCTGCTATTGATGCCCCAAAAAGCTCAATAAAAATTAATGAAAAAAATGGGTTATGTTATGAATTAAACAATAAAATGCATATTGGGCTTAAGCCTAATTTATTTTCATTTAGGCAATATAATAAAGTTTCAAGAGTAGAATTGATATTTTCTATTGATTTGAATCGGCTATGGCCCCTGTTAAGCTGAGGCTGTAAAAAATAGGAAAGTTCGGAGGATGGCTATGCCTCCGTCGAACCTATCAAAACAGGCTGTAGCCTGTATAAAAAAATTAAAAGATGAAACAATTAATTACAGGTCTGTTATCTTTCTGCAAAGAAACCGCAACTACGTTGCTTTTCAATTTGTTAAAGCAGGATTATTTTCAAGCCTCAAGGATATTTATAATTTTTATCTGCATAAATATTTACGATTGTTGTGTAACCAATAGATAAACAACACAATAGGGGCGAGTAAAAATATTGTTAATACGCAATAGCTTATGAATAAATTGATTATTTTTGCCGCTCAAATTAAAAAACAATGTTAGTCAAGAAATATCAAACCGCTACGGCTGAAGAAGCTGTGAAAATTGTAAAATCAGGTGACCATGTGCATTTCAGCAGTGTGGCTTCTGCTCCTCAAAGCCTTATCAATGCTTTGATTGAGCGTGGAAGGAGAGGCGAATTGCGTGATGTTACCATACACCATTTACATACCGAAGGCCCTGCGCCTTATGCTGCTAAAGAATTTGAAGGGATTTTCCAGCATGATGCCTTTTTTGTCGGTGCCAACGTAAGGGCTGCTGTACAATCTGGCTATGCCGATTATATTCCAGTATTTTTGGGCGAAACACAGCGTTTGTATCGCGAAGGTTACTTGCCATGCGATGTTTGTATGTTGCAGGTTTGTCCTCCTGATGAACACGGGTTTGTTTCTATGGGGACTTCTGTAGATGCTACCCTTGCTGCAGTTGAAAATGCCAAAACTGTTATTGCAGTTATCAACCCTAATGTACCACGTTCTTTTGGTGATGCACTTATTCACATGGATATGATAGATATCTTTGTTGAAGATGGTACGCCTCTTGAGCCGGGTCATTTTTCAGCACCCGATGAAATAGAAACCGCCATTGGAAAAAACTGTGCTGCCCTTATCGAAGATGGCGCTTGCCTTCAAATGGGTATTGGTTCTATTCCTAATGCCGTGTTGTCTCAGCTTGGTAACCACAAAAATCTCGGGATACATACCGAAATGTTTGCCGATGGAGTTTTACCATTGGTGGAAAAAGGTGTCATCAATGGCTCCAACAAGACTACAGATATGGGTAAAATCGTTGCAACCTTCCTTTTAGGTTCACAAAAAGTTTACGATTTTATCGATAACAACCCCGAAGTGCTGATGATGGACGTAGGTTATACCAACGACCCTTTTATCATTTCTAAAAATGAAAAAGTTACTGCTATCAACTCGGCATTGCAAATTGATTTGACAGGTCAGGTTTGTGCCGATTCTATTGGTACAAAGCATTACTCAGGTGTTGGTGGCCAAATAGACTTTGTTTACGGTGCTTCACGCTCAAAAGGTGGTAAAGCCATCATTGCCATGCCTTCTGTTACTAACAAAGGTGTAAGCAAAATTGCCCCAACTTTATTAAATGGCGCCGGCGTGGTTACTTCACGTTTCCATGTGCATTGGGTAGTAACTGAATATGGTGCTGTAAACCTTTATGGCAAATCAATGCAACAACGTGCCAAACTGCTTACCAGCATTGCACACCCCGACCATAGAGAAGAGCTTGATAAAGCTGCATTTGAAAGGTTTGGCCCACACTTTCATTATATCAAGAAACATTAGAAAATATGGAATATATGAAAAGCCTTGGCAATTTGCCAGGGTTTTTTTATGTCCAAAAGTATAGTCAATTTTTTTTTCAAATCTTTTAGGGGTTTTGTCCTCAATTTTTGTTTTGATGAAAAGAAACCAATTTTTCAACAAAATTTTTAAAAAATGAAAAACATAAACTTTTGTATTTTGATGTCGATTTTCGGCCTTTTTTCGTGCGAAAATGATGTGACAATCCATGTTGGTGATACCAAAAATATTGTAGGTAATGGCGAATTGATTGAGCACCGGCTTGATGTAGAAAAGTTCTCAAAAGTCTCAGTTACCGGGCAGGCTAAATTGGATGTAGTGTATGGCGATACTTTTATGGTAAAAGTCAGGGCACAGCAAAACATTTATGAAATGCTGGATTTGAAGGTTATAAACGGCAATTTTACCATAGGGGTAAAGGAAAACAAAAGCATTAGCACCAACAAAGGTATATATATTGATATTGTAACGCCATCAGCTATTGAAGATGTAATAATTACCGGAGCCGGAACTGTTTCTTTTTCAAAAGGCAAACAACAAAAGCTCAATATATCCATTGCCGGGACGGCTACTATCAACGCTTTTAACCTCGAAGCTGAAAATGTAAAAGTGACGATTGCCGGTTCGGCCCAATGTGAGGTGCTGGCCACGAAAAAACTCGATGTTTCTATTAGCGGCACTGGCACCGTAAAATACAAAGGCCGGCCGTCTATAAGCCAGTCAATAGCCGGTTTGGGTAGTGTGGTAAGTGAAAATTAAATAAACGATATATCATGCAAGACGTTGTTGCTCTTTTGTATAAACCCAAATTAGGCGTTAAAATTGCTTAATCCGTGTGTCTCGTATTGACCTGACTTAATCATATACTTCGGCTTTAAAAAGCCTCTTATAATTAATTAGGGTTTAATCCCGGCGAAGCGAAGGCCACTGTTTGGACAAAGCGGGTTGTTGCAAGCGGACATAAATCTTTTTTGCCCAATTTCAGTAAGCCTTCATTTTTTAATACCTTTGCTTAAGATTAAAAGTTACGAATATCTGCAAATGTTATATAGTTGGCATTTTTTTTAAATTTAAAAATGGGATACATCAATGTAAACTCTGACAAATGCACCAAATGCAATACTTGTATTGCATCTTGCCCTGTAGCGTGTATTTCAAGTGATAGCGCAAGTAAGCTACCTGTTGTAAAGACAGAAAAAGAAGCTTTGTGTGTTTATTGCGGCCATTGCGAATCGATATGTCCTGAAGGGGCACTCGTGCATTCTCTTTCTCAGCAGGCTTTACAAAGTGCAAAAGAACAGAGTAAACTTGTTAATGCAGCTGATTTGGCTCTTTATTTTAAACAACGCCGCTCTATTCGTAATTTTAAGAAGGAGGTTGTAGATAAGCAATTGCTCGAACAGGCTTTTGACGTGGTGCGTTTCGCCCCGACAGGCCATAACCGACAAAAAAACCAGTGGATTGTTGTGTATAATACAAAAGTCGTTGAAGCTATTGCTGCTGCTACCATTGATTGGATGCGGGGAGTTGTAAAAGCCAATCCAGAAATAGGCACCCGCTACGGATTTCCAGGATTGGTTATTGCTTTTGACCGTGGTCGAAACCTTATTAGCCGCAATGCCCCACATTTGATTATCTGTTATACGCCCGCTTCACATCCTGTAGGGCCTAAAGATGCTGTTATAGCTACAACTCAAATGGACCTTTATCTGCCATCATTGGGAGTTGGCACTTGCTGGGCCGGGTTTATCTATATGGCACTTCAGCAATCGGACGAGTTGAAAAAAATTGTTGGACTGGACGAAAACTCTGCTGTACATGCTGCTTTGTTGACAGGATATCCGAAATACAACTACCACAAAATCCCTCACCGCAAAGCGGCAGATGTAAGGTGGATATAACCTAATTCAGGATGATGTGTTGAAGCAAAGCGTGGTTTTTATTTATGCTTTCTAAATCAAGAAAATAAAAATCATCTTCTTCTTCAAATGAATAGGCTGCCATTACACTTACACTTTTGTTTTCTTCTGTTTTCATCCTTGTTTGTGATTAACGATCATGCTCGTGATTAATAATGCCAATTGAGGTTTAGTTCCTGGAAAATGAGATTGAACTTTTTGTAAAAATCTTTTTCTAATAAATGGGAGTCTTGGTTTTCATTTTTGAAAAGATTCCTTTGCCTGTTCTTTTTGGTTTCTTTTTTCATCATATTTCTTTTTTAATTTTTAATGGAATGATAGCTTGTCCCGTCTTTGGCGGGAGAACACCCGCATCATCTTAATAAATCATGGGTATTTCATCCCGTTAAATCTGCAACAAACATAGAACGTTCATATTATCAAATTATTACATGAGTATTAATTGTCTGTAAACAAAACTTGTCTTTTAAAAAGACAATAGATAATGACATTACCCCCCAATGAAATATTTCACTTCATAAAACAATTTGTTGATATACATTAGTATATATCAAAGTCTGTCAATTTGTTATATGAAAATTGTGGACAAAGGTTTTTATGCTGTTGCGTCAACACATCCCTGTTTGCTATAAACGAAAAATTATATATAAACAACAGTTTGACAATGAATTAACTTTACAGGTTAAAAGTATGAATATAAAATAAAGTTTATAATTTGTTAAAATTAAATATAATATACGATTAAAAGTCTAAAAGATGATAAAATAGTTATTATTTTAAATCTGTCTGGTTCTTGATTGGGGTCAAATGCTAAGCGTTTTTCAAAAACGCTTAGCATTTTTGCTTAAAAATTACCTATTAACAGGGTTACTTTTTTATCTTTAGTGACATTAATACTTGATAATGTTTTTATTAACCTTTAAAAACCATTTTATAATTACCAAAAAAATGTTACAAGATTTTGGATTTCGGATTTCGGATTTCGGATTTCGGGTTATTAACCTTATGTATTATAGTATTTAGTGCTTTTTCGGCATTTGCAGGGGCGCAAACTTGCAGCTCTCCATTTGTTTGTGGTTCAAACCCTAATTGTACTGGAGGGCAGCAAGCAGACTTAAAACTAAACGGGCAAGGTGGTTTGCAGACTTTTGCAACATTCAGTTATTGTGACGGAATTAAATTTTTCAAAAATCTTTCTGTAAATGCTACTATTACAGCTACTAATTTTGTTGGCAATGGCGCTAACCTAACCAATGCAGCCGGTTGGGTAAAAAGTGGTTCTAATATTTTTACAAGTGGCAGCGTGGCTATTGGGTGTTCAAGTTTTCCAAGCGGAGTGATGCTTGCTGTGAATGGGAAAATCCAGGCCAGTGAATTTGAAATAAAAACTACGCCTTGTTCTGATTTTGTATTTGAAAAGGGATATAAATTACGTTCTTTAAAAGAAGTAGAACAATTTGTTACAGAAAACATGCATCTTCCCGAGATACCTTCGGCTAAAGAATTTAAAGAAGCTGGGAGCTACAAAGTGGCCGAGATGGACGACCTGCTACTGCGTAAAGTAGAGGAGCTTACTCTTTATACCATTGAGCTCAACAAGCAGGTTGAGGCTCTTAAAGCTGAATTGGCAAAGGTAAAGGGAGGGGAGTAAGATGAAATGCCTATCCCCCAACCCCTTTCCGAAGGAAAGGGGAGCAAAGACAATACTGCTTGTACTTTGCATATTAGTTTTGTGCATCATAAAGATGCAAGCCCAGGAAGAAGAAACCTACAGCGATGAAGATACGGCAAGTGTGATTACTAAAGATGTGTATAAACAAAACCCCGGCTGGTACCTGCGAAATATAGATAGTGCAAAAATTCCGACAGGGATATTGATTGATCGTGTGAAGTTTAAAAACGATATGGGTTTATTCAATGGCAAAAGCAGGGTGAAGACTTGTGATTATGCAGTTTTTAGACGAGTTGTTAAGCATTTGCAAAAAGCTGCCAATGATTCAGTTTATTTTCCTAACCTTGATAGTGTGTATGAATTTGCGTACCATAAAATGCGATGGGAACAAATATATCCAATTGCCATCATGGATTATTCATACAATAAGGTACGTAAAAAAGCTTTTTTGAGTAAATTAGCTGAATTAACTGATACTGCTATGACCTTGACCTCCGGATATGACAGCATTTTTGCCACCCGTCGTTGCTTTTTGGCAAGCCCTTTTAATATTCGTATGCATGGTGACAATATTCAGGTTGCTTTTTACAGGAATATGTTTTTCACTAATTCTAATGATTCTGTTATAAAAATAGAAGCGAACTTTGGCAATGGTTGGAAAACTTTTGACTGGGACGAACCTCAATCCATTAGTTTTAGTGCAAAAACACAATATGTTGAAGCTAAGGTAAGGCTGACCTATGTGAAAAATGGTGAAAACAAACAAAGAAAGGTTATTTCGCATTTTACAGTCTTGCATAGTGGCTCAGACCTCGTGCCTCAGGCTTCTGATGTTAAAACCAGTAAATTAAAAAGCACATCTGTTGAGCCAAGTTATAAAATTTTTTTTCCAAGTTCTAAAGTAATAACAGCAGGATATCACTGTTTGATGACAATTAATGGGTTGTGTCAAAAATGGCAAACATTATATGATTATTCAAATTGTGATATTGAAGCTAGCATTTTGTTTGCCCCTTCAAATAAAACCGGAAAATTGCGAAAGCCTATTATTGTTTGTGATGGTTTTGATCCGGGAGATAAGAGGGATTTTATTCAGACCTATATTGAGAAACTTGATGAGCAGCTTACTTATTCAAAGGATACTCGGGGTATTTATGAGCTTGTAAATGGTGACCCTTCACCATGGTACAATAGTGAAGAATTTCCTGAATATCAAAGCAAAAGTGCCGGACTTGTAAGTACTCTACAAGCAAGTAATTACGATTTGGTTATCGTCAACTTTTTGAAAGGGGCCGGTGATATAAGGACTAATGCATATTGGTTTAGACGATTCTTGAAAGAAGTGATTAATAGTGGATCATTAAGGGATAACCAAACGGAAGAAAATGTTATTATTGGCCCCAGCATGGGAGGAATAATTACCCGTATTGCTTTGGATTCTGCTGAAATATTGGGTGATGAACCTCTTGTTCGGGAATGGTTTTCGTTTGATTCTCCACAAGAAGGAGCCTACATACCTTTAAGTTTGCAATGGGCTATACATTACCTTGACGACCTCTCAAATCATGAAAATGGAAGTTTGCTAGCTAGCTTAGGTGCATTAAACAGCCCTGCTGCAAAGCAAATGTTATTGCTGCATTATCAATCAATGGTAGCACAAGGCCATACTGGTACTCCAAACCCATTGTACAATTTCTATCAATTGTACAACACTTTACACAGCTTAAAATATCCAAAATTATCGCGGAATATAGCTATCTCTAATGGTGGAAATACTAACTTGTATTCAGATAATATTAAAGAAATTGCTTACCTCAGGGCTGTGGGGGCTTCTGCTTTGTTTGGTGCAATTGAATGGGACGTGCGTATTTGGCTAAACAATAATAACAATGTCAATAACAATTCATATTGCGCTCTTTTTAAAGGAGAAGTAGATGATTATAACTCAGATGATGATTATACTCTCTATACCAATTATCAAATAGGTTATGAAAATTCACCTGGCGGTTGGCATTCGGCATTGTATGATTTTAATATGAATGCTGATAACGAAAACAAACCTGATATTATTGCTAATACACAAAACAGGTGGGCTACTTTTATGCCTACATGCTCTGCCTTTGGAATTGTGCCCGACCAATACAATGTACATCGCACAGGGAGCGACCTTAAAGTAACCTACAAAAGCCAGATCCCTTTTGACGATACTTACAGCATGGCTGGTGCAAACGAGGAGCATGTGAGGATTAGTAAAAGTACGGGGGAAAAAGTAACTCAGTATTTAAATGAATGGGATTTAGATACTATTCAACGGCCAAGGCTCAGACCCAACCAAAACAATTCTCAATCAATTTCAGGCTCTGTGAAAATTAAGGCAACCAATTGGATAAAGCTGGGCAGTAAAAACGGCAAAAACAACATTGCTTTTAACTCTGGTGCTGACGTAAATTTAAGTGCGACTAACAGTGTCAAGTTCTTGCCGGGTGCTAAGGCTGTAAAAGGTGCAAAAATAAAGGTAAAAGTTGGGGCATCTGTTTCTAAAAAGTCTGAACTTGCCCAAGTACAGCCCAAACCAGTATCCTATCCTATTACTTCTCCTTTTGTTGGTAAAGTATTTTCGTATGATGATAATCAGGAAAAGCCAACTGAAATAAATATATTCAAGCAGTTAGACAAAAATGTAAGCATTTTTCCTAATCCATCTGGTGGAACTATAAATATTGTTGTAACTGGCGAAAATGTTATTGAAGGTATGTTTATTGTAACGAATGTTTTTGGCAATAAAGTAATGTCAAATAAGGTAAATTCAGAAAAAGAAATACTTGATTTGACAAATTTGGCCAATGGTATTTATTTTGTTGCTGTTAGCATTAATGGGGTTAGTTATAATGAAAAGATAATTCTTAATAAATAGATTTGTATGAAATGGATTTCAATTTTTCTTGTTATTTTTTGCTTAATAGGGTTTGGCTGTGAACCAGAAGAGTCTCTTCCACATACTGTTGCCAGTGGGCATGTATTTAGCACAGGTTCAGGCAGACCTCTAGCTGGTGTATGGATATATATGTATGATGGTTTACCTTATAGCAATAAAGGCAGTGACCGGAGGGACTCTATAATAACTGATTCAAGTGGGTATTTTCATATTGAACTTGATGGCAAGGAGCCTGTAATATTCCCTTATAAGGTAGGCTATTCATTTTCCTACGTAGTGGGAGGTGCTACAATTGGTATTATGCCTCTTGATGCAGGTTCAAAAAATGAGAATTTAGAAATTCGTCTTGATGGGGAAGCCTATTTTAATCCAATTTTAATGAATAAAGTGAATTTTCTTTCTGAAGATAAAGTAACAGTATATATATATTCAAAATGGGATAATCCATCTCCTCCTTCAAGCTATTTGGGAAACGGGCCACATATTTATTCGTGGTCATTACCTGATGGTATTACTGTATTAGGTGATTCCTATGTAAGGTATAAACTTGAAATAACAAAAAGCAATTTGATGAATACGGTTATAGATAGTGTATATATAGCGCAGGGTACTGTTTATAGGGATACTATATGGTATTAGAATATAAGCGGGGTTGTAAAGCCCCGCTTGTTTATTACAACTGAAACAGAAATGAAAACTTGTTTATTTATTAGCTTTTTACTACTAATATTATATAGTTGCGAGCCTGAAAAGAACTCTCCAAATACTATTGCAGAGGGTTATATATATCACTCTGGCACAAAGAAACCACTCAAAGGGGTAACAGTTTATATTTATGATGGCTTGCCCGGTAGCAGCAAAGGAAGTAACCGGATAGATTCTACTCATACCGATGCATTTGGATTCTTTCATGTAGAATTAAGTGCAGAAGAGCCTGTTTTAGACCTGTATAAAGAAAATTATGATTTTGAATATACAGTTGAAGGTGCAGTTATTGGAATTGTGCCTTTGAATGTTGGAAATAATCTGAACTTAAAGTTTGAATTAGATGCTTATGCATATTTTAAGCCATATTGTCTTCAAGGACGAAACTGTAATGAAAATGACACTGTTTGGTATGGTTTTGGAAGGTATATCAATGTTCCTTATGCGGGAAATTATTTAGGGAACGGGCCACATACCTTAAATACATGGCCCGGAGATAAAGGACGACTCGTAAAAGGGGATAAATATGCATACTATTGGCTTAAGTATCAAATCAAAGGCGAATGGCACGAAAGGATAGATAGCGTATATGTACCTTCTTTTACAACATGGGCAGATACTATTTTTTACTAAAATTAAAACAGGTTGGGATTTTTATGCTCCAACCTGTTTAATAAAAAACAGAATGAAAACCAGAAATTTAATTTTAGTACTTTTTCTTTTCTTGTTTATTGGGTGCCAAAAAGAAGAAAACACTTTGCCACATACTACCGTTAGTGGGCATGTGTATAGCACAGGTTCAGGAAGTCCTGTAGAAGGCGTAACAGTTTATATGTACGATGGCCTGCCATATAGCAGAGGTGGGAGCAATAGGATTGACTCAGCTAAAACTGATGCTAATGGCTACTTTCATGTAGAACTGGATGGCAAAGAGCCTGTTTTAGACTTTTTCAAGGAGAATTACGATTTCGAGTATACTGTAGGAGGTGCTGGTATTGGCATTATGCCAGTTGACCCTGGCTCGAATCAGATAGATGTGAAAGTCCAATTAGACGGTATAGCTCATTTTAGCCCTGTTTTGATGAATAAATTTCCTCAAAATGATGAAGATACAGTAATATTGTATATTACAAATAGTAAATACAATATAGATAATGATATATTAGATGGAAAAGGTAACGGTCCTCATTATTTTTGGGATGCTGGATTAAAAGACGGTTTTTTCTATTCTTGGCGATCATTATCAGAAATATAAAGTTAAATATGAAAGGAATAATCAATGGAATGCAAACGTTGATAGTGTCTATGTTGCGGTAGGTACGGTGTACAGGGATATTATATGGTACTAATAGATAAGCTGGGTGTAACAGCCCTGCTTATTTTTAAAAATTATTAGAATATAAATTCTGCAAAAGTTGTAAAATGAAGAAAATTATATTGTTTTACATTTTGATATTTCAAGTAAGCTATCTTTTAGCTAATGATAGCATTAAGTATTCAACATCTTTAAAAATGGGGCCTACAATAGTACCCAAAAATAGTGAACTTGAAAAAGGAAAATATGGATTCAATGCCGGCTATTGCTTTGGAAGACATTTTAATAATGTTCTGTTAATTACCACAATAAATTATTCGTTATGTACATTACTTGAACCAGATTGGTTTCAGGATAAATATACTGAAGATGTTGTTAATGCTGATTTAATGATTGGATATAAGTATCAGGAAAGTAAGGTTTTGATACAGTTTAGTGCTGGCGTATCATACTTATTTGGTAATAAACATGGTAAATATATCCCTCCACATGGTTTATTTGGAAGTAGAGGGTATGAAAATATCTGATTCAGTGGCTATGGATGGCCTATAGATTTTAGCATGGCTTATTTTATTAGAGATGAAGTATTGTTGGGGTTGGGATATTATCTAAATACTAATAAAAACTATACTTATCATAGTCCATATTTAATTTGTACTGTAAATTTATGATATAGTTAGTTTTATATAGGATTACGTTGGGCAATTGATTTTAAAAGGATACAATAGTAAAAAACGCTTTGCATTTCAAAAATACAAGGCGTTTTTTTATCAATTCTTAATTTTTCATTTTTAATTGTCACGGAACCGGGTCGTATCCACTACCCCCCCAAGGGTTGCAGGATAAAATACGCTTAGTAGCCAGGTAAAGACCTTTAATTGGCCCGTGTTTCTTCAATGCTTCAATGGCATAAGCCGAACAGCTTGGTGTATATCGGCAAGACATTGGCAATATAGGCGATATCGTATATTGATAAATCTTAACTGGTATAATCAGCAAGAAAACAATAAACTTTGTTATGTAATGCAGTATTTTCATTTTTTCAAATAAAAATTACAAATCTATGCCATTAAATTTAGAAAACATCCTTTCCTGTTTTAAGCGGGACTCAGGATAACAGTCACCCTGAGCGGAGTCGAAGGGTCTTTTGTGATGTGATTATAAAAAATATTGTATTGACTAAACATTGAATTATAAATTATTGAGGTGTTTCCCTCCTTTAAAAGGAGAGCTTGTCCTGCCTCAGGCAGGAGGTAGGGGTGGTTATGATATCTTTTTTAATCTTTTCCAATCCTTTGGCCATTTGTTCAGAAACTTGGGTATATGCAGGCAATTCAGTCGAAACACAAGTAACAGCAATGAGCAGTGTAGCATGTATTTCTTCAACGCCATTGAGTATATCTTTGTTCAAACGAAATGCTTCGCGGCAAAGTCGTTTGATACGGTTACGTTCAACTGCCGTTTTATAGCGTTTTTTAGAGGCCGTAATTAGCACTTTATACCCGAAGGGATCGGTTGTCTCACTTTTAATTGTTTTATAAGAAAAACGGAGCGGATAAGACAAAAACGATTTTGACTGGTCATAAACCTGCTCAATTTCCTTTTTTTTATACAACCGTTCTTCCTTGCAAAAAGTATTGGCCATGAATGATATTTGATGAACAAAGATAATGGAAATAAGTTTATGGGTCGAAGAAGCTGGAAAACGAGGCAGTACAAAATGTTAGAATCTATGTTAGTTCAATATAATAAAAAAGCTTACTTATTCGATATTTAGAGGCATTCCTAACTTTTGCCTTGAAGCAAAAGTTACAAAAATTCAAGGCTTGCCGTAAAATGGTTAAAAAAAGCTTTATCGACGGCTCCGGGCAACAACTCGCTTCACTCAAACAGTTGCCCTCGCTTCG
>JAKPQD010000126.1 GCA_029572965.1 Bacteroidota bacterium | reverse complement strand
ACGTTGGCCCGACAGATGAAAAAACAGCTCTAACACCGGTGCTATCTACAGCTCCCACTGTAATTACCTTTTCAGCATCGGCAGGGACCCCGATGTATTTCCATGCATTATTTCCTTCATTGCCGGCACTGGCAACCACAATGATACCCTTTGAAGCAGACATGGTTGCCCCTTGAGATATCCTTGAAACCTTGCCATTTAAATCATTATAAGAATAATCAAACCCCGTATCATCAAAAGTGGTGTATCCCAACGAAGTGTTAATTACGTCAACCCCGGCACTATCAGCATATTCAGCAGCCGCAACCCAGTTGTCTTCTTCGCAAGGCCACTCGCTCTCTGCATCCTCTGTCCTGAAAAGATAATAAGTTGCTTCGGGAGCTGTACCATACAAAATACCGTCTTTTTCACCAGCCATAATACTCAAAACCATTGCCCCATGTGTATTACATTTATAGATATTTTTCCGGGGATAAACAAAATCTGCTACATCAGCAATACGGCCATCATTTCGTACATTTGTAAGGCTCTCATAAACATCGGCGTTACCAAAGCCTGCATCCATAACAGCAATGCTAATGCCTTTGCCTTTATATCCAAGCTTATGCAGGCTAAATCCATTAACCAAAGCAACCTGTGCAAAGCTTATCTCAGTATAATCGGCCGCATCTTCAAGTTTCTTCCAATATCTTTTACTTGTAAAAGTAGATTTCTTTCGAATAATCCGGGCCTCTAAAACACAAGATATTTTTTCTACTTCAGATATATTATTTTTGCCCAGGTCAACCGTTACACAATTAAACCACTTTGATTTGTTGACGATTTTAATCCCTTTTGAGGTAAGACTGTCTATATAAGCGGGCTTAATTGGTAAATCAGTTTCATCCACTTTTACATTATTTTTGGCCCTTCGCTGCAATGCTTTATTTGAAAGGAATAAATTGGGAGAGTCTAATAAATACGCCTGTCCTGCTTTATCTTTAAATGTAACCCTATACAACTCAACATCCTGAGCCCGTAATGAATTGGTTGCAACAAAAAAAAACAGGATGATATATATGGTATATTCAACAATACTATCGTGGCACCATATTATTTTCATCAGGTTCGGGAATGAGGCCTTTGTTTTTTTCAATCATTTCAAATATCTTACGTTGATTTTCTTCTAACTGTGAAGCATTTTGAGGTACTCCATTAATGTATAAAATTTCCATTTTAACGTTGCCCTTTTCATCATAATAGTTCCATTTGCCCTGCATCACATTGTTCTCAAACTTTCCTTGCATCTCAAGGCTACCATCAGGCCTGTACATCTTGTACATCCCTTCACGTTTATCATTTTTGTAAAAACCTTCTAGCTTAGGCAAATTATTCTCAAAATAC
The DNA here is from genome assembly GCA_029572965.1 of Bacteroidota bacterium. Taxonomy (GTDB): domain Bacteria; phylum Bacteroidota; class Bacteroidia; order Bacteroidales; family DTGW01; genus JAKPQD01. The sequence continues at coordinate 40,959 of JAKPQD010000126.1, read as the reverse complement.
ATCAGCCATTCACCGTCTTTAACGTTATTTTTCCAAACCAACCGCTCAGCAACATTTCCATTATTGTAAATACGCATAGTGACTCCATTCTTTTTGCCTAAAGAATAAGTTTCTTTCATCCTCAAGGTTTTGTCATAATAAGAAAAATATTGCCAAACGCTATCTTTCAAAGAGCCAACATACTTCCCCTTTGCAGCCATCTGGCCATTTTCGTAATAAAAAGTGGCATAAGAAATAGTAGTATTGGGTACAAAATATTGCTTTGCCTTGATTGTCCCATCTTCAAAATATCTTACAAAATCTCCAACAGGCTTATTGTCTTTAAAAAAACCCTTGTATTTGAATTTCCCGTTTTCATAAAAACTTTTCCAGTGACCTTGCTTCATCCCTTTACTATCAGTTGTATTCCAAACAGTATCAGACTGGCAGCTTGCAGCAAACAAATGAAAAAACAAAAGATAAACAATCAGAACACTTGTAGAATAAGCTTTTATTGACATAACTGTATTTGTTAAGTAGAACTTAACAAAGTAAGCCTATTTTTAACAAAATAACAATAAAGAGATTGCTGCCAAACTAATTTTTAAGCTTTTTATAAATATTTTTCCTGTGAGTGTTAACAGTATGTATGCTTAACCCAAGCTCATCGGCTATTTCTTTTCCGCTCATATTATCTTTAAGCATTAACCATACCTGGGTTTCCTTTTTTGTTAATATGCCATTCTCGTATTCAACTATAAAATCTTTTTCAAATACTTTCTTTTCGGTGTTATTAATTGATTTATAAACAGTCAGTGTCTGAATATTATCTTTAGGGATACCTTCACCTGTTTTAAAACACAAACCAATCATTGAGGCTAATATTTCATTACTCTTTTTCTTTAAAAAACGTAAACTAATATTAAGCTTGATATAATGTTTGTTTTTATTCTGAACCCAGCAATGATACCTAAATATGTATTTTGATATCTGCGAAGCAGAAAGCTCTTTGACATATTTTTCTATATGATTATAGATGGCTTTTTGAGTATTCAAAAAATCTGGATGATAAGAACTTTCAGCAAGCCCCAACATATTACAATCAGCCCCATTATATGGGTTATAACCAAGCACAGTGTAAACCGAATCACTTATAAATGAATATTTCTTTTTTGCATAATCATAGCAAAAGTAATAAAATGGCCCAAGCTTAGACAGTGCATCAGGTTGAATACTACATGACAGATTTTGTCCATAGCCGGAATTTCCGTCCAGATATGACATTACATCATTTTCGGGTTCTAAATCATTTTTCATAAGTAAGAGTTTACTTACAAATATAATAAAATAATTAGATAATTAAAAATTATCAAACATTTTTTATTACATTTATATCGCTAAATATCAATATTTTAATTTTTTATTTTCAAAATACTTTGAAATAAAAAGAATTTTAAGCAGCAAATAAACTCAATGAAATCAATTATTCTAATAATGAAACGAGCATAATTCGCTAATCACAAACATGGATAAAAAGAAAATCAAATCGTCAGTTTTTCAAAAGTTTTTCAGCAGATGCCATGTTCAAGCTATTGCAAACATTCTTAGCTTCGGGAGTGTATAAAAAAATGATGAGCTTCTCGTAACGTTCAACGACCTTACCGCGAACCATTTTCAATGTACTGTTCAGCATGTGGTTTTCTTCGGTAAAAGGTTCATTTAGTACGCCAATGGCAGCCGGCAACCAACGTTGCGGGAACATGTGCCCAAACTTTCTCCCAGTTCGATATTCGTTAACTTCGGATTCAATAAGCTTAAGTACCGCTTCTGGCGTAGGAGTATGGTGATGTTCGGATAATTTACGCTTTATGGCAACTATATTGGGCACTATAAGTGCAACTGTATATGGTTTTTGATTATTATACAACATACATTGCTCAATAAAAGAAGACTGCGAAACCATGGCTTCTTCTATCCCTTCCGGACTATATTTTTCACCATCATCAGCAATCAAAAGGCTTTTAAAACGGCCAAGCACATATAAGAAATTATCTTTATCAAGGTAACCCATATCGCCTGAGTAGAGCCAACCGTCTTTAATCGTTTGCCGGGTAGCTTCTTCATTTTGCCAATAGCCCGACATCACATTGCCACCTTTTATAACTATTTCTCCTTTTTCGCCCTGCGGCAAAACTTGTCCATTTTCGTCCCGGATAGTAAAATCCATATTAGGGACAAGAGAACCTGATGAACCTAATTTATGTTTTGTAAGTGAATTGGCCGAAATTATTGGAGAAGCCTCGGTCAAACCATAGCCTTGCAACATGGGAATGCCAATGGCATAAAAAAACCTTTGCAATTCAATGTCAAGTAATGCTCCTCCCCCAACAAAAAACTGAAGCCGGCCCCCAAAGTTTTCTCTTATCTTTTTAAACAAAATTGCATCAAACAACCTCACCGGCAAATAAAACAATACCCTCCAACCCTTACCTTTATTGTATCCATTGCCATTATAAAGGTATGCTGTTTTCAGCCCGGTAGTAAAAAGCCATTGAACAATAACCCCTTTAGCTTGTATAGCAGATTCAATGTTTTTTCGGAAATTTTTGGCCAAAGCCGGCACGCTAAGTAAAAAATGAGGGCGTACCTCTTTTATATTGACCGGAATATTTTTTAACGTTTCCAAAGGCGTTTTACCGCTTTGCACAGCAGCCAATGAAGCTCCGGCTTTTGCAACAGTATAAATACCCGCAGTATGGGCAAAAGAATGATCCCAGGGTAAAATAAGCAAAGTAACAAAATAGCTTGGAACAGCTATAAGCCCTAAAGCCTGGGTGGTATTGCAATAATAGTTGCCATGAGACAATATAATGCCTTTAGGATCAGCTGTAGTCCCCGAAGTATAACATATAGTAGAACTATCATCGGGCAAAATAGAAGCTATTCTTTTCTCTAACTCAGATTGTATATCAATTCCTGCATTTTTGCCCATGCAGACAACCTCTTTATAACTTATCTCTAAAGAAAAACCTAACGGCTCATCATCAACAACAATGATTTTTTCAATGAGAGGAAGCGATGGCAATAACGAAACAATCTTTTTTGCCTGGTAACCAGAGGTAATGACAAATTTTGCCCCCGAATGTTTTAACCTGAAAAGTAACTCGTCAGGTTCATTGAGCTTAACAGACAAAGGTACATTAACAGCAGCACAATACAATATCCCCAACTCTGAAACAACCCATTCTGTGCGACCTTCAAGAAGCATAGCAACGCGTTCGCCACGTCTTAGGCCTAAGCTCAGAAGCCCTTTAGCAAAAAAAATTACCTGTTGATGTATTTCTGCATAAGTAAGGGACTGATATTGGTCTTTTATTTTTTCCCACAAAAAAGGGTTACCACTATATTTTGCAACGCTATCTTCAAATAATTGTACTATAGTGCCCATGCAATAATTACTCTATTCGTTTAAGTTTGGTATAAAATTTCCCTTGGGTGATACGGGCTTTTTTTGAAGTATCAGCCGGAATAACACCTACGAACTCAAAATAGCCTTGGAGCGTATTGTTTTCAACAATTTTGTATATCTTTATTTTTCCTGAAGTCCCTTTTCGACCATCTGCCCAATAAGTAGTATTTCTGTCTGATGAATAATTGGCCTTGATAAAACCAACAGATTCTATCAATTGTCCAATAGGATATTCTTTGTTCATCTTAAGCTCAATATCACTCATTTCAATAACAAGGGTTTGATTTTGCCAGGTACCGTTAATTACATATTTATCTATTCCATTGCCTGATATGTGGGTAGCAACTGAGTTATAAGACCTGAGCGTATCATTAACCCTGAAAGTCATGGATGCAGGCTTAATATCAATATTGGGAATACGGTCAGGATCAAACAATACCATGTTCAGGTTTATTTCACCTTCACATTCAAGCGTATCAATACCGTTGATAAGGTCTGTTTCATAAGTTACAAACTTGTACCGCGCTTGTAAAACACTACCTTTCTGATACTTGGCCACTTCTACTGTTCCGGCCGAAAATTCATGTTCTACATTTGACTCATCCCTATAAGTAGCCCTAACCCCTGATGTATCATTAATCGAAGTAATAACCTCATAGGAAGTATTGCTCAGATTGACAATTTTATAGAAAGTAATTTTTAAAGCTGTTTTCAAGCTATCATCAAGAGCATTAAATACTAAGGTAGTAGTATCTCCACCATAAATAACTTTATAATCTTGAATATTATAGACTAAACTGGTATCTGCATCTTTATATGTGATTGTATTTTCATCAGCGCCAACACTCGACCCTCCTCCTTTATCGCTACACGAAACCAGAATTAAACAAGCAGAAAAAAACAGAACAATTAGTTTGGAGTATTTCATAATCATTTTTTGTTTAAATTTCATCACAAACTTAAAGCTTTTTGAAAATAAAACAAAAGATAAGCGAATGACATTGCTTATCTTCATGTTTGTTTTTTAATTAAAAACTAATAAAACAAATATGAATTCACATTTTTATTTATAAAAAATAAAAAATAAAAAAGAAAATTATACTGTACTCTGTTAAAAATTTTCTCACTTTTTTCTAACTTTAACAAAATAAACTAAAAACAATGAACTCAAAAGTCAAATTACTAATAGTTGACGACCACGACATTTTCAGACAAGGTGTTAAGATGCTGCTCAACAATGATTCTGCTGTGGAAGTAATAGGTGAGGCCAGTAATGGAAAAGAATTTCTTGACGTTGTTGAAAAGCTTGCCCCGGACGTTGTATTGATGGATATTGCCATGCCTGTTATGGATGGCATAGAAGCTTCGAAACTGGCTCACGAAAAATTCCCTAATCTGAAAATACTGGCCCTGACAATGTTTGGCGATGAAAAATACTATTATCCGATGATTCAGGCCGGCATAAAAGGTTTTATATTAAAATCATCAGGCATAAGCGAGTTGCAAAACGCTATAAATATGATTTCGCAAGGCTTTAACTATTTTTCAAACGAGTTACTTTGCAAACTTATTAAGAATGTAAGCGAGAAAAATAGTGTCCCTGATGATAAAAATGATAAGCTCACCAAACGCGAATTAGAAATACTCAAAGAAATAGCTTGCGGTTTATCTAATGATGATATTGCCCAAAAACTACATATCAGCCTTTCGACGGTAAAAACCCACCGCAACAGCCTGCTTCAAAAGACCGGCACTAATAATACTGCCAGCTTGATTATGCATGCTATTAAAAACAAACTGCTCGTAGTAGAAGAATAAACACTTGGCTTAATATATCCTCAAGAGCTTATAGCAAACCAATGCTATAAGCTCTTTTTGTTTTCTGATAACCTAAAGCTGTATTGCTGCATCCACCTTTCTACCGAGCCAAAAATCAACCTTTAGGTCAGGATAAATACACCCAACACACGATGCATTGAGGAGCCTTCAAAACCTAAATTTGTTAAAAAACTCAGTCTATGGATCCAATTATTCAAAAATTTAGGGAGAAATTCTTTGACGAGGCAGGACGATTGCTCGACCAACTAGAGAAAGATTTGCTGGAGCTCGAAAAAGATTTATCCAATAAGGAACTTAAAGAGTCTGCTTTCAGGGCAATGCATACAATAAAAGGTGTCAGTGGCATGTATGGCTTTGATTTTATATGCGAGTTTACTCATAGTATAGAAAACCTTTACCAAGCTCTTCGAGAAAACAAACTTAATGTCGAACGAAACTTCTTTGACATCTCGTTTTCAGCCATTGACCACATAAGAAAACTTTTGGTAGATGAAAAACTCAACGACCCTACCAACCAGAAAAACCATCACGACCTCATCAACCAGGTCAACCAAATAGTGCAGACTGCACCTCCAAAGCCCGAACCAACCATTCAAAAAGAAGAAGCAACAACAAACGAGAATACTGAAAAAGCCAGTACATGGCACATATTGCTAAGAACTGATGAAAAAATGTATTTCAGGGGAATCAGTTTGCTGAACATTTTCAGGGAACTGGCTACCATTGGCGAATTTCAGATTAGCCGGTTAGACTTTATGAGCCAGACTGAATCTGACACCTGGAGCATTATCCTCACCTCCAAAGCGTCGCAGGATGAAATAACCGACATATTCCTTTTCATTGAAGACAATTGCAGCATTACACAACTTAGCCTGGAAGATGTAAACGGCATTTTTGCCCATCAGAATACCGAAGCCCAAGAAGAAAGCACAGACCATGAAATTTCAATAATAGAATATATTGAAAATCAAAACAACCAAACTAACCAACCTAAAAAAGAGATTTCTTCAGAAGTTAAAGAGCAAAAGGCTGTAAAACAAAAAGAGGCCATTGAGCGAAAAAGAATATCTGTAGATTCGCAAAAGCTCGATCAACTGATGTACCTCGTAAGCGAGTTAATAACCGTCAATTCGCAGCTTGAACAAAGCACAAAAGAAGTAACGTTTAATTCCATTCGAGGATTTTTAGAAAAAGTGGACAACCTCTCAAAACAATTTCGCAACAATGCACTTGAAATAAGGCTTGTTCCGCTCAGCGACACCATCTTGCGCTTCCAAAGACTTATCCGCGATTTATCAAAACAAATGCACAAAAAAATAAACCTTGAAACATCAGGCATTGATACCGAGCTTGACAAAAGCACAATTGACAACCTCAACGACCCTTTAATGCATATTATCCGTAACTGCATCGATCATGGCATTGAAACGCCAGAACAACGCATGGCAAAAGGAAAACCAGAAACAGGAACAATCGCTATCAGTGCATATCACTCAGGAAATTATATTTATATAAAAATAGCCGATGACGGAAGTGGCATTGACGCTGAAAAAGTCAGAAAAAAAGCCATTGACAAAGGCATTTGGAAAGCAGACTATCAGCCCACCCGAAAAGAAATCTTCGACCTTATATTCTTGCCAGGTTTCTCAACAGCTCAAAGTCTTACCGAAATCTCAGGGCGTGGCGTAGGCATGGATGTTGTACGCAAAAAAATCCAAAACCTCAGGGGTGATGTCGAAGTCGAATCAGAACAAGGAAAAGGAACGGCATTTATTCTCAAACTACAACAATCGGTAACCATCATAGACACCTTGCTCTTTACCGTTAATGAAAGCAATTTCATTATTCCTATTTCCGACATTCAAATTTGCAGTCAATATAGTTTAAACGAAATAAACTTGCGCAGACATACAGCAACACTGCCATATAATAATCGACTCATACCATTTATTGATATGCGTCAATGGTTTGAGTTACCTGGTGAATATGATGAAAAAATTAAAGTAATTATTGTTGCATCACAGGTAGGCACATTGGCATTATTAGCTGATAGAATTGTTGGAGAACACCAGGCTGTATTAAAACCTCTCGGTAAATCATTCAAAAAACAACAGTTCTTAACCTCTGCAAGTCAATTAGGCAATGGAGAGATTGCTTTCATGCTTGATACAACTAAACTTCTACAAACAATAACCAGTAGTATTCTTCAATCAAATTAAATCATAAAACTATGGATACTTATTTATCATTTATCGTTCATAACGAGCTTTATGCTTTTAATGTCATAAAAGTATTGGAAGTACTTGAAAAACAAAGAATCACACATGTACCAAACACTCCTGATTTTATCAAAGGAATTATCAATTTCAGAGGCGAAGTAGTGCCGGTTTTTGAATCGAGAAAAAAATTCAACTTGCAGGATAGGCCTGAGGACGAGTCCTATGTAATCATTGTCCTTGATTTAACCAAAAACGAAGACATATTCCATATTGGAGTTATTGTTGACAGGGTTAAAGACGTAATCACTTTTGACGAAAAGGAGATAAAACCTGTACCAGCAATGAGCAAAGATTTCAACTCTGACTTCCTGCTCGGAATTTATAAATTAAACAATGACTTCATTATGCTCCTTGATGTTGAGAAGGTATTTTCCCTTGATGAGGTTAGGGCAATGGTTGAAATAGCTGAAGCTTAAAACATCATCATCGATTATGGCATTTACATTCTTTTTTCGAGACGATCAAATACTTACACAAGCAGTTCAAAAACTGGTACCAATGGTAATGGGACGAACAAACATACATATTCTAAATGCTGGATGCGCAATGGGTATGGAAACATACACATTTGCAATTATTCTGGCAGAGCATATGGGTAAGTTCGCTTTAAGAAATGTAAAAATTCATGCCATCGATATTGATAACGAAAATGTTGATTTTGGGAAAACTGTCACCGAAGCTGTTTACCATAAAGACCATTTAGAAAGACTGCCCGAAGGGTTTCTTGAAAAATATTTCACCCCTATAGGAGATAATGTTCACTACAGAGTAATTGAGCATCTTAGAGCATTAGTAAATTTCCAGAAATACGATTTACTATCATTAAAGCCGCTGCGCTCAGATTATAGCATGATAATATGCAAAAACGTATTACTTCATTTTAATTATGAACAAAGGCTAGACGTTTTATCCATGTATCATGACATGCTTCTCCCCGGCGGTTTGCTGGTAATGGAAAACACACAATCAATGCCAGAAGAACTAAAAGGTAAATACAGGAAAATGCTTGATTATGCTCAGTTACATGAAAAAATATAAAAATGAAAATCATGAACCTCACTCAAAACAGTAAAATTTACACATCTAATGCCTTCCTTGTACTTGGTGAATGGAATGCTTTGGACGATGTAAATACGCTTATTGATGTTGGTTGCGACAAAGAGATCATCGCTCAGATTGAAAGCATAAATACTGGTTTGGGGAAAAGAAAAATTGATCAGGTAATCTTAACACACAGCCATTCTGACCATACGGCACTTCTTCCAAAAATTATTGAGATGTACAATCCCCACGTTTATGCCTTTAACAAGCATATACAAGGAGTACAAAAACAATTGACTGATGGTGAAACGATTAAAATTGGAGAAAAGCACTTTGAAATATTTCATATTACAGCTCACAGCTATGATTCTATTTGTCTTTATTGCGAAGAAGATTCAGTTTTGTTTTCCGGAGACACAACATTTCCAATAGAATTTGACAATACCGAATTAGAAGAAGCCAATGACCAAATCTTAAAAAGGCTTTGCAGCAAAAAAGTTAACAAGCTTTATCCTGGGCATGGAAACATGATAGATTTCAAAACTAAGAAATTCCAAATTAAGAAAAAAAACACTTTTCAGATTCACGAATGCAACAACAATGATGACTTTTAATAATTAATAATTAAAAAATAAGACTTATGAATTGGTTACAAAACATGAAAATTAGGACAAAGTTACTTAGTAGCTTTATTATTGTTTCCTTATTAGCAGGTTTAATAGGCTATACGGGCATTACAAGACTGCATCAGGTGGATGATGCTAGTACACAACTATATGAAAAAATGACAGTTCCTCTGAGCTATGTTGTTGAAGTTGCTTCCTATTTTCAAAGAGTAAGGGTAAATGTAAGAGACGCAGTTTATTCAGATTCAGAGTCTGACAGAGAGAAATATTTCAAAAGAATTGATGAACTTAAAGTTTTGTTCTTCGAAAATGCAAAACCAATTGAAGAAACTTTACTTACCAATGAAGGCAAAGTCGTGTTCAATAACTTGATAACAGCATTTAATAATTATATTGCTGAGATTGAAAACGTTAAAACCTTTATGAAAAATAATAAAAAAGAAGAAGCTTTAGCATTGATGAAAGGTAAAATGAAAATTGCAAATGATGAATGCCAAAAAGCCGTTGACAAGCTTCAGGAACTAAAAACTGACTTAGCTAAAAAAGAGGCGGATAATAACAAAGCAATAACAAATAGTGCAACAAATTTTATGATTACTTTAATTTTAATAGTAATTGCATTATCAGTTATTTTGGGCTTTATCATTGCAAACAATATTCAAAACATAATTAAATCAGTTTTAAAAACAACCACAGAGCTTTCTGAGGCAGCAGTAGAAGGCAAACTTTCTACACGTGGCGATCCTGAAAAAATTAATCCGGAATTTCGAGGTATTATAATTGGACTCAACAACACCTTAGACGCAGTAATAGGCCCGTTAAATGTAGCTGCTGAATATATTGACAGAATATCAAAAGGTAATGTTCCGGCAAAAATCACAGATACCTATCATGGTGATTTCAACGAAATTAAAAACAATCTCAACGCCTGTATTGACGCTATTAACATGCTCATTATCGACGCTAATATGTTATCAACCGCTGCTATTGAAGGTAAATTAGCCACTCGTGCAGATGCTTCAAAACATGATGGAGACTTTGCTAAAATAGTAAAAGGCGTAAATGACACATTAGATGCCGTTATCGGGCCTCTCAATGTAGCTGCCGAATATGTCGACCGTATTGCTAAGGGCAATATACCTTCTAAGATTACAGACAATTACAATGGCGACTTCAACGAAATTAAAAACAACCTGAACCTTTGTATCGACAATCTAAATGGTTTGGTAAGTGAAATGAGCCATATGTCGCAACAACATGATCTGGGCGACATAGATGTAACCATGGACATTTCAAAGTTTGACAATGCATACAGAAATATGGCTGATGGTGTAAACAAAATGGTAGCAGGGCACATTACCGTTAAGAAAAAAGCTATGGCCTGTGTAAACCAATTTGGAGAAGGAAATTTTGAAGCTGAACTTGAAAGATTCCCAGGAAAGAAAGCCTTTATAAATGACACTATTGAAGGTCTCCGCAAAAACCTAAAGAATGTTACAGGAGATGTCCGAATTCTCTCTAGCGCAGCTGTAGAAGGCCGTTTATCGACCAGAGCAGATGCTGGCAAATATAAAGGTGATTGGTTCGAAATGGTTAAAGGCGTAAACGACACACTTGATGCAGTTATTGGCCCTCTTAATGTGGCAGCCGAATACGTAGAACGCATTTCAAAAGGAGATAATCCTTCAGTAATAACAGACAGTTACAATGGAGATTTCAACGCAATTAAAAACAATCTAAACACCCTTATTCGAGCCAATAATGAAATCATTGACAAAGCAAAGCTGGTAGCAAAAGGAGATTTAACAATTAGTTTGCAAAAAAGGTCTGAACACGATGAATTAATGGCAGCTTTGGATGAAATGGTAAAATCCAACTCGAAGATGATAGGCGACTTTAAAGTAGCTATCGAAAACATAGTAAATGCAAGCCAGGCGCTTCAATCTGTAGCCATTCAAATTTCTGAAGGCAGCACCGAACAGGCCTCAAGCACCGAAGAAGTATCTTCAAGCATGGAACAGATGGTTTCAAACATCAACCAAAATACAGACAACGCAAGACAAACAGAAAAAATTGCACTCCAGGCTTCAACAGACATTAGCGAAGGCAACAAAGCCGTAACCATTACCGTGGACGCTATGAAGAAAATTGCTGACAAAATAAGCATTATTGGAGAAATAGCTGAAAAGACAGACCTTCTCGCCATCAATGCAGCAATTGAAGCAGCCCGTGCAGGCGAACAAGGGAAAGGCTTTGCCGTAGTAGCTGCAGAAGTCCGCAAACTTGCAGAAAACAGTCAGGCAGCAGCCAAAGAAATCAACGAACTCTCCAAATCAAGTGTAAAAATAGCAGATGAATCTGGCAAACTTTTAACAAAAATTGTACCCGACATCCAAAAAACAGCAGTCCTGGTGCAAGAAATAGCTGCTGCCAGTATGGAACAAAATGCCGGCGCTAACCAAGTCAACAATGCCGTTATGCAGCTCAATGCCGTAACCCAAAAAAATGCTGCAGCTGCAGAAGAAATGTCTTCGAGCGCTGAAGAGCTTGCCAGCCAAGCCGAACAACTCAAAGAGGTCATCTCTTTCTTTAAAACAGCACATGACACTCATGGGCATTACAGCTCCAAAAAAACACAAACCCAAATCAAGAGTACAGGTGGCAATGGCAGCGAAAAAAGAGAATTCAACAAAAGCTATGTTTACAATCAACGCCAAGAAGCTTTTGCTGACAATTCCTTCAATCTTAATGGCAACGATTTGAACTTTGAAACCAACAATGATGAATTTGTTAAATACTAAGCCTAAACCTAAACCCTAAACCCTGAAGGCTGAAGGCTGTGTAAAAAAGCTATAAAACGCCAAAAACACAGCCTTTTTTTAGTTAATGACAACATAATTATCCCAAATTAATCATTAGGAAGTTTTTTAAAGCCGAACTATATGGTTAATTTGGGTTTAATTGTTTAACAAAACTATATTTACATGAGGCTAAAAAAGTTTGTGTGAAAATGGTGCGCAAATAACATGAAAAAAGGCCTCCGGAAATAATCCTGAAAGCCTTGTCTTTTTGGTGGGAGATACAGGGGTCGAACCTGTGACCCCCTGCTTGTAAGGCAGGTGCTCTGAACCAACTGAGCTAATCTCCCTTTTGCTGTTAAAGCGCTGCAAAGGTAAACCAGTTTTATAAATCTGCAAATCTTTTTTTAAAAATTTTACAAAAAATGCGGAATCTTTATAAAATTCCGCATTTCAACAATATGTACAACTTTTATTAATCCCTATTGCTTAAGTACACCATCACATAGTAAATCAACATAGACAATGATGACAATGCAGCAACTAAATATGTCCGGGCTGCCCATTTCAAAGCATCTTCGGCTTTACTATGCATGTAATCATTGGTAATATTGGTACTTGACAACCATACCAATGCCCTTCTGCTGGCATCCATTTCTACAGGCAAAGTAATAAATGCAAATACAGTAAAAATAAAATAACAAAAGATAATAATTGGCAATGCTAAAGGAAATAAACCATGCACAAAAAATGAACCAATAAACATAATAATAAAGACAGCATTGATAACCTGAGCACTTACATTCTGCAACGGAACGAGCTTAGAGCGCATTGTAAGCCAGGCATAAGAATGCGCATGTTGAATAGCATGCCCACATTCATGAGCTGCAACAGCCGCCGCCGAAACATTACGTCCATAATAAACATCCGGGCTAAGATTTACCGTTTTGTTAATAGGGTTGTAATGGTCGGTAAGCTCACCTTCAACCGAAATAACTTTCACGTCTGTTATTCCGTTATCACGCAGCATCTTTTCGGCCACGTCTTTACCACTCAGGTTTTGTGCAAGAGTTATCTCAGAGTATTCCTTAAATCTTTTCTTTAGCTTCCATCCAATATACCAGCTAAACCCAATCGAGAGAATTAAAATTATCCAATACATAGTTTTATTTTTTTTCAAAATTAACAACAATTTCTTTGCCAAGTTTATTCACGTGTAATTTTGGCAGCTTTTTTAACATTGGTTAACCAAAACTTTTGTTTACATTTGCTGCTCACACAAAGCTTTTTATGAAAATTGCCATTGATTTTGACGGGACTATTGTTGAACATGCCTACCCTGCTATCGGCAAAGAAATACCTTTTGCCTTTAGCACACTCAAAATGCTTCAGCAACAAGGCCACCTGCTTATTTTGTGGACTTTCAGGAGTGGGGACCTGCTACAGGAAGCTGTTGATTTTTGTCAAAAAAAAGGCATAACATTTTATGCCGTCAATGCCAGCTACCCGGAAGAAGTGTATGACCCTGCTGCCTCAAGCCGCAAAATAGATGCCGACATCTTTATTGACGACCGAAATATTGGAGGTTTCCCGGGATGGGGCGAAATATATCAAATGCTCCACCCTGACGACAAAAACGGGGTTAGAATCAAAAAGAAAAAAAATTTTTTCAGCTTTATTAAATAATTCATCATGAAGGGAATATTTTTTTACAGCTTTTGCATAGCATTGATTACTTGTCAATGCCAGATGCAGCCAAAATCGTCAGAACTCAATCTAAATAATGATAATAATGATGCTTTTTCAGCCCTTCAAATCATATATCCACATAACGGCCAAATATTCACCTGCGGAGAAGAAACTAACCTGACGTTCAAAAAAAGTGCAGACACTATAAAAATTGATTCTATCAAAGTATATATCAATGGTAGTGAACAACAAACAATTGATATCAACAAATTATCTGCCAAAATTAAGCTCCCCGAAAATAAAACAGGATTTATACCCATCGAATATGTTGTATTTATTGGTGGCTTAAAAAAACAAACCAACATTGTCAATGTTAAACTGCTCTCCAACATTGTCCCCCAAAAAAAGCAATATAAAATTGTAAAAACATATCCTCACTCTACCGAAGCTTACACACAAGGTTTAATTTTCGAAAATGATTTTTTCTACGAAAGTGACGGTGAGTATGGCAAATCTGCCCTGCGCCTTGTAAAACCTGAAACCGGGGAAACTTTAAACAACAGCGCTTTACCCAACTCATATTTTGCAGAAGGTATAGCCATCCTCAATAACGAAATATACCAGCTTACCTGGCGCGAAAGAACTTGCTTTGTCTATGACAAAAAGTCTTTTGCTCAAAAGCGTACAATAAACTACAGCATAAATGAAGGTTGGGGGCTTGCAACTTCAAGTAACAAACTGCTAATGACCGATGGCAGCAACCTTTTATACACTATTGAACCTTCAACATTTGATGTAATAAGCAAAGTTGAAGTTTATGACAACACAGGCCCTGTAGATAAACTAAATGAACTTGAATATGTAAATGGGCTTGTTTATGCCAACGTATATATGACAGACAAAATAGTAGTTATAGACCCTGCAAGTGGCAAAATTGTTGAATATCTTGACATGAATGGACTTTTAAAACCATCTGACAAAAAGCCCGACACCGATGTATTGAACGGCATCGCATATAACCCCAATAATGGTCATTTTTATGTTACAGGAAAAAACTGGCCCAAGCTTTTCGAAATTAAAATTTATTAAGCCGTCTTTCTATACACTCTTTTAACCTTCACAATAAATTACGAGCAAAATTGGCAATACTACCAGTTGGTTCCTCAATAGTTGACAAAACCTTAATTTCCGTTTATCACCTAAAAAAGTGTTTTCATAAAAAAAACTTTGGACATCAGTGATATTTTTTTTATGTTGCAGTCATAAAAATGACGTAAAAAAAAGAAGGATTGACGGCATGACAGGTTATAACGTCTATGATTTTTTTGGACAGGCAGATTTAAATGAAATGTCAGTATTAAACATCACTCAGTGTAATACATTGTTTCAAAGCCTTGATATCCCAATCTGGGCTATCGATACAAAATATAAGCTTATTGCCTTCAATAAAGCCTTCTCTAACTATTTTAAGCTAAAATATAGGACCGAAGTTTATAATGGAATGAATATTGAACATTTCATTAAAACCGACAAACTTACAGATTGGAATAATTTAGTTTCACGAAGTTTAAAGAAACAAAGACCAAAAGCCGAAACCCAGCTTGTTTTTAATAAAACAACCCATTATTTTGAAATTGTAGCCCAACCCATTATTGAAAATGAAACAGTCATTGGTATTTCCTTTTTATCACATGATATTACCGACAGAAAAAGGACCATTGGTATTTTAAGTAAAGCCAAAGCCCAGCTGCAAGCCCTTATAAATAACATTCCGGCGCTAATATGGCTTAAAGACCAAAATGCCAACTTTACAGTGTTGAACAAAAGCTTTTACGACTTTTTTCAACTCAATGAAACTGAATTTGCTCCGGAATCTTTCGACATCCCCGAAACCCACCAATCTTTCTTCAACTATATCTCAAACGACAAAGACATCTTTGCCCATGGCGGTAAAATATACGAAGAACGCTCTTTCAAGTTTGGCAACGAAGAAAAATGGTTTGAGCTCCATAAAACAGCCATTTACAATGAAAAACAAGAATTTGTCGGGACTACAGGAATGGCCAACGATATTACTACCCGCAAAACCATTGAAAACATTCTGTTAGAAAGTGAAGAAAAATTCAGGCAATTTGCCGAGAACACTGCCGACTCTTTCATTCTAAGCAATGCAGGCCATATTCTTTACATAAACCCGGCATTTGAAAAAATATACGGGCATAAACCCGAAGAGTTAACAAAAGCAGAAATTCCTTTAGAATGGCTCCATAAAGATGACCGCAAGGCCATAGCATCATACTTTTCAAGCGAAGAATTTATTAGTACCGGCAAATTCAACGGCGAATACAGAATTGTCAAACCCGACAACAGCATCAGGTGGATATGGGAAAGACGCTTCCCCGTCATGGATGAATATGGCAATATTATCCGCTTTATCTCTGTTGCTTCTGACATCACCAAACAAAAGTTGCTGGAATTTGATTTGCTCAAAAACCAGGCCCAGCAACAAGCTATCTTGGACAACATCCCTCATCAGGCGTGGTTAAAAGATATTACAGGAAAATATATCTCGGTAAACGAAGCCTTTGCCAAACACTACAATCGCCCTAAAAATGAAATTATTGGCAAAACCGACTCTGATATATGTCATCCAGACCTTGCCGAATTGTATGCTTACAATGATTATCTTGTTGTTAAAACTAAGAACCAGCAGCAATTTGACGAATTTCTGGACACTAACGAAGGTACTTTTTACACCGAAACAATAAAAACGCCCATCATTGATGCCGAAGGCGAAGTTATTGGCATTACTGGTATCTCAAGAGACATCACCTATTACAAACGCCTTGAACAACAACTCAGGCTGAATGACGACAGAGTTAAAGCCTTATTAAAACATTCTTCCGACTCCATTACTGTTATAGACACCGAAAGCCGCATCACATTTGACAGTACCCTGTTTTTTAAAATAGCCAATATTAGTTCTGACGATGCTATTGGTCATAGTTTTACCGAATTTATTAACCCAACAGACGAAGGACTTGTTTATTATACCATAGAAAATGCCATTAAAAACCCTGAAATACAGCAAAAAATTGAATATAGCTGTATCAAACCCGATGGTCAGATTATTTACTTCGAAAGTATTTTTTCTAACCATCTAAAAAACAGCCTAATCAACGGGATTGTTGTCAATACCCGCGACATTACCGAGAAAAAGAAAACAGAAAAAATTGAACAAGAATATCAAGACAAAGTTGGGTTTCTTGACAAAACAGCACTCGATTTTCTTTCGCTCACCTCAAGTGACGAAATTTACGAATACATAGGAAACAAAATCCACGAACTGATGCCCGATGCTGTGATACTTTTCAGTATCTACGACGAAACACTGGACTCATTGATTATCAAGAGCCTCACAGGCATCAACAAATTTAAGACTGTAGTTTTTGACATCCTGGGACAAGACCCTATAAACTACCCTATGCATCTTAATAAGCTTATGAAGCGCAAGCTGGTACGCAGTGCCAACAAACTGCACGAACTCAACGGAGGTCTTTACAATATTACCAGCCGCAAGCTCGATTTTATGATTTGCAAAGCCTTAGAAAAACTTGTATCTTTCAACAAAGCTTATGGGATGGGCATTGTCAGGTCTGAAAAACTTCTTGGTTCAATCATTATTATCACTCGCTACGAACAGGAAATAGCAGACCCGCGCATTATAGAAACATTTACATACCAGGCTTCTATTGCTTTATTGCGCCGCAAACTCGAAAAAGAGCTCGTTATAGCTAAAGAAAAAGCTGAAGAAAGCGATAGGCTTAAAACTGCCTTTTTGGCCAATATGAGCCACGAAATACGCACCCCGGTAAATGGGATCATTGGGTTCTCTCAATTACTGCTTGATCCGCAACTTGACCAAAACCGAAAACAAGAATTTGTTGATATTATCAAGCAAAATGCCAACAACCTTATTTCAATTATTGACGACATTCTTGATATTTCACGTATCCAGGAAGGCCAGATAAAACTCAAGAAAACTTTCATCAATATTAATTTATTGCTTGATGAAATATTTTCATTTTATCTCTCCCCCGAATGGCTGGAAAAAAACATTGTATTGGACATTGAAAAATCACTCGATGATGAAGATGCAGTGATGCTTATCGACCCGTTGAAATTTAAACAAATATTCAACAATCTCATTACCAATGCTTTCAAATTTACCCGTGAAGGCAAAATCACCATTGGCTATGAAGCCGATGACGAATTTTTCAGGTTTTTTGTACGTGACACAGGTATTGGAATTGCAAAAGAAAACCACGACATCATATTCCAACGCTTTATGCAAGCTGACGGCACACTAACAAGACAATTCGGAGGTTCAGGCCTTGGACTTGCCATATCTAAAGGACTTGTCGAATTGATGGGAGGAAAAATATGGGTAGAATCTGAAGTTAACAAAGGTTCCGAATTTTCATTTACCTTACCCAGGCTCAAAGAAAAGAAAGACCATCTCAAGTCGCTTATCCAGTCAGCGAAAGACAACCCTTCCTTGCTCAATTAACAATGCGACCTGATGTTGCCATCTTGGGTATTTGCTTTTCGTTGTTTGTCTTATATGCCATTCACATCATGGCATTCACTTACGGTTGGTTTAAAGCTAAGCCGGAAATAAAAAGTAATTTGCATCACTATACGTTCGTTTCTGTTGTTGTTGCTGCCCGAAATGAAGAACACAATATTCTGCACCTTATAAAAAGCCTTTGGCAACAAAATTATCCAAAAGAATATTTTGAAATTATTATCGTTGACGACCATTCAACCGACAACACTTATACTATTGTTGAAGAGAAAAAAACATTTATCAAAAACTTAAAAATTAGCAGACTCTACAACAATCAATCAGGTAAACGCAACGCAATCAGGCATGCCATTTCGTTATCCAACGGGAATTTGATTATCACAACTGATGCCGATTGCATTGTTGGCAACAACTGGTTAAAATCTATTGTCTATACTTATCAAAACAAAAATGCTAAATTTATTATTGCCCCTGTGTTGATAACCGATGAAAAAACATTTATCCAGCATTACACCTCTGTAGAACAGCTCAGTCTGTCGGCATGCACTATTGGTGCCGCCAGCTTAGGCCATCCTGTAATGTGCAGTAGTGCCAACATAGCTTTTGAAAAGGAATTTTTTGAGAAAATAGATACTAAAATTCCCGACAACATCCGTTCTGGCTTCGACATGTTTTGGCTTCAAGAAGCCATAAAAAAGTCCGCTTCAGATATTTCTTTTGTCAAATCAGCAGAGGCGGCAGTATATACAAAAGCCCCAGGTTCACTAAAAACTTTCGTTAGTCAACATTCAAGATGGGCTTCAAAAAACAAATTTTTAAAAAATCTCTGGATTATTTCAACAGCTTTATCTGTAGTTCTTTTAAACACATTAATAACTATATTGCCTATTATTTCTTGTTTTTATACTAAGGCAATGGGGGTATTCCTTACGCTGCTTTTTGCCAAAATTATTGTTGACAGCCCTATCATGTTTGCTGCCATGTATCACTACAAAAAACCAAGACTGTTGCCGTGGTACATTATCTCATCACTATTGTATCCTTTTGTAACCTCAATAGTAGCAATTTTTGGTATCTTTGGCCGGTATCAATGGAAAGACAGAAACATACAGCAATGAATGAAAACGTGAATCCCAGGCAAAGTTTATGGAGCAAGCTTTATTCTAACAAGCTTGCTATGATTAGCATGATATTCATTACATTATTCTGTCTTCTTGCAATATTAGGATATACCATAGTCAATGATCCAACACCTTTCAGCAACAGGCAATGCCTTGAACTTACAGCAAAAAAGCCTGGCTACCAGGCTTCATTTCTTCTGAAACCCAATAACTTTGAAACTCCCAAAGTATCATGGTTTAGCAAAATGATATGGGGACAACCCGACACAGCCCAATACATCCTTGCTGACAGCCTTGAGTTTTCAGGCACTACGGTAATTATTTTCCGTAAGGGAAATGGTAAATTCTTTGAAAAAGAACATTATAGAGCCAAAGACTTAGGATTAACAAATATTACTGATGTTAATACTTTTAAAAAGCATGTTTTACAGCACTTGTATATCACCAAACATTACCTTTTAGGCACTGACAGGCTTGGCCGCGATGTATTAAGCCGTTTGATCATAGGGGCCAGGGTATCCCTTTCTGTCGGGTTAGTTTCTGTTATCATCTCATTGTTAATAGGAGTATGGCTTGGCGCTATGGCAGGTTATTTTGGAGGCCGAGCAGACAGGGTTATCATGTGGTTTGTCAACGTATCATGGGCAGTACCAACACTTTTACTGGTTATAGCCTTGACCATGGTTATAGGTAAAGGCTTCTGGCAAATATTTATCGCCATTGGCCTCACCATGTGGATTGATGTAACACGCCTTGTTCGTGGCCAAATAATGGGCCTTCGCGAGAAAGAGTACATTGAAGCTTGTCATGCTATGGGCTTTGGCCACTTCCGAATTATTACAAAGCATTTATTGCCTGGCATCATAGGTCCTGTTATTGTTCTTTCGGCAGCTAACTTTGCTTCTGCTATCCTTATCGAATCGGGCTTGAGCTTTCTGGGAGTTGGTATTCAACCTCCAGTACCCTCCTGGGGCAATATGATTAAGGAACATTACGGGTATATCATCCTTGACAAAGCATACCTTGCCATATTGCCGGGCTTGGCAATCATGCTGTTAACGTTGGCTTTTACTATTATAGGAAATGCGTTGAGAGATGCAACCGACACCAAAGCACCCATTGCTCCCAGCTAATAGCATCATTCAATAGCTGATAAAATCTCTATTACCTCTCGATGGCTTCCGTCAGCGTTTCTTTTTAAGACAAAAAAATCAGATTGCATGTTTACATAGCGCCCATCTATATGCTTCAAACGTAAATTGCAGCTGTAACTATTATTGCAAGCAGATGACACATACTTTTCACGTTCACGCACCTTTCTGTAATCCTCAGGGTGATAATGATAAATGGCTTCTTTGTTTATAAGTTCCTGCAACTCTTTATGCCTGTACCCCAACATGCAATGAAAATTGCGGTTATACCACAACAAACTGCGCTTTTTCACGTCTCTTACAGAAACTATTAACGGCAAACGGTTCAAAACCTCTTCTAACAAGCGCAGGTTATCCTGCAAATACTCATTTTCGCGCGAAAGAGCTGTTAAAACCATCCGAAACCCTTCATTATCATGCTTCAATTGTTTGTTTTCTTCTGATATGCGAACGTATGATTCCTGAAGTTTCTGAATATTTTCCATAGTACTCCCAAAACGAGATATTGAAATATCTTCATTTATAAAGCGTTTAGCTTCATCAACAAATCGTTTGGCAGCTCCTTTCGACATATTTTTTTTTCACACTATTATCAAATATATAAAAAATACTGTTGAACTTTCAAAAACAAATTATTATTTTGACCAAAAAAAATAATTTTATCTTATTTATATTCTGCATGTTATATCTGACAGCCTTGCAATTGGTGCCAACAATAAAAACTTTTAATCTTGATTATTTAGCATTAAAAACAAAATATTACCAAAACCTGACAAATATTTGAAGTAACGAAAAGATAACCTTGTTTTAACATTTAATTAATAAGCATTAATATTACGTTTTGTCAATAAATCTGGCACATTTAATATACTTTCGTTAAAATTTTTAGGGTACTTGTCAAAAACAATTGTATTTATATAAAACTTTTATTTATGATCAAAATCAAAAAGATCTTAGGTTTAGTAATACTGTCAATGTTGGCTTTTTCCTGCAATAAAGAAGAAGGTGAAGGAGGAAAGGGCAACATAAAAGGTATTGTTTATCAGGTAATTGTTAACGCTCAAACCCTTGACACTATTACTATTGCCCCTGCTCCAGACGAAGATGTTTACCTCATTTATGGTGATGATAAAGAAATTGACGATAAAACTGTTTCAAGTTATGACGGTTCTTTTGAATATAAATATTTGCGTGATGGCAATTATCAGCTATTGGTATATTCGCAAGACACTTCAAACTATTCGAAAACCAAAACCCCTGTCATAAAAAAAGTCCATATTTCTAATGGAGGTACAGCAAAACCTGACACTTTGTTTATTCTGAAAACAGTAGATTATGATAAAGGTGCCGGTATTATTGAAGGTATAGTAAATGCTGAGGTTATTGACAACCAAAACTTAAACATTATTGCCATTCAGGCAGCCCCTGATCAAAATGTATATATTTTAAACAGCTCTACAAACCAAGTACTTGACAAAACCACTACCAGTGACGATGGTAAATTTGCGTTCCAAAACCTTGTTGATGGTAATTATTGTATTTTGGTTTACTCGCAAGATACTGCCAATGCAAAAAACAAAAAAGTAGCCATCAAACAGCCTGTTCAGGTCAAAAACCAAAACACGGTCAAATTATCATCCATTCATATTACAAAAATGTTGGATATAGACGAGGGTTCTGGCAGTATTACCGGCAAAATTTGGCTAATAAACTATAAGAGCAATGGATATACTATTAAAGACATAGCATTAGCCCAAGAATATGATGTATATCTCATATATGGCAACCACTTAGGATTTGACATGCGCACAAGGACAAGCTATGACGGAACTTTTTGCTTTTCAAACCTTATTAATGGCAAATACACCGTATTTGTTTATTCTGAGCAGGAAGACATAGACGGGTACCTTACCGGGGCAACTCAAAAAGCCATTCATAAAAAGACTTTTGAGATTACCAACAACAATCAATCATTTTATATGACTGACACCGTGAAAACTTTTTAAAACGCTATATAACAGTTTTTTATGAAAATACAACTAATAACCGGACTACTTTTGCTTTCTACGGTATTATCTGTTTCTGCACAAAAAAAGAAAAAAGATATCGTTAGCAATAAAATTAAAAGCATTACAGAATTTAACGAAGATTTTGAAAAAAATAACGGTCGCTCTGTAAAAGAAAGCTTTACTGCTTATGACGAATTTGGAAACATTATAGAACTCATTGAGTATGACGATAATGGTAAAGAAAAAAAACATATTAAATATGAATATGACGATAAAGACAACTGTACCAAAGAAACTTACCTCAACCCAAAAGGACAGCTCGAAAAAACTATTGTCTTTAAATATGACGATGGATTAAAAATTGAAAAAACTACTTACCTGCCTAATGGCAAAATTAAAGTCCGCAAAAAGTACATTTACCAATTTCAATAAAAAAAATGGGAACTATTTATCATGAAATTGACACTGTATTAAACACTTACAAGCCTATTTCACTCAGTGAAATGGACTCTGTCAAGCTGATGAGCCGCACCGATACAAAGTTTATTTTCAATTCAGCCATGATTTGCCAAATATTAGAAATGGCTAAATCTTATTATAAAGTATTGGAAATTAACAGCACAAGGCAATTTCAATATATTACCACATATTTTGACACCCCGGACTTGTTTATGTACAATCAGCACCACAATGGCAAACTCAACCGTTATAAGGTTAGGCAACGCCGCTATGATGCAACCGGAAATGAATTTTTTGAGATAAAATTTAAGAATAACAAAGGCCGTACCATCAAAAGCCGTATTGAAAACAACGCTAACAATGAACTTAACGCTGCTACTGATAAATTCTTGAAGAAAAAAACGCCTTTTGAATGTTGTCAGTTGAAAAAAACAATTTTAAACCAGTTTATACGCATCACTCTTGTTAATAACAACATGACAGAAAGAGCTACATTGGATTACAACCTTTGCTTTTCTGATTTTCATAAAGAACGCCCAATTCCACAATTGGGTATCGCCGAAATAAAGCAGGACAGTAATTCAGGCCCTTCGCCTTTAATAACCATCATGCGCGAACTAAAAATACAACCCGAAGGACTCTCTAAATACTGCCTTGGAGTTGCTTCATTATATGACGATGTAAAAATTAATACATTTAAACCACGGTTAATTAAAATAAATAATTTATAAAATGGATACACCTACTATTGAAACAATGAAATTTCTGGGCATTGAACTTTTTGACAAAAAAGATTTTTTTGAGCTTTTAATTCGTTTGTCCTTCAATTTATTGATTGTTGGGATTATAGTTCGTTTACTTTATTACCCAATTACACGTCGCAAAGACTACCTGTTTACATACATTCTCCTGTCAACAATAGTTTTTCTTATTTGTTTTATGCTTTCTAATGTAAAACTACAAATGGGCTTTGCTTTAGGGTTATTTGCTGTATTTGGTATTTTGCGTTACCGCACCAACCCAATGCCAATCAAAGAAATGACATACCTTTTTGTTGTAATTGGCATTTCAATTATCAATTCACTAACCAACAAAAAGGTAAGCTACGCTGAAATATTGTTTACGAATATAGCTATTGTGTTTGTAATCTATGGATTAGAAAAAGTTTGGCTACTTAGACACGAATCTTGTAAACTAATTAACTATGAAAAAATTGAGTTAATCAAGCCTGAAAAACATAACGAACTAATGGCAGACTTACAGCAACGCACCGGGCTAAAAATAAACCGCATAGACATAGGTAAAATCGACTTTTTGCGCGACACTGCCCGTATTATGATTTACTATTATAGTGACGAGAACCGTATCAACTTAGCTGATGAAGGCCGCGTATATACTGGAGATGGCGATGATGATTAATAAAATAAAAAATATCTTGCTTTGTTGCTTTTGGGGGGCACTTTCTTTGACTTTGGCAGCTCAGCAAGATTTTAACCAATGGAGTACCATTGACTTCCAATATAATTTCAACAAACGAAATGCCGTTTGGGTTTCAAATGAAATGAGGCTCAACGAAAATGCCTCACAATTTAGTAAGTACAACTTTGACGCAGGATATGACCGCAAAATATGGGAAAAATTATATGCAGGCGTTTCATTTCGCTATTCAAGGGTAAACGACAAATTTGTTTACAAAAACGGCTATGATTACAACCTTTATGCAGAATACGAATTTTCGTACCAACGTTATTCTTTAGACGTTAAAACAAGGTTTCAGCACACCTCTCAGGGCATCGACCTTGAAACTATTGAAGAAGTAGAGAATGTTTGGCGTAATAAAGCTGACATAAGCTACAAAATACCATACACCCACCTTTCACCTTATATTGCTTTTGAATATTTCTCGGAAATTACAGACAAAGGATTGTGGCCCCAGAAATACCGTTTATTTGGAGGTGTGAAATATAACATTAACAAATCCAGTGCTATATCAGCTTATTACGGATTGCAATATTCTTTGCGTAAACCCAATGAAAACTATATTCTCGGCTTGAAATATTCTTTAAAACTCAAAGCCAAAAAAAACAAAGACAAGGAAGAAGATACCTCTGAAAATGAAGAATAGCCCTATCTTTGGGCAAGCACCTTATCTATATTTGATTTTAGCTTTTCAAAAGAAGCCCGTTTTACTGGGGTCCCTTCAAACATTTTGGCATACTCAGGTTCTGTAAGCGATTGCCATTGTTCTGCTGTCAAGTCTCCCCACTTTTTTGCACTTTCTGCAACCCTTTCATCAAAAGCAACGGCTTTGCTATTCCATGGGCAAACCTGCTGACACAGGTCGCAACCATAAATAAAACCACTAAAACTATTATGAATAGGCTTTTCACTATTTATTTTCATCTCTATAGTTTGATATGAAATACATTTATTTGAGTCAATCAATGAATTACCTATAATAGCATTGGTTGGACAAGCTTCTATACATCTTTGACAAGTTCCACAACGATTTTCAACAGGATTATCGTATTTATCCGCCTGCTCATTGATGATGATAGTGCCAATAAAACAATTTGTACCCAAAACTGGGTTTATGAGCATACCGCTCTTACCAATCCATCCCAAGCCGGCCTGTTCAGCAAAATATCTTTCGGCTACAGGTGCAGAATCTACAAAATATCGACCTTGTAATTCCGGATATTTTTGCTGCAAAGCATTATAAAAGAATTTTAATTTCTTTTTCAGTGTTTTATGATAATCTCTTCGCCATGCATATTGAGCAATACGAACCGGGCTTTTTTCAAACACATCAAGCTTTGTATGATAGCTATATAAAACTACTACAACTGTAGAAGCATTTTCAACAAGTAACTGAGGTGTAAAACGCAAATGAACATTGGTTTCCATCCAATCCATGCTGGCATGAAAACCCGCTGACAACCATTTTTTATAAACTAATTGGGTATTGGCATCCACTTTTGCCTTGGCAAGCCCACAAGCATCAAAGCCATTTTTTTGGGCTAATTGTATTATTTCATCATGAATTAACATGCTTAAAGAAGTCCAAGCTCAAGCATTGCTTCTTCGGTCATCATTTCTTTTGTCCAGGGTGGTTCAAAGGTCAGGTTTACCTTCAATTCATTAACCGCAGGAATAGCTTTTATTTTTTCATGCACCTCCTGCACCAGCTCGTCTGCCATAGGGCAATTTGGTGCAGTCATGGTCATTACTATCTCTACATTGCGCGACTCATCTACATTTATTTCGTATATTAAACCCAAATCAAAGATGTTTACAGGTATTTCTGGGTCATATATCCCACGCAACACAGTAGCAATCTCTGTTTCTAACATTAATATCGGGTTTTCCATATCCTTAATTTTTAAAATAAACAGCTTTACAGCTTATTTGTTTTGTTCCATTTTTGTTTTATAAGCCAAGGCAAACATGCGCATTTGCTTTATCATAGACACCAAACCATTTGCCCTGGTTGGCGAAAGGTTTTCTTTCAACCCAATTTTATCAATAAACTCAAGCTCTGCACTAATAATTTCGTCAGGCTCACGATTAGAAAGCACCCTAATCAACAACGCTATAATGCCTTTAGTAATGATAGCATCGCTATCTGCAGTAAAAACAACCTTTCCGTCAATCAACTCTCCACTAAGCCATACCCTGCTTTGACAACCTTTTATCAGGTATTCGTTTGCCTTGTATTTGTTATCAAGCGGCTGTAATTCTTTGCTTATCTCAATCAGATAATTATATCTGTCCAGCCAATCGTCAAATTGAAGAAACTCTTCAACAATGGCATCTTGTGTTTCTTGCAGCGTCATCTTTTTTTTCGGCAAAATTAATAAAACTTCAGCATCAGCCAAACATGGTTTTTACCCTCAACAATCCTTCGTATAGCCTGTCAATTTCTTCAAAAGTATTGTAAAAAGCCATTGAAGCCCTCACAGTTCCTTCTATTTCATAAAAGTCCATAATAGGCTGGGCACAATGAGTGCCTGTCCGTACTGCCACACCAAGCTTGTCCAGTATCATCCCGGTATCGTATGGATGAATATTTTCAAGCAAAAAAGAAATTACTGGCCCTTTATCCGCTGCCGTTCCATAAATTTTCAGCCCTTCTATCGTCTGAAGCTTATTGGTAGCATATTCCAAAAGGTCTTTTTCATATCCTGCAATATTATCAAACCCCAGCTTCTTTATATAATCTATAGCTACCGATAATCCTACAGCATCAACATAGTTTGTTGTTCCAGCTTCAAATTTATAGGGTAAAGAATTATAATAAGTCTTTTCAAAGGTTACACAATCGACCATATCTCCTCCTCCCTGATATGGGGGCATCTGGTTGAGCCATTCTTCTTTGCCATACAAAATACCTATTCCCGTAGGTGCATATATTTTATGCCCAGAAAATACAAAGAATTCACAATCCAGCTCCTGAACATCAATCTTAACATGCTGAATACTCTGGGCTCCGTCAATAAGCACCGGTATCCCTTTCTTGTGGGCTTTATCTATAATAGCCTTTATAGGATTAACCGTTCCCAGAACATTTGAAACATGCGTAATCGCAAGTATTTTAGTCTTCTCCGTTAAAAGTGAATCTACTGCATCCAGTTTCAACTCCCCATTCTCGTCCACAGGAATAACCTTCAGCTTTGCATTCTTGCGCTCGCAAAGCATTTGCCACGGAACAATATTGGCATGGTGCTCCATAGCCGAAATGAGGATTTCATCGCCAGCTTTGACAAACTTTTCGCCAAAAGAAAAAGCTATGGCATTGATGCTTCCTGTTGTTCCGCTAGTAAATATGATTTCCTGGGAATACCTGGCATTGATAAATTGCTGGATATTTTTGCGGGCATTCTCATACATTTCGGTAGATTGGTCGCTCAAATAATGGACTCCCCTGTGAATATTGCTATTTGTTTTGGTATAACACTCAACAACAGCATCTATAACACATTGAGGCTTTTGAGTTGTTGCACCATTGTCAAAATAAGCCAAAGGTTTGCCATGAACAGTGCTACCCAGTATTGGAAAGTCTTTTCGGACAGAATTAACATCAAACATAGAAAAAATATTAAGACTCAAAGTTACTACAAAGCCTGACAATTGTGGCAACGGGTCAACTCCTTGCGCAATCTCTTATTCACAATTTCATCAATCCTAAACCTCAGGTTTTCGAACTTTATATTTTGTACAATCTCGTGTGCAAAAGCAAACATAAGCAACATACGAGCTTCATCTTTCGAAATGCCTCTTGCTCTGAGATAAAACAATGCGTCCGGGTCGATTTGACCAACTGTAGCTCCATGGCTACATTTTACATCATCGGCATATATCTCTAACTGTGGACGTGTATTAACTTTAGCTGTATCTTTAAGCAACAGGTTGTTACATTTCTGAAAAGCTGCTGTTTTTTGGGCATCCCGGGCAACCATTATTTTGCCATTAAACGATCCTACTGATGTATCATCAAGAATCCCCTTAATAAGCTGATTGCTTGTACAGCTTGGCTTGGCATGGTCTATAAGTACGTTGAAATCTATTATTTGGCTACCATCAGTCATGTATAAGCCATTAGTGCTATTATCTGCACCCACTCCATCAAGCTTTGCCGCAATATTATTGCGTATCATACCCCCATGCAAAGACAACACTGTATAATTAACTCTCGAGTTAGCCTTCTGCATGATATTGGTATGATTGATAGCCCCTGCATTGTTATGGATATTCTGCATATTAGTAACATCAAGCTGAGCCCCTTCTTTCACCACAATTTCTGTAAGCTGGTTAGAAAGAAATTTATTTTGGGACAACGTATGATCACAAATAACAAGGTTTACTGAGCTATTTCCCTCTAAAACAATGAGATTACGAGGAGATACAAACATATCATCCTGTGCAAGTTGCAAGTTTATTATCTGTATAGAAGAATGAAAGTTACAATTTTTAGGAAGATAAATAAAAATCCCATCACGAAATACAGCCTTATTCAGCGAAACTAGGCTATCAGCAAGATTTACATCGACATCTAAATAAGGAATTACCTTTTCTGGTATTTCCTGTAAAGCTTTTGCCAAACTGCCAATCCAAACACCCAAAGGCAACTCATGAGGCTTTGTATGCGAATGAAAAAAACCATTGATGGTAATGATTTCATGCATATCAAACCTTGGAACATCGCATTGAAAAACCTGTTCACTATCTAGCTTAAGCTTTTCAGGTTGAATGGTATATCCGTAAGTATGGTCAAACCAGGGAGTCAAATCAAGATATTTATATCTTTCATCAGATTTATTAGGAACTCCCATTGACTCGAAAACCGAAACTGCCTCCTGACGATGATTTGACAATGCATCAGAAAACACTCCTTTGTTTTGATGGTAAATTCCCGAGTATGTTTTTATCAGCCTTTCGACTGTTGTAATAGTTTCCATTATCTACTTTATGAAAATATTAACCAATCCGCTAAACAGTTTTCTTAATCCAGTCATAGCCTTTTTCTTCAAGCTCCAGCGCAAGTTCTTTTCCTGCAGTCTTTACTATTCGGCCATCATAAAGGACATGAATAATATCAGGCACTATATAATCAAGCAATCGTTGATAGTGCGTTATAACAATGGTAGCATTATCAGCAGTTTTAAGCTTATTCACTCCATTCGACACAATCCTTAAGGCATCTATATCCAATCCTGAGTCTGTTTCATCCAGAATTGACAAGGCTGGATTTAACATAGCCATCTGGAATATCTCATTTTTCTTCTTTTCACCACCTGAAAAACCTTCATTAACCGAACGGCCCGTAAGTTTGCCATCCATCTCCACAAGCTGTTGCTTTTCACGCATGAACTTCAGAAAATCTGCAGACGAAAGTGCAGGCAAATTATTGTATTTACGAACTTCATTTACTGAAGCCCGCAAAAAGTTTACCATACTGACACCCGGAATCTCTACCGGATACTGAAAACTAAGAAACAAACCTTCTCTGGCCCTGTCTTCCGGCGAAAGTTCAAGCAGGTTCTTACCTTTAAACCAAACTTCACCATGGGTCACTTCTACATTCTCACGCCCGGTAAGCACAGCAGCCAATGTACTTTTGCCCGAGCCATTTGGCCCCATGATGGCATGTACTTCTCCAGCTTTTACTTCAAGGTTTATCCCTTTTAATATTTCTTTTTCGCCAATCTTGGCCCTTAAGTCTTTTATGTGTAGCATATCACAAATTTTTCTAATTCTATATATTGTGGTAAAGTAGAATAGTAGTTAAGTAGAATAGTAGCTAGACATCTACTTCAACGTGAAACACAAACTATTAAGCATGCGATCTACTTCTTCCTGTAACTCTACAATTTTTATTTTTTGTTCAACATTTTATGTAACCTAAATCAAATACCAGTAATGAATAATATGAACACTCATCCAAAGAACCCTGAGATATATTATAGTACCGAAGCTTCTCAGTATTAGTTTTCTTTCTAAATCCTTCAGCAATATTTGCAGCAACAGAAACACTTGCCCTTCTATATTGAGAAGTTAATCCATAAACTTCTTCCTTTGGAAAAGCAGAAGAAACTTTATATACTAATAAAACATATTCGTGGGCCTTTTGCCACACTATCAGATCCCTATATGTTTTAGCAGGTAACATCTATACTTTACTACTTCTATACTTTACTACTTCTTCCTACCCCACACTACCTTCCAAGCTTATCTGTAGCAATTTCTGTGCCTCAACTGCAAATTCCATCGGCAACTTATTAAGCACCTCTTTGGCATAGCCATTTACAATAAGCCCTACAGCATCTTCAGTTGAAATGCCGCGCTGGTTACAATAAAATATCTGGTCTTCACCAATCTTAGAAGTTGTAGCTTCATGCTCTACAATGGCATTAGGGTTTTCCACTTCCAAATAAGGGAATGTATGCGCCCCGCATTTATCGCCAAGCAATAACGAATCGCATTGCGAAAAATTACGTGCATTATCAGCACCTTTAAGTACTTTAACCAGTCCTCGATAGCTATTATTGCTCTTTCCGGCCGAAATACCTTTTGAAACTATCCTGCTACGCGAGTTTTTACCAATATGAATCATCTTTGTCCCGGTATCTGCCTGCTGATAATTGTTTGTAACAGCCACAGAATAGAATTCACCTACAGTATTATCGCCTCGTAATATGCAGCTTGGATATTTCCAGGTAATTGCCGAACCGGTTTCTACCTGAGTCCATGAAATCTTAGAGTTATTCCCTTTACAAATACCACGTTTTGTTACGAAATTATAAATCCCGCCTTTCCCGTTTTTATCCCCAGGATACCAGTTCTGAACTGTAGAATACTTTATTTCAGCATTCTCCATCGCTACCAACTCTACAACAGCAGCATGCAACTGGTTTTCATCACGCATAGGCGCTGTACAACCTTCCAGATAACTAACATAAGCGTCATCATCTGCAATTAACAGTGTACGCTCAAACTGACCTGTATTTGCCGCATTGATACGGAAATATGTGGACAGTTCCATCGGGCAACGCACACCTTTAGGGATATAGCAAAAAGAGCCGTCGCTAAATACCGCTGCATTAAGGGCTGCAAAATAATTATCCGAAAAAGGCACTACCGAACCCAAATATTTCTTTACCAAATCAGGATGCTCTTTGATTGCTTCACTCATCGAACAAAATATAATACCTTTTTCAGCTAAAGCTTCACGAAAAGTGGTTTTGACAGAAATACTGTCCATCACAGCATCCACCGCAACTCCAGCCAAATGGGCTTGTTCGCTCAGCGGAATTCCAAGTTTATTGAACGTTTCCAACAACTCAGGGTCAACTTCGTCCATGCTTGAATACTTTGCTTGTTGACGAGGAGCTGCATAGTAGATAATATCTTGATAATTTATTTCAGGTATCTGCAAATGCGCCCAATCAGGCATTTTCATCTTTTGCCAGTGCCGAAATGCCTTTAACCTGAACTCAAGCATAAACTCCGGTTCTTCTTTCTTTTTAGAAATTAACCTGATTATATCTTCATTAAGCCCTTTGGGGATAGTATCTATATCAATATTTGTATAAAAACCGTATTTGTAATCACCCCCGGTCACATCCTGGATGATATCTTGTGAATTGTCAGACATACTATTCTTATTTAGATTATTTCTAAACAGTGCAAAGGTAATAAAAGTTCAAAACTTAATTAGTGATTTTGATAATATTTAAGCATTTAAATACTTTAATTTTAGAAAATTACAATTAAATATTGATTATCAGTGCTTTATGAAATATTTCTTGATAAAATCTAACTTGGCACGCTTCTTGAAATTATATAAATAAAACCTGCGCAGGTATTTAAAAATTTCTTAATTAACGGGGCTTAAGCTACAATATGTAACTGAAAAGCACCAATTGTAGGACTTTTTAATACCTTAAACTATGCAAACAAATGAAAACGCTGCATTCACGAAAACAGCAATTAACTTGGATGAAATAGTTTTCGCCAACCGTAACCACGCATACGGTGCATACAATATGCGAAAAGAATATAAGAAAAGACTTCTCATCGGTTTTATTGCCACATTCCTTATTTTTAGCGCTTCTATTGGCATTTCGATGTATAAAACATATACCAATATAATAGTTCCAAAACCTGAGATAAAACACGATGTCACTTTCGCACCCGACAAATTAGACAACCCTCTGCCTCCCCCTCCAGCCCCGGCTCCAATAATGCCAACAATTGAAAGATTTACGGCTCCCATTATTGTTGATACTACAGACGAAAATGACCTTACCCTTATAAGTATGGATGAAGCCACAGCATTGACAACCAACGATACCGAAGACTTAACTTATGTACCAGAAAATACAGTTAATACCTATACTCCAGAAATTGACGAGCCAGAAATTGGCCGTTGGGATGTCACAGAACAAGCCACATTTGAAGGTGGCGATTTAAAAACCTTTCATGCCTGGCTGCAAATGAACGTGACATACCCTCAAGAAGCAATAGAAGCAAGACTTTCTGGTAGAATTACATTGTTTTTCAGCGTCAATACAAAAGGTCAGGTCTGCGATGTAAAAGTCATCAAAGGCATACACCCCGTACTTGATCAAGAAGCGCTCCGGACAATCCTTAACTCTCCTGCATGGAAACCTGCCAAATTTAACGGAAAGCCTGTTAAACAAAACTTCACAGTACCATTAATATTCCGTATCGAATAAATAACAGCACATTCAACTATTCCAAAACCCTGCCCAAAAGCAGGGTTTTATTCTGTATAAACATTACTAAATATAACGCCTAACAATAAAGATTTTTCAGTTGTTAATATTGTAATATCTTTATTATAAAACCATTACCAATAAATCAAATACTAAAAACCGCAATTCTATTATATATTTTATAAAAATTTTTATATATAATTTTGAAATTCAAGATAAAGCGTATATGTTTGTAGTTAAATAATTGAAGTAAAAACATTTTCAACATCAGACAACCAATAACTTAACACTATTCAGACATTTCACTTATTATGCCATACAAAGAAAAAAAAATAGAAAAAGTATATTACACCATAGGAGAAGTGGCAGAAATGTTTGGCGTAAATACTTCTCTGATCCGTTTTTGGGAAAAAGAATTTGATGTCATCAAACCTAAAAAAAACAAAAAAGGCAACCGCTTATTTACCAAAAAAGACATTGACAATTTTCACACCATTTACCATCTTGTTAAAGAAAGGGGAATGACACTAAAAGGCGCCCAAAAAAAGATGAAAGAAAATAAAGAAGATACCGAAAACAATTTTGAAATAATAAAAACCCTGAAAGCCATTCGCGAAATGTTAGTCGAAATACGCGAAAATATGTAAATATGCAAATCAAAGAAATTTTAACAACCCTGGAAGATTTTGCCCCACTTGCTTTTCAAGAACCTTATGACAACTCAGGCCTTTGCATTGGCAACCCCAACAAAGAAGTCAAAGCCCTTCTGCTTACCATCGATATTACCGAAGATGTCATTGATGAAGCCATAAAACTTGGATGCAACCTGATAATTTCTCATCATCCCCTTATTTTCAGCGGTATAAAAAGCCTTACCGGACAAAACTGCATTGAACGCTGTATTATCTATGCCATTAAAAATGACATAGCTATATATTCAGCCCATACCAACTTAGATATAGCCCCAATGGGGGTTAGTTACATGATGGCCCAAAAACTTGGCCTGAAAAACATCAAAATCTTGTCGCCGTTAGAAAATAAGCTTCTCAAATTGGTCTCTTTTGTTCCTTTTGAACATGCCGAAAAAGTCAGAGAAGCAATATTTGAAGCCGGCGCAGGGCACATAGGCAACTATGACAGGTGCAGTTACAACCTTGAAGGCAACGGAACCTTCAGAGGTAATGAAAACTCAAATCCTTTTGTTGGCATTAGTGGCCAAGACCATACAGAACCCGAAATAAGAATAGAGACTATACTTCCTGCCCATATAAAAAATAAAGTTTTAAAAGCATTACTTAATGCTCACCCTTACGAAGAACCAGCCTACGATATATATCCGTTATTAAACACATTTGAAAAAGCAGGTTTGGGAGCTATTGGCAAAATAGAGCCTGTCGAAGAAAAAGTATTTCTGAAAAAAATTAAAGAAGTATTTAATGTAACCATAGTTAGACATACACCTTTGCAAAATAAAAAAATTGAAACCGTTGCCCTTTGTGGCGGAAGTGGCAGCAATTTGCTCAAAAATGCCATAAAAGAACAAGCTGACATTTTCATAAGCAGTGACTTCAAATATCATCAATTTTTCGATCACGAAAAGAAAATACTCATTGCTGATATTGGGCACTTTGAGAGTGAACAATTCACAAAAGAAATTTTTTATCAAATAATAAAGAAAAAATTTGCTAATTTTGCAGTTCATTTTTCGAGCATTAATACAAATCCAATAAATTACTATTAAGTTTATGGCACATACAGAAAGCGAAATTTCAATAGAAGAAAAACTAAGGGCTCTTTACGAACTGCAACGTGTTGACAGCGAAATTGACAAAATCAAAATTTTGCGTGGTGAGCTTCCTCTTGAAGTGCAAGATTTGGAAGACGAAATAGCAGGATTAGACACCCGTTTACAAAACCTCGAAGAAGAAGTAAAAAATCTCGATGTAGCCATTTCAACCAAAAAGAACGAAATAGTAAACGCCAATGCCCTTATTAAAAGATACAAAGAACAACAAGAAAATGTAAGGAACAATCGCGAATTCGATTCTCTTTCAAAAGAAATTGAATTTCAAACCCTCGAAATTGAACTATGCGAAAAACGCATCCGCGAATTTACAGCCCAAATAAAGAACAAAAAAGAAATCATCGAAAGCTCATCAGCTACTCTTAAAGAACGCAATAACGATCTTAAAAACAAGAAAAAAGAACTTGAAGAAATTATTGCTGACACCCAAAAAGAAGAAGAAGCTCTTTTAAAAAAATCAAAAGAAATTGAAAAACTTATCGAAGCCCGGCTGATGAATGCATACAAAAGAATAAGGAGCAATGCGCGCAACGGGCTTGCCGTGGTATCTGTAGAACGCGATGCTTGTGGTGGTTGTTTCAACAAAATTCCACCTCAAAGACAAATGGAAATCAAAGCTCACAAAAAAATCATTGTATGTGAATATTGTGGGCGCATCCTTGTTGATAAAAATTATTTTGAAAGTCAAAACTAACAACTATTGATTTAAACAATAAAAAAACCGGGAAGAAATTATTTTCCCGGTTTTTTTATGCCCCAGAAACAAAAAAACATATCCCACTTTTTCTCAATGTTCATATTTTCAGTTTTTTAGCAACTAAAATTGACAGAAATAACAAGAAATTCCAACAACATTTTTTTTGTTATTTTATAAACAAAAAGTTCTGTGAAAATTATAACAATACAAATACATTTTTTACTTTTGCATAAGTTTAATCATTAGGTTAGTGAACTCATTCAAAACAACTGAATGAGTTGAAAATAAAGATAATAATAATAAATATGAAAGTAACAGTAGTTGGTGCAGGAAACGTTGGGGCTACAGTAGCCCAGTGCATTGCAGAAAAAGAATTAGTAAATGAAATTATTTTACTTGACATCAAAGAAGGGTTATCAGAAGGCAAAGCTCTTGATTTGTGGCAAACAGCCCCGGTTAATTACTACGACTCAAGAATTAAAGGTGTAACAAACGACTACAAAAGTACAGAAAATTCTGAAGTCATTGTTATCACCTCAGGTGTACCTCGTAAACCAGGGATGAGCCGCGACGATTTAATTTCAATCAATGCTAATATTGTAAAATCTGTTGCAGAAAATGCCATCAAATACTCTCCCAATGCTAAAATTATTGTAGTGTCAAACCCTTTAGATGTAATGACCTATGTAGCATACCTTGCTGCTAAAACTTCGCCAGAAAAAGTTTTAGGCATGGCCGGGATTCTTGATACCGCAAGATATCGTGCATTCTTAGCAGATGAACTAAAATGCAACCCTAAAGATATCCAGGCTTTATTACTTGGCGGACATGGCGACACTATGGTCCCTCTCCCAAGATATACAACAGTTTCAGGTATCCCTGTAACTCAACTTATTGAAAAGGAAAAACTTGATGCTATAATCAAACGTACACAAAACGGAGGTGGCGAAATTGTAAGTTTACTCGGCACTTCTGCTTGGTATGCCCCAGGGGCATCAGCTGCTCAAATGGTAGAAGCAATCATTCGCAACCAAAACAGGATTTTCCCTTGCTGTGTTAAACTTGATGGTCAATATGGCTACAAAAATGTATTTGTAGGCGTACCTGTTAAAGTTGGCAAAAACGGTGTTGAACAAATTATTGAAATTGAGCTTAACGCCGAAGAAAAAGCTTCTTTTGACAACTCTGTTTCTGCAGTAAAAACATTGATGGATGTTCTTGACAATATGAAACTTTTCTAAAAAAGGCTTACTTGAAATAAAAAAGGCTGCACAGTTGTGTAGCCTTTTTTTTGCGGAAAGAGAGGGATTCGAACCCTCGGTACAGTTGCCCGCACAACGGTTTTCGAGACCGTCCCGATCGACCACTCCGGCATCTTTCCTTAAACGGCTGCAAATTTAGGATTAAAATTTAATATTTGACACTTTACATTGGGCAAAAAAAAAGAGCTGCCCTTTTTAGAACAGCTCTTTGATTGATTTGCTATCGGATAAATAATAATTCTCTATATTTTGGCAAAGGCCATTTTTCGTTGTCAACTATAAGTTCAAGTTTATCAATATGATACCTGATTTCTTCAAAGAATGGGACAACTTTTTCATAATAAGCCATGGCCATCTCATTAACATCTTCAATCTTATTAGCCACTTTACGCGCTTCAATCATTTCACTAACCTTGCTCTTAATTGTCGAAATATGTCCATTCACTTCCTTAACCAGCTCTATACGCTTTGCAGAAAGCTCTTTAAATTCTTTCTCGCTGAAGATGTCTTTCATAGCTTTAATATTCTCAATTAAAGATGTTTGATAATCTACAGCAACAGGAACTATATGATTCATAGCCAAATCACCCAACACACGAGATTCTATCTGGATTTTCTTCATATAAATTTCCTGACGGATTTCAGCCCTTGCTTCAAGCTCTTTGTGCGAATAAACTTTTGTCTCACCAAATAATCTTGCAGCTTTTGGAGATGCCCAAACTTTATTCAAAACAGGTACAGCACCTTCGGTATTCAACCCTCTTCTCTTGGCTTCTTTTTTCCATTCTTCACTATAACCATTACCATCAAAACGAATTGCTTTTGACTCACTAATGTAACGGGCCAAAATCTGAAGGATTGCATCATCTTTCTTGATTCCTTTTTTAATAAGAGCATCAACATCTTTCTTAAATATAGTAAGCTGTTGAGCAACAGCAGCATTCAAAGCTGTCATGGCTGGAGCACAGTTTGCTGAAGAACCTACAGCTCGGAATTCAAAACGGTTTCCGGTAAATGCAAATGGCGAAGTACGGTTACGGTCTGTATTGTCAAGCAAAATTTCTGGAATACGACCTATGTCAAGTTTGAGAGCAGTTTTATCATCCGCACTTAATTTTGAACCTGTAACTTTTTGTTCAATTTCATCAAGCATTTTAGAGATTTGTTCTCCCAAGAAAGCCGAAACAATGGCAGGAGGAGCTTCATTTGCACCCAGACGGTGGGCATTTCCTGCCGAAACAATAGAAGCTTTAAGAATATCGTCATTGTTGTGAACTGCTTTCAATACATTAACACAGAAGGTCAAAAACAATAAGTTCCCTTTAGGGTTTTTCGATGGCGAAAGCAAATTAACCCCTGTATCTGTCCCTAATGACCAGTTGTTGTGCTTCCCTGAACCGTTAACTCCTTTGAATGGTTTTTCATGCAAAAGTACTTGAAAATGATGCTTTTTAGCAACCCTGCGCATAATGCTCATTATTAACAAGTTGTGGTCAACTGCAAGGTTGCACTCTTCATAAACAGGAGCTATTTCAAATTGGTTTGGAGCAACTTCATTGTGGCGGGTTTTTGCCGGAATACCAAGTTTCCAGGCTTCATATTCAAGCTCTTGCATAAATGCTAAAACCCGCTCAGGAATTGAACCAAAATATTGGTCTTCTAACTGTTGGTTCTTGGCAGAATCATGTCCCATCAATGTACGCTCAGTAAGCATCAAATCAGGACGTGCTAAATATAAAGATTGGTCAATCAAAAAATATTCTTGTTCCCAACCTAAAAATGAATATACTTTCTGAACATCTTTATCAAAGTATTGGCAAACAGCAACAGCTGCCTGATCTACTGCATGTAAAGCCTTAAGAAGCGGTGCTTTATTGTCAAGCATCTCACCGGTATAAGACAAAAAGATAGTAGGAATACAAAGTGTCTGGTCTAAAATAAATGCTGGCGATGATAGATCCCATGCAGTATAACCACGGGCTTCAAAAGTGCTACGAATACCTCCGCTTGGGAAACTCGAAGCATCAGGCTCCTGCTGAACAAGCAATTTCCCGGTGAAACTTTCTATTACGCTTCCATTCCCGGCTGGCTCTGCAAATGCATCATGTTTTTCAGCTGTCCCTTCAGTAAGTGGATGAAACCAGTGTGTATAATGAGTAGCTCCCATTTCCAAAGCCCAAGCCTTCATACCCGCCGCAACCTGATCTGCCATTTTGCGATCAATACAAATGCCTTTGTCTATAGCAAGTTCTACTGCCTGATATGCCTCTTTTGAAAGGTACTTTTTCATTTTAGGTTTATCAAACACATACATGCCAAAATATTCTGAAGCTTTTGTTGCAGGAGCTTTAACCTCTACAGGTTTACGATTAAATACCTGTTCTAATGCTTTAAACCGAAGATGTGCCATAACAATTGATTTAAAATTTGTTTAAAATTGGATTTTATGGTACAAAAATACTATTTTTTTATAATTATCACCATTTTTTTATAATTTATTTGATTTTTATTTTATTTTTTTAACCTATTTAATAGTATTAGTTTCATTTTTTAACATATTGGCAGTTTTTAATAAAGTATTAATAAATTTTTATTAAATATAATTATTCGCAATATCAAGTCGTACTCAGGCTCAACACTTGCAAACGATTACTTATTACTCAATTAGTCCATTCAAAAATTTCCAAAATCTCAACAAATCTAATATGCTTACAAGCTGAATTTGAATAGAAAAGAACAAAATAATATTAATCATTACCATATATATACATCATTTTAAAAACATAAATATTTTGAAAAGACAAATAAAAATTATAAAGTTTATTATCAAATTGGCCAAACAATTATTACTTCAACCCATTTTTTTGTAAAAAAATAAACCAAAAACCAATAATAATTAAATTGCTAATGGCATCCGCATAACATTTTTTATCTTTGTTGCTTATAAATATACAATAAACGTGAAAATACTTATAATTGGAGCCGGAAATATGGGCTCTTGGTTAGTTGAAGCGCTCTGTTTAGAACACGAAGTAGCTGTTTTTGATACCGATAAAAAAAAGTTGAAATTTCTGTTTAACTCACACAGATTGACCCAACTTAGTGAGATTAGCAATTTCCAACCTGAATTAGTTATCAATTCAGTGAGCTTGCAATATACGTTTGCAGCATTTGAAAGCATCTTGCCATATCTTCCCCAAACATGCATAATTTCGGATATAGCAAGTGTAAAAAACGGATTATTCGACTTTTATAAAAAGTCAGGGTTTAGGTTTGCCTCCATTCATCCAATGTTTGGCCCTACATTTGCCAATATCAAAGAATTGGCTCAACAAAATGCCATTATCATAAAAGAATCAGACCCAGAGGCTAAAGAATTTTTCAGAAACTTCTTCCAATCTTTACATTTGAACATTTTTGAATACACCTTTGAAGAACACGACCAAACCATTGCCTACTCGCTTTCTGTACCTTTTGCCACAACCTTAGCATTTGCATCGTGTATCAAAAAACAGGAAGCCCCGGGTACCACTTTCAAAAAACACATGGTTATAGCCAAAGGACTATTGTCCGAAAATGACTATTTGATTTCCGAAGTACTTTTTAGCCCTTATTCACTCAAGCAGATTGAAAACATTAAAACCAAACTTGAAATGCTCGAAGAAATCATTAAAAACAAGGATACCAAAGCAATGCACCATTTTTTAAAAAATGTAAGAAAAAATATTGAATAACAGGAATAAAATAACGCTACTGATATATATTGTATTTTCATTACTGTCCCATTAAAATCTAAAAGAGTTCTTTGAAAAGTTTGAAATTTAGTTAGTTATAGCAGTTTTTCGATTAAACGGATTTCAATTTGCATTTTGCAATCTTAAAGATATTTGCAAATGCATAAGGATAAATA
>JAKPQD010000119.1 GCA_029572965.1 Bacteroidota bacterium | reverse complement strand
CGAAACCGAAGCCGATACAATGGGCAATGTGCTTAAACAGGAATGGGGTGGTTATTCTGATATGCTTCGCAAGGCATTTCATCATGAACGGATTTCCAGTTCAAAGAAAACCAATAACGAGTATATTGAAGTGAACGAACCTCGCCTGTCAGTTGCACTGTCAGGCACTCCAAGTCAAGTAACCGGACTGATTGCATCAGCTGAGGACGGTCTTTTCAGTCGTTTTATGTTCTATGCTTACAGGGTGGAGCAGCAATGGCGTGATGTTTCACCCTATGCAAGCAGTATCAACCTTACCGAGCATTTCAATACATTATCCGATCAGGTGTTTCAGTTGATTCAATTTTTGAAGCAATACCCGACATCTGTAGAACTCACACAACAGCAATGGCAGTCTTTAAACAGTATTTGCAGCCGTTGGCTTATTGAAGTCACTACTTTTACAGGGGATGATGCCGGTAGCATTGTTAAGCGACTTGGTTTGGTTCTATTTCGTATAACCATGATTTTTACTTCACTCCGTAAATTCGAGAATGGCGATACCTCAACCACAGTTTTCTGTAATGATTCCGACTTTGATACAGCCGTAAACCTTGCCGACCTATATCTACAGCATAGTTTATTAATGTTTCAAAATTTGCCAAAACAAAATGACAATGCTGTTTTCCGCTCCGGTGACAATAAACGCAAATTTTTTGATGCATTGCCTTCCGATTTTAAAAGAGCCGAAGCTATTGAGTTGGGCAAAAAGTACAATCTCTCAACACGTTCGGTTGACAACCTCCTCAAAGAGCTTACAGGTAAATATCTTTCGCAGCCTCAATATGGTTGTTACTCAAAGCAGTAGGGAGTTTCCCCATCTTTGTAAAACTGCAAACTTTGCAAGGTTTGCAGTTTTTCTTTTTTTTCTTTTGTGTTTCTTTTTTTATGTGTAATTTTGTCATTGTTTGACAAGACAATACATAACAATATGAGCCAGTTTAGTGAACATATTCGCAATCTGCGTGAAGAAAGGAAAATCAGGCAACGTGAAGTTGCTGCCTGCTTAAAAGCTGATACTGCTTTTGTAAGTAAGTTGGAAAAAGGCGAACGGCAGGCACGTCGGGAACAGGTGCTTTTGCTTGCTGAACTTTTCAATGTTGACAAAGAAGAATTA
The DNA here is from genome assembly GCA_029572965.1 of Bacteroidota bacterium. Taxonomy (GTDB): domain Bacteria; phylum Bacteroidota; class Bacteroidia; order Bacteroidales; family DTGW01; genus JAKPQD01. Next base: position 3,861 of record JAKPQD010000119.1, on the reverse strand, counting down.
CTCTCTCTTTGGCTTAGCGAAAAGGTTTATGATTTAGTAAAAGATGAAGAAGTTGCTTTAAAATCGCTAAAAACAGCAGTAAAGAAAATTGATAACAACAAAAAAAGCCGATAATTTATGCCTACACTCAATTGGATTGGAAAAGAAAAAGTAATTAATCATCATAGAGATGTGCCATTTAAAATATTGGAGCACATATACGGCTTTAATGATGCTGAGGGCGAAAAAAAAGAACCTGTAAACAGTGGCAATAAAATTATTCATGGCGATAACCTTGAAGCCCTGAAAAGTCTTTTACCTGAGTACGAAGGAAAAATCAAATGTATCTACATAGATCCACCATACAACACAGGTAACGAAAACTGGGTATATAATGACAATGTGAACCACCCAAAAATAAAAAAATGGCTTGAAGCTACCTTGAAAGCGAAGGAATCAGGCAAAGAGGCTGCTATTGGTATTGATGATTTGGCAAGGCACGACAAGTGGCTCTGTATGATGTATCCTCGCCTGAAACTACTTCAAAAGCTTTTAGCGGATGATGGGGCTATCTTTATTTCTATTGATGACAATGAGTTATCACACTTAAAATTAATAATGGATGAAATTTTTGGTTCAGGTAACTTTATCGAGTACTTTTCTTGGTATAAAACATATTCTCCATCAAATCTTTCCAATAAGAGCAAAAAATGTCTTGAATATGTTATGTGTTATGAGAAGAAAAGAAATAATTCAAGATACAAAGGCCTTTCTAAAGTTAACGAAGCGGATAATCCATTAATTAAAAGTAATAATCAAAAAAAGACTTTGCGATTCCCGAAAGAATCCATTTCAAGTACTATGTCTGAGGATTTTCACTTTATTGCTGGTAAGTATGGCACAAAAGTTAACGAAGTTGTACTTAAAAATGATGTATGGTTTAGAAATGGTAAGTTTGAAGATGATTTATTACTGGAATCAAAATTTATATGGACTCAAGAGAATTTAGAGCAAGAAATTAAGAAGAATACGAAAATTCTTTTTAAAGGCAAATCATTAGCACCAAGGTATGACAAAGCTAATTACGAACCAGAAGTACCTCGTAATCTTATTGATGCAAATGATTATGTCGGCACAACTGAAGAAGGCGGAATAATCTTAAAAGAAATTTTTGGTGATAAAGTATTTGATTATCCCAAAACACCTACTCTAATTCAGTATTTAATCAATTTTGTTTGCGATACAAATTCGATCATACTTGATTCATTTGCTGGTAGTGGTACCACAGCCCATGCAGTTTTTAATCTAAATAATCAGGATGAAGGAAACCGTAAATTTATCTTGGTAGAAATGGAAGATTACGCCAACAACATTACTGCCGAAAGGGTAAAGCGGGTTATTAAAGGTTATGGCGATAAAGAAGGCACAGGTGGCAGTTTCGATTACTTTGAATTAGGCAAGCCATTGTTTGTAGGCGAAAACAACGAATATCTGAACGAAGAAGTAGATACAAAAAAAATCAGGGAATATATCTGGTACAGCGAAACCCGCAAAGCATTTGAGCAACCGAAAACAAAATCAGACACACCTTATTTCCTTGGCAAAAAAGAAGGCACTGCCTACTATTTTATTTACGAAAAAGAATCGCTTACGACCCTCGATTATGATACTCTTTCAACTATAAAAACCAAGGCAGGGCAATATGTAATTTATGCCGACAATTGCCTTTTGCCAAAGGACTTTATGATGAAAAAGAACATAGTATTTAAGAAAATTCCTCGTGATGTAACCCGTTTTTAATATGGAACTGAAAAGCTATCAACACAAAGTAATAAAAGACCTCGAACTCTATTTAGAATATGTTCAGAGGTTCAAAAAAACCGATGCTGCATTCAATAAGTTTTGGGAAGACCGCATTGGCCCCTATAACCCTTTAAATAATGAAGGGATGCAGCCGTATAAGAATACCATCCCCAATGCTGCACATGTTTGTATAAAAGTACCGACAGCAGGTGGTAAAACATTTATTGCATGCAATGCTTTGCATACCATATTCTCGGCATACTCATCAGAACTACCTAAAATAGTTGTATGGTTGGTTCCCTGGAGTAACCTGCTCGACCAGACAGTAAACAACCTAAGCAATCCCGATCACCCCTACAGGCAGAAGTTGGATTCTTTGTTTAACCATCGGGTTGAAGTATACGAAAAGAAGGATTTATTGCAAGGTTCAAACTTCAACCCCACTGTGGTAAAAGAACAGCTTTCTATTGTGGTAATGAGCTTTTCAAGTTTACGTGCAAGAAACAAAGAAGATAGAAAAGTGTATCAGGAAAATGGCCAATTAGCCACTTTTGCCAGCCAGTATAAAGATAAAAAACACCTGCTCGAAGATACTGATGATACTGCATTAATCAATGTTATACGAAGCATGAATCCGGTTTTGGTGGTTGACGAAAGCCATAATGCTGAAAGCGATTTAAGTGTAGATATGTTGAATGCGCTCAATCCTTCTTTTGTTTTAGACCTCACTGCAACACCAAAAGACAATAGCAATATTGTGAGTTTGGTTCCGGCAATCGAATTGAAAAAGGAACACATGGTTAAACTTCCAGTAATAGTTTATAACCACCACGACAAAACGGAAGTCATAAACAGTGCATTACATCTTCAACGAAAACTTGAATTACTTGCAATCGAACAGGCAAAGAATGGAGGCAAATACATCAGGCCAATCATCTTATTCCAGGCACAACCCCGCACGGATGAAGATAATACAACGTTTGACAAACTAAAAGAGCAACTTCTTAAAGTGGGTATTCCCGAAGTACAGATAAAAATAAAAACAGCCGAAAAAGACGAATTGAAAGGTATTGATTTAAGCTCCCCTGAATGTCCTGTCCGCTATATCATTACAATAAATGCTCTTAAAGAAGGTTGGGATTGCCCGTTTGCCTACATTCTTGCATCGCTTGCCGATAAATCATCGGCAGTTGATGTTGAACAGATTTTAGGACGTGTACTTCGTCAACCTTATGTAATGAAGCATTCGGCAGCCTTGCTTAATGTTTCTTATGTATTAACAGCATCTGTAAAATTCAACGATACTTTACAGAACATTGTCAAAGGGTTACAGGCATCGGGTTTCAGCGAGAAAGATTACAGGCAAAAAGACAATATGCCCGAAGAGGAAAAGAAACAGGTTGTTGAAAAGCCTCTCGAATCCTTCCTTTTCCCTGAAGAGAATGAAGAAAGTTCAAATGCAGGTGATGAAATTATTCCGGAAAGAATTTCATTTAATCCCGAAACAATCAGTTCTCCCGACACTAAAATAGAATCTATTGAAGAAATAGAAAACATGGCTGAAACACAAAACAGGGAGATGGAAGAAGTTATTGAAAAACAAAGTCAGCAACCTGTTGACGAAAATATATTTCAGGAAATGGGAGAAAAAGTAAAGCGATACAGAATAGTTGATGTCAATAAAGACTTAGCGTCCGGCATTAAACTACCTCAATTTTTCTTAGAAGTTCAACAAAGCGATATTTTCGGTACCGATAAAATATTGTTAAACCAGGAATCTTTGTTGAAAAATTTTAAACTGAGCAATGAAGATTCAAAAATTGACTTCGACCAGATAACTTCTGATTTGTACAAGGTAGATATTGAACAGATAAAGAAAGACGAATACGCCCCTCGCTTTACCAAGATAGAAGATATGCAGGTCAAAGACCCTATCGTTGAATATATTCTTGCCAAACCAAAAGAAGGGCAAATAAAGGATATTGCACATCAGCTTGTTCAGTTGGTTGGTGACATGTACCCTATTCCTGATCAGGAAATTCGGGCTTATGTTGAAAGAATCTTAAAACAGTTGAATGC
>JAKPQD010000117.1 GCA_029572965.1 Bacteroidota bacterium | reverse complement strand
ACAATTCCATAGATGAGCTAAAAGAAATATCTACCCAAAATTTTCACAATAGAATTCTCTCCTGTATTTTACCAGTTTCAAGCGGAAATGGTTCAGCTGCCAATTTGTTATCGGATTTAGCTAACAATAAATATGATATTCCAGGGTTGGAATTCCTTTTTCTTAATGTTGACGATTACATAGAACCCCGCATTCTTAGCCTGGTATCAAACGATGGATTTTTGAATCAGGTCGATAAGAAAACTTTTCAATCGTTTACTGATTATGTTGATACGCTATGCGAAATTGCCAGTAGAAATAACAAATCGATAATCCTATATACAGCCCATTTTGCAGGTTTTTCAGCACTTCATGCAATAGCCATTGACTTAATGCAACGGTATAACACCCAAAAAACAACGGTATTTTTACTTTTCCATTTGTGCCATTTTAACTCACAAAACAGAATAGTTGACCTTGTAAGGAGGGGCTCAAGCCAAGGTTTTACCCCTGGTATTGCAATTGCCAAGTATTTAACCACAGAGTATGTGAATAAAAAGTTTGTCGATAATAGCCATAACGACTCTAGCTGTCATGGTTTTAATCAGACCAAGCGAGTGTTTTATGAGGTAACTAAATTTCTGCTAAACAATATCGATCATGTTTCAGCATTACTGATTAGCCACAACCCCGATAATATACTTTACCTTACATCGCTTATGGAGGGGTGTGGTGTAGGACATAGCAATAAGAATGTTACCTTTTTGCAACGTTACGGAATGGCAAAATCCATAACACTAAACCTTGCCAACAGGGGATATAATGTTGCAACAATTATACCCCACGGTAACCTAACCGATACATTACGATGGATGCATAGGCTTTATGGCTTCGACCCGTCGTTGCCAAATATTCTTACCGAGCAGCGTTTTGTCATACTAAGAGAGCTAAATAGGCGCAAATTAGAAAATTGATACATTATGAAGTTCGATAACCAGGACACAGTATATGGTATCCACTC
>JAKPQD010000040.1 GCA_029572965.1 Bacteroidota bacterium | reverse complement strand
GATTTCAAAATAGCGACATAACAGGCGGTTCAAAGAACTTTAGTAGACTTACAGTCTTTCTTAAGATGGCTTTTAGCCTTAATAGGACTTACAGTCCGTTAGAACAACCCACCGCCTTCAGGCGTGTGGTACATGAGTTTGCAAATATTTCAATTATAATTGAAATATTAATTATTTTTAAGCACTATTTAATTTATGAATGAAATATGTCGAAAAGAAATAGTTATATCAAAAGGACTTTATATCTTGACAAGATAAAACCTTTTATAGACAAGGATATTATAAAAGTATTTAAAGGTCAGCGTCGGGTAGGCAAGAGTTACCTGTTGCTGCAAACAATGGATTACATTAAGAAGATTCATCCTCAGGCCAATATTATTTACATCAATAAAGAACTTGACGAATTTTGGGAATTGAAAGATGCCCAGACTTTGCTGGATTATGTTAAAGAAAAGAAGGCAGAAAAGGGTAAAACGTATTTGTTTGTGGATGAAATACAAGATATCCGGGAATTTGAAAAAGCACTGAGAAGCCTGTTAGCTGAGGGGTTGTTTGATATTTATTGTACAGGGAGCAATGCAAAGCTTTTGTCTGGCGAATTGGCAACATTGATCAGTGGACGACATGTTGAAATTGAGGTGTTTGGGCTTTCTTATCTCGAATTTCTTGAGTTTTATAAACTAGCCGATTCTGATAAGGCATTGGAAAACTACTTGCATTATGGAGGCTTACCTTTTTTAATCCACTTGCCAATGGAAGATGCTGTTGTTTATGAATATTTGAAGAATATATATCAGACAATTTTGTTAAAAGACATTGTGAGCAGGTTTAATATTAGAAATGTAGCCTTTCTTGAACGTTTAGTCAGGTTTTTAGGAGATAACGTTGGTAGTTTGGTTTCATCAAAAAAAATTAGCGATTTTCTGAAATCACAACAAGTGAATATTTCTCCGCAGGTTGTTTTAGATTACCTGAGCCACATTGTTTCGGCTTGTTTTATATATAAAGTCAGCAGAACAGATATTGAAGGGAAAAAAATATTCGAGGTGGGTGAAAAATATTATTTTGAGGACATTGGGGTGCGTAATGCTATTGTTGGTTATAAAACCACTGATATAGGCAAAATAATGGAGAACGTATGTTATAAACATTTGCGGACATATGGATATAACGTTCTTGTTGGCATTTCTGGTGAAAAAGAGATTGATTTTGTATGCGAAAAACAGGGAGAAAAAGTTTATTTACAGGTTTGTTATTTGCTGTCAGACGAAAAAACTATAGAGCGTGAATATGAAAACTTGCTGGCTTTAAAAGATAATTATCCAAAAATTGTAGTGTCTATGGACGCTGTAAAAGGGCAAAATACTTACCAAGGCATTCATTCTTTCCATTTAAGGGAATTTTTGACTACAACCCACTTTGGATAGCAGGTTACAAGTTTTTTTTAAAGAAAAAACCCGAAAGGATTAAATCTTCCGGGCTTTTTCTTTAAAATTATAATCTTCGTCTTATTCTAAGTCGTGAACAAAAAGTCCGCTTCGGAGCTTTGGCTCAAACCATGTGGTTTTGGGGGGCATGATGTTGCCAGTGTCGGCAATGTCAATAAGCTGTTTCATCGAAACTGGATACAATGCAAATGCAGCAACCATTTCGCCACTGTCCACACGTTTTTTGAGTTCGCCTAATCCACGGATACCACCTACGAAATCAATACGGGTTGATTTGCGTAAGTCAACAATGTCGAGAATAGGAGTGAGTACAAGGTTTGAAAGTATCGTTACATCTAAACACTCGATAGGATGATTGTCATCATACAAGCCTGCATTAGGGGTAAGCGAATACCAACGTCCGCCAAGGTACATGCTAAAGTTGTGAAGCTTTGCAGGCTTATATTCTGTAGTGCCTTTATCTTCAACGGTAAACGATTTTTTAAGTTTTTCAATAAACTCAGTCTCTGACAATCCGTTAAGGTCTTGAATAACGCGGTTGTAGTCGATGATAGTCAGCTGGCTGGCAGGAAAATGAACGGCCATGAAGTAGTTGTACTCTTCTTTCCCGGTATGGTTGGCGTTTTTTTCTTTACGTTCTTCGCCAACGTGCGCAGCTGCAGCAGTTCTGTGGTGTCCATCAGCTACGTAGGTAAATGGAATATCTTTTCTGAAAATTTCTTCAATACGGGCAATGTCCGCATCGTTGTTTATTACCCAAAGTTGATGGCCTACACCATCTGACAACGTAAAATCATATTCGGCAGCATTAGCCGTGTACCTGGCTACAATACCATCAAGCTCTTTATTGTCTGGATATGCAAAAAATACAGGCTCGGCATTTACATTGGTAACCCTGATGTGTTCTTTGCGATCTTCTTCTTTGTCTGGTCTTGTCAATTCGTGCTTTTTGATAATGTTATTGAGATAATCTTCAACAGCAGCACAACCCACAATACCATATTGTGTCTTTCCCCACATCTTCTGGGCATAAATGTAATAACAAGCTTTGCTTTCCTGAAAAAGCCAACCTTTAGCTATCATCTCCTGGAGATTGCTTTTGGCTTTGTTATAGACAACCGCGGTATGAATGTCTGTAACACCAGGTAAGTCTATCTCAGATTTTGTTACATGAAGAAAAGAATAAGGATTCCCCTGTGCTTCTAATTTTGCCTCTTCTGAATTGAGCACGTCATAAGGCCTTGATGCTACATCTTTAGCCAATTCTTTTTTAGGCCTGATAGCCCTGAATGGTTTTATTATTGCCATAGTTTTGAAAATAAGGGTGCAAACGTACAAGTTTTTTAAAAATTAAGCACGATTCTGCTTAAATTTGTGACCAACAATTAAGGTTTTTACGTAATTCTCGTAGCTTTGCAACGTTATTTTATACAACTGAGCTATAATGGTTTTGCTTTTGTAGGGTGGCAAAAGCAACCCTGCGGAGTAACCGTCCAGGGAGAACTTGAAAAGGCTTTAACAACTTTATTACGCACCAATGTTGAGGTTGTTGGAGCAGGCCGCACAGATACCGGAGTCCATGCTTCATACTACATTGCACACTTTGATTTACCTTTAGCAATAGACCATCCTGATAACGTTGTGTTTCATCTCAACCGTATTTTACCTTACGAAATTGCCGTGCAAAAAATTTTTCCTGTGCCTGCCAACAAACATGCCCGTTTTGATGCTGTATTACGTACTTATAAATATGTAATTACCACTGAAAAAAATCCTTTTGCCAAAACGCTTCAATGGCATACTCATTTTTTGCTCGATATTGAAAAGATGAACCAAGCTGCTTCTTTATTGACAAAGCATGAAGATTATACCAGTTTCTGCAAGCTTCATGGAAACAACATTACCAATATTTGCCATGTAAAAGAGGCTTTTTGGACGAAGATTAACAATGAGATAATCTTTACCATCAGCGCCGACAGATTTTTGCGCAACATGGTACGTGCTATTGTCGGAACATTGGTAGATGTAGGAAGAGGAAAAATAGAAGTTGCCGATTTTGAAAAAATCATTCTTACAAAAAACCGAAATGCAGCATCTGCTTCTGCTCCTGCACACGGCTTATACCTTGTTAATATTCAATACGATTTTTTTTAATGGCCTAAGGAGTTTTTGACACTTTTTCTGTTTCGTTCAGGTATATTTTCTAACTTTATCTAATGATAAAGAAACGGAAATGTGTTAATTTGCATGTACGTATAATCCAATAACCAATGCTCCTGCCTAAAGCCCTGCATTACTATAAAGATAAAGACTTTGACATACAGTTGAAAGCTCGTTTCCTGTACTACTTAATCCTTATTGTAATGTACAGTATGACAGGTATTTACATTTACTCCTTAACAGTACAAATCAACAGCCCTCTGTATAAAGGCATTTATCCTCCTTTATTGATAGTTGAAACCACCATTTTATTGGTTTTTTATTTATGTCTTGCGTTACTCAAAAAAGGGCATCTGCCTCTTTCCTCACATATACTATTAGTCTTCACATTCGTGTGTTTGTGGTCTTTAATCTGGCTTGACATTGGAGAAGGCGTAACACGTTTTGACACAGTAGTTTACATATTAGCCTTTTTGTCCACCCTGCCTATTATCGTAATACACAACAAAAATATGATTTTGGCCTATACAGGGTTAAATTTATTAGGGGTATTTGCTTTTGCACTATATGCAAAATACTATTTTGCCATTGCCTGGAATGTTTTTGCCGATTATTTGTTTGACACCTCTGTATCACTTGTATTTATTGGCATTGTTGCGTACAATAATTTTAGGATTAATAAAATTTCTTCCGAAAAAATCATTGGAGAGCTAAAAGAACGAAAGATTGCTGAAAATGCCCTTTTACAAAGCGAAGGCAGGTACAAAGACATGACAGAATTGCTGCCCCAGACAGTTTTTGAAGCAGATATATCAGGAAAAATAACTTATACCAATAAAGCCGGGATGGAGCAATTTGGCTATTCTGAGGAGGATTTTAATACAGGCGTAAATATTATTAACACTGTGGCTCCCGAAGATAGGGAAAGGGCTGCTGAGAACTACCGTCAGACAATCAATTTAGTGCAAACAAGCAAAGGAAAATATTATACCGCCCTGAGAAAAGACAAAACCCGATTCCCTATACTTTTATACACCAGCGTTATTCATGAGCAGGATAAGCCTGTAGGCGTAAGAGGTATAATTATCGACATCTCCGAACGTAAAAAAATAGAAGAAGAACTCAAGCAAAGTGAAGACACCTTCAAAACATTGCTCGAAATGTTACCTTATGCTGTTGCTGTTTCTGACATGAATGGCCGTTTTATCATGGTCAATAACGCCTTTTGTGAAGAACTCATGTACCACACGCCTGAAGGCGGTGGGTTGTTCTAACGGACTGTAAGTCCTATTAAGGCTAAAAGCCATCTTAAGAAAGACTGTAAGTCTACTAAAGTTCTTTGAACCGCCTGTTATGTCGCTATTTTGAAATCA
>JAKPQD010000039.1 GCA_029572965.1 Bacteroidota bacterium | reverse complement strand
GATTTCAAAATAGCGACATAACAGGCGGTTCAAAGAACTTTAGTAGACTTACAGTCTTTCTTAAGATGGCTTTTAGCCTTAATAGGACTTACAGTCCGTTAGAACAACCCACCGCCTTCAGGCGTGTGGTACATGAGTTTGGGATAAGCTAATTTTTTGCAACAATATATTCCTAAAAATTGAGAAGGAAACTTTAAAGGCAAACACTGTTTAATCTTTGCCTGTATTAGCAACGGACATAAAAATCAAAGCCTCTTTGAAGCTTATTCTAATAGTTATATTGCAAAAACGCGTGCTTTAAAGATTTGAAAAATAATGATTTTAATACATTTTTTTCATCATCGTTTCTTCATTGCCCTCGCTAACTTTGAAAGGTTTTATGCTGAATGAGTACCGATATTCTTTTGCTGGTATCAGGTACTGCGGATGCACCATAGCTCCCCAGCTATCATCGCCTCCAACTCCCATCTGGGCTTTGTCTATATGAACAGTAATGTACCCTGTTTTTGAAACATCGCATGCATGGCGTTTTTCGTATGAGTAATTGAGGTCATTGGTATTTATATTCAGTGCCGAAATGGATAGGGGCTCTTTTCCGACTATCAGCAATCCGTTGTAAAGGTTGTCTTTTAGCGCCAACCATCTTACATCGGTCAGGTTGCCGCATTCCTGAGGCCTCACATATTGAGTGAAAAGGTCTTCCACTGTTGTGGTGTGCAAGGCCAGCTTAGCGCCAGAATTCCGATCAATGTAATTTTCATGAGGCCCACGTCCGTACATAGTTATATAGCTGTATTTAGCGGGTATGCCCATCTTTAGGCCTACCCTGGGCATGTCTGGCAAATCTTTCCCGGGAACAAAACGGTAATCAAAAATAACCTGTCCATTGCCAAAAATGATATACTTGATGTACAACTTGCTTTTTATTTCGGGCAAAGTAAAAATGGTGTTTACTATTACCTGCCAGGCATTCACCGGGGTAAGGACAAATGAGTCAACTTTGGCGTTTTGTGTAGCTTTTTTCCATATAGCAAGCCTTTCCGGCATTTTATTCCCAAAGTCATTGTCTGTCGGGGCCCGCCAAAAGTCTGCCTGTGGGGCCATCTTTATCATTTCTGTTGTGTCAAATTTGTATGATACCAGGCTTGCTGTCTGTGCATCAAATACAATGTTGAAATTTGGCCCCGATATGGATGGCATGCCTTTGGCGTTGGTCTTAACATTGAGCTTTGGCAATTGGTTTACATCAAAAGGTGTGCGGGCTTTTGAAAAAGGCAGGATAAACTGATCCCATGCCACTTCAAAGTTTTTAGGCACAGCAGCAGTGGCAACTTTGGTTTTATAGCTGAAAATAATGCTATACTCTGCCCCCTCTTTACGTTCAAAAAGAGGATAAGCAACAGTTATTTCTTTGCTTTTGTGTGGCACTAACTGTTGTACGCCAAGGTTAGCACCGGCTATAGGTTTTCCGTTTTCTAAAATATTCCAACTAATGTCATATTTACTCATTTCGGTAAAGTCCATTTCGTTTACAATGGAGAATTTTCCTGCACTCAAATCTATGGCTTTGACGTGCAGTGATTGATATTGCTTTTTCACTTCCCAGAGGCCGGGATGAGGCTTGCGGTTTGAACCAACCAAACCATTACAGCAGAAATTTGAGTCGCTTTTGATGTTAAAAAGCATCCCAAAGTCGCCTCCATACAAGAAACACGTATCTTTGCCATTTACTGAAGCAAACGATTGGTCAACCCAGTCCCAAATGCATCCTCCCTGAAGGTGTGGCGTGGCGCGTATTACGTCCCAGTAATCTTTTAAATTACCATTGCTATTACCCATTGCATGCGAATATTCACACATAATCAATGGCCTGTCCTGTTTTTTTGAGCCATATTCTTTCAGGTGTTCGATCTTTGGGTACATTGGACAATATATGTCTGTGTTTTTACTTAGTCCGGCCTGTTCGTATTGTACCGGACGGGTCTTGTCCCGTTCTTTGAGCCATGCATAAGTGGCTTCAAAGTTGCTGCCATTGCCAGCTTCATTTCCCAGTGACCAGGTAATAATACACGGGTGGTTTTTATCTCTTTCAAACATCCTCTTTGTTCGGTCTATATGGGCTGCAAGCCATTGCTTGTTTTTGGCAAGGGTTTGTTCGTCCCACTGGTGCCAACCGTGGCTTTCGATGTTGGCCTCATCTATAACGTAGAGCCCGTATTCGTCGCAAAGGTCGTACCACAATGGATCGTTCGGATAGTGGCTTGTTCGGACAGTGTTTATGTTGAATTGCTTCATCAGGCTGATGTCCCTGCGCATGGATTCTTCTGATATTACATGGCCTTTGACCATGTCATGCTCGTGGCGGTTTACGCCTTTGATTAGCACCCTGACTCCATTTACCAGCAAGTCCCCATCTTTTATTTCTATCTTCCTGAACCCTGTTCTTTGGGTAATGGCCTCAAGTACATTGCCTTTTTTGTCTTTCAGGACTACAAGAACGGTATATAAATCGGGGGTTTCGGCAGTCCATGTTTTTACATTCACTATTTTTTCTTTCCACTCAACTATAGCAGTATCATTGATGTTTACTTTAAAGGTTTTCGGAGAAGCTGCATTTTTACCTTCATTATTAATGAGTGTAGCTTCTATTTGGTAATCTTTATCAGGTTTTCCGGTATAGTTTTTTATAAAAATCCTTGATTTGAAAAGTCCATTTTTATATGAGTCGTCTAAATTACTAATAATTTCAATGTCACTCAATTGTACTTTTGGAGTAGAATAAAGACAAACATCACGTTCAAGTCCGCTTAGCCTAAAAAAGTCTTGATCTTCAAGGTAACTGCCATCGCACCATCTGAAAACTTGCACGGCAATGGTGTTCTCTGTACCAGCTTGTATGTATTTACTAATCCTGAATTCGGCTGGAGTTTTGCTATCTTTGCTCATGCCAACGTATTTGCCGTTTACCCACAGATATATCATGGAGTTTGCTGCACCTGCCTGGAAAAATACTTCTCGTTCTTTCCAACCTGCCGGAATGTTTATCTTTTTGATATACGAACCTACCGGGTTGTAATCAGAGGGAACCATTGGAGGGTTAGCAGGGAATGGGTACCTGATATTTACGTAAACCGGAATGTCGTATCCTTGAAATTGCCAGTCTGATGGCACTTCAATGTCTTTCCAGTCTGAACTGTTGAATGTGGGCTGAAAAAAGTCTTTTGGCCTGGAGTCTGGGTTATTGGCTAGGTTGAATTTCCATTTTCCGTTCAATGATATGTAAAACGGTGAATTTTTGATGTTTCTGGTCAATGCTGATTTAGCATCAGCGTATGGATAAAACAACACGTGAGGAGTCTCTGCATTGATGCTCACCAATTCTGGGGTTTCCCATTCGTTTTGGGCGTAGTTGCTTATGCAAATGCAGCTTAACGCTGTGATAATTGTAAGTGTTAGTTTTTTCAACATATTTAGGGCGTATTAGGTTTAAATGTCAGAAATAACGTATGCTTCATTGAAAATGATGAAGCATACGTTTTTCAAAAACAAAGTTAAAAAAAAGTAGATTAACCTTTTATTTTTTAGATATTTCTCTTACAAAGGAAATGTATAGTATAGCGAATAGGTGAAGCCAAAGTTGTATTTCTCAGCACCTTTTCCAATGCCGGGGATGTAGTAAGGCTTTACCGATGAGGTATTTTGCTGGTCGATAATATAGGAAAACCGGACAGTCCAGCCAGCGGCAAAATATTTGAAGAATTGAACTTTGATACCCGAGGTCAGTTCCAACCAATGCGTTTGTATCTCTTGTGTTGACAATGATGTATATCTTTTAGGCCAGAATTTATCGTTTATTATAATATTCTTTGCACTATGATTTTGGTTTGCATAACCGTATCTAAATCCAAAAAATACCATGTTGTTTTCTCCAAAGAGGTTTCTTCTGAATGTGTTGTAATCGAAGCCAATTCTGAAGAACTTGCCATCCGATTGATATTCATATGTTTTAATCGTATCGCTTTGGCTTAATTCAACATTCTCCAATCCAAACTCAACAATAGGGTTGAAGTTGTTAATGTTGCTATATGATATTGAACCTTCTACTTCAAACTTGTTTTTGTCTATCATGTAAATAACAGGTTTGGCAATGTCAATGCCTATGCTTAGCCTTTTTTGTACAGTGTCTTTTTTTACAATCTGCGCAAAACCGATGTTTGCCAATGAAAATATTGACATAAACACAACAGAAACAGATATTTTAGAAAAGTATCTTGTCATTTTTTCTTAAAATCAGTTCTTTTTCGGATGACTATTTTGTAGTTTACCCCGTATTCAATGTCTTTATCGACATAGCTGTCTATAAAAAGTACCGAAGTTATGTTATTCTTTGAGTATTTTAGATGTTCGAGGTTAAATCTCGTGGTAAAACCACATTCGGGCGAAATAAGCTCTAAATTTCTTTTATAGAAAAAGGTTAACGTATCTGTTGCAATACTATCAAAGGCTATGTAAAATGTTGAGGTGTCTGCAACCTGTGATAAGGGCAATCCAATCTGCTGCCCTGAAGCTGTATCGTACAACGGTAAGCTGTCAGAAGTGACAATGCTGAATTTACTTATTGTAGTATCTTTTATCGTCTTTCCATTGGCTGTTACAAATGTTAACCGGACTTTCCTGTTGCTTACATAAAAACAGTCAGAAGAATCTGTACATGAAAAAAACGATAACAATAAAAATATAGTCAGTATAAAATATTTCAGAGGATATTGCATTTGTATGGTAATGCCGTAAAACTTATAAATAATTGTTTTTGCCACAAATTCAATGTTTTGTTGCGTCTTTTTTTTATTTTCCCGTGGGCAAATATAGCGCATATAAAGTTTTTCAAAACCTAAATTGTGATACAAACTTAAAATTACCAGCATGTTAAATTTTAAAATTATGATTATTTATTGGGGCCCAATATTCTTCTCTTCGCCAAAAGTGTTATTTTTATATTTATTACAAAAACAGTGGGCATAATTTATTTACTATTGTTAGATTTGTTAATTTTATGTAAGATTCCCTTGAATGACAATTGAAGATATAGACATACAATATTTTGTTACAGCCCTTAAAAATTCTTCGGGCTACGATTTTAGCGAGTATTCTGAAAAGTCGCTAAAACGTCGTTTGGCCAAAGTGTTAATGGATAATAAAATGGAGCTTAACCAGCTCGTTACTGAAATCAAAAAAAATGTTTCATTTGCCGAAAAGGTTGTTAAGGAGATAACTGTCAACACTACCGAGCTCTTTCGCGACCCGTTCATTTGGCAAATGCTTCGTTATAAGGTATTGCCTACTTTACAAGACAACAAAATTATCAACATTTGGCATGCCGGATGTTCTACTGGTCAGGAAGTATATTCTATGATGATCCTTTTAAATGAGCTTGGCATGCTCGAAAAAGCCCGCATTTTTGGCACAGATATCAATTCTGATGTACTTGACATTGCCCGCAAAGGCATATACAAATATAGGTTCAATATCGGTTATCTCGATAATTTTGATAAGGTTATTAAAGAAAATCCTTATAATTACGAAAAATTCAATGATATACCTTACAGCAAATATTTTGAAATTGATAAAGTAAAGGATTTTATGCGTATGCACCCCTTTCTGACCGAGAAACCTACTTACAAAAAGCACGATTTGGTGAGGGATGAAAATATTTTTTTCAATAAATTCGATATCATCCTTTGCAGGAATGTAATTATTTATTTCAATTACAACCTTCAAAACCGCGTGTTTAACTTGTTTTCAAATAGCCTGTACCAGGGAGGCTTCTTATTGCTTGGTATGCACGAAACTATTCTGGGGCCAATGTCTGCATCTTTTGATAAAAAGGAAAACATATATATTAAAAAATAGTCATATCTATCTTTAATTATAAAAATGAGATGAAACCTGTCATACTTACACTGAAAAAGAAAATAGCAGCCATCTTGTTATTGTTACTAATACTTGTGCTTGTATTGTTTTTTACCGCTTTAAACCAGTTTAAAATTGTAAGGGCCCACACAAGCCTTTATCAAAGGGCCAATAATCTGGTTTATGCCAGACAGCACATTGATAGTTTACAAAATCAGGTTCAGCTTGCTTTGCCCGTTAATTTGAATTTCTTCAAAACAGGCCAATCTAAGCTCATTGATGAGATTAAAGATTACAACATCAAGACTATTGAAGAAATTAACAAAATATCCAATGACTTTTACTTAAAAAATACTAAGTCTGTCAACCTTAAAGCTTTTTATATTTCACAAATCCTTAGAAATTACAACGAAACATTGGACAAATATACCAGGCTCCTTTACGAAAAAGGCTTTGAGCAATATGGACTTGTGGGACAGCTTAAAATCCTTACTGATTATTTAATGGTTAATTTTCAGCAAGAAAATAATACTGCCTTAATTGCTAAGCTCAAAGAAATAACCCAGCTGAAAGATAAATACCTGAAAGAAAAAGACCCTGTCATTATTAGTAAAATTAGCATCATTACTGACGAAGCCAAAGTACAGGCTATCGTTTCTGTAAAAAAAGACAAAGCTACTGTGCTTCTCAAGCTTCAAAAGTTTGAAGAGCTTATAAAACAAATAAACCAGATAGACGAAACTATCGGGTATTCTCCTACTGAAGGAGTATCCGGGACCCTAAAAATTATTGCCGACAATTATCATAACCAGGCTTTTTTATTTAAAAAAATCATCGAACGTAAAATTGACAATGCCGTAAAATGGGCCTACACATGGATTATTGCTATTTTTGTCTTGTTAGTATTGACCCTGGCCTTGTTGTTTGATACAATAAACAAACAAATACACAAACCTCTGCGAAAACTCACCAATTTCTTAGAACAGCTTGTAAAAGGAAAGTTGCCGGAAAAAATACGTCTTAAAGGAAATGACGAGATAGCCGTGATGGCCCGAAACTTAAATGATCTCACCGATGGTTTAAGGCTGAAAGCCGAGTTTGCTATGGAAATAGGGAAGCGAAACCAAAATACAGTTTTTCAACCCCTTAGCGATGACGACATTTTAGGCAATGCCCTTATCGAGATGGAAAAAAGCCTTCGCAAAGCCGATCTTGAAGACCAAAAATATAAAACCGAAGAGAAAAAACGCATTTGGACAAATGAAGGGTTGGCCCGTTTTGGCGAAATCTTACGTTCGCACAATAATGATATTAACGTGTTAGCCGATGAGGTTATTCAAAACCTCGTCAAATACCTTAATGCAATACAAGGAGCTCTTTATTTTTACAATGATGACGACCCTCAAAACATCCATCTTGATATTGCCGCCGCTTTTGCTTATGACCGCAAAAAATTTCTAAAAACTTCTATCACTTTGGGCGAAGGCCTTGTAGGTACTGTTGCTGTTGAAAAAGAAAAAATATTTATTACAGATGTCCCTGAAGACTATTTTACAATAAAATCAGGACTTGGAGAGGCCCCACCCCGCAGCATACTTATTGTACCTCTTAAGCTCGAAGATGAAATGCTTGGTGTTGTTGAATTGGCTTCATACAATATTTTCCAACCTCACGAAATTGAATTTGTTGAAAAAATTGGTATGACCATTGCTTCCACTATTACCAATGTAAAAATAAACGCACGTACAGCCCAACTGCTTGAACAATCGCAAAAACAAGCAGAAGATATGGCTGAACAGGAAGAAGAGATGCGCCAGAATATGGAAGAGCTCCGCACGACCCAGGAGGATTTTGCCCGGCGCGAAGCCGAATTACAAGGTTTGTTTACGGCCGTAAAAGACAATGCCCTTTTGTTAACCATAGATAAAGACGGAGTTATTATTGAGGTAAATAATAATCTTATAAATACTTTACGTTCTAAGCCTGAAGATATTATAGGCCGCAACTATCGCGATTTTTCTGTATTGGCTAAAAATGGACACGAATACGATGTCTTTTTCAACAATCTGTTTAATGGCGAAAGTCAGGTAATTGTTGAGAAAATACGTCTCTCTAATGCCAAAGATTTATATCTTGAACAACATTTTACCCCTATTGCTGATTTGCATGGCGTTTATACCAAAGCCATTTGCTTTTCCTATAACATTACTGAGCAGAAAATACTTGAAACCAAGCTCGAACTACAGAAAAAAGAAATTGAGGCCAGCGAACAAAAACTTAAAGATGTTTTCAATATCATTGATACTTCATTGTTGAGATGCGAATACAATGGTGATTGTAAAATTATTGATGTCAACGAAAATTATTGCAGACAAACAGGCCAAACCAAAAGTGAGTACATTGCTAAGCCCGGTAGTATTTATCTCAAGGACGATGAGAAAGACCAATTTGATAAAATCTGGAACGAAGTCTTGAAAAATAAAAATTATGTTGGAGCTGTTAAAAGGACCAAGCCTACAGGCGAAGAGTTCTGGCTTATGGCTGCTTTTACGCCAGTTTGTGATGCTTCCGGGAAACTGTTAAAGGTTAGCATGTTTGCCCTTGATATTACCGAGAAAAAACTTAAATATCAGCTTCTTGAAGAGGCAAATAAAGAAATTGAACGTTTGAAAAAAGCATCTAATGACAAATGACAATTCATATTCTTTGACCAGTCCAATTGCTGCAGAAATTGGGATTGTCGAATATCGTAGTGTTATCAGGGCTATTTCTGAGACATACGGGTATGATTTTTCTGAATTTGCCCTTACTTCAATGAAAAGAAGAATTGAAAACTTCATTTCTGCCTTTAATCTGCGGAGCGTAGAAGCCCTTATCGACAGGCTGAAAAATGACAAACAGTATTTTCAAACATTCTTAAAATCAATTTCGGTAGAATCTACCGAAATGTTTAGAGACCCTTCTTTTTGGCGAACCCTTCGGGATCAGCTTTTGCCCCTTATATTATCTAAAGTGGCAAGGCCCCGGGTCTGGTTCCCAACATGCGTTTCGGGCGATGAACTATACACATTCTGTATTGTTTTGTCTGAAAGTAATTGGCTCGACAAATTTGAAATAATAGCCACATACTCAAATGATTTGAGCCTCAAACAAATTCAAAGCGGACAGTTTGACGGGCATAAATACGATGTTTCTTCCGATAATTATGAGCGCTACCAGGGTAACGGAAAAATAAGGGACCATTTCATTTCTGCCGAAATCAAATTTCAAAGAAATACTTCATTAATTAAAAATGTACATTTTATCAAACAAAATGTTAATTTTGATAATTCACCAACAGATGTAAAGTTGATTATATTCAGAAACCAAATGCTATACTTCACTCAGCCCCTTCAAGACAAGGTGCTTACAAAGTTATACAATAGCCTTGGACAAGGAGGGTTTATTGCTATTGGCGTTAAAGAGCAAATGGGGATGATTAGCAGTAAGTATTTCAGGGCCATTAATGAAAGTGAAAATATTTTTAAAAAAATATAAACAATATTAAAAAAGTGTATAAAGCCGTAATGATAGGTGGTTCAGCAGGTAGTTTTCAGGTAGTGGCTTCCATTTTAGGAAGCTTGCCTAAAAATTACGAATTACCTATTTTTCTGTGTTTACATCGCTTAAAGCATGTCAGGACAGGGTTTGTTGAAGTATTGTCTTTGAAATCTGCCATTCCTGTTATTGAGCCTTATGATAAAGAGCCCATTAAACCAGGAAGAGCCTATTTAGCCCCGGCCAATTATCATATGTATATCGAACTGGGAAATAAGTTTGCACTTTCTACAGAAGCCCCCCTGAACCACTCTCGTCCCTCCATCGATCTATCATTTGTTACTGCAGCACAAGTATATCGAAACAAATTGGTAGGGATAATTCTTTCCGGCGCAAACAAAGATGGAGCTTATGGATTGAAGAAAGTAGCCGAATATGGCGGTACCACAATAGTACAAGACCCTAACACATGCGAAGTTAGAACCATGACAGAGGCTGCATTACAAATGGGAAACGTAAACCATATCTTTTCTATTGATAAAATTGCTTCATTTGTTGCCAATCTAAAAGCTATATGAAAACTTTAAACAAATATAAAATTGCTTCTTTCGTCATATTACTTCTGGTGATAATAGTTTCTTTCCTAATCACTTACCAATTTCTAAATTTAATCATTGCCCAAAAGATTGCTTCGGCATCCATATTATACGTTCTGTTAATTTTGGGCTTAAACTTTAGTATGTTTTTCATAATATTTAAACTTGTGCAGGTTATTATTGAAGAAGAAACTACTTTGCAAAAAATACTCCAGCAGAATGAAGTGCTTGTTGAAAATGCTTCAACTGAAGACAAAAAAGAAGAATATAAAGATGTAAATATTGATGAGCTGGTACAGAAAATTATCCCGGCTATTCCTCAAAATCAATCTTTAGATGAGTTTTGCGGCAACCTTTTAACAAACCTCTCAAAGCAGTTAAATATAGTACAAGGCATTGTTTATTGTAAAAATAACCAGACCAGCCAGTTTGAGCTCAAATCTACATATGCACTTTATACCACTGAGCCAATAAACCCTTTTTTTGAAGGTGAAACACTCCCAGGGCAGGTAGCTGCTGATAAAAAAGCAATTTGCATTACTGATGTCCCTGACAATTATTTCAGAATAGCATCAGGTTTAGGCTCAGCTAAGCCTAAACATGTTGTCATATTTCCAATTATTGACAAAGAGCATACCATTGCCGTTGTTGAGATTGCGACATTCCAAAAAATTGAAGATAATACATTTGAGATTTTTAATAAACTATCTGCAATTTTGGGTAAAATTTTAGTTAAACTTAAATAGTTTTTCTATAGATGGCTAATACTATAAAATATAAAACATGGGATCCTGAGATATTTTATAAATCTTTGGTTGCAGGTGTGGCATTTGTAATTCTACCTGTTTCATTGTGGATTGTAGAACTTGCCCTTTGGCAAGTGCCGCTTTCATTAGATAGTATAATTTTTATACATCAAAAAAGTATTTCATTATGGGTGGCCGATTTAATGCCTTTTACAGTGGGGGTATTAGTTTATCAAATTATTATCCGCCGGAAAAAATTTGCAGACAAACTTCAAACTAAGATTGAAGAAATGCAACGGCAGATGGATATTAACGCCAAATTTGCCAAAGAAATTGGAGAAGGAAACTATAACAGCGAATTTAAGCTTTCTGAAAGTAACGATATATTAGCCACTTCATTGTTGTTGATGCGCAATAACCTTCTTAAAAACAACAAAAAAGAAGCAGAGCAAAACTGGATTGCTGAAGGGAAAGACGAAATATCAAATATCCTTCGTTTACACAACAAAATAAATGACCTGGCTTATGAAGTGCTTATAAAACTTATTAATTATATAGACGCCATCCAGGGTGCATTTTATGTTTACGATGACGAAAAAGACAAAATAGTAAATGTTGCCACATATGCATACAACCGCAAGAAATACCTTAACCAGGAATTTTCTTTTGGCGAAGGGCTTGTTGGCGAATGTGCTTTTGAGATGGACATTATCTATCGCACAGAAATCCCTGACGACTATTTTTCAATCTCAAGCGGCCTTTTAGGAGATAGAAAACCCAAAAGCCTGCTTATTGTCCCGCTTATCTCTGATGAAAAATTGCAGGGAGTACTTGAATTTGCTTCATTAAAAGACGAAATCCCTGAACTCACCATTACTTTTATGAAAGAACTTGGCGAGATCATTGCCCGCACAATATTTAACCTTCGCATTAACCAAAAAACCGAACGTTTGCTTGCCGAATCACAGCAAATGACCGAAGAACTCCAGGAAAACGAAGAACAACTTCGTCAGAATGCTGAAGAAATGAGGGCAACGCAGGAAGAGTTGCAGAAATCTAATGAAAAGTTGGAAAATCAGATAAAAGAAGTAGAAAATGCCCAAAAACGCATCAACTCATTGTTAGAGAACTCCTCTGAGATTATCATGATTTATGATGAACATCTGAACCTTACTTATCAAAGTCCTTCTGTACGAAAAATTTTAGGTTACTTACCTGAAGAAATGACCCACGGGAAATATTTTGACCGTCTTACCCGCAAAGGCGAGCAGGAAGTTCGGAACATGTTTAGGCAATTGCTCGAAAACCCCCTTGAAGTTACCACAATACAATATACGTACATAAAAAAGGACGGGCAAAAGATTTTTATTGAATCTTCAGGCCGTAACCTTTTGAATGACCCTGCAATAAAAGGGATACTGCTCAATTCTCAGGACATTACCGAACGTAAACGTGCCGAAAAAGAAGAGCGCATGAAGAGTAAGATGCAGTCTCTTTCTGAAAATTCGCTCGATCTTATTTTACGCCTCAGTTTGCAAGGCCACTTCTTTTATGCCAACCCCATTGTTGAAGATTATTTTGGCCTTGAGCCCAAAGCAGTAATCAACAAAACAGTTGATGAAATACCTATGGATGAGGCCCTTAATGAATACTTTAAAGTTACCCTCAAACAGTTGAGGACAAAGCCTGAAAAACGTAACCAGGAAATTAAAGTACCAATTAAACTTGGCGAAAAAATAATTTATCGAATTCTCAATATTGATGCCATTCCGGAATATAACGAAAATGAACTTGAAACAGTCCTTTTTGTAGGGCACGATATAACAGAAGCAAAGCGTATTGAACTGGAAATTCAGGAAAAAAACAAAAAAATTGAAGACTCCATCAATTATGCACAACGTATCCAGTCGTCTATTCTGCCAGATAACAGGCTTATACGTGAATTCTTTCCCAAATCATTCATTTATTATAAGCCACGAGATGTAGTTAGTGGAGATTTCCCCTGGTTTTTCCATCATGGCGATGACATTTATATAGCTGCCGTTGACTGTACTGGGCATGGTGTCCCGGGAGCCATGCTTTCATTCATTGGGTATTTTCTGTTAAATAATATTGTAGATAATGATAAGGCTTTAAATGCCGGTTCTATTTGCGACATGCTTCATGAAGGGGTCCGTACAACCCTGAAACAAGACAGGGAAGATGCCAGTGGGCGCGATGGTATGGACATTGCTATATGTAAGATAAATGTTAAGAAAAAAGAACTTCATTTTGCCGGAGCACATAGGCCTTTATACTTGGTGCGTAAAGGAGAATTGATTGAATATAAAGGCGACCGTAAAGCTATTGGAGGTATTCCTTTAGGGAATAAGGCCGAACAACCATTTACTAATTACGTAATCAATATTCTCAATGGCGACAGGGTCTTCTTTTTCTCTGACGGGCTTCCCGATCAACTTGGCGGCCCCGAACATAAGAAATACTCGCCGGGGCGGATAAGAAACCTCATCTGCGAAAATAACAGTTTTTCTATGTCGCAATATTATGAGCTTTTTGTTCAGGATTTTGAAGAATGGAAGGGCGAAAGCAAACAAATAGATGATGTGCTACTTATTGGTATTGAATTTTAACAGTACCATCATATGAATATTTTTACTAAATTTGATTTTTGAAGGTATAAAAGAAAAATGCAATGGAGTCAATAAAAAAAGATTCAAAAGGCTTTCTCGAATTCGTTTACGAATTTTATAAAACGATGAAAGCACACGAAATATCTCTTGTTTATGAGGGCGAAATTACCCATCAGATTACCAAAGCTTTTACATCTTTGGCAGAAAGTAACATGGCTAAAGAAGAAGAATCAGGTACTGTGCAACGTAAAGTATTTCACGTCATGGTAGAATGTTTGCAAAATATAAGCAAACATGCCGATGATTTTGCAGATAACGACTTTTTATATTCAGGCAGGGGCATTTTTATGGTCAGCAAAGGAGAAACCGAATACACAGTAACTACCGGTAATGCCATAGACAATTCTAAGATGAAAGATATGCAAGAAATGCTTGATCGCATAAACAGCATGGATAAAGAAGAGTTAAACGAACTTTATAAAAAACAAATCAAAGAAGGCAGATTGTCAGATAAAGGTGGTGCCGGGCTTGGGTTTATAGATATTAAAAGAAAAACAGGTAAACCATTAGAATATCACTTCTTGCCTATTAGTGAAAATATATCGTTCTTTTTACTTACTTCTTCAATCTCACGTGAATAATTAAAATATTACAATATGGAAGCCATAAAAATAAAAGGAACTGAAGATACCCCTAGTGTTATTTTGGATGCTGCTGAAAATATTATGGAAATATCAGGGCGTTCATTGCCGGAGGATGTTAGTAGTTTCTATGGGCCAATATTATCATGGCTTAACGAATATGCCAAAAGCCCAAACCCTAAAACAGTTTTTGTTTTTAAATTAGTTTATTTCAATACTGCATCTTCAAAGCTTATTCTTGATATTTTGATGAAACTTGAAGAACTTGCCAAAAATGGTAACGAGGTTTTGGTCAAATGGTTATATCCTGAAGATGATGAAGATATGCAGGAAGCAGGTAGTGAATATGCCGATATTGTTGAAGTTCCTTTTGAACAGATAGCTTATTCCTAGTTCATAGACCATATCCTTTCGGGATTGGCAAATTTTTAATTTATGAGTGAAGAGATTCTCAAAGCGCTAATGCAATTATTTGCAATAATTGCAAAACAAGACGAGGGTGTTGAAAATACAGAGAAAGAGTATGTACGTAACTTTCTTAGCCAGCAATTGTCCGACGAGCTTAGTAAGGAATACTATGCTTTGTTCGAAAAACATGCTGAATGGGGCGATGAAGAAGAAAATACTGAAGGGGAAAAGAAAAAACGCCTTACCAAGGTTAATGACTCTGTTCGTATTTTAGGTATTTGCCGAAAGATTAACAAAACACTTACTCAAAACCAGAAGATAGTAGCCTTAGTCCGTCTTTTTGAATTGGTCAATGCTGACAGAAAATTTTCTGAACAACGCATGGCTATTATCAACACCGTTTCAGAGGTTTTTAACGTTGGCGTTGAAGAGTTTAAAAGTATTGAAAAATTTGTTATACAAAATGAGCCCGAAAATATTGACGATCCGCTTGTTTTAGTTATCAATAGTAAAGAAAAACATGATTATGCTTGCAAACATTTGCATGCCGATAACCTGGATAAAAATATTTTCATCCTTCATATTCCCAGTGTAGAGTTATATTTTCTTAAATATACCGGAGAGCAGGATTTGTTTCTTAACGGGCTGGCCATAAATAACAAACGCATATATCTGTTTGCCAGCGGAAGCTCGGTTAAATTGCCCAAAGCAAAACCTATATACTATTCGGATGTTGCAGCACATTTTTTGGCAGATATCCATGCCAGCAAGATATCTTTTGAGGTCAAAGACCTTGAATATAAATTTTCGAATGGCAATATAGGTTTAAGGAACATTAATTTTTGCGAGAGCCACGGTCGTTTAGTAGGTATTATGGGAGCCAGTGGAGCGGGTAAAACCACCTTGCTCAATGTTCTTTGTGGGATTGAAAAACCATCTTCCGGCGAAGTCCTCATTAATGGTGTTAACCTTCATACTCAAAAAAAAGAAATAGAAGGCGTTATAGGCCTTATACCACAGGATGACCTTTTGATTGAAGACCTTACTGTATTTGAAAACCTTTATTTCAGCGCTAAGCTTTGTTTTAAAGACAAGTCTGAAGAGGAGCTTGTGCAAATGGTTGATAATACTTTATTTAACCTTGGGCTGCTTGACCGAAAAGATTTGAGAGTTGGTAATGCACTAAATAAAACTATTTCGGGTGGACAGCGCAAGCGTTTGAACATAGCTCTTGAGCTAATCCGCGAGCCGTCTATTCTTTTTGTTGATGAACCTACTTCGGGGCTTTCTTCAAGAGATTCGGAGAATGTTATGGACCTTCTTCGGGAACTTGCGCTAAAAGGCAAACTTATTTTTGTAGTTATTCACCAGCCTTCTTCTGAGATATACAAAATGTTTGATAAAATGATTATCCTTGACACCGGAGGGTATCAGATTTATAGCGGAAATCCGGTTGAGGGGGTGATGTATTTCAAAAAAATAGATGCACAGATTAATAGTGAAGTAGGAGAGTGCCCTGTCTGCGGTAACGTAAACCCGGAATTGATTTTCAATATAGTTGAAGCGCAGGTTGTAGATGAGTTTGGTAATTATACGGGGGTACGCAAAGTTGCACCACACAAATGGGAAGAGCACTACCTTAACAATTTTGCCAAAGAAAAGGTAGATACCATTAATGATGCCCCTCCAAAATCATTGAATATCCCTAATTGGCTAAATCAGTTAAAAATATACATCAAACGAGATTTTCTTGCTAAAGTTAGCAATAAACAATACATCATCCTCAATTTGCTTGAGTATCCGGTTTTAGCATTAATGCTTTCATATATAATCAGATACATTGCCGATCCTACATCAAGCGTTTATATTTTCCGTGAAAACGAAAATGTTTCGATATACATATTTATGAGTATTATTGTGGCATTGTTTTTTGGCCTGACTGTCAGTGCTGAAGAAATATTCCACGATCAGAAAATATTGAAACGGGAAAAATTCCTGAATTTAAGCAAATCGAGCTATTTATTATCAAAAGTCCTTATTTTGTTTGCTTTATCAGCTATTCAGACATTTACATTTGTACTAATAGGCAATTCAATACTTGGAATAAAGGCCATGTATTTTACCTATTGGTTAGCTCTTTTTTCTATTGCTGCCTTTGCCAATATTTTAGGGCTCAATATTTCAGCATCATTCAATTCGGTGGTTACTATTTATATTATCATCCCATTTTTGATGATACCCATGATGGTTTTAAGTGGGGCTATGTTTAGTTTTGATAAACTAAACCGGACAGTAAGCAGTGTTGATAAAGTACCTCTTGTGGCAGAGGTAATGCCTACTAAGTGGGCATACGAAGCCCTTATGGTACACCAGTTTAAAGACAACCTTTATGAGCGAAATTTTTATGAATATGAAAAA
The DNA here is from genome assembly GCA_029572965.1 of Bacteroidota bacterium. GTDB lineage: Bacteria > Bacteroidota > Bacteroidia > Bacteroidales > DTGW01 > JAKPQD01. The sequence goes on along the minus strand of JAKPQD010000039.1, from coordinate 12,605 downwards.
GAAATCAGTAATGCCAACTTTAAACTCGTGTATTATATCCCTGAGCTCATCAAAAGGTTAGATAAAGTTATGACAGAGCTCAATACTTCGCCTAAAGTAGAGAAAACAAAAGATGATTTGCTTCTTCTTCATAATGAGCTTTTGGCCCAATGCCAACAAGTCCCTTTTGTAGAATGCAAAATAGCCAATTGTCTCAACGTAGATAGTTTTGATATGCAGGCTTCTATCAATACGATGGAATACATTAATGCGTTAAATGATTATTATCAGAAGGTTTACGATGCTGCAGACAAGAGAAAAAACAACATGTTGCAATATTTAGATGAACATAAGCCTCAGGTTTACAAATATTATTATGACAATTTTTACAATGACCATTTGACAGATATGGTAAAGAAAGCTTTTGAGAAGGAAAAAAACAAACTTCTTGAATATGACCATAGGTTGATTCAACAAACAGACCCTATATTTTTAGACCCGAGAGTGTCTCATAAGTTTGATTTCAGAGCTCATTTATATGCCCCACGGAAACATTTTCTTGGCAAATATTATGATACCTATTGGTTCAACATATTTGTCATCTGGTGTTTTTCTGTAATTTTTTATTTGAGCCTTTATTTTGATTTGTTAAAACGGCTTATTGATTTTCCTGATAAGGTTCGTTTGCATTATCGGAATAAGAAAGTTGAATAACAGTTTATATTATTATTATGGTGCGAAAAATTAGTTTCATAGCAATTGGGGTATTACTCTTAAGCGTTTGCATGTATGTAATATACATCAACAGCAGCCTTAATATAAAAGACAATTTAAATGTCCCTTATGAAGAAATAAATAAGGGAGTTGTAGATGTTGAAGAAGAGGCTGTTAAGAGTATTACAGAAAATATTTCATCACCGGTTGAAATAGCAGCTTTGATAAAAAGTTTAGGGGTACCTTTTAATAAAGGTTTTTTGGCCCCTACAGAATATGCTGACAATTACAGCACAAATTATGCACAAGCTTTTGCCCTTGGTGTTTTTAGCGCAGATTTAGGGTATTTGAACATGTACAACAAAACAGGTTCAGTGATAGATTACCTTTCTACCATCAAAAAACTGGCAGATGCGATTAATGTGGGGCAATATTTTGATTTCGCCACACTAAAAAGGTTAGCAGCCAATAGCGCTAACATTGATTCATTGAAATATATTTCTGTACATAGTTTTAACCAGATGGACCAATCGCTGAGGCAGCGAAAAAGGGGCAACCTTAGTTCGCTCATTATTGCCGGTGCATGGCTCGAAGGGATTTATATTACAGTACAAGTGGCAAAAAATAATACAGATTCTCGTTTGACAGATAAAATTGGCGAGCAAAAAATTATTCTTGCAGATTTAATGACATTACTTATTTCTTATGCCAAAGACCCTATTTTTAGGAATTATGTAAGCGAGTTTAATCAAATAAAAAGCAAGTTTGATATGGTACAGATTACTTTTGAGCAGGGAGAGCCAATTACCATTGAAGAAAATGGCATGCTGACTGTCATTCAAAAGGACAAGAGCATTGTACATGTAACAACAGAGCAGTTAAACGATATTTCTAAAACTATTGAAGCTGTCAGAGAAAGGCTAATCAGAAAATAATGCCATGTGTTATTTTCTATTTAGATAGTTTTGTATTTTTGTTACGATATAAAGCATAAACAAAATCATACTTTTGAAAAATTATAATTGCAATCTGAAATGATAAGTTTTCTCCCAATACCATCATATATCAAAAACATCAACAAACAAGTTTCGATAATTTCTGCATTTTTGAATGTAAGGCCATGTTGTCGTATTTTGATATTAAGTTTTTTTGTACTTTTTGTATTTTCTTCATTTGAAACTAAAGCACAGTCTTCTTCTAAGTTAGCAGAGTTTTGTGCAGCTACGGCAGGAGATGATGCAACATATCTTAAAGATTTTGTTATAGAGCTTGATGCTGCCGGGGCTGATGGCAAGTCGCCTGAACAAATGTTTACCTTATTGCTTAGTAAAAACAGTGAATATCGGTTTACTGTTTGTAACGCAGAAGGATCGGCAGGTAAAGCTATTTTTCAATTACATGACATCTCGAAGTTATATGTAACATCTTACAATGCTTCTACAGGCCAGACCTATCAATCGGTTAATTTTCAGTGCCAGAAGACCGGGGCATATCACCTGAAAGTATCATTTTTAGATGGCAAAAAAGGGTCGGCCGTGGTAGTGGTTTCTTTTATTCGAACGTTGTAACTATTGAGTTTTGCCAGGCAATGTTTTATCTAAAAAAGTTGCGTAAGCAGAAAGGGTTTCAGAATTGTTCTTGAACCAAAGTTGGACATACTGGCTTTCAATACTTCTCATACAATAGTAAAGCATAGCATCTAAATAATTGTGGACAGAAACCTGCTGTAAAAAGTTTTGACTAATAGTAGAGTCAATAGCGTTTTTGAAATTAACCGTAATTTCATCTTTTAGAAAATTTATTTGGTTGACAATGTCTGTTTGTAACTTTTGCATTATTTCAACATTGTCATTTTTAGTATAATGTGAATAAATATCAGAAGTTGATTGAAGTTTATACCTGCTGCCCCTGAAAGGGATTTCTATTTTACTTTGTTTTTTATTGATAAATAAGTTTAAAAAAGCAATAGCATCATTAGCCCGCTTTTGTTGGTTATCCAGCGTCAATGCATATAATATTGGGTAAACACAAGAAAAACTGTTGTTGCTTTCATAAATACAAGCGGCGTATAAATAAAAACATTCGGCAAAGTAAGGGTTCTTTTTTTGGCATGCAGATAACAATCCAATGGCCTCATCAAGTTTATTTTGCTTATAATTTAAAAAAGCATTTTCGTACAATAGCATATAGTAGTTGTCAAATAGCTTTAAACCTTTTTTCAGGGCTTTTATTGCTTCAGCTTCTCTGCCCAATTTGACTAATGAGGCTGAATATATGTAATAACATATTGTATCATATTGATTATTTTTTTTTATATTCTGTTTGCTATATTTAAGTGCATTTTCATAATCTTTTTTCATAAAATAGCCCGATGCCAAACCGTATAAACCGTAAGATGATTCGGGGCTGCGGGCAAGGATTTTGTAGCTTAGCTTAATCAGGCTATCCGGCTTTATTTCTATATTTTGAGCCATACCAGGCAGAGAGAGCTTTAGAAATATAAGTAAAGTAGAAATTTTTAGGAATAGATTGTGTAAATTAGGGATCATATCAACAAAGTTTGATTTGCGCAAAAGTACCTTAATAACTTTATTTCTTTCGGGTTTTGAATTTAATATTTATCTTCGCATCAGTAAATGAACAATCCTTTTATGGCAGAAAGCGTAGTTATAATCCCAACATACAACGAACGTGAAAATATCCGGAAAATTATTGAAAAGGTTTTTTCTTTAGAACACCCTTTTGATATTTTAGTTATCGAAGATAATTCACCTGATGGGACAGCCGCCATTGTTAAGCAAATGCAGATGGTTTATCCCGAAAGGCTTTATATGGTTGAGCGTAGTGGGAAGTTAGGGCTTGGGACTGCATACATTGCCGGGTTTAAATGGGCGCTTGCCCGCAATTACCAGTATATTTTTGAGATGGATGCTGATTTTTCGCACAATCCAGACGATTTGCTGTTGCTTTATAAAGCTTGTGCTGAAGATGGTGCTGATTTGGCAATTGGTTCAAGGTATAAATCGGGGGTTAACGTTGTCAATTGGCCTATGGGGCGTGTAATCATGTCGTATTATGCTTCAGCTTATGTAAGGCTTGTTACGCGAATGAATGTAAGAGATACAACTGCCGGATTCAAATGTTACAGGCGAAAAGTACTTGAAACTATTGAGCTTGACAAAATCAGGTTCAAAGGTTATGCTTTTCAGATAGAAATGAAGTTTACGGCCTGGAAGATTGGCTTTAAAATTGTAGAAGTCCCCATTATTTTTACCGACAGGAAACAAGGCCAGTCGAAAATGAGCGGAGGGATTTTTAATGAAGCTTTTTTTGGGGTTTTAAAAATGAAAGTGCGTAGTTGGTTCAAAAAGTACCCGCTTATTAATTGATTTTAAGATATAAGGAAGTTAAAACGAGCATGTATGCAACTATGCGGAGCGCCCTGATGGACGAAATAAATAAGGCAGATTAAAAAAATTAACATGCGAGTTCTTCGGCCCAAAACAGGATAAGCTATCATAGCACACATTAAATAGCATTTAATGATATGGCTTAAATGGCTAAATTTTAACAAATTAAATTTTTGTTTGGATGAAAACACTGCTTATAAAAAATGCGACAATAGTCAACGAAGGCCGGCGTTTTCAGGGTAATATCATTATAGAAGGGGAACGGATAAAAGAAATTGTTACTACTCCTGTTGATAAAGCCACTGGTTTTGACGAAATTATTAATGCTGAAGGTAAATTTGTAATACCAGGCGTGATTGACGATCAGGTGCATTTTCGTCAGCCTGGTTTGACGCATAAAGCAGATATTTATACCGAATCGAGGGCAGCTGTTGCCGGGGGGGTTACTTCCTTTATGGAAATGCCCAATACCCAGCCTCAGACAACAACACAACAATTGTTGCAGGAGAAGTTTGCCTTAGGGGCCGAAAATTCTTTTGCCAATTACTCTTTTTATATTGGGGCGACAAATGATAACCTTTCGGAGATAGTAAAAACAGATGTAAAAAATGTGTGTGGCGTAAAGGTTTTTATGGGTTCTTCAACCGGAAATATGTTGGTTGACAATCCGAAAACTCTTGAAGGGATTTTTAAAGACTCGCCTTTGCTTGTGGCTGTTCATTGTGAAGATGAGGGAACAATACGGAACAATCAAAAAAAGTATATTGACTTATTAGGAGAAGACCTGCCCTGGCATTATCACCCGATTATCAGGAGTGCAGAGGCTTGTTACCGTTCATCGTCATTGGCTGTTGAGATGGCCCAAAAACATAATACGCGCTTGCATTTATTGCATTTGTCATCTGCAAAGGAAATGCGTTTGCTTAGCGGGGCGCCATCGACATCTGAAAAACGCATTACCTCTGAAGTTTGTGTACACCATCTTTGGTTTACCGATGAAGACTACGAGCGGTATGGTTCATTGATAAAATGGAACCCTGCCATAAAATATGCCGAAGACCGTGATGAATTGTGGAGGGCGTTGCTTGATGGCCGTTTAGATGTTGTTGCTACAGACCATGCCCCGCATACTATTGACGAGAAAAGGAATATATATACCAAAGCCCCGTCGGGTGGGCCATTGGTGCAGTTTTCGCTATTGGCTATGTTACAGTTTACGCAACAAAACAGGCTTAGCATAGAACAAGTGGTTGAAAAAATGTGCCATGCCCCTGCAAAAATATTTCAGGTAAAAGAAAGGGGTTTTTTGCGCCCGGGTTATTATGCCGATATAGCCATTGTAAACCCCAATGAAAAGACACAAGTTAGAAAAGAAATCATTTTTTCAAAGTGCGGATGGTCCCCATTTGAGGGGGTGTTGTTTGATTATTCAGTATCTCAAACTATTGTTAATGGCGTTTTGGTTTACAACAACGGTAAAATAAATGAGCATTTCAGGGGAAAAGCCCTTACCTTTGAAAGGTGAAATTGTAATATCAGTAGTAAGATTATTTTTTAAACGTATTTTTCAAATCAAATATGGGAAGCAAAAGTGATATTTCAGAAAAACCTGAAGAAAAGGTTTCGTTAAATTTTTTAGAAGAGATTATAGAAGAAGACATTCGCACTGGCAAGTACCAGGGCCGGGTATTGACACGCTTTCCTCCAGAGCCCAACGGCTATTTGCATATAGGGCATGCCAAGTCTATATGCCTGAATTTTGGGTTAGCCAAAAAATACAACGGGAAATGTAATTTACGTTTTGACGATACCAATCCTGTTAAGGAAGATACAGAGTATGTAGATTCAATCAAAGAAGATGTTAATTGGTTGGGGTTTCAGTGGGCCAATGAGTTTTATGCTTCTGATTATTTTGATCAATTGTACGAATGGGCAAAAGTACTTATAAAGAAAGGCAAAGCTTATGTATGCGACCTTTCGGCCGAGGAAATTAGTGCTATGCGGGGGACCCCGACAGTACCTGCCACGCCTAGCCCATACCGGAACAGGCCAATTGAAGAAAACCTTGATTTATTCAAAAGGATGAAAAAAGGAGAATTCCCGGATGGTTCAAAAACGCTAAGGGCCAAAATAGACCTTGCATCTCCCAACATGCACATGCGCGACCCAGTTATGTACCGCATTATGCACACACATCATCATCGCACAGGCGATAAATGGTGTATTTATCCTATGTATGACTATGCCCATGGGCAATCTGATTATATCGAAGGCATTACCAACTCTATTTGTACCCTTGAGTTTGAAGTGCACAGGCCCTTATATGACTGGTTTATTGACAATATTTTTGAGGACCCTGATGGTTACAGGCCCCGTCAGTATGAGTTTGCGCGGCTCAACCTGAGCTATACGGTAATGAGCAAAAGAAAACTGCTGGAACTTGTAAAAGGAGGATACGTAAAAGGTTGGGACGACCCTCGGATGCCGACTATTTGTGGGTTGCGCCGTAGAGGTTATACTCCTGAATCAATACGCATGTTTGCCGAAAAGGTAGGAGTAGCCCGAAGAGACAATATCATTGATGTTGCATTGCTCGAATTTTGTATCCGCGAAGACCTCAATAAAAAGGCCATGCGTGTGATGACTGTGTTAAACCCCATAAAATTGGTGATAGACAATTATCCCGCAGGACAAACGGAAATGCTCGAGGCTGTTAATAATCCTGAAGACGAGTCAATGGGCAACAGGAGCATCGAGTTTTCCAGGGAATTGTTTATTGAAAGGGACGATTTTATGGAACCCCCCCCAAAGAAATATTTCAGGTTAGCACCAGGCCAGGAAGTAAGGCTCCGATATGCATATTTTGTCAAATGCACCCATGTTGAAAAAGATGTACAAGGTAATGTAACTGTAGTGCATTGTACCTACGATCCGGCCTCAAAGGGGGGTAACTCTCCTGATGGGCGTAAAGTTAAAGGCACAATTCATTGGGTAAATGCCAATACAGCAATAGAGGCAGAAGTGCGGTTGTATGACAGGTTATTTATGCAGCCCGAGCCCGAGAAGGTAGAAGAAGGCCACGATTATAAAGAGAACCTGAACCCCGACTCTTTAAAAGTTATAAAAGCATTTTGCGAGCCATATCTGGCAAATGCCAAGGTTGGTGTTAAATATCAATTCGAGAGGATTGGATATTTTTCGGTGGACAAAGATTCGACAAACGACAAGCTTGTGTTTAACCGGATTGTGACATTAAAAGACTCGTGGGCAAAGATCAGTGCAGAATAATATAACGAGAAAGCTTTTTTATATTTTATGTAGCATATTTTGTAAATTAGTGTATCTTTGCGCGCTCAAATAATTATAAAACGTTAAGTTATGCCCGCAAAAATTAGATTAACGCGCCAGGGGCGCAAAAACATTCCCTACTACCACATTGTAGTAGCAGACAGCAGGGCGCCACGTGATGGCAGATATATTGAACGTTTGGGGAAATATTTTCCCAAAACCAATCCTGCCTCTGTTGAGTTAAATTTCGACAGGGCATTGTATTGGCTGCAAACTGGTGCTGAACCTACAGACACATGCCGTAGCATTTTGTCTGAGCAAGGGGTATTATTAAAAAACCACCTGCTTAATGGGGTTAAGAAAAAAGCCCTTACTTTAGAGCAAGTTGAAACAAAATTCAGTGCCTGGCTTGCTGAGAAAGACAAAAAACTGGCAGCAAAGAAAGACTTGATTAAGAGCGAAGTTGACAAAGCCAAAAAACAACGTTTAGAAGCTGAATCAAAAGTTCGTGAAGCTAAAGCTGCTGCTATAGCACAAAAAGCAATGCAGAAGCTCGAAGCTCAGGCAGAAGCCCAAGCAGAAGGCGAAGCCCAGGCAGAGGCTGAACAAGCATAAAACTGAGTTGGGATGATTGCCGAACCTGTTACTTTCATCGGCAAATGCTTAAGATACCATGGTTTTAAAGGCGAGGTGGTTATTGCTTTAGAGCCATCAGTTAGAAAGTATATTCAAAAAGCGGAATGGGTTTTTATCAATATTGATAATTCGCCTGTTCCGTTTTTTGTTGAGTCCATATCGGCTACTGACCAGTCTGCCATTTTAAAGCTAAAGGGCATAGACAAAGAAAAACAGTTGCCCGAAATATTACAGCAGGATGTTTTTGTCGCGTCTTCGTTGTTCCCCAGTAAGTTTAAACCTCAGCAAAACGAGTTCCAGGGTTTTACAGTTTTTTCGCAAGAAAAAGAAATCGGGACAGCCCATGAGTTAGTTGACTATAATGGGAATTTGCTTTTGCAGGTTTTTAACCACGAGAAAGAAATCCTGATTCCGGTGAACGACAATACGATTGTGTCTGTAGATAAGCGCAAGAAAAAGATTGTGGTTGAAGTGCCTGAAGGCTTATTGGAATTGTACTTATGATTTCTTATTTTTTACCACTTTGTTCATTTTTAGCGCAGAGAATAAAGTAATGATAACCCCAAAGGTAAATAAAATAATAGCGCTGCCCAGATAACTGAAATTGATAAGCTTTGGTTCTTTTTTTATGGCACCGATAGTGCCTATTATTGAGCCAGCTATAATGCCTATCCCAAAAATCAATGCCAGTATGACAATAACTTTTGAATATACATCAGTGCTTTCGTAAAAGCTGGTTTTTGTAAAATGTTTGTATTTCATTGAAGCATGTTGGCGTGCCCTTTCCCTAATCCGTTCTCGCTCCTTACGCAGCCACTGGTCTATTATTTCCTGGGCTTCATGTTGATTGGCCCCTATTTTATCAGCTTTTAACCTGGCTTGAGCCAATAAATACTCATAAGCTTCATTGATTAAGATAAAAAGTTCTGCCGCATTTCTGAAATTACTCACATCCGGATGGTATTCGCGGGCTTTGCGCCTGTATGCCCTTTTGATGTCATCTATTGATGCATCTTTGCTTACTTCTAATATCTGGTAGTAGTCTTTGATAACCTCTTTTTTAACAAATATAGTTTTTTTGTGTGTAAAAGGCAGAAAGGGCAAACCTTCTTTTCGTTTATCAACAAAAAAGTGACATTCGTCACTCGAGATTAACAGTTTGCCACCATTTTACCCCCCCCATCAAACAATTAATAATCAATGCATTACCGTTATCGGGGCACTTTTATATTTGTCACTTGTTTGCTGAAGCCACATTTTTGGCATTGTAGATATTAAGAAGAAAAAATTAACACAAAATCTATAATCATGAAACACCCATGACTCTGCAAATCGCCAACACGAGGATATTTTATTGTGGGTGCATACTATCATTCCATTAAAAATTAAAAAATAAATATGATGAAAAAACTATTACTATTCAGTTTTCTTTTTGTTAGTTTCAGCCTTAGTGCACAGATAAATGTTTTCAGTGGCAATAACGTCGGCATTGGGGCCGGTTTAACAAGTTCTGCTTCTACCCTTAGCGTTAACTCGGCAGGTTCCAGTAGTTATGCTGTGTGTGTTTCTTCAACAAGTTCATATTCGGGAGGGATTTTTTGCGGGGTACAAGGGTCAAACAGTTCGCCAAGATTTGGTATTTCAAGCTCTATAAACAACCTTGGGGATGGGAGTATAAAAAGGGCAATATATGCCACTGCATTTGATGCTACTGCACGAACAGATGGCCAGGCTTATGGGGTTGTAGGTATTGCCGGAAATTCAACAAATGGTTACAATGTTGGTATATTGGGGCAATTATATGGGTCCAATAATGGTTCTGGTGTTTACGGGCAGATAGGGACGAGTTTTGTTGCCCCTGATGATAAATATGCCGGGTATTTTTATGGCAAGGTTAAAATTAATGGAACATTATGGGTTAATAGTACTCAAATTACCAGTTCTGATGATAGGTTAAAACAAGATGTCAGTTCAATTGAATCCGTCGATGGCCTTTATAAGCTAAAACCTAAGAAATATAAATATAAAAGCATCAACGAACAGGTAAAGGCAATCACTGGCAAATTAAGTGAGAATGCTAATGACACTACTGTTAATAAAGAAATTGTCGATCCTGACCCCGACATGGCACAAAAAACACACTTTGGCTTCCTGGCCCAAGACCTTCAGCAGGTTTACCCCGAGTTAGTTTACCAATCAGCTGACGGGACGTTAGGGATTGACTATCAGGGGTTAATTCCTATAATCATAGGGCAAATGCAACAAATGAAAAAGTCTATTGATGATAAAGACGAGCAGATAAAAGACCTGAAAAAGCGGGTGGCCGCGCTTGAGAAGAAGAAACAATAAATAGCTGGTATGATGAAAGCATTAGTAAAAAAGCTATTGACAAGTATAGTACTTGTTAATATATATATCGTTGGACATTCGCAGGCATTTAAAAGTTCGCTTGAATATAGCTATGATGCCAATGGCAACCGCGTGAAAGCTTCTGTGATATATTTGGTCAAATCTGCAAAAGAGGCTGTAGAGGAAAGCACTGATACTATACCACAGATAATAACAAAGAATATTGCCACTGACTCAATTCCGGAAAAAGGATGGGGCCTGGCCCGGAAGATAATATATCGGGCGGCAAAATAAAACTGTATCCTAATCCTGCTCACAGTATAATAATTGTTGAGATTTCTAATTCCGATTTGAACAAGAAAGAACAGTCAAATATGATTCAGATATTTGATTTGCAGGGAAAGATGGTATATCATAAAACAGGCATAACACGATACTCGGCCATTGACCTGAGTATGTTGAGCAATGGTACCTATATTCTCAAACTTCATTTAGGAGACCAGTTAAAGGAATATAAAATTGTTAAAAATTAACCCCTGAATAATTCATGAAAAAGATTATACTAACAATTTATCTTATAATCCTTGTATTTAAGACATATCCGCAATGTAACAATGCCAATCAGGTCATTTTAGATGGCACTTGTGCTGCAAGTATTAATGCCGGGCTGGTTACAAGTAACCAAACTGTAGTGGCACGCGACCAGATAACCATGAAAGCCGGGTTCAGTGTAAGTTCTGTAAATGGAAAAAAATTTGAGGCTAAGATTGACTATACTAAAGTATATGTAACAAACGATTATTTGACTGGCACAGGAATTGTTACCGGGACTAGCCGCCCACTTGATAAAACAAATTGTGCCCCCGGGTCTGTGGGGGGCTCAATTAATGTTAGCCCGACGGGTGCGGCAACATATAATGTCCCGATTATAGTATCGCCAGGCACGAGGGGGATGCAGCCCAACCTGAGTATTGTATATAATAGCCAAAGTGGCAATGGGGTTCTGGGTTATGGATGGCACCTTAACGGAGTGTCAACTATCTCAAGGACAAGTAAAAACTTGTATTATGATGGCACTACATCTCCGGTAAAATTTGATGCCAATGATGCCCTTTCTTTAGATGGTGCCAGGCTGATAAAAACAGGGACAAACCAATATTCGCCCGAGAACAATCCATATACAGTTGTAACTACCGATGCATCTTTTAGCTTCTTTATAGTAACAACGCAAGACGGGGTGTCAATGGAGTACAGGCAAAAGTTCCTGCCTAAAGGAGGTGATATAGCTTATGCCTGGGCAATAACAAAAATAACCGATACCGAAGGCAACTACATGCAATATATTTATCTTGGGGACAATACTACCGGCGAATACTATATTTCGGAAATCAAATACACGGGCAATACGGGCAAAGCGCCTTATAACTCGGTAATTTTTGCCTATGACAAACGAACCGATGTCAATACGAATTATATTTGTGGAAAAGAAACAAACAAAACCCTTCTGATGACATCAATTAAGGTATTTGCTGAAGGTATTTTAGCCTACGATTATAAGTTTTCTTACTTTTATGATGGCTATTACAGCAAGCTTAACCAGATTGGCTTAACAGCCAACGGATTTTCATATAACCCGATGGTTATTGATTGGGGGGCTTCACCAAATTTTACAACAACAACACCTACTACAAATTCTCTTATTATAAGCGCCCCCTATATTTCCGATAATTTTGCCCAGATTGTTGGAGATATGAATGGAGATGGCTTACAGGATTTTGCCCAGATTGTTCCTTCAGATGATTATCCCCGTATTGAAGTAGCATTTTTGAAATCAGATGGTTCGTATCTATTTTCTTCTGTTAACTTGAAAAAGAAGGTAGTGAGTGGAGCAGGGGATAACTATGAAGCAAAAGACATGAATGTAGCAGATTGGGATAATGATGGTAAGGATGAGATAATGGTACATTACCTTTTTTATAAAACGAATTCTAAAGGAGATACCTCGAATTACAAACATTTAATATATAAGTATAGTTGTAGTGGTACTACAATAAATAATACTCCAGTTTTAGATTGTACCCTTCCTGCCGGTAGTATAAAAAAGATTGTGTAAACACTCATAAAAGTAACCAGATAATGCTGCCCTGCGAAATGAAGCGCAGGCGTAGCCGGAGCGAAATGTAGCAGGGCAGCATTATCTTTGTAATAATTTAAAAACCAATATTATGA
>JAKPQD010000392.1 GCA_029572965.1 Bacteroidota bacterium | reverse complement strand
ACTTTGGTCGTGCCTTGGCTTGTGCGGTTTGCAAATGTGCTGTTTTGTGTGTTGGCTGTTCATAATTTCGTTCTTTTTTCTTGTCATTTTAGTAGCAAATTGTCTGCTGTGTCGTCTTTTTTACACTTGGCGGTAACGTTTTGGCGCTTGGCGCAGTGGCGGATTTTTAGCACAAAAGTTCAAGCGAAGCACTGCACCCGCCATTACGCCAAACCGCTGTTACAGGCTGGCGTTCTTGTCCTATGTCGTTGTTTACTGTCATTTGTTTCCTTTTGCTCTGTTGTGTGTCTTGCATAACATTTGGCAATTTTTCGTGTCTGTCGCACCGCCTTTACTCCAAGCTGTCACGTGGTCTGCGTCCATCTCTGCAAGTTTCCAAATTTTAGTTTTATTGCTGTCGTGTCCTAACGCACATAATGGGCAATTTGAAACACCCTTTTTCTCTGCTTCTGCTGTCTGAATAGCATAAACAGATTTTTTTGTCGCTTCGTCAAAAACGCGAACTTCTAAAAGTTTTGTCTCTGTTGAACCGCCAAGTATATACTCAAAAATCCCTTTACGATTTTTCACATAAGGGTCTGCATAAAGTGTTTTGACTTGTTCTGAAACTTGTTGTGGACTGTATGGTTTCTTTTTGTAGGTTTCATAAAGTCGTCCCCATTCAAGTCCACGCATTTCACTTTCTACATCTGTAAATACAGTTGAAGCCCAGTCAATAACACTATTGAAATAAGTTTTTAACTCGTTTATGTTTGTGTCAAAACGGTGTTTGCTCATATAGTCGCCAATATTCCCTTTGCTTACCCAGTCAAGTGCTCTTTCTAAAAACTCTTGTCTGTTTGCACTACCTGAAACGTAAGCACCCCATTTTTGAATATTGGCGTTTTGAGTGTTGCTAAATTCTTCCTTTCCAAGTGTTACAAAAGGTCCAGAATAAACTGCATTTAGTAATTCTTGATTGTTGAGTGGAACACCTGATATGTTGATTGTCCTAAACCATTCTTTAATTTCGCTTTCAGTTCCTTCGCACTCGTAAATTAAAAGTTTTGTGTTCAATATTATTTCTTGCTTGTCCTTAGCAATACCGCTAAAATATTGCTCCATACCATTCTCGTCTTTGATAGCAAATTTGTTTGATACGAACCTGCCAAAGCTTGTAATTCGTTGCTGTCCGTCTAAAACTTCAAATTTGTCAGCACTTACGGTATTGAAATAGATTAGACCCAGTGGATAACCTTTTAAAATACTTTCAATTACTGCAACATCTCTTTTGCCATCAGCATAAATGTAATTTCGTTGATATTCGGGCTGAATTGTCAATTTGCCCGATAAACCAAAAAGACCCTTGCCTTCAAGTTCATTGTAAACAAAGCCATCGCAGATGGCTTTAACAGTTATATCTGTTCTAAGTGTGGTTTTCATTTTTTTAAGCTCTTATGTTTAATTAGCACTCTTGCGTAAGGAACTTCAACTATCCCATTAATAAGCATATATAAATCTCCATCCACAGCACCACGTTTTTGTATTTCCTTTCTGTATTTTTTGTGTTCAGGTTTATATGGCTGAACACCAACTTCCAATCCTGAATTTGAAATTCCTAAACCAATAATCTCAAATTGGTCAGGGTTATACTTGTTTAAGAAACTAATAGGAACACCCATTGCTCCTTCGTAATCACTCGGTATAGCATCGGTGAAAGGAACATCAATGGCATCAAAGTTTTCATATTTCTGATATTCTTTTCCTTTGACTTCTTTGTGTTTGCTAAATTTTATGTTGTCTTGTTTTGTCATAAGTGGTAAAGGTTCGTGTCTCCTACCGTGGTCAAGATTGGTATACCAACCTGTTCCTGCAACACTAATCATCTTTTTACCATCACTACTCATTTCAACCTCTGTCCCACTTAACTCATAATCGTCAGGAACAAAGAAAGTCATATTCTTTCCATTTAATCTTTGATTAAATCTTACACCTGTCCATAGCTTATTTTGTTTAATTAAGGCGAAAATATCTCTGTAAGTAATAGCATTCATATTACCGATTATTACAAATTTTTTTTCTGCTCCAATAATCCAAGCAACAAACTCGCGGAATAATGAAAATGGTGGATTTGTAATAATTATGTCGGCTTCGTCTCTTAGTTTTTTTATTTCTTCACTTCTGAAATCACCGTCACCTTTAAGATAAGTCCATTGCAAATCATTAACATCAATTTTTCCATCACCTGATTTGTCTCTCGTCAAAGTAAAGATTTTGCCATTTTTCCTTGTTTTGTATTCGTCAAACTGTGGGTCATTTACTTCAAAAAGAGTGGGCTGATAATTATTCTGGTATTTTTTGCTGTCAACAGCATAGCTTGTACTAATAAGCTTTTTAAGTCCGAAGCGTTGAAAATTTTGGGCAAAGAACTTCGTAAAATTGCTCCATTCTGGGTCATCACAAGGCAACAAAATCGTTTTGCCATTAAATACTTTTGGGTCATATTCCAAATAAGCCGACATTTCTTTTTCTATGTCGTGGTATTGAGTATAAAACTCATCCATTTTGGCTTTATTGGCATTTCTTAAATTCTTATTCTTTGCTGTTTTCTCCATTTTTATCGATTTCGTCACTTGATTTTTGTTGTTTTCTGTTTTACGGTCTCGTCTTTTACGCTTGCCTGTAACGGTTGGCGGTATGGTTAGTTGCCGATTTCGAAGCACTTTCCTGTCAAGTTACAACTACTTTTGATACGGGCTGTGCCGCTCGAATACTCACTGCACCGGCAATTAACTATACCGCGTGTTGTGCGTTCGGCTTTTAT
>JAKPQD010000391.1 GCA_029572965.1 Bacteroidota bacterium | reverse complement strand
TAACTGCAGATGCTGCGCCATATACACACCATACCGGAATATGAGGGGTGAGCTCGTTGAGTTTGATTATAATGTTGGAGTGCCGGTGATGGGGTAAAAATATTTTTTTGCAATATTGTTGCATTTTTATTTAACTTTAACTCGTGAACGGAAAATATCAAAAGAAATACAACAGTTGCAAGACACTGGATATTGATACCACCAACAGGCAGGTAAAGGTCGCCATCGCTGAAATGCAAACTGTTGACAGGGATAATGAGATTTTTGATCCACGTGCTTTTGATAAATCGGTAAAGGAAAACGGGCCACAGGGCACAAATGAAATCTGGCATTTACTTGACCATGATAAAAATAGTTTTTCAGCCCTTTCAAAGTTCAAGGAAATAGGCACAGATGGCAAGTACTTATTTGGTGTTTCACAATATAAAGATTCTTTTGCATGGCGTGAAGTAGCTTGGCCTCTTTATGAAGCAGGAGACTTCAATCAGCATAGTGTAGGGTTTATTCCATTGGATAAGCAAAAGCAAAAAAACGGCACAACAATTATAACGAGTGCCAGGCTTTACGAGGGTTCAGCTGTATTGTGGGGAGCAAATCCGAATACGCCTGTTTTAGGAATTCAAAAATCAATCAGTGAATTATTTGAGGATGCCGATCTTGATACTGATGAAATAATTAAGCATCGTTTTGAAAAACTTATAAAAAGAATTCAGAATGACAAGTTTACAGAGGTTAATAAAAACCTACTTACAATTGAATTGATGCGACTACAGTCAATGTATAAATCCACTGCACCGGATGAAACAGAATGCCCAAACTGCAAAAGTATGACACCTGACAGCGAAGATGAATCAGGTGAAGTTATGTGTAAAAATTGCGGTAAACCATTTAGTAAAAGAAAATCCATGCAGCCGGAAAGTTTGATGAAGTTTGCTGAAGCGTTAAAATCATTTAATCAAAAATTTAAAAATTAATACCATGGCAGAAAAAACCATAACAGAAATAGAGCAGGAGTTTAAAGACCTGCAAACCGGTCTTGAGCAAAAAGCTAAAGAAGCCGGAGAGGCTGCGGCCAAAAATATTCAAGCGACAATTGAAGGCCAGATAAAGGCCGTTCAAGCGTCTATTGATGAAATTAAAGCTGCGTCCGATGGG
>JAKPQD010000368.1 GCA_029572965.1 Bacteroidota bacterium | reverse complement strand
GCTCTCGATTTCCGGGTTGCCCTTTTTTGAGAGCATACGATAAAGACTTTCTCTATTTAACCCGGTTTTTTCTGCAATCGAGGTCATCCCGCCCCGCGCTTTTGCTACGTTGCGAAGTGCCAGGAGAAAAACGGCGCGGTCCCCTTCTTCAATGGCAGCATTCAGGTAAGCAGCGGCTTCCTCGGGATCTTTTAATGATTCTATCATATCCTCTTGGTAAGTAGTTGTTTTACCCATATTCACCTCTGTTTGTATTCAGTCAAATATTTCTTTGCCTGCTCAATGTCTTCTGCCTGCCTTGACTTGTCTCCTCCGAGCAGAAGTAAAATAATTCTGGCGCCTTCTTCGGCATAGTAAACGCGATAACCCGGTCCGTAATTAATTTTTAGTTCATGCACACCTTGGCCTAAGTATTTATTGTCCCCCATATTGCCCAAGCGCACCCGATCAATCCGTACGCGTATTTTTGCCCGGGCGTTGCGGTCTTTTAGTTTGTCCAACCACTCCTTGAAGGGTTTTTCCCCTTTCGTGTCAATGTAATATTTGATCTCGAAGGGAAAAGTCTGCACGTTCCTATTGTAGCTTATAAACAACACATTGTCAACATGTTTGGTTTATGCGTTGTGCATCAGGGGTCAAGGTAATAAAACAACGTATCTCGTTACGCCAATATAATAACTCACAATCTCGCCAACACCTTCTTTGCCCGCTCAAAATCCGAGCCTCATTTTTCGGCACCAGCTTTGCTTTCAGCCGGTTTTTCGCTTCGCTCTAAACTCGCTTAAAGACGCTTTCAAGGTATTTCCCAAAAACCCGCCTTCACCTATTTAAGGTCAAGGCTTTATTGTTTTTTTAAAAACCCTGCCCGCTTACGGCTACAAGGCACGCCGTTTCAGCTTACCAGCGCAAACGGCGCTAAGACCCCCGCCCATCGGTTACACCGAGCGGCGGACAAGCGCAAACCAAAACCAAATTAAAAACAGCTTTCCTTGACTGCCTCCTTTACATTGTAGCTCCAGGCGATAAGCGGTCAAGTCACCGCACATAAAACAAACCACACCATAAACATATGACTTAACGTGCTATTTTTTCCGTTTCGTGAGCAGGCCCCAACTATAACGTCGGGGTTGGTGCGCCCCGCCGTTATAAAAACCATTACGTTATATTTTCTCTTTATTTATTTTAAAAAATTCCAAATGTCTTCGCAAAGCAAGTGATCAAAGGTTTTGATGTGGTCTTTAAGGATGTTTTCCGTTTTCATATTGGGCCTGATATCGCAATAATAAACTCCATCCAGCGCATTAAGTTTTACCGTATACCCCTTAAAGTGGCCGGGCAAAAATGTGGCGTTTATGCCATATTCGTTTTCTCTGGCTGTATTTTTACGTTGTACATCGTTTAGAAAAATAGCGATATGCGGGGTTGAGGTTTCTGTTAGCTTGTTATAAAGAAATTTATCAATGAATATTTTGTCGATTCTATCCTTGCTTGATGTTTTTATTGACCCTATAACCTTTATTTTGTCTTCAGTTTTTATTATGAGGTCATGTTGATAATTCATATCAAATAGTTTTTCTCCGTTCATAAAGACAGGAACTTGAACCACTCCGGTATGACAAGGAATACCTATTTCTTTTATGATTAAACGGATAAAGTTTTCAAACAAATCGCCGTTTAATTTTCTTGCGGTGTTTGATCTGCCAGCCGGCAGTCCGTCAAGCGCTGCACCGATGGATTGTTGAATGGTATATATAGAATTTAACAAAGTTTTTCTTTGTTCCTCGTCTTTTAAGCTAATTTCTTTTACAGCCTTAAGAAGTTTTAGGAATTCTTTGCTTTTCTCTGAAAAAGAACCAATACCATACATCAATTTGGAATTAATTGGCCTTGTTATCTGGTAGTCTCCCTCGTTACCATATTGGTAAAAATTGTAATAGTTTTCATTCTGTGAAACGATGGTCGCTTGAAGATTGTCGGCAATGTAGTCGAGGTAAATTCGACAAAATTCAACGTATCCTTTTAGATTAGTAAAATTATCTTTGTTTGTGGCTCTGCCAACGATATCTTGTAATTTCATAATATAAGCTTTTATTTTATAGAGTTTCTTCTTTGTGCATTTTGTAAATCATATTGAATCCATTTTTCTATAGTCCAGTTCTCTACCAATTCGATACGCTTAACAGCCCAATCAAGATATTCCTTTTTTATATCACATCCAAGCCACTTTCTTTTTAGCTGTTCTGCCGTAACTGTTGTTGTACCAGAACCAAGAAAAGGGTCTAAAACAGTATCTCCGGAGTTTGAAGAGGCTAAGATAATTTTTCTCAAAAGTTCTTCGGGTTTTTGGGTTGGGTGTGGTGTTTTTTCGTGCATCCCATTACAAGTAGTAGGAATTTCTAAAACGTCTTGTGGTTTTGCTCCATTTGGGTTTGGTTTCCAAACGTGTTGTTTCCCGTTGCCATACTGACTTGTTAAGGCTTGCGGGTGATCTGGATATTTAAGGGTGTGTTTGGAATAAGGAATCCTTACCGGGTCAATGTTAAAAGTAAATGCTTTAGATTTTCTAAAAAGCAAAATACTTTCGTGTGATCTGCCCCAGTCTTTGCCGAGGTTTGCTTTGTTTTTGTAATTCCATACAATCCACCGGCAACTTTTAAAAAACTTCATCGAGGGAGCTTTTAGGTCTGCGAGTATTTCAGAGAATCCACAAACATAGAGCGTGCCAGATTTTTTTAAAGCCCTTGCAGCCGGTTCAATCCATTTAAGTGACCATTCAATATATTTTTGTTGAGATTCAAAATTATCCCAATCTGCTTTTTTTATATTGTATGGTGGGTCAGCAAAGACCAAGTCTACCGAATTTTCTGTTAATGAATTTAGCCATTCGATAGAATCCCCAACCCAAATTTCTCCATTCGGATGTTTATAAAATAACTCTGGTTTATCTAAAATTAGGGTATCGTCGGCAACAATGTGTTTTTTTCCATTGAATTGGGGCTGGCCAAAGAAGGTTGGCATTTCCTTTTGTCTTACAAAGTTTTGTCTCATAAGCGATATTAATAAAGAATATATCCGTAATAGGCAATAAATTTATTATAGCTTACGGCGTTAAAAAATAAAAGGCACAGAAAAATGTATGCGTATAAATCATTTGTTTTATGCTCACCATTTTGCACCGATGTAAATAGCTGATATCATTGATTCTCAAAACAGCATTTTTGAGAGGGTTTTCTGCTCATAATCTCCGTGGACAAATATCAATCCATCCAGGCAAAAAAGTAAGAGGCAATCAGCCGCCTCGATCGGATCAGGAAAAAGACGGGCGATGTTGACCCCGATGTCTTGGAACAGGCGGCAAATGAAGCGGGCAGAAAGAGCAGGAAAAGGCTTGAGGATCGTTTTTGATACCAATGCAATAGGGAAGGCCATCCCTTCAAAGAAAAACAATCCTGGGCCAATTT
>JAKPQD010000366.1 GCA_029572965.1 Bacteroidota bacterium | reverse complement strand
GTGAGGTATAATAATTTTATATCATTAGATAACCCTCTAAGCCAAGGAGTGTAAGTGGTTGACAAACCATATTTATCTTCAAGGAAGGCGTATTTTGAAGCATTCCAGTGTAATGAATTTAAGTCAGGTGTTGTAGCTGCTCCTAAATCGCCCATACCACTAGATCTTGCATCGGGAGCAATGTTAATAAATGGAACTGGTGTTTGTATAATATTATAATCCTCTTGGAAACTTTGCCCTAACTGCGTTTGAGCAGTTATTGTATTGCATATTCCTGAAAATAAGATAACTGAAACTAAAATCGTTTTTCTAATCATATCTTGATCTTTTTAAAAAGTGGACAAATATATAAATTTACAATTAACGTACTATAACCAATTTTCCAAAATTTGAACTTTGCTGATTGTCTGTATCTGTTATTACAGCTTTGTATATATAAATACCCGGAAAAACTTTAGTTCCGTTTTGGTTTGTGCCATCCCAATTTATTGGAGCTGTTTTATATCCGGCAAATGAACCCTGGTATTTTAGCGAAGCAACCCTTTCACCTGTCATTGAATATATCATGATTTCTACTTTCAAGTTTTTATCCGGCCAGTTATGTTCCAGGACAAAGCTTGTAGAGTTCCTCATTGGGTTTGGATAATTGTATATTTTTTTCAAGGTTGGGCTTTCGCTGTTCACAACTTCAAAGTCGATGTTGGCCTCGGAATAATTGTTAAATATATCCCATACCATCAGCTTTATTTGGTGTTTCCCGGTTTCAATTTCAGAGAAAGGATAATATACAGTTCCTTCCTGGTAGCTGTCGATAGAATTGCGGTAATAATCATTCAACACAAAAGTGTTCAATAAATCGCCATCCAGCACAGCTGTTATATCATGGCCAATGCCATTACCTGTTGAATTGATGCCATTTTCATCTTTGATATGGGCCAATAAAGCGGGCTGAGAATCGGTAATGCCGCCAGATACAAAATTGGTATCATTCATGAATAACTGAATTGTAGGCCCTTCATAGTTTTTTGCAACATTGTTATTAATTCCTCCTACAATAATATTTTTATTATCGTATGAAAAATATTGTTTTCCGTCCGTTGCAAAAAACACCATTCTGCCTTTACCAACCTGGTATTTTATGTCTTTTGGAACGGGAAAAGTAAAGGAAAAGCTGTCATTGGCAATAGATGCTTCACCCCTGAATATTATTTTCTGCCATGTTGCGTATTGAAATGGTAATGAAGCTTCGTCATTAAGAAGGGTTTCAATGGAATCTTCTTTGTCAAATATGGTGATATAAAGATTTCCGGAGAAGCCTTCTTGGGGTTCAAGGTGACCTTTGATATTCACTAAGTCTAAAGCATTAATGGTATCTGTAAAATTGTTTTTCCCATTCACCGAATCAATTGCAATAATGCGTTCTTCAGGATACTTAAGGGCCAATGAAGGGTCGCCAAGCAAAGTAAAGTTTAACCTGTTGAGGCCAGTGCTTGAAGCACGGTTTTTTGCTTTCATAAATACATCTCCTATTCGGAGTTTATTCCCATTTTCGTCTTTTAAAAAAAGATTTTTTAAGATGGCATCGTTTAAGATATTGTTATCATCATTATAAACTTGTCTTGTAGTGGTCATTAAAGCAATTCCACCTCCATATTGGTTAAGTATAATTTCTTCTCCTGCCGAGGTTATCTGTTTTGATTCTGCAAGGTTTACATCATCAAACCTGCTAAATTCGCATGTAGCAGTTATAAAAAGAGGAAGCTTACTTTTGTTGTTCCAGGATCTGATGCTTGAAATATCAATAATGTTTTCTCCGGCCAATTGTTTTTCATTGCCATGTCCAACATAATTTACTACTAATGCTCCATTGTTAATTCTATTATTAAACATTAGTTTTGCCTCAGGATAGCTTTCACCTATGGAAGTGGTAATTTGTTTAAAGGCATCTAAGTATATTTTTTGAATGGTAAACCGGGAAAACATTGTTTCAATATATTGTGCATACTTGTCTGAATTTGCTTCAAAACTATGCTCCCATGATTCATCAATATCATCGGCAATAAAGCTTATAGTATTCTGCCAGTCACTAATATTTGAAGGATTGTCATAAGCGATAATTTTGTCTATAAGTGCTTTTGCTTCTTTCCCGTTTTTTGCAGGTAGTCGTCCAATCCCAATTTGAAGCAGATTTGCGGATTCTGAACTTTGCGTATTCATCCATCCGTAATAATCATCAGTTGCATAAGAACCACCTTTATTCAGGGATTCTTGCGATTGATATACCGGGATGAGGTTGAAATTATTTTCTTTTTCAATATGGTTGGCAAAAGTCCCTTTTCCAAATAATAATAAATATTTAAGATGGTTGCCATCTGCATTTCCTCTGTCATAAAACATTTTCACCATATCCCTGATGGCCGTAACATCTTTTTTTCCTGATGAAAATTCATTGTAAACCTGCTGTACATCAACAACCATACAATTGATGTTATCATTTTGTTTCCTGAAAGCAGCTAATCGGTTGGCTTGAAGGTAAAAAGCAGAATCTTGAGGGATAACAATAATCATATCCGGAGTATTGGCACCATGTATGTTTTGATTAGCTATAGGTTTTTCAATAACTTCAGGGGTTAAAAAGCCAGAACTGTTATCAAATGCAATGTATTGCTTTATTTTATTGCCTGAATCGGAAAAAACTATATTGTTGTCGGTCAGATTGGTTGATATTGTTTTTGGTTTTTTGGCATCTGTAACATCCCAAACAAGAGTATTTGAAGTTCCATTCTTTATAAAATATTTCAATACCGGGTTATTGGCAGATTCCTTAGTACGAAACTTTAGCTGTGAACCATCAAATGTCAGCTCTCTGATAACATTTATGCCTAAATAATTGATAAAACCTCTGCCTTCGCTACTGGCCGAATTGGTATAACCAACAGAAATGTTAATGGCCGAATTGGTAATATCTATATAATATCCGCCAGTTTTTTTATTACCCACTGTTTCAGAACTAAATGGAGCCGTAACAACAAATGTTTTTGTGTCATTTCCATATTTCAATGTAAATGTTGCTTCTGTACTGGCATTTGACACCAAATCGTAATAAACATAAGCTTTTGACAAGGAAACAATATTGGTAAAATTGAAACTGAAAGTTTTCTTTGAGCCATTACTAATAAGGTCTCCATACCATTCTGCTCCTGAGTTGATTAGGTTTACATCATTATGTTCAATAAAACTATAGTCGTCAAATGTTGTAATAGAAATATTATTGCTTGAGTTTGAACCATTATTGGCCTCTTGAATGATATTTTGTGCGCCTTCGTTATCGGTTATAAAATAATAATTATAATCTGAAAATTGATGTTTAGTATGCCTAAATATATTTCGGGTACTATCAAAGCTCCATTTATCAGGGCCTTCACCATAAAACAAAATATAATCCCCTTCATTAAAAGTATTGTCGCTCCCTTTATTTATATACAAAGCAACCTGTTGTAAATCATTTATTTTTGTTTCATTGGCGTTTTTAGAAAGCATTTTACTTTCTCCACCATATACTTTAACATTTGAAGGTTTGCTAAACCATTTTTTTAGTTGTGAATAGGTAAGTTTATAAATGCCATCATTAGTTATCTTCATTTTATACCATGTACCACTACTCAAAACAGAATTTTCTGTCGTTGCCGAATATTTAGAAAGTGAAATGTCTGTACCAAAAACAATTTGAGGCAATAACAAAAGTGTGATATATAAGCTTTTTTTCATAAATTTATGTTGTCATAAAATAAAGAGAGCCAAAAGTAGTTTAAAAAAGAAATTTATGTCGATTAAAACATTATTTTTGAGCAAACGTATATACACTTCAAATTATTGTATTAACTGGATGAGGCAGATATTTTTAAAGCAAATATTAATAGGTTGCATTTCAATGTTTTATATTAATGTTGTTGCTCAAGATGTAAGTTTTTCGCACTATTTTCTAAATTCTGTAGTTGAAAACCCTGCCGTAACAGGTTCAGTAAATGATGGCCGGGTATTTTTACATTATCGAAACCAACTTCCGGCTTTTGGTTCTACTTATGTTACTTACCAAGGCAGTTACGATAAATTTTCGCCTAAGATGAAAAGTGGTTGGGGGTTGAATATTTTAAGGGACAATATTGCCGGAAATGTAATTACCAATACCCAGGCTGATATTTTATATAGTTATCGTTTTAAAGAAAGCCATAACATGAAGATGCAACTGGGGTTGCAGGCATCTTTTCAGTTCTACAATATAAACACATCATCTTTAAATGTTGCTGACCCCAATTTGCCTGCAGATTTTAGCTCCACTCAGCCTGATTTTGGGGTAGGATATCTTGCTATGACCAGATATTCGCAGTTTGGTATATCTGTGGGACACCTTAATAGGAGTTTTTTGCTGCTTAACAATACATTTGTTGAGTCACCTATGAAATTCTCTGTATTTTATTCGCATGACATTGAATTAACTAACTATCGGAAAACTGTAGCGCCCGTTTATACGCTAACTCCGGCTTTAATGGTACTGTATCAGGGGGGAAGTATGATGTTTGATTATGGTGCATCATTAAAGTTCAACAATATCATAGCTGGTCTGTGGTGCAGGACAAATGTCCCGATTCAGGTGACAAATGCCATAGCGTCAATTGGTTTTATAATTGACAATTGGCAAATTGGGTACAGTTATGATTATAATGTCCTTTCGTTGAAAAATATTATGCCTTACACCGGGGCACACGAAATAGCCATTGTTGCAAGGTTTAAGCAAGATCCTAAAAGAAAAAGATTTGGTTCGATACCTTGTCCCGATGTTATTATTCCAGAAAAATGATATTTTTGCATAGATTTGTAGCCGAACAAAAAAATGATTATATTTGAAAATAAATACTAACAGCATTATGAATACAAAATTTGGCATTTCGCTCATAATTGCAGGAACATTGGTTTTGTTTTCCTGCAAAAAGTCAGATTTAGCAAGTACCGGAGATACATCCGAAACAACCGGATGGGCTTATAATAGTGAAGAAAATGGAGGTTTTGAAGTGGTTACACAGTATGAAGAACAAACCCCTCCGGGTTGTGTGTTTATTGAAGGCGGTACTTTTACAATGGGCCGTGTTGAACAGGATGTTAACTTTGATTGGAACAACCAGCCCCGTCGTGTTTCTGTTTCTTCTTTTTACTTAGATGAAACAGAAGTTAGAAATGTGGACTATCGCGAGTATCTTTTTTGGTTAAAAAGAGTGTTCGCTGAGTATCCTGCTGTTTACAAAAATGCTTTGCCTGACACTTTAGTTTGGAGAAGTAAACTTGCATATAATGAACCTTATGTAGAATATTATTTTCGCCATCCTGCATATAACCAGTATCCTGTTGTAGGGGTTAACTGGATTCAGGCAAATGACTATTGTGCATGGCGTTCAGACCGTGTAAATGAAAAAATAATGATTGATAACGGATACTTAAAAATGGATCCACAACAATCTGGTGCTGAAAACTTTAATACTGATGCTTATTTAGTTGGGCAATATGATGGCCTTCCTGGTGAGAATCCAAAACTTTCGCCAATGGGTGTTGAAAGAAAAATTACACTTGAAGATGGTTTGTTATTGCCTAAATATCGTCTTCCTACAGAAGCTGAATGGGAGTTTGCAGCATTTTCTCTTATTGGTAACAGTTTTGATGAACGTATTTACGAACGCAGATTATTTCCTTGGAATGGTCATACGTTAAGAAATGACGATGCTAAAAGCCGTGGACAAATGCGTGCTAACTTTGTAAGAGGCAGAGGGGACTATATGGGTACAGCCGGAGACCTTAATGATAACGCTGATGTTCCTGCTCCTGTTAAGTCATATTGGCCAAATGATTATGGGCTTTATTGTATGGCTGGTAATGTTAGTGAATGGGTGATGGACGTTTACAGGCCTCTTACTCAGGAAGACAATGATGAATTCAGGCCTTTCCGTGGTAACGTGTTTATGGAAATGGAAAGAGATAATGATGGGAACGTAGCTCCAAAGGACAGTTTAGGCCGTATAAAATTTAAACCTGTTGATCCGGCTAATGCTGCCAATCGTAGGAATTACAAACAAGCTGATTATAGGAATTATCTCGATGGTGATGTTCAATCAAGCTTAGATTTTTCAACATCGACAACATCTGCTCAAAATCCTGGCGGCTCTACACGAATGTATGCTCAGGGTCAAGGTGATATGTCTTCTCTTATTACTGACAATGTAAGGGTTTACAAAGGAGGTTCATGGAAAGACCGTGCATACTGGCTTGTTCCTGGAACCCGCAGGTTCCTTAATGAAACAGATTCGCGTGATGATATTAGGTTCCGTTGCGCTATGACCCGTGTGGGTAGCCCTAAAGGATTTTAATGAAATCAATTAAGTATATAAAAGCCTTACGCTAATGAGTGTAAGGCTTTTTCTTTTTAGTTTAATCAATTGAGATTTATTACAGACTTATGAATATTAATGATTTATAT
>JAKPQD010000339.1 GCA_029572965.1 Bacteroidota bacterium | reverse complement strand
CCCTAAAAAAATTAAAAAATACAGACACCTAACATGGTATATAACCAATGCAGGCATCCTGCGTATTTCAAGGTTTGTACTATTTATTAACTTCATCATAATTAGATAGTTTTGTGGTTTCTAATCCTGCACTGGTCATATACCTGTCCGTTATCCGTCAATCCAAACATCGTTCATTATATTCTGAAATTTCTTTTTCAAGTCTTGCAACTTTTTCTTTTGCGTATCTTAGACTTAATGATTTACCACGCTTATAACTATGAGCAAACTTTTTACCTTTTAACTCGCATTTTGAAATTTCACCATCACAATCAACAAATGGAACGAAATCACCATGCCTGTTTTCCGGCCATGCTTTATGCGTACAACCGTAATGCCATTTGTCTGGGTCTACTTGCCCTGGATGGCAGGTTGGTGAACAATGGTATTTGCAATTCCCTATTCCAGTTTTAAAATCTCCATCAATGTAAATCATATTATTTTTTTTTACAAAGTACGCTATTCCGTTTCACTCACACAATAGAAAAAATATGTTGTGCAGCATGTTTATTGTTTTAACTCCATTATTTCATCTATTATCTGCTCGTCTGTACACCTGTTGCAAAGGTACTCAATGAAAATACACGGGTCAATCGTTGCGGTGTGTTTCCATTTCTTGCGCTCTTTTGTCTGTTCAAAGATTGTGCTATCATAACTGTTCAGCACTTTTACTTCACCTTTTCGGGAGTAAATGAAAATGAATGTTTGTGTTTTCATTTGTTTGATTGTTATTATTCGTCTAAAATGTTATACAAAACCTTGTCTGATTTCCTTATCCGGTAAACTTCGACGGATTATTTCCTAAATGATTTTATATTTCTAAAATGGTGTTTCTTTTTTCTCAAAATCTCCACTCAGGTTATTCCATCCGAATGGGTCTGAATGTTCATCGTTTTTAATCTCCGTTTGTTGAAACACATCCTGCCAACCGAATACTAAATTTTCATATCGTTCATTTAAAAAACGTTTACTTTCAATCTCATAGAATAATCCTACAAGATAATCCATAACGCCTAAATCCCTGTTTTTACAAACCTCTATGACGTTTGAAAACGTACTGTATTGCGCTGCAACCTGCTGACCAAAAAAATCTCCAGCATTGCGCACAAAATCATTATTAACCCTATGTACAATGAAAATGTTATCCACGGCATTTGCCAAGTTACCAGAACCTGCAATATCAATCTTGCGGAGAAACCCGGTTGACTTCCTCGGGTGTGCAACCAAATGTATATGAACGTTCATTTCCTTTACAAAATCAGCTAATTGCAATATGGCTTTTGTTTGTTGCCTGTTTTCTGTATCGGATATTTCGTATAAATCCATCGACATAAGATTATCCAAAACAATAACATCTATTTGCTTTTCTTTAATTACCTGACGTAATTCAGTAAGCATCTGATTAAACTCGTTGCCGTATCTGTTGTTGTAAATAAATAACTTATCTTTCAACCACAAATCAATACGTGTCTGTATGTTGGTTGGTGTGAAGTATAGGTATTCGTATTGTGAGGGCTTTGTGTATTGCCTGCCCGCCGCCTGTAAATGCAACCAATCCTTTATTCTGTTTGGTGTAAGTTCGCCCGAATACATCATCGCTTTAAATCCTTTCTCACAAGCGTTTAAACAAAGCTGCCCTAATAAGGTCGACTTCCCTGATGCGTTATTCCCTGACCAAATTGATAATTCACCTTTGTTGAATCCAATAATTTTTTTATCAAGCTCAATCAATCCTGATGGTATGGTAACAATTTTACTTCTATCAATTCGTTCAATATCCGAAAGACAAAGAAACTTTTCACCCTTTTCATCCTTTGGCTGAACGCTCTTTGGTTGTGGTGTTACGTGCCGTTGCCCTGTCTGATTGTGTTTTTGCTGGTAAGCGTTCGGCTCGAATTTTAAACGAACATCCTGCCATTTATAGTGTGAACATGAATTGTGCAGGCATTTGTAACCAATCGCACCATTTGCCATCTGAAATATAACAGCATCTTTGCCTTTATGAGAATGGTCAAAAACACAATGCTCTAACTCGTATTTAACAGCACCTCCGACATCAACTTTGTTTCTGTATCTTATTCCATTAGTTGATAAGAAATTTTCTAAAGAAAAATCAGACTTGCCGTAATTGTTCGAATACGTTGGCTTTTCAGGTTGAGGAAGCAAGTCCGCAACTTTTTTTATTAATTCAACCGGTGTAACCTTAACAGCCGACGGAGCTTTCATTATTCCGCTTTGTCTGTGTGGTCGTTCTTCAGTTGAGCGACCCTTACGTGCAAACGTACCATATAATTTTGTAATACGTGAAGCATTGAAAACAGACTTGTCAACTTGTGCCATGCTATTAGAAAACATCACATCAAGAGATTTCAAAAACTTATCAATAAGTTCACGGCTTTCAGAATCATTTTTCATATCAATGTGATAAATCAAATGATAACCGTT
>JAKPQD010000390.1 GCA_029572965.1 Bacteroidota bacterium | reverse complement strand
CCTTTGTAATGATTTTCGGGAATACCTTTTAACAGCCAAACGCCAAAGGGGTATTCAGAGCGAACAAATTACCCAAAGTTCAGCCCGTGCCTATTACAACAAGTTCAAGGCCGCATTGAAACAGGCATACAAAAAAGGTTTGATTGAAATTGATTTAAGTACCCGTATTGACGGCATAAGCGAACCCGAAGTACAACGGGAATACTTAACCCTTGAACAATTACAAGCCCTTGTAAATACGCCCTGTTCAATACCCTTGCTTAAAAGTGCAGCCCTATTTTCAGCCCTCACAGGGTTGAGGTTTTCCGATATTTCAAAACTTGTTTGGAGCGAAGTACAGTACAGCGAATTGGAAGGGTATTTTTTACAGTTCAGGCAAAAGAAAACCAAAGGCGTTGAGGTATTGCCAATTTCAGAACAGGCGTTTAAGTTATTGGGCGAACGCAAAGAACCCACAGCCAAAGTATTTGAAGGGCTTATTTATTCAGCGTATTTGAATGTACATCTAAAGCAATGGATTTTAAGAGCAGGAATAACAAAGGATATTACCTTTCATTGTTTTCGCCACACCTTCGCAACCTTGCAACTTTCACACGGTACAGACATTTACACAGTTTCAAAGATGTTAGGACACAGGGAACTTAAAACCACACAGATATACGCTAAGATTGTGGACGAAACCAAACGCAAAGCAGCCGACAAAATTAAATTAGATATGTAACCACTTAAAGCATAAAGGACAATGATTACACCGAAAATAAAAGCCCTGTTTCAGTTTGTTGAATATTTACATTCAAACATTGATAATTTTAACCTGAACAATGATTTAATAAAGGAACTGGAGCAACTGGATGAGGAACGCCAAAAAGTAAGTTCAAAAAAGACATACAAAGACAAATTGAAATTTGACGAGGTACAGGCTGCAATAGAAACGAAGTATAAAACATTACAAAGTAATACGGCAAACCCAATAAAAGCGAAAGCAAAGGAATTGAACGTATGTAATTTTGACAATGAACCGAATTACAGTTTTAACGGTATTGAAACGGATATACACCAACTTAAAGAGAATTTCAGTAAAGACGATTTACCCGAAATTTTTAAGCACAAACAACTATACATTGAGTACAGGACGAAAACACACAAAACATTT
>JAKPQD010000311.1 GCA_029572965.1 Bacteroidota bacterium | reverse complement strand
CGCAATATGAAGTTAATAATGATGGTTCTTTAAATAAAACATTCGAGACTTCAATGGACAACATCCAAATAGTATCATCCCAAAATAACATTAATATATACTATACCCCTTTGATTGCTGGTAATGGGCCTTCTGGCGGTTTTGTGCTATTAAGTTCACATCCTGCTCCCCAAGGAGGAGGGGGCAATGGTGGACTTCTAAACGATGGAGCTTCTTTTGGTACCGCTGTAGCAGGTTCAATAACAACTATGGTTCAAGGTTCAGCAGAACTTACACAAGCAGATGCATTAGCAAAAATAAATCGAGCAAATAGAGTCATAGCTTCTGAAAAAGCAGCATTTAAAACTATGGGGAAGCTTGCTACTGGGGCTAAGTTTTTAGGTAGTGCATTAGGTGTTGTTTCAATAGCAGACCATTCTATGAAAGCATGGAACTCATTTTCTAATGAAGGTATTTATAGCGTTAATGGTTGGCTCAATGTTGGCAAAGTTGGTATTGATGGAGCATTGATGATTATGAAATCAAACCCTGTTGGTTTAACTATTTCCGTTGGCTATGGTGTTTTAGATGCATCTGGCTATTTAGATTACTAACCTTAATTAAATAAGTTATGAATTTCTTTTTATATATCTTTTATCGTTTTAAAAGTCTTTATAAATATAAAAACTCCTCAGATAGTTGGATACATGCTTTTATATTAGTTGGAGCTATTTTCCTTATTCATATTTTGACGCTTTTACTTTTTGTTCAGACTATTTTCAACAGAGATTTTGTAAGTGCAATAAGAATAGACAATGGAATTATGGATAGGTTTGTACTATTCCCTTTATTATTAATAGCCCCTATTTACATTGTGCTATTTATCTTTTATAGAAAAAATAAAGAAAAGATAATGTCCACTATTAAGAACTTTAGAACTGAGAGTATTCAAGAACGAAAGCAAAAAGGATTATTTGTAGTAATTTATTTAACAGTCAGTGTTCTATTGTTTTTCTTTTCGATGATATCTCCAGCCTTATTCTAATAACACAAAAGCCCGGCAGTTCCGGGCTTTTTTATGGAATAAGTTTAATAAGTTCCAGAATTTCTTTATCGGTAAGGTTTTCAATGTCCGATTTGTCGTAAATGGTAAGAAGGTAAACGGTATCGTCCTTAAAAACAAGATGGGTAATAACCCTTGCCCCGCCTGATTTTCCTTTACCCTTACTGGCAATGGCAAGGCGTATCTTATAGCAGTTATGGCCAATGGAAGTGCCTTTTTCGGGTTCTTCCTTGAGTTCTTTTATAAGTTCCTGTATTTCCTTTTTGAGCGACGGGAATTTTTTCATCAGGCGTTTGGCCTGGCGTTCAAAAACGGATATGGTTTTAACATTAAAGCTCATTGAGGAAATCTTCGGCGTTACGGGCTTGTTTTTTGCCCTCTTTAATCAGCTTCATTTCTTCAACAGCTTCGGCCAGCTCGATCATGAACAGTTTTTTGTTCCTTAAACGCTCCAGTTCGTCAAGGTCTTTTTGTATCTGCTCCCAATCCTTCAAAGGAAGCTGCACGGCGCTTTTATGCCCTTTTGTGTCTGTAATATATTGTAAGTTCATAATTTTAGTTTATTATTTTGTTGCATAAGCCTGTTCGGTTTTTAAATCCCGCAAAGCCATATCAATCATACGGAATATAAACAATTTGTTTTCGTCCGAAAGTGTGGCAATATCTTCAAGCCGCTTTAAAGTGTTCCTGTCCAGTTCAATATTGGTTTTTCCTACCAGGTAATCAATCGAAACCCCTAAAGTATCGGCAATCTTAACAATCACTTCAATAGATGGGGTCATAATATTACGTTCGTACCTTCCGATAATATCGCCTGATGTGCCGATTGCTTTACCCAAAGCAGCCTGAGAAAACTCTTTTTGCTTGCGTAAAAGCATTATATGTTCGCCAAGAGTCATACCTAAAAGTATTGTATTAGACTAATTATTGTTTGTTTTTGCAAATATACACTACTTAAACGTACAAAACAAAACCTTTAAAATTTGGTTTGTAAAGGTTAATAAATTACATTTACGACGAATAGGTAGTAAAAAAGAATTTAAAAAAATTTTTTATTGCATGGAAATCCAAGAAATAAAGCAGCGTTTAACGATGGCACAGGTACTTGCCAAGTATGGGTTAAAGCCAGATAAGCATATGCGTATGAACTGCCTTCGTTCATCGTAGCTCACCAATAAAAGCGGTTCGGCGTAGCATCCTGCTACGTCGCATTGTATTCGGCCTCTGGCCGTATTACATCATCAGGCTGCAGCCTGTAGCCAAGAGCAGTCAATGTAAGCCAAAGCCTTGACCAGGTGCAATAAAATGCCTATCTTTGGTACATGGGCCAAAAGTACATGCATACTGCCCCGCACACCGCCATGCCGGCCATGCAGCCCCGCTTCGACTGCGGGCACACCGGCCACGAGATGCTATGCGGCTGGTTTAGCCCCTTATAACCCTGCTAGCTCGTTTGTGACGCTTGCTGTTTCAACAATAGCTAAAGTTGTTGGTGTTTTTAAGTGACATAACATGCACGCAGACAAAAGATTATTATATTTGTATAAATAATAATTGAATATGACAACCAAAGAATTTATATTGAGTACATTAAAATCAAAGGAAAAAGAGATTTCAAAATATGGGATCAGAGCTATTGGATTATTTGGGTCATATGTAAGAGATGAGCAATCTGAGAATAGTGATATTGATATATTAGTTGATTTTGAACCGGATAAAGAAAATTTCGACAACTATATGGCAGTTTACGACATGATTGAGAAAATGTTTAAAAATCAACGGGTTGAGATTGTTACTAAAAATGGATTGAGCCCTTATATTGGTCCAAAGATTTTAAACGAGGTGAAGTATGTCTAAAGAACCTATTGAATACCTGAAACATATCCGTGACGAAAGTTTCTACATTCTTTCAGTAATTACACCTGACAAAACAAAAGATGATTTTTTGGTTGATGAAACATTAAAACGAGCTGTAATAAGGAGTTTGGAAATAATTGGCGAAGCTACGAAAAAGATACCAGCAGATTTTAAAATAAAATGGAGTAGAATAAAATGGAAAGATATGGCTGGTATGAGAGACAGGTTAATTCATGATTATATGGGAGTCAATTATTCGATTGTATAGGACGTTGTTAAAAATAAAATTCCTGAATTACATGCACAGATAATTGAAGTGATAGAAAATGAGTAAAATGCCCCCGTTCATCGTAGCTTGCCAATAAAAGCGGTCCGGCTTAGCATCCTGCTACGTCGCATTGTATTCGGCCTCCGGCCGTTTAACATGGTGTGTCAAGGCTTTGCGTGGTTTAGTTTGAGCAGGCCTAAAAGCTTTGTGTTTTCAGAAACGCAAAGCTTTTGTAGCCCGGCCCCCCGTTCGGCTAAGGCAGAGCCTCTGACCGTAAGTATTTCATCAGGCTGCAGCCTGTAGCCAAGAGTAGCCAATGCAAGCCAAAGCCTTGACCAGGTGCAATAAAATGCCTATCTTTGGTACATGGGCCGAAAGTATATGCTTACTGCCCCATACAGTACGGAGGTTTCAGGTAATAGATAATATGCTTTAAAAAATTGACAAATTGCCAACTTTTTATTATTTTTGTCGTAAAAAGTTTAAGTCAATGCGCATTATAGCTCAGGAGACCCTTGCAAAGTTTTGGAGAAAGCACCCTGATAGCGCCGTTCCATTAGGCTCATGGCTAAAGCTTGCCAAAGAATCCAAATGGAAAAACTCCAATGATGTAAAGGAAATTTATCCGTATGTGAGCGTTCTTTCAAATAATCGAGTAGTCTTTAATATAAAAGGGAATGATTACAGGTTGGTTGTAGCATTTGCGTTTAATGCAGGGGTTGGGTATATATGTTTTGTGGGTACTCATCAGGAGTATGACAAAATCGATGCAAATACCATTTGGGATTATTAGAGATTGTAAACTAAAGATAGTAGAGAATAATTTATCATGAAGACAATTGAAGTAGCTGTAATAAGGGACGTTGCAGACTATGAAAATGCTCTCAAAAGAATACGTGAGATATTTAACGCAGAGCCAGGTTCCGATGAGTTTTATGAACTTAAAATGCTTTCAATGGAAGTTGAAAGCTATGAGGAAGAAAACATCAGCTTTCCAGATGTTGACCCCATTGATATAATCGAATTCGTTTTGAAACAACACGGACTAAAGCAAAATGCCTTAGTTGGTATTTTAGGTGATAAGACTACTGTTTCGAAGGTTATGAATAGAAAAAGACCTTTAACCCTCGATATGATACGTAATTTTTGCACACGCTTTCGTGTACCTGTAGAGGCCTGATTCAAGAGTATAAGTTGCTTGTAGCCTAATTTATTTAGCTCCTATGTCGCAAGTTTGCCCGAAGGCAATAGTTCAAGTCTGCGGCTTGGACTTCTTCCTTTCTTTGCAGTTTGCAACTGCTTTCGGGTGTTAAAACTAAGCGTCTAAGCCAAAGCCTTGACCAGGTGCAATAAAATGCCTATCTTTAGTACATGGGCCAAAAGTACATACATACTGCCCCGCACACCGGATTGCCGGCCATGCAGCCCCGCTTCGACCGTGGCTACACCGGCCACGAGATGCTATGCGGCTATTGCCTCAACAACCCCCTGCGCTATGCCGACCCTTCGGGCTGGGAAAACGAACCTTTAGGTTATGCCCCCAATGGCATGCCTTTTTATACGGTTGAGGATTACATGGCATACTACAGATATATGTCTGAAATGAGCTCCCGCAGTAGTTACCTTAATGGCGGTTCAATGAATTTTACTGGCGGTTGGGATACATATGATGTGGTGAGCAATACTTTTGGGGATAATATGGGGGTACCTATTGATTTTGGTAAAATCTTAAGTGGAGAAGTTGCAGCCGCAGCAGGGCTTTATACGTCCGATAACCTGTATTTTGATGTTACACAATACAGTTCTTGTATATATTATACAGAATATTATACAAAAAGGGCAAATGGGCCAGATGTTTATACCGGGACACGAATAACAGGCTATGAATATCATATAAAACATGCTTCTTGGGACAATCAGGGAAATTATTCGTTTGAAAGCTTTGACTTTGCATGGGGCAATGTTGCCCAAGGTGGAGGGGGTTGGTTAACTGCAGCTGACCATACGAACAATGGAATAGGAGGATTTGGCGCAGGAATGAGTTATCTCGGAGGTAATTTTAGGGTAAATAATAACAGTGGATTTAGTCCTAAATTTTATACAAAACCCAATGCCGCAGGAAAAATTTTTAGTGGTGGATTTGGAATTAAAACATATAATACAACAAACTGGGGAAAAGGAATAGGATATGGGTCTCTTGGAGTAAGTGTTGTAATTGGAGGAGTTAATGTGTATAGTGCAATACAGAAAGATGGAGGTACTTATGGAGCTAATACTCAAATGGCTGTAGCCCAATCATCTCTTGGAATTACTGGAGCATGGGCAGGAGCTGAAATTGGAGCTGCTATTGGTGTATGGTTTGGAGGCGTTGGAGCTATACCAGGTGCAGTAATTGGAGGTGTGATTGGTGGAGTAGTTGGAGGCTGGGGAGGCTCAAAACTTGGTGAAACAGTTGTAAATAATTTTTCTTCATATTAGAATTTTATGGAAAGATTTTGGAATTTAATTTATTATTTCGCGTACAAAGGTGATTATAAGCTTCACCTATTATTTAATAAAATCAATCCGACATTATTACTTTATAAGCTCAATCTCTCCAAAAGAAGATTTGCAAAAATGGGAGTTGACAACCCAGTCGAAGAATTAAATAAGTCATTTAAAAAGGAAGATACTGGAATAAGTAGCTTTAGGGCTGGTGGATTGATGATTTTACTAATAGCTTTATTTTGTTTTGGAATTGTCAATATTTACCTGGGCTTATTAAAGATACTTTATTTTAATGCTAATGTAATTTTTCTTGTGCTGCCTATAACCTTGTTATTTAACTACTTTCTATTATTTAGGCATAATAAATATCTTAGTTACTTCAAGGAGTTTGACGAGATGGGGAGAGCAAATAAGAAAAAGTGGGCTTGGATAAGCTTAGGAGTGATTTTGTTTTTCTTCTTTTTTGCTATTGGTAGTTTTGTATTTTGGATTCAACGAGTATAGCATAATCCAAAAGCCCGGCATTGACCGGGCTTTTGCTTTAAATTAACTTCAATAATTCGTTCAGTTCTTTGTCTGAAATATCTTCTTTTTCAGACTTGTCGTAAATGGAAAGCAGGAATACTTTATCAGAGGTAATTTTAACACAGGTAATAACCCTTGCACCACCGGATTTGCCTTTACCTTTGGAAGATATTGCAAGGCGAATTTTATAACAGTCCTTGCCAAGCGGTTTACCTTGCGAAGGTTCATTTTCGAGCGATTCAAACAAGCCAGCCAAATCAGTTTTAAGTGATTTGTATTTTTTCAGTAAGGGTTTTGCATCCCTTTCAAAAGCTGGCGTAATAATAAGGTTATAGCTCATTGAGAAACTCTTTAGCAGATTTGGCTTTTATTTTACCCTGTTCGATAAGTTCAACCTCTTTAAGCCCTTCTTTTATACTGCTCCATATTTTACGTTTGGTAGGAGAAAGTTTTTCTTCCAATTCCAAAAGCTTGCTTTTCTTTTCATCAACTTTTACAAAAGGAAAATTTTTAATCACTTTCATAAAAAAGCGATATTCACTTTCAGGTATGTTTAATACAAGCTGTTTCATAATCATAATTTTTTATCTGTGCGCATAAGCTTTTCGGGCCAATGCATCAAGTAAATAAGTATCAATCACGTTAAATACAACAGTTTTAGTATTGGGGTCTAAATCTTCAATAGCTTCGATAAGCTTAACCGTTTCTTTGTCATACTGGGCATGTATTCCTTCGCCCAAAAGATAATCTACCGGGACATCGAAAGCCTTTGCAATTTTTAAAGCCATTTCTATAGATGGCGAATTTTCATTGCGTTCGTTCTTTCCGATGATATCCCTTGAGGTTTCAATAGCTTTAGCCAAGTTGCTTTGCGTCCAGCCTTTCTTTTTTCTAAGCGCTGTAATTTTATCGCCAATGTTTATTATATGCTACAAAATAATAATACCTTAAATAGTTTTATGCAAAAATAGTGAAAAACTATCTACAAAGAAAAAATTAGTAGCTTGCTTTAAAGAAAAAGTTATCCCCCGTTCGGCTAAGGCAGAGCCTTAGCCATCAGGCTGCAGCCAGTAGCCAAGAGCAGCCAATGTAAGCCAAAGCCTTGACCAGGTGCAATAAAATGTCTATCTTTGGTACATGGGCCAAAAGTACATGCATACTGCCCCGCACACCGCCATGCCGGCCATGCAGCCCCGCTTCGACTGCGGGCACACCGGCCACGAGATGC
>JAKPQD010000284.1 GCA_029572965.1 Bacteroidota bacterium | reverse complement strand
AATGACAGCATGGCTGTAATGTGTTCCAATCTGAATGCTAATAAAAATAGCTCTTTTGCAACAGTATTGATTAAAGCTGGCTATGGTTTGTTTCTGGCAGGGGGAATTGTATTGTGTGCTGGATTTATAGGAGGATGGATGATTTCTGGCCTTGTTATTTTGACGCAAATGCCCTATTTAGCTTATGAAATTATTGCCATTTTTTCGGGCTATATTTTGTATCGGATAGGGAAAAGGATTGAGCTAAACTTTATAATAAACCACAATAGAGGAAAGGCCTTAAACGTTAATCTTCAAAAATATTAGTGAAAGACATATTTCAAAGGTTTTAAAAAATCTTTCAATAGTTATTTTAAGAAAAAAGAGTTTACTTTGCCGCAATTAAACCAACTTATTAAATGAGATTTTCTGACGATATCCTGCACATTGCACCATCGCCAATAAAGCTTGCCGAAGAGCTGGCTGGTTGGTTTTATGCCCAGGTAACTGCGCATCTCGAGCAAAATCCGAATATATACATCGCATTCTCCGGAGGAAACAGCCCTATCATGTTTTTCAGGAACATTGCCGAAAAATATGGTAAAAAGATTGAATGGCAAAGGGTGCATATCTTTTGGGCCGACGAAAAGTGCGTGGCCCCTGACCATTACGATAGTAACTATTACTGTGCCAATAAACATTTGCTTAGCCGGATAGAAATCCCGGAAGCCAACATTCACCGCATACACGGAGAAAATACCGATAACGAGCCCAAACGCTATGCGCACGAGATTTTGAGCATTGTTCCAAAATACCAGGAAATTCCTTGCTTTGACCTTTTCTTCCTTGGGATGGGCGATGACGGGCATATTGCTTCTATCTTTGCCGGGCAGAATAATGTTATTTTTTCGGGCAATATCGTTGAACCATCAGTAGATCCGCGCAAAGACCAAAAGCGTATCACCATTACGCCTTATTGTATCAACAATTCAAAAAAAATCATCTTCAATGTGTCTGGATTGGCTAAATCTGCCATTGTTGATGCAGTTATAAACAAAAAGGCAGACCAGTTGGAGCTCCCGGGCTTACAAATCAGGCCTGCTTTGGGCGAAATGTACTGGTTTTTTGATATCGGGGCTGCGCAAAAACTTTTTGTTTAAG
Organism: Bacteroidota bacterium; assembly: GCA_029572965.1. Classification (GTDB taxonomy): domain Bacteria; phylum Bacteroidota; class Bacteroidia; order Bacteroidales; family DTGW01; genus JAKPQD01. The sequence goes on along the minus strand of JAKPQD010000284.1, from coordinate 10,311 downwards.
CCTTGAAAACCTCCATTGGAAATATCATTTTAGATATTGAAAATCAATGGAAGCAAGAACTTTATGGCCATTGTGCTGCAATTTTCAAAACCTGCCACATTCCTTCTCATGACCAAACGCACCACGCCAGGGTTTGGAATTATGCCAGTAGTTTAGCTGTTTCTTTATATTTCAGGGGATATCCTGTTGATAAACCTTTTTTGACTAAGCTTATCATTTGTTGCTTTTTTCACGATACCGGTTTATCTGTCACTTTAGATGCTTCGCATGGTAAAGCCAGCGCCAATATTTGTAAAGAGTATTTTAAAAACATTGCCATTAATGGTTTTGAAGAAATTTTAAGGGCCATAGAATTTCATGAAAATAAAGATGATAAAAAGCTTTCGTTAAAGAAAAACCTGCTGGGCAGCCTCCTGACTATCGCAGACGATTTAGATGCTTTTGGATATACTGGTATATACAGGTATGCTGAGGTTTATTCTCTCCGGGGTATTGATATTGCTGAAATATCGTCGTCGGTATTAATCAATGCCAAAGCCCGTTATCAGCGGATTGTTAAAAGCCTTCCGGCAGATGTCCTGAAAACAGATGTTTTATACAATAATTATCGCGAATTGGGCCGTTTTTTTGATGTTTCTAATTCGGATAACGTAACAACTCTTGTCAACACTATAAAAAGCAATATTATAGCCAATAAACAACAATTAAACTCTATTGTTGAAAGTCAACAAGCTGGTTTATTTAAGGATTTGCTGGTTAAAATTGAAGAAGAACTTAATAAAAACCTCGATAGCTCTAATATTGTATGTTTTAGTAAGAATGAAATCACTGCCAGTGATGGAAAAATCAATAGTTATAGTTTGGCTTCTGCGCTTATTCTGGTGCTGTTTGTTGTTTGCCCGTTCTCACTATGGTATGAGGATGTTTCCTTAAAAGAATCGTTATTTAATGTGGCAAAAACGGTTTATATCTGGTTTATTCCATTGGTTATTGTGCATGAAGGGCTGCATGCCTTGTTTTTAATTCTGACCAACAAATTCAATGTTAAAGCCCTGAAATTTGGCTTTAGTAAAACTTCGCTATCGCCTTATACGCATTATAATCAAGTTGTTACAAAAGTTTCTTACTTAGTTTCGCTTTTTGCCCCCTTTGTCCTGATAGGCATAATACCTTTGTTTATATCAGCATTTACAGGGTCTGGATATTGGTTCTTACTTTCAATAATAAGTATATGGACATGTACAGGCGATCTATTGGCTGTATTTCTTTTGTCAAAAGTACCAAATCAATATTTTGTTCTGGATCATACAGAAAGATTGGGGTTTTTTGTTATTGAACGCTAAACAACCCTGAAATCCATCAGAAGTTGATCCTCTAAGTACGCTTTAAGCCTGTCTCCGGGATGTACGCAGCCCACGCCTGGCGGGGTCCCAGTGTATATTAGATCTCCAGTGCGAAGGGTCATATATTGCGAAATATGAGAGAGGATGATATCGAACTTAAACAGCATGTCTGATGAATACCCGTTTTGAACAACTTTTCCATTTATTTCGAGCCAAAAATGTATATTTTGAGGGTAGGGTAATGCAGATATTTCAATAAATTGAGAACTTATAGCGGCAGAATAATCAAACCCTTTGGCTATTTCCCAAGGCAAGCCTTTAGCTTTACATTCTCTTTGTATATCGCGGGCTGTGAAATCAATGCCTAATCCAACTTCAGAATAATAACGGCTTGCAAACTGAGGTTTTATGCTTTTGCCTAATTTCTTGATTTTCAAAACCAGTTCAAGTTCATAATGTACTTCATTCGAAAATGAAGGAATAGGAAATGGTTCGTTATTTCGCAAAAGAGCGGTGTCCGGCTTTAAAAAAAATACTGGTTTTTCGGGTATCTCATGTTGTATTTCTTGTGCATGCTGCGCAAAATTGTTGGCTAAACAAAAGATTTTCATAAATGATTGTCTTTAAGCAGTATTTGCATGATATTTTCAGAATAAGTTTTTGATACCGGGATTTCAACTAATTCGGGGGTGTCTAGCTCAATTTTTAGGCCATCTTTTTCTTTTCGCAACACTTTTACCCTTTGTGAATTGACCATAAACGAACGATGGCATCGGACGATGTTTTGCATTTTTAGCTCTGGTTCTATCTTTTTCAAATTATTTCTCAATAAAAACCTCGATACTTTTTGTTTGCTGTTAATGTAATAAAGGTTCACATAATTGTCTGAAGCTTCAATGTAAAGCAAGTTCTCGATTTTGATGGATATTCTCAATACCCCTTTTTCATCATAAAAAGGAAGCATCCCTTGAGGCTGGACTGCTTGTTCCCTTTTAAAAAAATTATTGGTCATGGCATCAATCTGCTCTTTTTTGTTCTGATAAGAAAAGTATAGCCACATTACCGAATAGGGCAAAAGAATAATAAGCGCGGTAGTCTGCAGCGATTTTTTTATCAATTCAAATAAAATACGCCCATCTTTGAGCCCAAATTTTATAAACAAAGCATAAAACATGGCCATGACAAATATTTCGACAAATATCCATGTGCCATATTGCCAAAAAAGAAGGGAATGCTTTTTATAATAGTAAAACATAATTAGCCTGCTGACAACAACAACAAACACTCCTGTGAGAATAACCAGGCTCGACATGAGCAGTAACTTGTATTCAGAAGCCTCCAACCAATATTTGGCCCCAAATGGGTCATAAATATTGATAAATACCAAGGCAAACAAGGCTGTGAAACCCACAAGCCTTGAAATATTCTTACGCGAGGTAAGATATGATGGTATTGGATGTTCTATATCAAACATTTATAGTTAGGTTTGTTGTTTGGCAAATGTATAAAAATTTATCCCTTATTAAAATTTTTTACCCCTTTATTAAAAATTTTACCCCAAAAGTCCATAAAATGTCTCATTTATTTGTAATGGATATTTGGATTTTATTCATTTGCACAAAATTTCAACTAAAACATAGTAATGAAAACACCTATTGATACTGCTATTGTTGCTAAAGCTATTGACGAAAGCAAAGTGCATAATGTACAACGGGCCTCAATCCGCGAGGTGGTTCGTTTGGTAAATACTATTGAAAAGCTTAGCGGGACTAAGTTCGTTCGCATGGAAATGGGTGTTCCGGGCATTAATGCTGAAAAAGTTGGTGTTGAAGCTGAAATAGAGTCCTTAAAAAGAGGTGTTGCTTCTATTTATCCAGATATTGAAGGTATTAAAGAATTAAAAGATGAAGCTTCGCGCTTTATTAAACTTTTTCTCGATATCAATATTTCTCCTTCGGGCATTGTTCCTACGGTTGGTTCAATGCAGGGTGGTTTTTGTGCTTTTCTTATGTGTGCTCGTCGCGATGTGAATAAAACTACTACCTTATTTATAGACCCCGGCTTTCCGGTACAAAAACAACAGCACAAGGTACTGGGTATTCCGGTCGAACAGTTTGACGTTTATAATTATAGAGGCGAAAAGCTGGCCGAGAAGCTTGAATCGTATTTGAAAACTGGTAAAATAGCTTCTATTGTTTATTCAAACCCTAACAACCCTTCATGGATTTGCTTTACAGATGATGAGTTGAAGACTATTGGCACATTGGCTAAAAAATATGATGTTATTGTTATTGAAGACCTTGCTTATTTTGGCATGGACTTCCGCCAGGATTATTCTGTGCCGGGACAGGCACCATTTCAGCCTACTGTGGCAAAATACACAGATAACTATATGTTGATGATTTCAAGTTCCAAAATATTCAGCTATGCCGGACAACGCATTGGTATTTTAGCCATTTCTGATACCTTATATCATCGTACTTTTCCTGATTTGAAAAGGTATTTCACTTCAGATAGTTTCGGGTTTGCGGCTATTTATGGGGCGTTGTATGCATTATCGTCCGGTACATGTCATTCTGCACAGTTTGCATTGGCGGCCATGTTCAAAGCTGTTAATGATGGGGCGGCTAATCTTACTGCTTCGGTGAAAGAATATGAAAAAAGGGCATCTCTGATGAAAGAGCTCTTTGTTAAATATGGTTTTAATATTGTTTACGATACCGACCTTGGCCGTCCATTGGCCAATGGTTTTTATTTTACCATTTCTTATCCCGGATATACAGGTGGTGAGCTGGTAGAAGAATTGCTGCCTTATGGGATCAGTGCGATTACTTTAGATATAACAGGTAGTGAAAGAAAAGAAGGCCTTCGTGCTTGTGTTTCGCAGGTGAGAATGGAACAAATCCCTGTCCTCGAAGAACGTTTGAAAATATTTTACGAAAATCATAAATAAAACTTATTAAATATGGCGAAAGGTGCTATTGTTGTTGATAAAGACAAATGCAAAGGATGTGAAGTTTGTGTTGGGGCTTGTCCTCAGCATGTTATTGCTATGCAAAAAGATGTAAACCGTAAAGGTTATCATTATGCTTATATGAAAAATCCTGATGCCTGCACGGGTTGTTCTAACTGTGCCATAGTTTGCCCTGATGGTGTTATTACTGTGTATAGGGCTAAATAAATTGAAAGAATAATAAATAAAATAATATGAGCGAAATTCGTTTAATGAAAGGCAACGAGGCTATTGCCGAGGCTGCCATCAGGGCGGGCTGTGATGCTTATTTTGGGTATCCTATCACCCCGCAAAGTGAGGTGATGGAATATTTGATGGCCGAACGCCCTGAAAAACGTACAGGAATGATTGTATTACAGGCCGAAAGTGAAGTGGCAGCTATCAATATGGTGTTTGGCGCTGCTGCTGCCGGCAAAAGGGTGATGACTTCTTCTTCAAGCCCTGGTATTAGTTTGAAGCTCGAAGGTATCTCTTATATTGCCGGGGCTGACCTTCCATGCGTTATCCTTAATGTAGCCCGTGGAGGCCCGGGTTTGGGAACTATCCAGCCTGCACAGTCGGATTATTTTCAGGCTGTAAAAGGGGGTGGCCATGGCGATTACCACATGTTGGTATTGGCCCCTGCTTCTGTTCAGGAAATGGCCGACCACATGCCGCTGGCTTTTGACCTGGCTTTCAAATATCGTACCCCGGTCATGATATTGTCGGACGGGGTGATTGGTCAGACAATGGAGAAAGTGAAACTTTTTGACCAAATGCCACGCTCTACAGAAGTCCCTCAATGGGCTGTTTGTGGTAATGCCGGAAGAAAAAACCGCATTATAACTTCGTTAGACCTTGACCCTGTGAAAAAAGAACAGCAAAACCTAGCTTTGCAGGCTAAATACCAGCAAATGAGGGAGAATGAAGTCCGCTATGAAAAGTATTTGTGCGATGATGCTGATTATTTGATGGTGGCTTATGGTGCCAGTGCACGTATAGCTAAAAAGTCGATTGAATATGCCCGTGAAAAGGGGATTAAAGTGGGGTTGCTTCGTCCTATCACCTTGTTTCCTTTTCCTTCAGCAGTTATTGCTGAATTAGCCAAAAAAATGAAAGGTATTTTGTCGGTCGAGATGAGCGCTGGCCAAATGGTGGAAGATGTTTTACTGGCAACACGCCAAACACCTCAGGTGCCTGTCAAACATTTTGGCCGCTATGGCGGGGTTGTTCACAGCCCTGAAGAGATTTTCGAGGCTTTTTTAAAACACTTTAATTTAGGATAATATGAATGTTAATGATATAATTAAGCCGGAAAACCTGGTATATTCTAAAACGTCCCTGATGAACGACAGGGAATTGAGTTATTGTCCGGGTTGCGGTCATGGTACCGCCAACAGGCTTGTCCATGAGGTGATTGAAGAAATGGGCATTGGGGGTGAAACCATTGGTGTTGCCCCTGTAGGATGTGCAGTTATGTTATATGAATTTTCTAACCTCGATTTTGTCCAGGCTGCACACGGCAGGGCAACAGCAGTAGCTACCGGGCTTAAGCGTGTGATGCCTGATAAATTTGTATTTTCTTACCAGGGTGATGGCGACCTTGCTGCTATTGGGACCGGCGAAACGCTGCATACTTGTAACAGGGGCGAAAATATTACTATTATCTTTATCAATAATGGTATTTATGGGATGACTGGCGGTCAGATGGCCCCCACAACCCTTGTCGGGATGAAAACTTCAACTTCGCCTTATGGCCGTGATGAAAAATGGATGGGTAGCCCTATTGATATGACCAAGCTGGTGTCTATGCTTCCGGGGACGTACTATGTTACCCGCCAGGCTGTCCATACCCCTTCGGCTGTGCGTAAGGCGAAAAAGGCTATCCAGAAGGCTTTTGAGGTACAAAAAAATAAGCTGGGACTATCTTTTGTGGAGATTGTTTCAAACTGTAACTCGGGTTGGAAAATGTCACCTGTGAAAGCCAATCAATGGATGGAGGAAAATATGCTCCCGTATTATCCACTGGGAGACCTAAAGGTAGATGGAAAGTTAATTACTAAGTAAATTACTAATTACCAATGACAAATTACTAATAAGAACGAGCTATTTACTTTTAATAGAAAATAGTTTTGATATTAGTAAGATGAGAAAAAAAAAGAAACTATGACAGAAGAAATAATAATAGCCGGATTTGGGGGCCAGGGAGTTCTTTCGATGGGCAAAATATTGGCTTACTCGGGTATCATGCAAGATATGGAGGTGAGCTGGATGCCTTCTTATGGCCCTGAAATGCGTGGTGGAACTGCTAATGTAACAGTTATCCTCAGCGACAAGGAGATTAGCTCGCCTGTCCTGACCCGCTTTGATACTGCCATTATCCTTAACCAGCAGTCGCTTGATAAGTTTGAGCAATCGGTTAAACCCGGAGGCATTTTATTGTACGACAACAATGGTATTTCAGTAAAACCAAGTCGTACTGATATTAAAATTCATGTTGTGGAAGCTACAGCTGAGGCTGCACGTATGGGCTCTCCCAAGGTGTTTAATATGATGGTACTTGGGGCATACCTTAAGCTCAGGCCTATTGTTACTGTTGACAATGTTATTGCCGGCCTGAAGAAAAGCCTTCCTGCCCGCCATCATCACTTGCTCGATGAAAACAAAGCTGCATTGATACGCGGTATGGAAATCGTTGCTTAGTTTTCAACACAGAGACACGGAGAACACAGAGGTTATACTATAAAAAAAACGCGAAGCTCTATTTGAACTTCGCGTTTTTTCTTTATTCTTGGCCCTTGGTTCTTAAATCTAAAAAATATTCCTCTGTGTTTTCCGTGCCCCCGTGTTGAAAACTCACTCTACTTCCTTCATTGACAACTGGATACGATTCCTTACTTTATCTATTTCTATAACTTTTACCCGTACATGTTGGTGTAGCTTTACTATCTCGTTTGGGTCAGACACAAAGCGGTTGGCCAAGTGCGAGATATGCACAAGCCCGTCCTGGTGTACCCCTACATCCACAAAGCACCCGAAACGGGTAATGTTGGTCACAATACCCGGCAATACCATGCCTTCTTTCAGGTCGTTGACGGTTTGTACGTTAGGGTCAAACTCAAATACTTTGATAATGGTACGTGGGTCACGTCCGGGCTTGGATAGTTCCTGCATGATGTCCTGAAGGGTAGGCAAACCGGTTTTAGCCGTTACATAACGCTTGATATCTATCTTTTTTTGCAACTCCACGTCTTTGATAAGTTGCTCTACATTCGTCCCAACATCGGCTGCCATTTTTTCAACTATTGGATAACTTTCGGGGTGTACTGCACTCGAATCCAAAGGGTTATGAGCGTTACGGATACGCAAAAAACCAGCACATTGCTCAAAGGCTTTTTCGCCCAAACGTGGCACTTTCATCAGTTGTTTGCGCGACTCGAACGCCCCGTTTTCATTGCGATAAGCTACAATAGCCGCAGCTAAAGCAGGTCCAAGGCCAGATACGTAGGAGAGGAGCTGCTTACTGGCTGTGTTAAGCTCTACGCCGACGCTGTTTACACAAAGTTCTACCACCTGGTCGAGACTTTTTTTGAGCTTCCCCTGATCTACATCATGTTGGTACTGCCCAACGCCAATAGATTTAGGGTCTATCTTTACCAGCTCGGCCAGCGGGTCCATCAACCGGCGGCCAATAGATACAGCTCCCCGCACGGTGACATCGTATTCGGGAAATTCATCGCGGGCCACTTGCGAGGCTGAATATACCGAAGCCCCGCTTTCGTTGACAATATACACTTTTATATCCCGCTCAAAACGGACGGTTTTGATAAAGTTTTCTGTTTCGCGGCTGGCAGTACCGTTCCCGATAGCAATAGCTTCTACATTGTAGGTATTTACCAGGGCATTGATTTTGGCTGCTGCTTTTCCCCTTTCGTTTTGCGGTGGATGAGGGTAGATGGTTTCGTTGTGCAACAATTTTCCCTGGTTGTCGAGGATGACCACTTTACATCCTGTCCTGAACCCGGGGTCAATGGCTAAGGTCTGTTTTTGTCCCAGTGGTGGGGCTAAAAGAAGCTGTCTGAGGTTTTCGGAAAATACCCTGATGGCCTCGTCATCGGCTTTTTCTTTTGCTTCGCCTTTTATTTCGGTCTCTATTGAAGGGCCAAGTAAGCGCTTGTACGAGTCTGTTATCGCTTTTTTTACAATATCGCTGCACTCGTTGTCAGCCTTGATGAATATCTCCTCGAGCATGGCAATGGCCTTTTCCTGCGCAGGCTCGATGCTGATTTTCAGGAAACCTTCTTCTTCGCCACGGTGCATGGCCATAAAACGGTGCGATGGGCAACGTTTGAGCGGCTCGCTAAATTCGAAATAATCGCCGTATTTAATGGCATCTGGCTCTTTGCCTTTCACCACCTTCGATATAATCAGTGCTTCATGCCTGAATAGCTTCCTGAGCTGGTTACGCGCCCTGACATTTTCGTTTACCCATTCGGCAATAATGTCGGTTGCGCCGGCTATAGCTTCATCAGCATTGGCAACATCTTTGTTGATAAACTTTTCGGCAAAGCCATAAATATTTACGGTTTGTTGTTTCATAATGGTACCGGCCAATGGCTCTAAGCCTTTTTCTTTGGCTATGGTGGCCCGGGTACGACGTTTGGGCTTATAAGGGAGATAAAGGTCTTCCAGTTCGCTTAATGTTGAACAGGCTTCTATCTTGCTGCGCAATTCGTCGCTCAGCTTGCCTTGTTCTTCAATAGAATTGAGGATGGTTTCGCGGCGGTTGTCAATTTCAATGAGCTTTTCCATCAACCGCTTTATCTCGGCCACTTGCACTTCATCCAGGCTGCCTGTCATTTCTTTGCGGTAACGGCTGATAAAAGGGATAGTAGCGCCTTGTTCGAGCAGGCTGATGGTGTTTTCAACGTTCTCGGCATTGATGCCCATTTGCGCCGATATCTTTTCTACATGCTTAGCATTCATGCTTTTTCGATATTTTTTATTTTCCAGCACGAAATTAGCAAAAGATGGGCACTTTCAAAACAGAACGGGGATTTATTATGAACAATACAATGAAGCATATCAACAAAAAACGCTTAGCATTTTGAAAAAGCTAAGCGTTTTTGCTTTATAAAAATAAATTATTCTTTTACTATAGCAACATTCACAGCATTAGGGCCTTTAGGGCCTTTTATCACTTCAAAGGTCACTATGTCGTTTTCGGCAATAGCTGCTGAAAGCGATTTGGCATGTACAAATATATCTTGCCCAGAGGCCGAATCTTTTATAAACCCAAACCCTTTGGATGTGTCAAAAAATGTAACAATGCCACTTCGGATGGTTTCGTTGACTTTAGGCGAATTGTCACGGGGTACCCCGATTTCTATCTCTTCTGCGTTGATTACGGTCTTGCGGGTAGGGTCCGGTGGAGTAGATGTGATGTTTCCAAACTCATCTACGTAAGCAATCATATCGTCCAGGTTATTGCCATCACGGCTTTGTCCTTTTCGTTCCTGTCTTCGCTGTTCTTTTTCTTTCCTTTTCTTTTCTTTCTTTGCGCGTACTTCTTTTTTGCCAAAAGATTCATTTCCTCTGCCCATTTATTTTCCTTTCTTATTATTATTTAATCGAATCAACCAATATTGGAATTTTTCAGTATATTACTTAATATCCTACAAGGGCAGATTTTTACAAAGGTACATTAATTTAATTCATTATTAAATAAAACATTTTTGATGCTTTTACATTTTGTTGTATTGGCGGCAGATGGACAATCAACTCCGAAGGAGTGACTGTATGAGCCCCAAAAGAATATATTTGATTTAAATAGCAGAATCACTAGTGTCCCATTAAAATCGGGACGTTATTAAAAATTAAACAAATTTGGCTCATTAAGCCTAAAACGTTCTTTGTCATTTTGAAATTTAGTTCTATCAAATAGGTCTCGAAGATGAGTTTTATCTGTTAAAGAAA
>JAKPQD010000276.1 GCA_029572965.1 Bacteroidota bacterium | reverse complement strand
GAAATATCGAGGAAAAGTGGAATATGCCAATCCAAAATTGGGGTATGATCCTTCATCAATTTTTGACTATTTTTGAAACCAGATGTAAAATAAATTAAAAATCAAATTATTGTGTTTACACAAAATATTTTATACTCTCGGGGCAACCAAAACAAGGCGAAGTTTTTGTATTTGACTGGCCAAATTACGGTTCGCTTTATAAAGAATATCCTAATGTTTATGGAGGGGCAATTGTAAAAAGATGTTATGGAATATCTTCGATATGCCCGTTTTCCTGAGGGGTGTATGGATGGGTAAATACCTGCCCCAGGTGGTTGTCACGAAAAAATTGCTGTACCGAGCGGGCTACAAAACGGCTGTCGTTATCGTTACGGACTTCTATGTCCATCTGCTTGTTTATGCAATCGTGGGGCTGCAGATGGTTTTCAATGATTCGCGACCAAAGTTGTTTTACCGTTTCCTGTTTTATCTGAAAAGCAACCGTCCAGCCCAATACAACCCTTGTAAATGTGTCTATGGCTGTAAGAATAAACGCGTGGCGGCGATGTTTCTCAACCCATACAAATTTTATGTCCATTTACCAGTTATTCATTTCACTAATTAGAAAAATTAAAAAAAAAGATCTCCAGAAGGATCTCCAGCACTTTTTTTAATGAAACAAGCCACTCACAGAAAAACTCTGTAAGCGGCTTGTTTTTTTCAAGTAGCGCGGCCCAGGATTGAACTGGGGACCTCATGATTATGAATCATGCGCTCTAACCAGCTGAGCTACCGCGCCATCATTGCCCATTGTTTTGAGGCTACAAATATATACTTTTCTCAAAATATGAACAAAGCATTTTTACCATGTGGATAAAAAAATTTTTAAATCTCCTGCTTTTTTAGGTCTTTTGCAGAAAGTATTATTTTGAGTATGGAAGTGCTGTTTGAAGATAACCACCTGATTGCCATCAATAAACAAACCTCGGATATTGTCCAGCCTGACAAGTCTAACGACATTTCTTTAGAAGAAAAAATAAAAACTTATTTAAAACAGAAATATCAAAAACCAGGAGATGTATTTCTCGGCGTAGTACACCGAATAGACAGGCCGGTAAGTGGTGTAGTCTTGTTTGCAAGGACAAGCAAAGCCCTTGCCCGTTTGAACCAAATGTTTCAGGATAAATCCGTGAAAAAGATTTATTGGGCAATAGTAAAAGAGCAGCCCCCAAAAGAAGCTGATACATTAATCCATTATATTGTCCGCGATACACGCAAAAACAAGTCTTTTGCCTATGATAAAGAGGTAAAAGAATCAAAAAAAGCAATTCTGCACTACAAAATTCTTGATAAATCTGATAATTATTATTTACTTGAAATACAGTTAGAGACAGGCCGGCATCACCAAATACGTTGTCAGCTCAGTAAAATTGGTTGCCCTATTCGTGGTGATTTGAAATATGGTTACAACCGCAGTCTTGATCATGGAGGTATCAATCTTCATGCCCGAAAGATTAGCTTTACACACCCTGTTAAAAACGAGCCTGTCGAAATTGTGGCCAATGTACCTGAGGATAAACTTTGGAAGTATTTTGAAAATAGAAATAAATGATTGATTGAGATATGGGCAAGAGATTTTTTCTACGATACTTATTTGTCTTTATAGTTTCTTTTTCTTTTGGTTTTGCTTGGGGGCAGAAGTATTCCAGGCAGGATTATATCCAGAAATATAGCCCTATAGCTGTTGAAGAGATGAAACGCAGCGGTATCCCGGCAAGTATAACACTTGCACAAGGGATGGTCGAATCTGGTTGCGGAAATAGCTCTTTAGCGCGAGAAGCCAATAATCACTTCGGCATCAAATGCCATAAGTGGCAAGGGAAAAAATATTTCCAGGATGATGATGCCCCTAATGAATGTTTTCGAAAATATAGTAATGCAGAAGAATCGTACCGTGATCATACTGATTTTTTGATGAATACTTCACGTTATGCTTTTCTTTTTGAATATAAATCTGATGATTACAAAGGGTGGGCCCACGGATTAAAGAAAGCAGGCTATGCTACAAGCCCAAGTTATGCCAGAGACCTTATCAGGACTATAGAAGAAAACGAGCTCCACCGGTTTGACAAAGGCGACTATACTTATGTGCCATCGGTTAAAAATAAACCCAGAATGGCAGCCTCTGATGAAAATTTTGTTATTGATATCAAGCGCCGGAAAATATTTACTAATAATGATGTACAATACATTGTTGCAGAAGAAGGCGATAACCTTATCTCGCTGACAAAAGAAATGGACTTGTTTTCGTGGCAATTGGTCAAATACAACGATTTGCCGGCCGATTACCATGTCACTTCGGGCGACAGGTTGTATATTCAGCCCAAGCGCTGGAAAGCTCAATTTGGTAATGATTTTCATATTGTAGCCGAAAATGAAACCATGCACAGCATAAGCCAGTTATATGGAATTAAACTAAAAAAACTGTACTATAAAAACCGCATGGAAATAGGCTCAGAGCCCAAAATTGGCCAGAAAATATGGCTCCGTAAACGAATGCCAAAAGAAGTTTTACAAAACTAATTAGGTAACCGGAAAATATAAGTATCGCTTAATATCCGGCATTTTTGCGATGGTATTGTAAACGAGCCGCCAATGTGCAGTATCATGCTGCCAAAATAAACCAAACCGGACAAACAGCGCGGACTCCCGACCTTCCCTATTGAAGACCACAAGCTGTCTGCTGTGCTGTAACAATAAACATTGGCGTTGATGCCACTTTCATCATATCCGGCACTGATATATATTTTTTTGTTGTACGTGCAGGCATCAAAATTTTTCATTTTAAACGGTGGCGTTGGCCCTTTTTGTACTGTCATGTTTTTAATATTTAAAATTTGCATCTCCCCATTGTTATTAAACATGAAAAACAAAGTGTCAATATTTTCATAACAGATAATTTCTTTCATGGGTGAACATCCTGTATAATTTAGAGGTTTTGTTGTCCATTGATTTGAAGACATATCATATACTTCAGCCTCAGTTTTATCAGTACCTCCAATAGCATAAATAAAGTTATCATGGCTTTCAAGGGCAAAGAATTCGCGGGCTGTTTTCATTGAAGGCCTGTTTATCCATTGTTGTCCGGCAAGGTCATATTCATAAAAAGTATTGACTACTTTGCCCGAAATATCCCTTCCCCCGGCTATAAAAAGCTTTCCTTTATTATATGCCGTTGCATAATAATTTAACGAAAGCTTTGAATCAGATAATTTTTTCAACCAGCCTCCCACCGGGATAAACTCGAATAAAATAACTGTAGTATCAGGAAATATAGCGTTTTCTATTTTAAAATCATTACGAAACTTTGAAGTTAAGGCCTGAGTAAATACATAACTTTTTTTGGCACTAACCACCTGGGGCAAAAGTAAAGGTGCAGAAAGTTGTTGGGGCTTGTTCTGAAATGCTGTAACAACAATTGAAATAAGGATGATTGTCAACAGGCTTATTGAAATGTATATTTTTCTTTTCATCGCATTGTCTTTTTGAATTTTGCTAACACCTTTAAAATTAATGAATTATTTTTTTAAATCAAATTTTTAAAAAATATAAATCAAAAAAATATAATGAAGCGTCAAATATTCTTTGGATTTACCTTTACATTGGCTTATATTTTAAACAATATAATTGATTAAATATTAACCAGTATATTTTAGTTAAAAATCATTGAATCAATATTTTAAATAAAAATGTATTTAAATTGTCATAGTTATTATAGCCTGAGGTTTGGGACCATGTCGGTAGAAGAATTGGTTAACAATGCTGCACAATATGGGGTAAAGGCTATGGCTTTGACTGATATTAACAGTACAATGGGTGTTGTTGATTTCTACAAGGCTTGTATTTTGAGCAACATACATCCTATTGTTGGTATAGAGTTCAGAAATAAAGGACAATTGCAGTTTATTGCCCTGGCTCGCAACAATGATGGTTTTCGCGAAATAAATGAGTTTCTTACCCTTTACCAAGTCGAAAATAATAAAGCTATTCCGTCTGTAGCCCCTGATTTTAATAATGTTTATATTATTTATCCTTTACATGATAAATTAGATAGGCGCCTGCGCGAAAATGAATTTTGGGGTGTCCGTCCATCTGATCTTACACAGTTTCCGTTGATGCAACATAAGATAAGAAGGGCAAAGTGCGTAGCTCTTTTCCCTGTGACCTTCAATTCTGTGCAGGATTACGAATTGCATCTCAATCTCAGGGCTATTGACGAAAATACGTTGATTACCAAAATTAATAAAGCCCATTTAGCCGGGAAACATGAGGCATTTCTTCCCATAGATGAAATACAGGCATTATTTGACGACTTTCCTTATCTCAGAGAAAATACAGAGCGCTTAATGCAAGGATGCAGCATTGATTTCAAACTTGGACAGCCCAAAAACAAAAGATTTTTTACTCAAAGTAAATATGACGACAAGGTTTTGCTCGAAAAATTGGCATTTGAAGGTATGCTTTACCGGTATGGCAAGGATAATATTGAAGCATATCGTCGTATCAGGCATGAATTGGATATCATCGATAAGTTGGGGTTTTCTGCCTACTTTTTAATGACCTGGGATATTATCCAGTTTTCAATGTCCCGGGGGTTCTATCATGTAGGGCGTGGTAGCGGGGCAAACAGTATTGTGGCCTATTGTTTGAAGATAACAAACGTTGATCCCATAGAACTTGACCTGTATTTCGAACGTTTCATCAATCCAAAGCGTTCCAGCCCTCCCGATTTTGATGTTGACTTTTCGTGGAAGGAACGCGATGACGTACTCGATTATATTTTCAGGCGGTATGGAGCAAAACATGCAGCTCTTATTTGTGCTATTTCTACTTTCAGGGATCGTTCCATTTTCAGGGAGCTTGGCAAAGTACACGGCTTACCTAAAGATGAAATTGACTGTTTGGTAACAAAAACGGATAACGAACTCAATAAAAATGGGCTGACAGCCCGGCTTTTTAGCATAGGCAACCGCCTCATGGATTTTCCTAACCTGCGCAGCATTCATGCCGGAGGGGTTTTGATTTCTGAAGAACCAATTACTTACTATACCGCATTGGATTTGCCTCCAAAAGGGCATCTTACAACCCAATGGGATATGTATGTAGCCGAAGATTTGGGTTTCGAAAAGTTTGATATACTAAGCCAACGTGGTATTGGACATATAAAAGATTGTGCTTTGATAGTAAAAGAAAACCGGGGCATAGAAATTGATGTAAACAATGTAGCCAGTTTTAAAAAAGATGAAAAAGTGCGTTCGCGCTTGAAGACAGGAGAAGCTTTGGGTTGCTTTTATGTAGAAAGTCCGGCTATGCGTGGCTTGCTCAAAAAGCTCAGGTGTGATGATTATCGTACTTTGGTAGCTGCCAGTAGCATCATCAGGCCCGGTGTGGCCAAAAGCGGCATGATGAAAGAATACATCCGCCGTTTCAACAACCATTCGGCCATTAAGTATTTGCACCCGCTTATGGAAGAACATCTGCACGAGACTTTTGGAGTGATGGTATATCAGGAAGATGTAATCAGGATTTGTCACCATTTTGCCGGTCTTGACCTGGCAGATGCCGACGTGTTGCGAAGGGCAATGAGCGGTAAGTACAGGTCACGAACGGAATTTGCAAAAGTTGTCGAGAAGTTTTTTGCCAATTGCAGAGCCAAAGGCTATCCCGATTCGCTTACCAATGAGGTATGGCGACAAATCGAATCTTTTGCCGGGTATTCTTTTTCAAAAGCCCATTCAGCGTCATTTGCCGTTGAGAGTTTTCAGAGTTTATACCTCAAAACGTACTTTCCCATAGAACACATGGTGGCTGTTATCAACAATTTTGGAGGCTTCTATCAAACATGGGTTTATGTACATGAGGCACAAAGGCTGGGGGCTGCTATTCATTTGCCGTGTGTTAATCGTGGAAAAACACTTACAACAGTTCAAGGTGTTGATGTGTACTTAGGTTATGGGCTGGTGCAGAATTTGCAAAAGGAGGTAATCCATAGTATTGAAAAAGAAAGAGAAGAGCATGGGCCATTCTTATCTTTAGCAGATTTTATTGGCCGGGTGCCTGTAAGTCTTGAGCAATTGCTTATTTTGACCAGAATTGGAGCTTTGCGCTTTACACAAAAGAGCAAAAAACAGTTGTTGTGGGAGATACACCGTCTTGTAAAAAGCAGTGCTAAGCCGGTTTATAAACAAGCAGCCTTGTTTGCCCCCGCAGATAGAAAGTTTCAGCTTCCTGCTTTTGAGCATAACAAACTCGAAGATGCTTATGATGAAATAGAACTAATAGGTTTTCCGGTTAGTATATCATCTTTTGATATGCTCGAAACACGTTTTCGCGGCGAAATTATGGCTTGTCAAATGATATCTTTCGTGGGCAAAAAGGTACGGATGTTGGGACGACTTGTAGCCTTCAAAAACGTTGGTACTTCAGATAACAGATTAATGCAGTTTGGTACATTTCTGGATGTTCAGGGCAATTTTTTTGATACGGTGCATTTTCCTGATTCATTACAGCAGTACCGGTTTAAAGGTAGCGGTGTTTATTTATTGTTGGGTAAAATAGTGGAAGATTTTGGCTTTCCCAGCCTTGAGGTCGAAAAAATGGCCAAAATGCCCTACAAAAAAGACCCCAGGTATGAATGAAGCCTGAGGCCTTGTATTTTTCTTTATCATTGTTGTCCGGTACAAACAGGTCGCCGCTATGCGGCTTAGAAACATTTGATGTATTTGATTGTCCTACAAATAGTTCGCAGCTATGCTGCTATTATTTAGTCGCGTAGCGATGTCCTGTTTGTAGTAAAATAAACATCGTTATAATTAAGCCCTGAGCGGGGTGACCAGTTTCTAATCAACGCTCTTTAATCTTTATTATAGTCCTAATTCGGCGGCACTAATAATCCCATCTTTTACCACTGTTTCAAGCATGTTGTTTTTATCAACAACAACAGGGGCAATAAGATATGAAGGAACATCTTTTCTCGAATTATTTATAGAGCCTGTTGTATCAGGCTGCTCTCCATTAGCTAATTTAACGGCAGTTTCAACAGCTTTTTCGGCAAGTGCCTTCAATGGTTTATAAATTGTCATTGTTTGTTTTCCAGACATAATATTTTTCAATGCCTGAGGCTCTGCATCCTGGCCAGTAATAACAATATCTTTAGTAATACCAGCTTCGTCAAGGGCTTTGCGGGCGCCATATACAAGGCCGTCATACGAGGTAAGTATTACATCCGGGGCATTATTGGCATTGAGTTTCAAATATTCGCTCATATTAATATATGCATTGTCTGTTGACCAGTCTTCAACATATACATCAAAAACAATTTTAATATTTCCTGATTTTATTGCTGGTTGCAAAGTTTCAAGTTGGCCAGTTTTTACAAATATGGCATTTTTATCACTCTTATCTCCGCCCAAAACAAGATAGTCGCCGTTTGGCCTAACTTTAAGGGCATATTCTGCCATTAATTTACCAACATCATAATTGTTGTGCGAAATGTAAAAATCTAAATCGCAATTGTGTATCAGGCGGTCGTAACCAATGACTTTTACATTGGCAGCATGAGCTTCTCTAACAATTTCGGCAGCTGTATATGCATTAACAGCCATAACCACTATTACATCTACCCCTTGGTCAATAAGTTCTTTGGCTTGCTTACGCTGCAATGCTTCGTCACTTTGTGCATCGGTAAAAACGGCCTCGCAGTTAAGCGCAGAGGCTTTAGCTTTAAAGGCCTGTTCTTCAATAGCCATGCGCGAACAGGTAGTATAAGGGAACATCAAAGCTATCTTGTGTTCACTCTTTTTTTGACAAGAAATCAATGTAAGTATGCAAAACAGGATTACTGTTTTACGCCAACAATTCATACTCAAAGTTTTCATTTAAATTCTTTTTTAGGTTGTGCCTCAAAAATAGCAAAAAAATATATCTGTAATTATTTTAATTGGCAAATGTTGGGGGAAAACAAATAGTAATATGTCATATTGAAAAAGTTTAACAAACATTTAAAATTTATACCATGAAACGAGCATGTTTAGAAGTAAACACAAACACGTATGAACAAAATCATGCGAGTTCCATCCGACCTTTAAAATTCAATTTTGTTCGGATGAAACGAGCATTTTTATTAGCATTGATTTTTATATCATTGTCAGCATTTTCACAAAAAAGGACTTATGCAGGATTGGGTGCCGGGATAAACAATATTTCGGGTATGGCAGGGCTCAATTTCGAAACACCTATTGATACTAATTTCTCTGTTAAAATAGGAGTAGGTGCTGGTTGGGGTATAAAACTGGTATCTCGGCCAAATATTACAGGAGTTATCCTACATCGCTGGGGTTGGGCATCGGTTTTTCGTATGCTTCAGGAATGACCATGAAAAATGTTAAGGTGGAGCAAAATAATAATAACAAAACAAAAATTGAATCTGACGTTAAATATAAACCAGCCCAGATGATAGACCTTACAATTTGTAAGTCTTGGGGGCAGAGGTTAAGGTTTAACCTTGAATTTGGGTATTCAATAAAAGTATCAGGCGGAGAATATGAAATAGTAAAATCTGAAGCAAAAAATGTTTCAGATTCTTACGATAAAGCAACAAAACTGATGTCTCCGGGAGGTTTGATTTTAGCAGTAGGACTTTCATATGGTTTTTAAGATTAATTGATAAAGTGTTAAGGCGGATTTTGATTTTTCAACTTCCGCCTTTTTTATTTCATTGGAATCATAAATGCATATCGGTTTAAAATTTTATTACTTTTGAGCAACGTATATACATTTAATTACAATGCTTCATTTGTTATTTTTATGAACCGAATAACCTTTTTATTTCTGGCTGTTTGCTTATTTGCAACTCTGTCATGCGACAATAAATATCCGGGCTACAAAAAAAGCTCGGATGGATTTTATTATAAACTTTTGGCTTTTGATGATAGTTCAAAAAAAGCAGAAATAGGAGACTATATAACGATTGATATTTCCTATAAAACTATTCATGACTCTTTATTTTTCAGGGGGCAACGGAAGCTAAAGCTGACCAAACCCGCATTTGAAGGCTCTATAGACTATTGTTTTGCTATGCTTTCAAAAGGAGATAAAGCCGAATTTATTATCAATGCCAATAATTTCTTTATTTATACCCTTCAAAAAAATCTCCCAACATTTTTGAAAAATGATGAAAACATGAAAGTGGACGTAGAGATGCTTGATGTTCAGTCTGAAATAGATTATGAAAATCAAAAAAAAGCTTTTCTTAAGTGGGTTGAAGATTTTGGACAATATGAGAAAGAAATACTCTCGCAATATATCCAACAAAACAAAATAAATATTCGGCCCACTTCCAGTGGTTTGTATTTCATCTCTATAAAGCCTGGAGGAAAAAATAGGGTAAACCCGGGAGATACTGTAATAGTAGATTATGAAGGTAAGTTCCTTGATGGGAAATTTTTCGATTCAACAAAAAAACGTCATGAATCGTTTCAGTTTGTGTATGGAACAGAGTGGCAGGTAATAAAAGGCTTAGAAGAAGCCATAGGGATGATGGGCGAAGGCGAAAAAGCCATCGTCATTGTCCCTTCAGATATGGCATTTGGCAAAGACGGTTCTTCTACTGGCATTATCCCGCCTTTTACATCATTGATTTTTGAAGTTGAACTGGTAAAAATTATTCCGGGGGCGCAACCAAAAGAAATTTGAGGTATCTATGGTAAACATGTTTTAAAAATTGGGTTATGAGCAAAAAAAATTTAAGAGGGTTATTAGCATTTTTAAGTGTTGGTAGTATCATGTTTTTATTTTCTTCTTGTCTTGATATAGAACAACAAGATATGAGAAGCAGAGATAACGACATCGCCGAACTTCAGTCATATTTAAGCAAAAAAAACATTACACTTGGAAGAACAGATACAATTTATAATATTTACCTGGATACCTCAAAACGATTGGCCTCGGCTATTGCTCCTGCTAAAAATGAATATATTCTTGCAGATTATAACCTGAGATTAGTCAGTACCAACAGAGTAGTAGAAACAAACAATCATGTTTTGGCTTCAAAAGTTTACATTTCAACAGATAATACTTTACCTCCGGTATCAACTATTGCAGGGCCTGTAAAAATTTCATTATCAGGTACATTTCTTGGTATGTATTATGCCATGAAACTTATGAAAGAAGGGGACAGCGCTGTTTGGGTAATACCTTCGGATTTAGCCTTTAGTTCTTATTCTACTGACTTCATCCCAAGTTATTCATCGCTGGTGTTTGAGATAAAAGTATTGAAAGTAATTAAAGATCCTGTAGCTTATGACAAAGCTTTTTGGAAAAGCTGGATTAAAGACAGTCTGGGAAAAGTATCTCCAGTAGATACTGCTTTGGCCAATTATGCAGATTCTACAGAAACGGGCATATATATAAGTAAAATAATAAATGGAGACACCTCTCAAACAATTAACTTAGGCCAAAAAGTAACATTGGCATATAAAGGTTGCCTCAACGATGGGCGTTATTTTGCCGGGCCTATAAAATATGATACATTAACATATTATGCAGGCTCCAGTGATTTGATTGATGGTTTTGAGGAAGCTGTAATGATGCTTAATAAAGGGGCAAGGGCCAAGATTTTTGTTCCATACTACCATGCTTATGGAAAAAATGGAAAATTGAATTCCATTGGTCAAATTGTAGTGCCGTCATATTGTTCTTTATATTATGAAATAGAGATTGTCACTAGTGTCCCATTAAAATCGGGACGTTATTAAAAATTAAACAAATTTGGCTCATTAAGCCTAAAACGTTCTTTGTCATTTTGAAATTTAGTTCTATCAAATAGGTCTCGAAGATGAGTTTTATCTGTTAAAGAAATA
>JAKPQD010000275.1 GCA_029572965.1 Bacteroidota bacterium | reverse complement strand
TATTTCTTTAACAGATAAAACTCATCTTCGAGACCTATTTGATAGAACTAAATTTCAAAATGACAAAGAACGTTTTAGGCTTAATGAGCCAAATTTGTTTAATTTTTAATAACGTCCCGATTTTAATGGGACACTAGTGACCTGCCATAAATATTTTTCATTCAAAAACAAAAACATTCCTTTTATTGATTTTCACCACTTGTTAGGCCTCAGAGAAGAACAAGAAGAAACTGCTTCAAACGTGCTGGTTTTAGATTTAAATATAAATAACCGAAACAAACTACTTGGGATTTCCGTAGATGAGATACTGGAGATTTCAGAATTAGATGATTTTTTAAGTTACCCATATATGCCATTGATCAATAACAGGCCTTTTGATTTCCGTGAAGCAATTATTATACATAATAATCAGCCTGTAATAATACTAAATACGCATAAAGTATGGGCAAAACAGATAAAAAAAGAAATGATTTTTCATACAGGCAATTACCCAAACTAAATAAAAATGGTACAGAAGAAAAAAATAATGCTTATCGATGATTCGTCAACAAACAACATTTTATACGAAAGCATTTTGAGCGAGGAAGGATTTGAAGTTACAGTAGTTAGTAATCCATTATTGGCCATACAAAACATTAAATCAGAAAAACCGGATTTGATTATTTTAGACCTAAGGATGCCCGTTTTAGATGGTTTTCAAATTATGGAAAAAATCCGTGGCGATAAAGAAATTTCATCTATCCCGATTATTGTACTAAGCGCCGAAAACAGCCGTGAAGCTGAAAAAAAATCATACGACCTTGGAGCAGCTTTATATTTAAGCAAACCCATAGGTATTGATGACATTATACAGATAGTATCAAAGCATATGTCTGCTACTGCATAAAAGCTATTTTTCGAAAAAATGCATTTCGGAGATGTACTTGTAAACCTTTTCATGAAGGAAGAAACGTACATCTTTTTTGTTTTTGATGCTTTCGCGAATAAAAGACGAAGAAATGTCTATCATTGGAGCATTGGTAAATATACAATTGGGATAATTGTCAAAAGATTGCAAATCAACGCCAGGACGAGGATAGACATAACGGCACACTGATTTTTCTAAGAGTTTGTAATTTTTCCACTTATCAAACGTAGTTAACCCGTCAGACCCCATAATAATGACAAATTCCCGCTCAGGGTATTTTTCTTTCAGGTATGTTATCGTATCAATGGTGTAAGACGGCTTGGGCAGTTTCAACTCAACATCTGAAGCCTTGAAGCGATGGTCATCGTCAATTGCTTCTTTTACCAAAGCCAATCTGTGGTAATCAGCCAGCAGCGATTTTCGTTTTTTAAGAGGATTTTGGCCACTAACCACAAACCACACCTGGTCTATGTCTGTAAACTCGACCATATAGTTGGCTATTGCCAGATGCCCAATATGAACAGGGTTGAATGAACCAAAAAACAAACCAGTTTTTATCATCATTTAGTCAATAGTTGAACAAAAGCAAAGATAAAAGAACAAGGCTTAGATTTTAACTTCTAATGAAAAAAGAAAATCAGGCAAAGAAATTATTTTTGCAACCTAAGTCTTTTGACCAAATTAAATAATAATACTATGGCTCTTAATTCTAAAACGCGTGTAGAAAAGGCAAATTTGAAGGGATACGTATTGGTAATTAGTATGCTGTTTGTATTTTTCAATTTGTTTGCCATGAAAGGTGAACAGATCCAAAAAAACATTGTATTTAACGTTGACACAAACTCTTACAACAGCGTTTCAAATAGTTTCTTTTTTAAAGGCGAGAGATATCTTTGGTTTGAGTTTAACAAAACTGACGAAGATATAGAAATTAGGGTATTATCAGATAAGCTTAATGCAAAAAACATAATTTTAATGCCAAGTGCAGAGTTTTCACAAATAGATTCGCCGGCTTTTTTAAATAACGAATATTATTCATTTCATATACGATTTAGGAATATAGCAAGAAGCAACTTTTTATCATTACGATTTAAGGTTTACGAGGACTCTGTTAATTATCAAATTGAAGAAGTAAAGCTAATGCCAGTAAACAAAACTTATGTAAACCTTTACACCAACGATTACGATCTTTTCATAGGAGAAGAAAAAATATTTGAGCTACAATGTAATATGCCAGAAAACCTCAGGTTGAGTGAGGAATGGGTGATAACACCTGAAATGGATTACAAGATATACAAGAAGAATAACCAACTGCTATTGAGCATTGTACCTAAATCATTGGGCAAAAAGAATTTTTCTGCTACAATACCCACCTTTAAGCCAATAGATCTGGGCATAAAAAGTTTGAACTACGAATGCGTAATAAAACCTATAACTTTTACAGTCAAAAGCGGCCGATTGGCATTTTTAAATTTAGACCAAAAAGAAATTACCTTCAATGATTTGTCACGCAAAGAAGGAATAGAAGTACAGATAGACAAGAACCGCGATATGCAAATTGGCAAGACTTACAGAATTGAAGAACAAGAGACACCAGGAGGCGCTTTGATTGCAGAGATATATACCAGACAATTACTAAATAACGATAAAATACTATGCCGATTAAGAGTATATAACCTGCACAAGCCAAGCGATGGATATTTATATATAAAGGATGGCGACATTGCTAAATTTATTACAAATTTCATTATCAGCCCACAAACAAGCATACAAAAAATAAGTGTTTTGAAAAATGGTGTTGACTGGAACGAGAGTAATATTGTTTTTCCTGGCGAAGATATCACAATCCGCCTTGAAGGAATAGGCTTTCATAAAGCAAAATTTTTATTTGAAGAAATTAAAGACCTGCGTCAGGATACAGTAGTAAAAACGGACAATGCCGTAGAATATCGATTGAAAATACCCGCAGATATTAGTAAAAAGAAAATATTCATATATAATGACAACGAAAATACAGGTCGTTTTCTTCAGGTAAAGGAATATCAGGAGCCCAGGCGTATGGATTTTATCCTGGTAGATTATGGCAACGGCCCAAAGGCTGTTGAGCAATATGCCGGGCCAGAACTATACGAAAAAACAATAAAAAACATCATCATCTCTTTTGACCCCGATAAAATAGATAGCATTAACAAGTTTTATGGAAAACAATACGTTGATATATCTGTAAAAATCACAGGAAGTAAAAATGAGCTATTAGAGTTGACTACACTTCCACAAATGGTAATATGCCCGGGGCCAAAATCTGCCAGGAATATATACTATGACAAACGCGATGCAACCAATGATGTTTATAGCCTAAACACCTTATTAGGCCAAAAAACATATGATCTGGACGAATGGGCCAAAATTAAAATTACCTTTCGGCATAGTAAAGAAAAATACAATTCTCCCGGATTAGAAAGGAACGTAGAAATAATCCTCCAACGAAAAATAAAGTTTGATATTGATGTGTCGTTTCCCAGCTTGCTTACAAAAGTAGTGAAAGACAATAATTGGCAAAACGGGCTTGGGGTAAGTATGGCCATGATAGCCCAATTCAGCTTTTACCAAAAAGACAAAATAGCCCGACTGATGCCTTACAAGGTCGGGGTGGGGTTTCTGGCCCTCAATGCATTCAATTTCAGCGAAAACATTACCCGTGACCTTGGCATCGTAATCCTTGGCAGTGTATATCCAACGCGCAGAGATACAAAATTTTCATTTCCGCTCTATGCAGGAGGAGGCTATTTGCTTAACCGTAAAAGCTGGTTTTGGCTTTTTGGCCCGGGTATCAGGGTTTCATTTTAAGCTAAAACAATATATACCTTGCAATGTCGTTTAGTTAAGTATTAAAAAAAACGCCGACAGGTCTGAAAGACGCTGTCGGGTTAGTTTCACATCTGCCCTGACAGCGTTCGCAGAACCTTTCAGAGCCTTAACTAAACGACATTGATATACCTTGTCAGTTTATCAAACAGGATAAGCGAGAAAAGTTTATTTTTGCAAAAAATTTTTAATATGTCAGAAAATGTAATCCTTTCTAAACTGGAAGGAGTCCGCTTGAAATTTGAAGAAGTAAGCCAGCAAATTACCGATCCTGCGGTAATAGCTGATATGAAACGTTTCGTAAAACTCAACAAAGAATATAGAGAACTGGAGCCAATTGTAGCCGCATGTAACGACTACAAAAATAAGCTTAGCAATATAGAAACCAATAAGGCTATTTTGGCAGAAGAGAAAGACGAAGAACTTAGAGAAATGGCCAAAATGGAACTTGAAGAACTTGAAAAAGAGCTTCCGGAACTTGAAGAAAAAATAAAACTACTTCTGTTGCCGGCAGACCCTGAAGATTCAAAAAATGCTATTCTTGAAATCCGTGCTGGTACTGGTGGAGACGAAGCCAGTATTTTTGCGGGCGATTTGTACCGTATGTACACCAGGTACTGCGAAAGCAAAGGGTGGAAAATTTCAGTAACCAGTATTTCAGAAGGCACTGTTGGAGGTTTCAAAGAAATAGTTATGGAAGTTACAGGCGAAGGCGTTTATGGAACACTTAAATACGAGTCTGGCGTGCATCGTGTACAACGTATCCCCAAAACCGAAACGCAAGGCCGTGTGCATACTTCAGCTGCCACAGTAGCTGTATTGCCTGAAGCTGATGAGTTTGACGTTGAGCTCAACATGAACGATATACGTAAAGATACCTTCTGTTCATCAGGTCCTGGCGGACAGTCTGTAAATACTACATATTCTGCAATACGTTTGACACACATCCCTTCAGGTATTGTCGTTCAGTGCCAGGACGAAAAATCGCAAATCAAGAACTTTGAAAAAGCCTTGGTGGAACTCCGTACACGTTTGTACAACCTCGAATATCAAAAGTTTATTGACGAAATTGCCAAAAAGCGTAAAACTATGGTTTCGACCGGCGACCGCTCAGCAAAAATCAGGACTTACAACTATCCACAAGGACGAGTAACCGACCACCGCATCAATTATACGGTTTATAACCTCCCAAGCATTATGGATGGCAACATCCAGGAGTTTATAGACCAGCTACAAATGGCCGAAAACGCTGAACGTTTGAAAGAAAGCGAAATCTAATTTAATTAGCTAATTCGAGAATTTGAAAATTTGAAAATGAGTCAATTTGAAAATGAAATTCTCAATTGGCTAATTTGTTAATTACCTAATTTGCTAATTGATATAAAATGAATTACCTTCAACTATTTGAGAATATTAAGAAAAAGAAAAGTTTTCTTTGTGTTGGCCTTGACACTGACATCAATAAGATTCCGGCATTTTTGAAAAGCAATGAAGATGCGGTGTTTGAATTCAATAAACAAATTATTGATGCAACAGCCGAATACACGGTAGCTTACAAGCCTAACCTTGCTTTTTACGAAACAACAGGCGTTGCAGGATGGGTTAGCCTTGAAAAGACAGTAAAATATATCAAACAAAATTACCCGAATATCTTTCTCATTGCAGATGCCAAACGTGGCGACATTGGAAACACGTCAAAAATGTACGCCCATGCTTTTCTGCAAGGGTTGGACTTTGATTCCATCACAGTTGCCCCATACATGGGAAAAGACTCGGTAACTCCATTCCTCGAATACAAGGACAAATGGGTGATATTGCTCGCGCTTACCTCTAATGAAGGCTCTTTTGACTTTCAATTAATCAAAAATGCAGAAACAGGAGACCTTTTGTACCAAGAAGTGCTTAAAAAGTCGCAACAATGGGGAAATAAAGAAAATATGATGTATGTTGTAGGTGCTACCCGTGCCGAGATGCTTGCCGATATCCGAAAGATAGTACCAGACCACTTTTTATTAGTACCAGGAGTTGGAGCCCAGGGCGGTAGCCTTGCCGAAGTAGCAAAGCATGGGATGAACAACCATTGCGGACTGCTGGTAAATAATTCCCGTGGCATTATTTACGCCGATACTTCAGAAAACTTTGCCAAAGTAGCAGGAGCAAAGGCCAAAGAGATGCAACTTGAGATGGAAACATTACTGGCAAAGTATTTATAAAAAGAACTAAGTTTTATAACAGCATTTATGGATAATAAAACACCTCTTTCAGAATTAAACTTCCGCATGGAGCGGTTTAAGCAAAACCTGACCGCTGCATCTCCCAACTGGCAATATGCTGCCATATTCAGCAAAATTAACATTCTGTATTTTACAGGAACCATGCAGGAAGGGATGTTGTTTATCCCCCGAAATGAAGATGCTACCTACTGGGTACGTCGTAGTTATGACAGGGCCATTGATGAATCGCTGTTTCCATCTATTAAGCCAATGGACAGCTTTAAAGATGCAGGTTCTGCTTACCAATTAACAGACAAAACGGTTTATGTAGAAACCGAATTTCTTCCAATAGCTTTTGTACAAAGATTTAAGAAATATTTTCCTTTTGAAAACTTTCTGTCATTAGATTTCCAGGTAGCTATGACAAGGGCTGTTAAAAGCCAATATGAACTTGACTTTATGATAGAATCCGGGAAGCGTCATAAGGTTATTCTTGAAGACCGGGTTCCGGGCATATTACGTGAGGGGATGAACGAAGTAGAGCTTACCGGCGAGCTTTACAAGATGATGCTCGAAGAAGGGCACCATGGCGTAGCCCGTTTCAGCATGTTCGATACAGAAGCCGGAATTGGGCATATTGCCTTTGGCGAAAGCTCCATATACCCTACAAGTTTTAATGGCCCAGGCGGAAACTACGGGATGAGCGCAGCTGTTCCCCATGTAGGAAGCTATACCAACAGGTTGAAAAAAGGACAGCTTGCATTTATTGATATTGGATGCGGTGTAAACGGTTATCATACCGACAAAACTATGGTTTACGCTTATGGGCAAGATGTATCACCCGAAGTAAGAGCTATTCACAATCAATGTGTGGATATTCAAAACCGAATAGCTGAACGCTTAAAGCCAGGCGAAATACCTTCAAAGATTTTTGAAGATATCATGGGCAGTCTGAGCCCTGAATTCATGAAAAACTTTATGGGCTTTGGCTCACGACAAGTAAAGTTCCTGGGTCATGGAATAGGACTGGTTATTGATGAATTCCCTGTTATTGCTAAAGGTTTTGACATGCCTCTAACTGAAGGGATGGTATTTGCTGTAGAGCCCAAAAAAGGTATTGCAGGAATAGGAATGGTAGGCATTGAGAATACCTTTATGGTAGGGAAAGAAGGTGGCATTTGTATTACCGGGACACATCCGGGGTTGATGGTAGTAAAATAAACTAATGCCCTCTGTGCTTTTCTTTACGTTTTATCTGTTTTAGCTCAAATTTTCGTTCTAAATCCTTTTCTTTTTCTTGCCTGGAAAATTTTTTCCTTTCCTCTTTTTGAATAGACTGGTGTTCTTTAAGCATTGTTTGCGCTTTGGTGAATGTGTATTTATATTTTGAAGTTTCTTGAATGTGCTTTGCTTTTCGCATCTGGAGTTTGTAATTGGCTCTTTTAAAATTCCCATGTTTTTGTTGGGTTATTAAAGGCAATGTAAACCGAAGATTATCAATGTTAATATTTTCGAGAAAGGCAGCCAGCTCAGCACCTGTAGGTTCAGAAGCGCCAATTATCTCGCGGGCTACAGCATATCCATATTCGTCCTCTTTTTCAAAAAGGACAATCCAGAATGGCTCTTCAAACAATACAGATATTTCGCCCTTCGAATACATTACAGTAAAGCCGGGTAAAACTTAGCCATAAGGTATAACCCCTCATCACCAGCAATAACTTTGTGCTTCGTATCATTTGGAATTATAGCAATATCCCCAGGTTTATACACTACCCTTTTGGTATCGATAAAACAGTCGGCAGTACCAACAATAACCTCATGGATTTCAGTTTTTCCGGCATGTATATGGGTATCTAAAACGCAACCAGGCTCAACCTTAACAATATGGGCACTAAATTGTCCCTGCGTTTCTGCGCCAGTGATAAGATGCTTTAAATATACCCCTTTGAAAGCTGGATGAGCATTCCATTGCTTGTTGTCATTGCGTTCTGTTGTGTTAATAGTGTACAACCTGCCATTTTCAATGTTTTTAATTGTTTCCATAACTTTTGTTTTAAATTCAAAACAAAAGTAAGAGGGTTGA
Organism: Bacteroidota bacterium; assembly: GCA_029572965.1. Classification (GTDB taxonomy): domain Bacteria; phylum Bacteroidota; class Bacteroidia; order Bacteroidales; family DTGW01; genus JAKPQD01. The sequence continues at coordinate 26,308 of JAKPQD010000275.1, read as the reverse complement.
AAATGAAACTATTGTACATTTTTGCTCTTTTACAAATGAAGAATATTCGTGCCTTTCTGAAAATCAAGTGGAGAAACCCCATAATACTTAGTAAAATGGCGCACAAAATGGCTGCTGTCATAAAAGCCAGTCATAATAGCAATATCGGCAATAGACATCTTACGTTCGAGCAAATTACGGGCAGCCCGTAAACGATTATCAAGCAAATACTGATGCGGAGCAAGCCCTGTTAGTTTCTTGAACAAACGCGAAAAGTGAAACATGCTTAAGAATGCTTTGTCCGCCAATTCTTCAAGAGAAATAGGAACATCAATCTGATTATCTAAAATATAGCGGATTCGTTTTAACCTGTCGTCTTCATGATTAATTACGTTCCTTGCATCAATACAAAATTGTAAACTTCTTATTATTTCTTCGATATAAAAGTTTACATTTTCAATTTCCTTGTCATTGATGAGACTGTTAAATAAGAGAGAAAGATTTTCAGCAATAACAGCGTTTTCAACAATATTAAAAAAATAAAGCCTGTCTTGAGTGTAAAACTTTTTAAGATACTCTAAAGATATAGACAAAACAATATAATCATGACCCGCATCATTGGTTTCGCTAATACTATGAGGCTCTTCTGAATTAATAATGAATATATCGCCTTCTGCAACAACATATTTTGATTGATTGATTGTAAGTATCCTGGAACCACTGACAACCATACCAACAGATAATGACAAATGCCTGTGCACCGGAAATTTTTTAGAAACACCATGCCCACAAACAATGCTAATGGCTTTATCAATACTTTTGTAATATTTGATTTTCGACATGTTTCAAATTTAGTAAATCGTTGAAAATGAATTACCAAAATATTAAAAGACCACTCGAAATTAATCTTTCATACTTTTCAACGGAAAATCTTTAAGCCGGATAAACTTATACCCTTGTTCTCTCAAGGCAGGAATGATGATTCGTAAAGCTTCGCACGTATTCCATTTTGGGTGGTTGAAATGCATAATGACAATAGCCCCAGGCTTGGCATGTTTTATGACATTTTGAGCTATAATAGTATCAGGAGTATTGGCCACGGCATCCCCCGAAAGAACTTCATAACTAACTACAGTTATTCCGAGCTTTGTAGCCATACGAGCACAACTTTCATCAATAAATGCAGTAGCTGAACGATAAAAGCGTGGTTTTTTACCAATAATAGCTTCTATTTTACGAGCATTAGCTTCTATTTCGTCAAAAGCTTCTGAAGGATTGGCTGTCCCTTTTATTCCATATTCGCTTTCGCCACAAGCAGAGCAGGGTTTGTGGTTCAATCCATGGTTCTCAATTTCAAAAAGGCTGTCCTGACTAAGTGCAACAAGCGCTTTGAAGTGCTTGTCAATCCACCTGCCAGTAACAAAAAGTGTTGCAGGGACATTTTCTTTACGAAGAAGCTGAATTAATTCATAATCGTAACCTTTGCCTTTTTCTTTTCCGCATGCATCAAAGGTAAAAGCAATCAGTTTCTGCTTAGTAGAAATTTTTTCATCAACGCCTTTAACAAACTCGCCCCAATGACCAGGCTTTGCATGCTTGAATTCTTTTACAACCTTCTTTTTAAGATTGGTATAAGATGTATCTGCATAGAGTTTTTTCAAAAAAACATCATTTTTGAATTGCCCGGCCATTTGACAATAGGCAATGGAGCAAAAAAATAGTGAAATAGCTGAAAACAAAAAAGATTTCATTGTAACCCATTAAAAAAAAAGGTTTTACCTATAAAGTAAAACCTCAACAAAATATTTAATAAGACTTTTAATCATTATCGCCACTATCAGTTTCATAGCCTTTCATGATTCCACGTTTAGAATTGCGGATAAACATCACAATTTCATCACGTTCAGGAATAGCAGGAAGGTTTGTTTCAATATATTCAAGTGCTTGAGAGTGGTTCATATTTCTCAGATAGATACATCGGTACACTTCCTGGATAATATTGATAGTCTCATTTGAAAACTGGCGCCTGCGAAGGCCAAGACTATTAAGACCAACATAAGCAAGCGGTTCGCGGGCAGCTTTTACATAAGGCGGAACATCTTTTCGAACCAGAGAGCCACCACTAATAAAAGCATGTGCCCCAATTTTCACGAACTGGTGCACAACAGTTGAACCTCCGGTAATTACCCAATCGCCAATTTCTACTTCACCAGCCAGGCCAGTATATCCGGCAAGAATAACATTGTTACCAATCAGACAATCGTGGGCTACGTGTACATAGCTCATCACAAGGCAATTATTGCCAATCACAGTTTTGTTTTTAGCAGCTGTGCCACGATTAACAGTAACATACTCACGAATAGTAGTATTGTCGCCTATTTCAACAGTAGTATATTCTCCACGGAACTTCAAATCTTGAGGAAGGCCAGCAATAGAAGCGCAAGAATCAATCTTACAATTTTTACCAATACGCGCACCATTACGGATAACAGCTCCGGCACCAATCCAGGTCCCGTCACCAATAATAACGTCTTTTTCGATTGTAGCAAAAGGCTCAATGATAACGTTCTGCCCTATTTGAGCCTCAGGATGAACATTTGTAAGAGGATGAAAACTCATATTTTAGATTTTTGGCAAATGTATATTTTTTATTTTGTTTTAACAATCTGAGCGCAAAGTTCTGCTTCTGTAACCACAGCATTGCCAACAAAAGCCTGTGCCCACATGGTAACGATACCACGACGTATCGGTTCAATAAGCTCCAATTTGAAAATCAGCGTATCACCTGGGACAACTTTCTTTTTAAATTTTACTTTGTCAATTTTGAGAAAATATGTACTGTAAGTTTCAGGGTCTTCAACTGTATTTAAAGCTAATAACCCACCACATTGAGCCAAAGCTTCAATGATAAGCACACCAGGCATTACTGGTTCTCCAGGAAAGTGGCCAACAAAGAAAGGTTCGTTCATTGTTACATTCTTGATACCAACAATCATCTGGTCTGTACGCTCAATGATTTTATCAACCAATAGGAAAGGCGGCCTGTGTGGCAATATTTTCATTATTTGGTTAATATCAAGCAATGGGTTTTCAGCCGGATTATATTTTGGAACAGCTGGTTTTAAGCTTTCTTTTTTTATTATTTTTCGAAGAAGTTTAGCAAATTCAGTATTTGCATGGTGCCCAGGGCGTGAAGCAATTATCCTGGCTTTGATTGGCATACCTACTAACGTTAAATCACCAACCATGTCGAGCAATTTGTGACGAGCTGGTTCGTTGCGGAAACGCAGTTCGATGTTGTTCAACACCCCTTCAGGCTGAACTGAAAACTTAGGTTTATTGAGCAATGCAGATAAATGATCAAGTTCCTCTTGCTCGACTTTTCTATCAACGATTACAATAGCATTGTCAATGTCGCCACCTTTAATAAGGTTATGTTTGGCCAGTAATTCAAGCTCATGCAAGAAAACGAAAGTACGACAAGGTGCAATTTCTTTAGCAAATTCTTTCAACGAATTCATTGAAGCATACTGATTGCCAAGCACTTTTGAATTATAGTCGATTTGAACAGTAATGCTGAAATGGTCATCAGGGAAAGCAACAATTTCAATACCCTTTTCAACATCATGAAATTCAATTCTTTCCTTTAACTCAAAAAATTTTTTTTCTGCTTCTAACTCTACAATACCAACCTTTTCAATACCTTCAACATAAGGTTTGGCACTACCATCTAAAATTGGGACTTCAGGGGCATCAATTTCAATCAAAGCATTGTCAACACCTAAACCTGTGAGTGCAGCAAGCAAATGTTCAAGTGTACTAATACGTACACCATTTTCATCAAGTGTTGTGCCACGTGAAGTGTCAATTACATTATCTACAATAGCGTGTACAATAGGATTTTCATCCAAATCAATACGCATAAACCTTATACCATGATTTGCTGCCGCCGGTTTGATATACATGTTAACCATAAGGCCTGTATGAAGTCCTTTGCCTGAAAAATGCACCTCTGCGGCCAGCGTTTTCTGTTTTTCTGCCATAATGGAGTATGATTTTAAATATTTTTCTATTGATTTTTATTCTTTATCTCTTTAATGTCGCGCTCTACCTGATTTAACTGAGCGTTTAGCTTAGGCAGATTGCGGAAAAGAACATAACATTTCATGTATTCTTTAAAGTCAAATGCAGGAGCACCAATCATAGTTGCGTCTTCTTTCGTAATGGAAGCATTAACACCCGATTGTGCGCCAAGTTTAACTCCATCGGCAACAGTTATATGACCAGCCAGGCCGACCTGGCCGCCAAACATACAATTCTTGCCAACTTTTGTTGAACCAGCAACGCCTGTCTGAGCTGCAAATACAGTATTCTCGCCTATTTCAACATTATGAGCTATCTGAATAAGGTTGTCAAGCTTAACGCCTTTACGAATAATGGTCGAACCCATAGTAGCCCTGTCTATTGTAGTATTAGCGCCTATTTCAACATAGTCTTCGATAACAACATTGCCAATCTGAGGAACCTTCTTGTAATTGTTTTCTGAATTTGGAGCAAAACCAAAGCCATCGGCCCCTATCACCGCTCCGGCATGGATAACGCAGTTAGCGCCTATCTTACAATCGGCATAAATCTTCACTCCAGGATAAATAACAGTGTTTTCGCCAATAGTAACGTTCTCGCCAATGAAAGCCTGAGGATAAATCTTAGCATTGTTGCCAATTTTTACATTGTTGTCTATGTAAGCAAAAGCCCCAATATACAGGTCTGTACCAAGGGTTGCAGATTCACTGATATAGCAATTGCTTTCTATTCCAGACTTTTGAGGCTTTGCCTGTTGATACATCTCCAAAAGAGCGGCAAAACACTGATAAGCATCGTCAACCTTAATTAGGGTGGCTGATACAGGCCCTTCAATCTGTAATGTTTTATTTACAAGCACTATTGAAGCCTTTGTTTCATACAAATACTTATTGTACTTGGGATTAGCCAGAAAAGCCATTGTTCCCGGCCGTCCTTCTTCAATCTTAGCAATATCTGAAACCTCAACGTCCGGATTTCCGACGACTTCCCCTTTTAAAAAGCTTGCTATAGCTTGTGCTGTAAATTTCATATTGTCAATATTATGTTTTGTTTTACTTTTTCAGGCTTTTGACCAATAAAACTATGCTTGTCTGTTATTTAAATAAGCCAACAAAGATAATATCTTTTATATTTTACTGATTATTTCTTTTGGATAACAAAGAAAATGCTTGGTCACGACCTTTGTAAGCACCTGCATATTGAGCATATCCGAAGCTTCAGCAATATCAACTACTTTGCCGTTGTTATATAATATTCCTATGTTGTGTTCGCCTGTTTCGTATATATTGCTGGTAATAGAATCGGCAAAAACCATAAATGAAGCCTCTTTTGATGAAAGTGAAAAATGCTTTTCTGTTTTTTCAATCATTTCAGCAATACGTTCAGCAGAGAAAGGCTGATTTTGGAGTTCAATTTTATACAATTGCCGGCTAATCATTTTCTGACAAAGGGTTGACAATATTTTATCATCATGTTCCATCCATACTTTGGTGGCTGAGATAATATCTGTATCATCAAGCCTTACAAAATGCTGGAGCATCGTATTTAAATCTTTCTCGTCAGCAGCATTGATGAAGCTTCTGTCAAATTTTTTGAACAAAAAGTATTCTAAAGCAGGAGGTGCAAATAATTTATCACCCTGTAAGCTCAGTTCTTTAGCTCGTTTCAAAATATTTATCAACAAATTCTCAGCAGACAAAACCGTTTTATGAAGATACACCTGCCAATACATCAACCGGCGGGCAATCAAAAACTTTTCGATAGAATAAATCCCTTTAGCTTCAACCACCAACTTGTCATCCACTACGTTAAGCATCTTGATAATGCGGTCTGAGCCAACAACTCCTTCTGAAACCCCTGTAAAAAAACTATCTCGGCGCAGGTAATCGAGCCTGTCCATATCCAGCTGGCCAGATACAAGCTGATGCAGAAACCTCTTATGATATTTATCCTGAAAAATGGCAATGGCCAATGTAAGCCTATTGTTGAATTGGGCATTTAATCCAGCCATAAGCAATTCAGAGATACTTTCATGCGTAAAGCCTTCAATAATGCCAAATTCCAAAGCATGTGAAAAAGGTCCGTGTCCAATGTCATGCAGCAAAATAGCAATATTAACAGCCTCAGCTTCTTCATCAGTAATTTCATGGCCTTTAGAACGAATTACTTCTATAGCCTGGTTCATCAGGAAGTAAGCGCCCAATACGTGTTGAAAACGAGTATGCATAGCCCCCGGATATACTAAGTTGGTAAGCCCCAGCTGACGTATCCTGCGCAGACGCTGCACCCATGGATGTTCTATCAAATCGAAAATTAAATCATTATTGATAGAAATAAACCCATAAACAGGGTCATTGACAATTTTTCGCTTATTTGTGTTCAAAAGAGAAATTTTTACAAAAGTAAGATTTTGTAATTAACATGTTTTTATGAAAAATTAATAATAAGGTTAAAAATGATATTAAACCCCAATTAATCATCAGGAGGCCATTTCTTGCCGAACTATATGATTTAGTTGAGTTAACCTTCCCGTTATAAACGGGACAAGCTGATTTAGTAATTGTCTGATGTTATTTATTAAATTGCAGGATAACAATTTATTAATCGATTAAGTATTAATTTGGGTTTTAAAAGATAATGAACGAATAAAAAGGAATCGTAGCTAAAGATTAGCGAGGTTTAATAATCACAGCGTTTGCCAATTTTTTTTACAAAGAACGCAAAGTATTACTAATCATTAATACTCTGCGTTCTTTATTTTCTTTGTTTCGCCGCAATTAATTTGCAGTTAAGTATTCTTTATCAGCAATTCCAAGGTTTAAGCTGCTTAAAGAAATCGTTTCCTTTATCATCGACAAGAATAAACGCCGGGAAGTCCACAACTTCTATCTTCCAAATGGCTTCCATTCCAAGCTCCGGATATTCAAGCAATTCTACCTTGGTGATATTTTGTTGGGCAAGAATAGCTGCAGGCCCACCAATACTGCCAAGATAAAAGCCTCCAAACTTCTTACATGCCTCAGTTACTTCAGGGCTACGGTTTCCTTTAGCAATCATAATCATACTTCCTCCATTTTCTTGGAATTTAGCCACATACGAATCCATACGCCCGGCTGTTGTTGGCCCAAACGAACCAGATGCCATTCCAGCAGGGGTTTTAGCAGGACCAGCGTAATATATCGGGTGGTCTTTCAAATACTGAGGAAGCCCCTCTCCTTTCTCGAGACGTTCGTTGAGCTTGGCATGAGCAATATCGCGCCCCACGATAATAGTCCCGTTCAATGAAAGTCTGGTAGCTACAGGATATTTGGTAAGTTCTGCCAAAACTTCTTTCATTGGACGGTTCAGGTTAATTTTCACCGCTTCGCCTTCTCCAACATTTCTCAACCTTTCAGGGATAAATCGCCCCGGATTGTCCTCCAGTTTTTCAACCCAAATACCATCTTTGTTAATCTTGGCTTTAATATTGCGGTCTGCAGAACATGAAACACCCATACCAACAGGACAAGAAGCTCCATGTCGGGGCAAACGTATAATACGCACATCATGGGCAAAATATTTACCACCAAATTGAGCGCCCATACCAAACTGCTGAGCTGCTTTTAATATTTTTTGTTCGAGCTCTACATCGCGGAAAGCACGGCCATGTTCGTTGCCGGTAGTAGGCAAAGTATCCAAATATTTGGTAGATGCCAGTTTTATTGTTTTTAAACATGCCTCTGCAGAAGTGCCTCCAATAACGAATACCAAATGGTATGGAGGACAGGCTGCAGTACCAAGCGTTTTCATTTTTTCAATAAGAAAGTTTTCAAGCTTCCCGGGAGTTAACAAGGCTTTTGTTTCCTGATAAAGGTATGTTTTATTGGCAGAGCCTCCCCCTTTAGTAACAAAAAGGAACTTGTATTCATCGCCTTTTTCACAGTAAATGTCTATTTGGGCAGGTAAGTTTGTCCCGGTATTCTTTTCGTTATACATATCTAAAGCCACAGTCTGCGAATAGCGAAGGTTTTCTTCAGTATATGTTTTATATACCCCAAGAGATATGGCCTCAGCGTCATTACCATCGGTAAACACAAGATGTCCTTTCTTTGCCACTACAGTAGCAGTTCCAGTATCCTGACAAAACGGCAATTGGCCTTTAGCAGATACCTCCGCATTACGTAGCATAGTCAATGCTACATATTTATCGTTCTCACTTGCCTGTGGGTCGTCAAGTATAGCAGCAACCTGCTGTTGATGTTCAGTGCGCAAGAGAAATGAACAATCGCGCAGTGCTGCATTGGTAACCATTGTAAGCGCTTCAGGATTAACACAAAGCACTTCTTTCCCATCAAATTGTTTTACAGATACATGCTCTTTGCTAAGCAAGTAATATTCGGTATTGTCTTTTTCCAATGGAAAAAGTTCCTGATAATAAAAGGGAGGTGTTGGCATGATGATTACTAATTACTAATTACTAATTACTAATTTCGGATAACAATGAAATATTATTTTATTAAAATATCTGCATTTGATGGAGGTTGAGCAAGTACTGCTTTATATTTTCCAACAATTATAGGCCTTTGAAGGAGCTTTGGATTGTCAATGATAATCTGAACCCACTCATCGTCTGAGAAATTGCGACCTTTAAGCTCTATTTTGTATTCAGGTTCTTGTGTACGCACCAATTCTACAGGTTTTTTGCCCGATTTGAGAAATATTTCTTTCAACTCGTCAGAAGAAATGCCTTTTTCAAGATACTTAACAACCTCAAAATCCACTCCTTTCTCTTTCAGGTAATTCAATCCCTCGCAACTCTTTTTGCAACGCGGATTGTGATATATTTTAAGTTTTTCCATAAACAAAATTTTACTGTCCCCCATATTCCATCAAAAATGCTTTGATGAAACCATCTAATCCGCCATCTAACACATCTTGAGCATTGGAAGTTTCATAATCAGTACGCAAATCTTTTACCAGCTTATACGGATGAAGTACATAGTTACGAATCTGCGACCCCCACTCTATTTTCATCTTTTTCCCTTCAACTTCTGCCTGTTTTTCGCGGCGTTTTTGCAGTTCTAATTCGTACAACATAGAACGTAAAATACGCATGGCGTTTTCTTTATTCTTCAACTGTGAGCGGTCTTCCTGGTTTTCAATGACAATTCCAGTCGGGGCATGTCGCAAACGCACTGCTGTTTCAACTTTGTTTACATTCTGCCCGCCGGCACCCGAAGAACGATATGTTTCCCAGGTTATATCTGCGGGATTAATAACAATTTCAATGGTATCATCCACCAAAGGCGATACAAATACTGATGCAAAAGACGTGTGACGGCGTGCATTTGCATCAAACGGCGAGATTCGGACTAAACGATGTACACCACTCTCCCCTTTTAGAAATCCGTAGGCAAATTCGCCATCAAATTCTATGGTTGCAGATTTAATACCAGCTTCGTCTCCTTTCAGGTAATCAACCTCTTTCATCTTGTAACCATGACGCTCACCATAGCGCAGGTACATACGTAAAAGCATGTCTGCCCAATCTTGGCTTTCGGTACCGCCCGCTCCAGCATTTATCTTGAGGATTGCACCAAACTTGTCTTCTTCATTGCGGAGCATATTGCGGGTTTCTAAATCTTCTACAATCTTAAGCGCTTGGGCATACTGGGCATCAACGTCTGATTCTTCGGCTTGGCCATCTTTGGCAAAGTCGAACATTACTTCAAGATCCTCAACAGCACTTTTTACCTTGGCATAATGGTCTGTCCATTGCTTAATAGACGACACTTTCTTGAGTTGTGCTTCAGCTTCTTTCGGATCGTCCCAGAAATTGGGCGCGTGAGTCTTTTGTTCCTCTTCTTCAAGTTCAATCAAGCGACGTTCGATGTCAAAGATACCTCCTAAGGGCATCTTCACGCTCTTTCAAATCCTTTATCTGGTCTGTTGTAATCATTGAATATTTTTTTGCAAAGGTAAAACTTATTTGCCTGATGCAGCAATGCTAAATTATTTACTTTCCTTCCCCTTTGGCAGCTGCATATTCAGTTGGCGTTAAACCAAACTGGGCAATAAAACACTTACTAAAATATTTTGGGTCATTAAAACCAATCATGCTGCATAGTTCAGTAATAGGGATCTTATTTTTTTCCAAAATAAGCGCAGCCTTTTTCAAACGTACACTTCTGATAAACTCTACGATATTCATCCCTGTCAATGACTTTATTTTTCTAAACAACACTGAATGACTCATAGCCATATCGTGCGTCAACTCTTTAATACCATAATCAGGATTAGCTAAATTCTGCTCTACAACTTCCATCAGCTTTTTCAGAAACCGTTCGTCAAGAGAAGTAACTGCAATATCTTTAGGCTGAAGGATCAACTGCTTGTTAATACTGTTTTGTATGCGCTTGCGCGAGTCAAGAATACTGTTAATCTGAGCCTTTAAGACATCAACACTAAATGGTTTCTGAATAAACACTTCTGCACCAGATTCAAGCGCCTCAATGTTTGCATCGCTCGCAGAACGTGCAGTAATAACAATAACAGGAATATGGCTCGTATGAATATCGCTTTTTAGCTTCTTACATAATGTCAAGCCATCCATCACCGGCATCATCAGGTCGGTAATAATCAAATCAGGGTTGATGCTCAAGGCTGTTTTGAAGGCATCTTCACCATTAGGGGCTGTTACAATCTTAAATTTCTGGCTAAGCTTTGATGATATGTAATCCAAAAGTTCAAGATTATCTTCTGCCAGCAATAATACATTTTCTACTTGTAAAGATGCTTGTACTTTTTCATTTAATGAGTTGGCCATACGCTCAAGATATTGTTGACTAGAATCATTAGCAGGTTCTTTTTGAGCACCACTCTTATCTTCAAAATATTCTGGGCTTTCTATATGCAATAAATGTCTATAACCTTGTTTTATAGTAATTGTAAAACAACTACCTTTACCAGGTTCACTCTCTACTTGAATATTTCCGCCATGCATTAACATAAACTCCCTGGCAATAGACAAGCCAACGCCACTACCAGGAATAAACTGCCCTTTTTCATTGTGAACCCTATAAAAACGGTCGAAAATTTTATCTAAGTGTTCTGATGAAATGCCACAACCGTTATCTATGACTTTAATCAAAATATTTGGCAATGTCTGCCCACCATCTTCCTGTTCATTCTCTGTTGGTTGCTCATAGCAAAGCTCAAGAGTAATCAAGGAGTTGTCCGGCGAATATTTAAAAGCATTGGACAAGAGGTTAAACATCACCGTCAGAATTTTCTCCCTGTCTATCCATGCCATCACTTCTGAAGGTTTATGAATATATTGAAGATTGATATTACGGCTTAGTGCATATTGGTCAAAAACCGTATAGACATCATTCAGCAACAACACAAGGTTTTCGTACGACAAAGTAAGCTTAACCTGCCCTGCATCTATCTTTCTGAAGTCGAGTAACTGGTTTACCATGTGCAGTAAGCGTTGAACATTTTTATATACAACTGAAAGCTGAGCTTTGACTTTGTTATCAACGCTTTCATCATGTATTAAATCTTCAATAGGACTACTAATAAGAGTAAGCGGCGTTCTGAGTTCATGAGATATGTTGGTATAAAATTGAAGTTTCAATTTGGTCAATTCTTCAATTTTGTCTTTTTCTAAGCTATCTATAAGAAGCTGATTTTTCTTTTTCACAGCTATCAATGAATACTTCTTAAATAAAATATAAAGCACTACCAAAACCATAAAATACAATAGAAATGCCGGCCATGTCCTCCACAAAGGGGGCAGAACAACAATTTTCATTGAGGTATATTTTTCAGACCAAACACCATCGCTATTTGTAGCTTTTACTTGCAACTCATAATCGCCAGGCGACAAATTGGTATAGGTTACGTTGCGTATGCGGTTTGAAATCGGCTGCCACTGCTCGTTAAAGCCTAACAACCTGTATTGAAATTGAATTTTTTCGGGTATTGTAAAGTTAACAGCTGTAAAACCAATGCTAAATTCGCGCTCTGAAGCCTTTAATTCAATTGTCTTTGTGGCCAATATTGAAGAATTGAGCAATACTCGACTGTTGAATGATTGATTGATAGGGACATCTACTCCATTAATTTTCAAACTGGTAAAAACAACGTTGGTTTTGGAAGTGTCAAGGTCTATTTCTGAAGGATTAAAGTAGGTCAAACCTGCTATTCCTCCAAAGTACATGCGCCCTTTATTGTCTTTAAAGTAAGCATTTTGCCTAAATTCGTTTGACTGTAGGCCATCATTTACATCAAAGTTTACCAAATAATGTTTTTTAACAAGGTATTTAGAAATACCTTTATTGGTACTTAACCATATATTGTTGTCATTATCCACCAATATCCCGTACACAACGCTATTAGGCAGACCATTTTTTTCGTTCCAAATCGTAAATTCAGGTTCAACATTATCGTTGAGCGCTTTTAAAGATAATTTATTAAGTCCTGCAACTGTTCCTATCCATATATTCTTTTCTTTATCTTCAGTTACAACATATACATCATTGTGAGCTAAAGATTTCTTCTTGTTTTTATCATGATAGTAGTGTTTGTACCTGGCTTTATCAGGCGCTGCAGAAGGGTTGAGCAACCTGTGTAGCCCATTACCTTTAGTGCCAATCCAAAGCTTCTTCTCACTATCTTCAAAAAGATTGAAAATGATATCGCCTTCGGTCGAAAACTCATCAGAAAGATTGAGCTTGTAGTGTTCCAATGTAGCTTTAGCCTTATTATATCTGTATAAACCCTGGCCCCATGTGCCTAACCAAATGTACCCATAACTGTCTTCAACAATAGTGAAAACGTAACCAAATATTGACAGGGTCTTTAGTTGTTGTGTTATTGAATTAATAATGTTTATAGAATTTTGAGCAGACCCAAACCACACAGAGCCATTTTTATCTTGATATAAACTAATAACCTGTTTATCTTTCCCGGAAAGATTGCGGTTCCAATGTTCTATGTTCAGAAACATCCCACTTAAAGGGTCAAAACTTAATTTATCAATGCCGCCTCCATCAGTAGCAACAAAAACAGAATTAGGCTGCGAGCTATGTATTGCTGTTACAAAACTTGTACTTAACGCATTCTGGGTTGATCCAATATTTTTGATGGTATGAAATTTCTTTCGGCTCAGGTTCAACCAGTTTAAACCTTTATATTCAGAACCTATCCACAAAATATTAGTATTTCCAATAAAAAGACAATTCAACCGCTCGTCAGATATGGCATTTTCAGAAGTATTGTCAGCCTTATAATAAGTTATTGCACCATCTTTAGCTATTTTAGCCAAGCCCTGTCTCGAAGCTACCCAAATATTGCCTTTTTTATCTTCTGTAATTGCGGTAACTCTTATAAATGATATATTATTCTGATGGGTAACCTGAACTTTCCCTTGTATATTCTGTAATTTATACAAACCGTTTTCCAGAGTCCCAATCCACAGAATTCCATTCTTTTGTTGGTGAAGAGCTATTACAGTAGGAAAGGCCAGTTCAGAAAAAGGATACAATGTAGATAAGGTATTGCCTGTCATATCAACATAATATAAACCTCCCAATGTACCTATCAGTATCTTCCCATCTGTTGACTCGCAAATAGAACGTACCTGATAATTTGCAAGTTGTTTATTTATAGTAAGTTGCACCCTTTCAAACCTAATTTCGGTTACTGACTTTGAATTAGCAGCAGCACGGGCCCTGTAAAGCCCTATTTCTGTGCCTACCCACATGTTTCCCTTCGAATCACGAAAAACCCGCATAATCTCATTGCCACTGATGTTTTTAAAAAACTCTGGCCTGTTTATTATGTTCAAAAAGCTATCGCAATGAGGATTATAAATGTTTAGCCCGCCTCCAAAAGTTCCAATCCATAAATTGCCTGAAGTATCAGATGTAATAGCTAAAATCTGATTGTTTGTAAGGCTGTTCTTATCCTGTGGGTCATTCTTATACACTTTTACTTCGTAACCGTCAAAACGGTTCAACCCATCTTGGGTACCGATCCAGACAAATCCAAAACAGTCCTGCGTTATTTCATTTACAGCCGACTGCGACAGCCCGTCAGATATAGTAAGGTGTTCAAACCTGAAGTTATCAAAATTATCATTATCAGCAGCATTTACAATAAAACTAAGAAACAGAAAAACAGTTATAATTGAAATTTTTCGCATGACATCCATCTCTTTTTTCTTTTTCAATGGTCAAAGGTAATTATTTCTTGATTTAATAATAAAAGGCTATTTGACACTTAACCAATCATATAAGTTTAATACCATGAAACACCCATGCCTTGGCCTAACGCAAACACGATGGTATTTATCTGTGGGTGCATGCTATCATTCCAACAAAAATTAAAAATAAATATGATGAAATAGCTATGTTTAAAATAAAAAAAGCAAAGTCATCTATAACTTTGCTTTCTTTATTGTCAATTTGAACCTTCTCTAATGCCTCATCTACTTAACTTTCGTACCAGGATATTCTTGTAATGCTTTTTTTAAACACTCTACAGCATTAGTCAGATCGTTGATATTCAAAACGTATGCAATTCGCACTTCAGATTTCCCAAGTCCCGGAGTTGCATAAAACCCTGCAGCCGGTGCCAACATTACTGTTTGGTTGTTATATTCAAAGTCTTTCAATAACCACGTAGCAAACTTTTCTGCATCATCCACAGGCAAGTGCGCAATGGTATAAAATGCTCCCTTGGGCAGTGGACAAAATACCCCTTTGATTTTGTTCAGGCGCTCAACCAAAAAGTTACGCCTGGCAAGATACTCATTATAAGCAACTTCAAAATACTCAGCAGGAGTATCAATTGCAGCTTCACCAGCCATCTGTCCAAACGATGGGGGACTTAAACGAGCCATGGCATAACGCATTGCAATATTAACAACCTCTTTGTTGCGGGTTACCATGGCCCCAATCCTAACACCGCAAGCACTATAACGTTTTGATACTGAATCTATCAAAATGGTGTTTTGCTCCATTCCTTCCAGCTCCATAACCGAGAAAAATTTTTCCCCGGTATAACAAAACTCCCTGTAGACCTCGTCTGCATAAAGATATAAATCATATTTTTTAACAATACGACGGAGTTCCTCAAGGTCGTCACGCGAATACAAGCAACCCGTAGGGTTATTCGGGTTACTCAACATGATACCCCTTGTGCGGGCAGTAATTACCTTCTCAAATTCCTCAACAGGAGGCAATGAAAAGCCATTCTGAATGGATGATGTTACAGGCACTACATGTACACCAACAGCCGAAGCAAAACTATTATAATTGGCATAAAACGGCTCAGGAATAATTATTTCATCTCCCGGGTCCATAGTACTAAGAAATGCAAAGTTGATAGCTTCTGAACCTCCTGTAGTTATTAACACATCGTTATAATCAACATTAATTCCCTGCTTACAATAATACTGGGCTAATTTTTTTCTGTAACTTTCATTCCCAGCCGAATGGCTGTATTCTACAACCCTTCCTACATATGACTTTACAGCTTCCAACATCAATGGTGCTGTTGGTATATCGGGCTGCCCGATATTCAAATGATATACTTTTATACCCTTTCGTTTAGCTTCTTCAGCATAGGGCATAAGTTTCCTGATGGGAGACTGGGGCATATCAATACCCCGTTGCGATATTTTTGGCATGATTCTTTCTTGTAAAATTGATACTACTTCTTCCCCTCTGTTTTAGGTACCACGGTACCTTTAATAGTAAGAGTTACAGGAGAATTGGCCGCATTAGAATACACTGTGATAGTTTTATTAAAACTTGTTACCACGTGGGTATTGTAATGAATTTTAATTACTCCGCTCCTGTTTTTTTTTACCGGGTCGCGTGTCCATTCAGGAACAGTACATCCGCATGAAGTATGCACATTATCTATCACCAGAGGTTCTTTTCCTGTGTTTCTGAACACAAACGCGTACTCCGCCACACTGTTTTGCTCGATAGTCCCAAAGTCGTGCTCTGTATCGGCAAAAGCAATGATCGCCGCCTTTTTGTTGCCTTCATTACTTGCATGAGTACAACTGAGAAAAGTCGCGACTGCGATTGTTACGGTTACTAAAAAGAATCTCTTCATGTTTTACAATTACGTTTTATCAATTTGAAAGACAAAGATATATTTTTTTACATGGCATAAAAAAATGATTTTTTCAATCTATGGCCATTATTAATTGCAATTTTCACAAATATAAAGTGCAACTCTTTAATAATTAAATTATTAAAAAGTTGCACTTTATTTTAGAATTTAGAATATCGTACCTAAGAAAATTTATTCGTAACTCGTAATTCGTAACTCGTAATTATTTAAAAAAGCTTTTTTTTGCAGCCAATAATGTATTTTGCAACAGCGAAACACGGGTCATAGGCCCAACTCCACCTGGTACAGGAGTAATAAATGAGCATTTAGGGGCAACTTCATCGTAATCTACATCGCCTTTAAGTCTGAAACCACTCTTTGTTTCAGGAGCAGGGACTCGGGTTGTTCCAACATCAATGATAACAGCACCCTCTTTCACCATTGAAGCCTTTAAAAAACCAGGTTTCCCAAGAGCTGCAATAATAATATCAGCTTTAGAGGTATATGAAGCTATATCAGGAGTAGCACTGTGGCATACAGTTACAGTACAATCCCCGGGTTGAGCCTTTTGAGAAAGCAATATACTCATAGGCCGCCCTACAATATTGCTCCTGCCTATTACAACACAATTCTTTCCTTTAGTTTCAACCTTATACCTACGCAACAACTCTACAATTCCAAAAGGAGTAGCTGATACATATGATGGAAGCCCTATAACCGTTCTTCCAACGTTAATTGGATGAAAACCATCAACATCTTTACGATAATCAATAGCCTCAATAATCTTTTGTTCTGAAATATGCTTAGGGACAGGCAGTTGGACAATAATACCATCCACATCACTGTCATTATTGAGCTTCTGAACAGCAGCCAGCAATTCTGTCTCGGTTACATCATCTTCAAACCTTACTAAGGTGGACTTAAAACCGACTTCAGCACAGTCTTTTACTTTGTGGGCAACATAAGTCTCACTTCCACCATCATGACCAACCAAAATAGCAGCCAGATGAGGTATTTTCAAACCCTGCTCTTTCATTTGCTTAACTTCTTCGGCTATTTCGAGCTTAATTTGCTCAGCAACCTTCTTTCCATCAATTATTTGCATAAACAATATTTTAAATATTTACTTCCTTTATCTTCTTAAACTCCCGTATTCTTACTTTACCTTCCTCAAACTTCCATAAAATTCTGCAATCTTCTTCTTTACAACCTCGCACTAATCTTCCTCAGCGTTTCCACCTTCCAACTCGCAAAAGTATTGGCCAGTATTTGCTTACGGGCTTCTTTTACCAACCACAGATAAAAATGCAAGTTATGAATAGTTGCAATCTGCGCACCCAGCATTTCTTTAGAAACCACAAGGTGCCGCAAATAAGCTTTAGAATATACCTGATCTACATAACAATCACTTTCTGCATCAATAGGCGAATAGTCGTCTTTCCATTTTTCGTTTCGCATATTCATAATGCCATTACGGGTAAAAATCATACCATTGCGCCCATTTCGGGTAGGCATCACGCAATCGAACATATCTATGCCCAAACTTATTGCTTCCAGGATGTTTGCAGGTGTTCCAACTCCCATCAGATAGCGAGGTTTGTCTTTAGGCAAAATATCATTGACCACCTCAATCATCTCATACATCATCTCGGCAGGCTCGCCAACACTAAGTCCTCCAATAGCATTACCTTCCATGCCAACAGAAGCAATCTTTTCGGCTGATATTTTTCGCAAATCTTTATAAACACTGCCCTGTACAATAGGAAAAAAAGTCTGCCCATAACCATAAAGAGGTTCCGTTTCTTTAAACCTGGCAACTCCCCTGTCTAACCACTGATGAGTAAGTTTTAGCGACTTCTCGGCATACCGGTGCTCGCACGGATAAGGCGTGCACTCATCAAAAGCCATAATTATATCAGCTCCAATGATACGCTGTATGTCCACCACATTTTCAGGGGTAAACAAATGTTTCGACCCATCTATATGCGACGCAAAGTGGGCTCCGTCTTCTTTAAGCTTTCTGTTTTCTGATAAAGAGAATACTTGGTACCCCCCACTGTCTGTAAGTATAGGTTTATCCCAGCCTATAAAACGATGTAACCCCCCGGCATCTTTCATAATCTGCATCCCCGGCCTCAAATAAAGATGGTAAGTGTTGCCCAGTATGATTTGCGCCCCTATATCATTTACCAACTCGCGCTGATGAACACCTTTAACAGAACCAGCTGTGCCAACAGGCATAAATATAGGAGTTTCTATTATTCCATGATCTGTTTCGATGGTTCCTGCCCTGGCTGCAGACTGCTTATCGGTATTGTGTAATATAAATTTCAACGTTTTGCCCCTTATTCGAAAATTGCTGCAAAGATATATGATTTAATAAGTTGACACTAATTTATGGTTAAACAATCGCTATGCTTCATAGATAAAAGGCTCCGAGCTTTTCATCAAACTTATTAAAATAACTAACACAAAAAATCCCTGTTTCTTAAAAATCCTTTCTCTTTGTCCCTTGCTCCTGGTTCTTACTTCTTGACTCTTTGTTCTTGACACTAAAAAAAACGTTAAAATTGTAAAAAAAAGCAGTTGTACGATACTTAAAACTTCCGTATCATTGCAATGCTTTAAAAAATGACAGTTTAAAACATGACAACTTTAGAAATTACCGGCTTGGCAACACTCTCTGTATTAATACTTTGTTCGGCCATCCAATATATTTTTTACTGGTTTATTTTCACCAAACCTTTTTCTATAAAAAACAAAACATCAGAAGCAAGCCATCCTGTTTCTATCATTGTCTGTGCCCGCAACGAAGAAGCCAACCTTCGGGAAAACCTTCCATTACTGCTCGAACAAGAATATGCCAATTATGAAGTCGTTGTTGTGAACGATTGTTCCTCAGACGACAGCGACCTTGTACTTAAAGCCCTTGCTGCCCAATATCCCCATTTAAGATATACCACCATTAAAGAAAATGAAAAATTTCAGCATGGCAAAAAGCTGGCCCTTACCGTGGGCATAAAAGCTGCAAAAAACGAATGGATGCTGATGACCGATGCCGATTGCAAACCTTCTGGGCCACATTGGTTGAGCGCTATGGCAAGCCAAATGACTGAAGATAAAGCTATAGTGCTGGGTTATGGCGGTTACCTTTCTCAGCCTGGCTTACTAAATAAGCTTATCCGCTTCGAAACAGCATGGATAGCCCTTCAATACTTCTCTCTTGCTATTATAGGCAATGCTTATATGGGTGTAGGCAGAAACTTATCGTATAGAAAATCTCTTTTCTTTGCCAACAAAGGATTTGCTTCTCATGCCCGTTTGTCGTCAGGCGATGACGACCTATTTATCAACGAAACAGCCACAGCAACAAATGTAAGTGTTCAGTTTTTACCTGAAGCTCATACATACAGCAAACCCAAAAAATCACTTTCGGAATGGATTGAACAAAAAAGCAGGCATTTTCAAACTTACCCGCAATATAAGTTCAAACATAAATTTCTGCTTACCGCTGAAACTTTTTCACGTGTAACATTTTACTTTTCGCTTGCAGCGTTGTTTATACTCCAACAATTCATTTGGGTGGCATTAGCTTTATTGTTTGTACGATTGGTCAGCCAGGTGATTGTGCTAAATGTTTGGTTCAAAAGATTAAACGAAAAAAAATTATTCTTACTTTCGCTAATATTTGATTTGGTAATGCCATTTTTATACTTTATTATTTATTTGACTAAAAAAATCAAACCTGCCCGACAATGGAGGTAAATACAAACCTTTCGGATAAAGCTCAAGCAGATATGGCTCTTGTACAAAGAGCTACAGCCGGAGACCAACGTGCTTTTGCAGAATTACTTTCACGTTACCGGGATTCTATTTACTTTATGCTGCTAAAAATGGTCAACAACCAAGATGACGCAGAAGATCTTACCATTGAAGCATTTGGCAAAGCCTTTAAAAATATTCATCAATATACCCCAAATTATGCCTTCAGTACATGGCTGTTCAAAATTGCAACCAACAACTGTATTGACTTTATCCGCAAAAGAAGGGGCGGAATAACTATATCCATCGACCAGGGATTTGCTAACTATGAAGATGACCTGCCAATACACATTCACGACATTGAACCAGACCCTGAGGCCAATATGATCAATGAACAAAAGGTAAAAGTCATGCGAGAAGTAGTGCAAAAGCTGAAACCTCGTTATCGTAAGTTGGTCGAAATGCGCTATTTTGATGAACTTTCATACGAAGAAATAGCCGAACAGTTAGATTTACCCCTTGGAACAGTAAAAGCCCAACTCTTCAGGGCAAGAGAGCTGCTTTTCAATATCCTCAAAACTTCTGAACATAAGATTTGATGAACATTGTACTCAAATATTTCCCTGAATTGTCCGACAATCAAAAAAGACAATTTGCCGCACTGTATGACCTTTATTTTGACTGGAACGCAAAAATCAATGTCATATCACGCAAAGATTTTGAGCATATTTACGAAAGGCATATATTACATTCATTAGCCATTGCCAAATTCTATAAGTTCCCTGCCGGGACAAAAATCATGGACGTAGGTACAGGCGGAGGGTTTCCCGGAATACCTTTGGCCATTATGTTTCCTGAATGTAACTTTACACTAATCGACTCTATTGCAAAGAAAATAAAAGTTGTTGATGCTGTTGCCAATGCTATTGAGCTTTCTAATGTCAGGCCCATTGCAATGAGGGCGGAAACTGTGCCTGAAAAATTCCATTACGTTGTAAGCCGTGCGGTAACTACTATTCCCGAAATGATTTCTTTTATAAAAAAAAGTTTCGCTGACGAAAATATTAACCCATACATCAAAAACGGCCTTATTTACCTCAAAGGCGGTGACATTGATGCCGAAATCAAGGATTATAAAAACCGCACACGTGTGCATGAGATTTCAGAAGTCTTTACAGAAGCGTTTTTCGAAACTAAAAAAGTCATTTACATTCCGGCAGCAGCTTTTGCAAAATAAACGCTTTCGCAAAACACCTTGCATTTTGAAAATGCTAAACGTTTTTTTATTAATTTTGATAAAAATTCAAATCCATGTACCTGGATAACTATATGGAAAGTATGAAGAACCTTTGTCAACAAAACAAAGTAAAAGCTTTATATGTTTTTGGATCTGTTCTGACGGACAGGTTTAATGACAAAAGCGATATTGATTTAATTGTTGACATTGATTCTAATGATCCTTTGGAATATGCTGATAATTATTTCAACCTGAAATTTGCCCTTCAGGATTTATTTAAAAGGCCTGTTGATTTATTGGAAAACAAGGCTATTAAAAACCCTTACATTCGTCAAAATATTGACAATTCTAAACATTTGATATATGCAAAATGACAAGAAATACGACATTAGAGCTTGTCTAAAAGATATCGAATTGTCAATTGCTGAAATTTATCAATTTCTACCGGCCAAAAGAAATTTCCAAGAGTTTCAAAAAGACTTAAAAACCAGGAAAGCTGTTGAACGCAACATCGAGATTATTGGTGAAGCTATGGGTAGAATTTTAAAAGCTGACCCAACTTTTCCAATTACTGACTCTCGTAAAATTGTAGATACCCGGAACCGTATTATTCATGGATATGATAGTGTATCAGAAGATATTATCTGGCTTATTATTTGCAAATACCTTCCTATTCTTGAAAAAGAGATAAAAAAATTCTTATAACTTCCATAAATTGTGCGTACCCTACCCTAAAAATCTTTTCATCCCGCAACCTTCTTAACAATTTGTATCTTTGAAAAAAATAATATGATGAAAAAACTGATATTTCTATTATTGCTGGCTCCAATAGCATTAACAGCCCAAAATACAGATATTTTACCTTACATCGAAGTCACAGGCAACGCCGAAGATGATGTTGAACCTAATAAAGTAGTGCTTTCCCTATCTGTTTCCGAGAACGAAAACATAAAAAAAGAGAGCAACACGGTAGCTATGGAAAATAAAATCAGTGCATTTTTAAAGTCCATAGGTACTGACCCTGCCAACTTTGTCGTGGACAAATACAATACCAACGAACGCTACACCATTATTTCCGGCAAAAATGTCACTATCAAAAAATATTACAAGCTCACTATCTTGAATTTGTCCTTACTGGACACGATTATTACCAAGTGCAGCGAAGTAGGGATGGACAAAATAAGTATCTTCAAAATTGAAAATACATCTATTGACAGTATAAACAACATATTGCTGGCCTCTGCTGCAAAAAACGCCCGTCAGAAGGCCGATGCCATAGCTTCAGCCTTAGGGGTTTCTATCAGCAACATACAAATTGTTAATGCTAACCACTTCGTTGAACCAAACATAGTCAATGCCAATAATTTTAAAATGGAGAAAATGTTGTTCTCGTCCGAAGATGCCGCTACTGGCAGGACAAGCAGCTCGCTTGGCTTGAACAAAATCCACCTCAACGCCTCAGTATTTATCAGGTTTGGGATAAAACAATAAGCAGGATAGCCAAAAGAGGCTTTGCTTTTTTGGAAAAGCAAAGCCTCTTAGCCCCTTGTTCGACTATTATTGACCTTTCAGGTTTTTAAAATCTGAAAGGTATGCTGTCCTTAATTATACTTCACCGGCTGTTTCTCAGCCTCGGCCAATATAGACTGGGTATGTGATACAAACGCCTTTGTCCTTTCGTTGAGCTCGCTGATGATTTCCGAAATCGATTCAATACTCGACCGTACCTCAGCATTCAGCTTATCTGCACTTTTAAACTCTTTCGAAGTGTTTTTTATCTTTTCGTTGATTTGTATAAAAAGATCTGCTATTTCAGTCAGGTAAGGCTTTATTTTATTGGCCTCTATCTGCGAATTCTCAGCCAGCTTCTTTACCTCATTGGCCACAATAGAAAAACCCTTGCCATGTTCCCCAGCCCTGGCAGCCTCAATAGAAGCATTTAGCGAAAGCAGGTCTGTCTTTGAAGCTATGGCATTCAACGTTTCAATAACTTTAGAAAACTCGTCCAGTTTGCTATTGTTATCGTCCACTTCGTTCAACAAACTCAAAAACTCAGCATTGAGCCTGGCTGTAATCCCCTGTACATTCTTAACATGGGCATTGACAACCCCTCCCTGACGGTCAAGCTCATTGACCGTTTTTGATACATCGTTGGCAAGCTCTGATATAATCGCGGCTTTATAATGGTAACAGTTTTCCTTCTTGTTCAGGTGGTTATAAATAGCTATGGCCATATTCTCGCACGAGTTATATCCACAAAATGCACAGTTGTAAAAATCCGTTTCCTTCAGCTTCTTCATGTCCACATAAATTCTTTGCAGCTCACTTTCAGACGGATAACGTATTTTATTATTGGCCGAACGATCCACATAAGTACGTTTGTAAATCTTTTCATCCCAATAGCTGTTAATATTAGTTTCGAGCTCTGCGGCATCTTTATACTTTTCCTGAGCTTCTTTATTGCGTTGTTCAACATAATACTCAATCTTGTCCAATGGCTCATTTTGGTTTAGTGTGCCGGGGCCTCCGTTACACCCGGCATGGCAATTGAGGCAATCGACCAAAACAGGGGCCCTTCCACTCTGCACTTCGTCTATAAGCGATTCAAAATAATCATAAATAACCTCGTGCCCTTCTATCTTGCGGGACACTTTGCCAATGGTTGGCACCTCACGTTCGGCAGTACGCAAAAGCCCTCCGGGAGTAGAAAACAATACAGCCCTTTCGGCAGGCGGGTTGTCAAAATCCATATCCTCAAAGTCCTCTAAGTTAATATGGTTAAAATCGATAAAATCTTTCAAATATTTGATGGTAACATTATAATCGCCCATGCCAACCTCGTCAAACTCGCGGCGTTTGGCCACGCATGGCGAAATTACCACTACCTTATGGTCTTTGTATTGTGGATAAAATTCCTTTATCATTTTGATGGTATGCATCATGGGGCTGTCAGCAGGGGCAAGATATGGCAACAGCTCCGGATGATATACTTCCAGGAACGTAACAATAGCCGGGCATGGCTGTGCTATTATCATCCGGGGGTTATTATTGTTCAAATGCTCAAGGTATGACTTAACCGTCAGCTCTGCGCCAAAGCTCACGTCAAAGTTGGCCTCAACGCCCATTTTTTTCAACAAAGCATTTATCTTGAGATATTGGCCCGGAAAGTTGGCTGCAATAGCAGGCGCTACAACAGATACCATTTTTACCCCGTGTTTTAGGTCATACAAAAACCTTTCAATATCGTCCACATAATACCTGGCTCCATGCGAACAAGCCTTTATACAAGTACCACAGGCCAGACACATATCATTGTTAACAGTAACAGTATCGCCACTTCCATCATTACAATACTTGGCAGGACAAACAGATATACACTTGTGGCAGTTGACACATTTTTCCTGTCAACCAGCAAAACCTGGCTTAGTTCGTTTATCATGGCATATATTTTTGGTTGCTAAATAAAAAATATTAACCCTTCTATCAAATTTAACCTTTTTTTTAGTCTTTTTCAATTAAAAAAACGCTTTGCTTCATAAATGCTTTGATTTTCGAAATGCAAAGCGTTGGGCTAAAAAAGGAAGAATACATTTATAAGTACCAAGCATATCATATTAAGTATTTATGCCCCCCTAACCCTGCCAAGCTAAGGTCTTTAATTAACCCCAACCCCTTAAAAAAGGGCTTTAACAAAGCAGTGCTTTTCAGTTTTATACAACTTTGTTAGCCTTCCTTTTTAAGGAGGGATGGGAGGTTTAGAGATAAAATAATACTTAGCCTGACAGCTATACGCTGGCAGGGTAAGGGTTGGAACTATAAACAAAGTTTGATACTAACGCGCTGTTAAGCTTCCTGTATAAGAGAATCCACAATAGCAGAAACAAACTATTACAACCCCTTTTTAAACCAACTTTATTGTTAGTCAAAAAGTATTTATCTAATTTTTTCTCAAAATAAGCGTAAAAAAAGAAACCTAATAAAACTATGAGCGTAAAAAAAACAAAAATTCAGATACAATGTTTATGTATGAAAAATTTAAAACAATGGTGATGTAAAACACCTCCAAAAAGGCAACAAATATTTGTTAAAGTAGTATAAAATTAATAACTTCAATATAGAATAATAATCATAAAAATTATGAAAACAATAACCAAACAAATCACAGTATTAGCAGTGTTTGGATTAATTTCTGCTTCAGCTTATTCGCAGGCAAACTCATATTCGGTCAATAGCGAAACGCTATACCGCCATGGGTACAACTCGGGGGGAGCAAACGTGCAGGAAAATACCGACTCTGTTACCACAGGAGGGACCACCCGCTATTGGGTTTATCCAGACCTGTCATTGAACCCGGGTTATGATGTAAACAACCCGCTTACAACACCTTTGACCTCAGCATTTAACTGGACAACATCCGGGGCAACCGGTACAGCTACAGGTACTATTGCAGCTGTAGGCGCTTATGGTACATATACCAACTACAAACAAGTAACTTGGGGTGGTACTGGTACTATTAATTTAAATGCAACAGAAACAAGTGGTGCAGGTTGCGTTGGCGGAACTGCTGTAACTACTCCTATTGCTGTTATTGCAGCTCCAGATGTAACAGCTATTGCGTTTAGCGCCCTGCCTTGCCCTACAGGTACTATACCTTATACCCAGGCTGGTCCGACTGCGACTTTAACAATAACCTGCCCTGTAAATGGAAATAAAGAAGTTATTGTTAACTGGTCTTTAACATGTAGTAATACTTCATGGCATGGTGGTACTGCTCAAACTGGCACAGCAAATCTTGGCAATAGCAACACCATTGACCTTAGTTCTGTAGTAAATTTATCGCACCCAGGTACTTATACATTGACTATAGTAGATATTACCGACCGTATAGCGACAAAGTCGGGATTAACTGCTATTGCCGATGGTACAAGCAATACATTTATATTGTTACCAACACCGGTTACAGGGCCAATGTATCACGTTCCTAATCAATAATTTTTGAAATAACAAACCTGACAGGTGACTGCCAGGTTTTTGTATAAAATATAATAATGACAATTCTTTTTTATTAACAATTAAATTTTTATTACCATGAGAACAAAAAATTTATTCCGTTCGATCGTTGCTGCTACTTTA
>JAKPQD010000194.1 GCA_029572965.1 Bacteroidota bacterium | reverse complement strand
TATGGGGCGGCAATCTTACCGGCGGCACTGGAAGGTACGCACCGGCCCAAACTTATTATACTCGATGTTGCGGCAAAAGAAATAGCGAAACGTTCAGATAAAGACGGAGATGATGTTCTGGCAGGAATGATACTGCCTTACGTATTAACCAATCCACGTTTTGAGGCATTGGCAAAAGACCTTTTTCCAAAAGAATTGTATAAAGCAAAAGTGTCAAAGCTGTATGCGTATAATTCACTGCTTTTATCTATAATCAGAAATTACTCCCGCAGCGATAACGATAATATCAACGGCTACCAACCCCTGCCCGGAAGCAAATTAAAAAACGATCCCGAAGCATTTACATCGGGCCGGGATGGTATAGATGAATATGCAAAAGAGCATCTTGAATTTTTCGTGAAATCGGTTACCGATAAAAAAATACCACTGGTTGTTATTTTATCGCCCATGTATACACTGCCTTTCAAAGAAAACGAATCACTCACGGTATGCAGGCAAATACTTGCAAAATACAATATTGAATTGTGGGATTATTCAACAGATCCCAGGTATGTACAACGACCACTTTTCTACGATATGGCCCATCTTAATACAAAAGGATCCGATATGTTTACCAGGGAAATTATGGGCAGAATAAAGCAATCGGGCATACTTAATAAGTAGGCATTTTTTAAATTTATTAAAGTAGTTTTTTGTTCCGGGCATTGGTACATTTGGCAGCTTTTCTTGCGTCGCACACTTCAGGGTTCTTCTTTTATGGCAGCAACAGGTGCAACAGGTTACCCTATCTTACACAACCCTTTACAGCCGGGCAAAAAAAAGCAGCGATTAAAAAACCGCCGCGAGTGTGTCAGCATAATAACCCCTTATGAGAAAAAAGAAGGACTTTATTTTATTTCTTAGGTTAGCAACTCTTTTTAGATTGCTATAATTACACCACAAAGATGCCCCGGGCTTTTTTATAAAAAAAGGTGATTTCTCACCGTAACCAGCGTGATTTTTCACCGCTCTGGCGTGATTTTTCACCGAAAAAATGCCGCGTCTAAAACACTAATAACATTTTGCCATTTAAAGTGAGCCATTTATGACGCTGTTTTCACCATGCTGCATATTGATACAATCGTACAAGTGAGTGACACAACAGAAGCTCAATAGTAGTAATGTGGTTTAGTACCCAAAAATCTACTTTGCTTAAACCCGCCATTTATTTATCATTTTCGGGGCCAAAGTTAGTTAACACCCTTTACCTGCAATACCGTGAAATAACCCTTTTTATTACCGTGAAAACACCCGGCAAATGCAGTAATTAAACTGTTAAGGGCATTGCCTTTTAATTGCAATTTGCAGTTAGGTTCGTTACCCGTTAAAGAATGTACCTACCCTTATTTATAAAATTTTAAAAATTAAAACTATGCCACAAGAAAACCTTAATCCCACGCCACTTGAAAAAGTAACAGAAATGCGCAACGAATTTGAAAGAGTTATACGCACACCCTCTACTTTGCGCCTGCAACAAACATTTACTGACAGGGTAATAGAAGAAACCCAATCTGCGTGGGTAAGAAAAACTGAGATTGATCAGCTTGTTAATGATAATGCTGCCGATGGCATAAGAATTTACTTTGGTGTGCACACACAAGAAACAGACACCAGCAATCTGAATAAATCCCTAAAAGGGAAATTAACTGTAATTTTAGTAGCAACAAAAAACACAGGCTCCGGAGCACCAACACCTGAAACCAGTGCAGACATCTTACTGCCAGGTTTAAGTGCACCGCTGCCGGGTGAACCGGTTAACTTTATTGGTATGGCAGGCGATAAAATTCCATTGTGCCCGCCAATATGCTGATTGCTTAAATATATTGTTATGGTTTATATTATAATTGGTACAATTGCCATTTTGATAAGCTTTATAGCAAGTATTGTACAATATAAAAAGGCGGAGCCTTTATGGCTTCGCCTTTTTCCCTGGTATCTTGGATTTACCATGACAATACAATTGGGTGGTTACCTGTATTCGCACTTTTTACTAAAAAGCAATTATTTTATTTTTAATATTCAGCAGATTGCTGATTTTGTTTTTTGGGTGTATGTCTTTTCTAAAATTTACAAAACTAAAGGTGTTAAAGTTGTTCTTTCAGGCCTTGCAGCTTTTGCGATTTTCTTTTCAGCTTACAATATATTTGCCGGCGAGGGTTTTTATAATTTTAATTCAAAAACGAATACAATTATTTCCATTATTCTATTAATATTTTCCTTGTTGTATTTTGCAGAACTGTTTATGAATAATAACAGAATTAATTATTTTACCATTCCAACTTTTTGGATTTGTACAGGGTTATTCTTTTTTAATTTGGGGTCCATTATTTATTTAGGCCTGTTCAATTACATTACAAGTCATAAGCTAGATGAAGATGGTAAAATATATGGCGTAATAATGGTTACCTTAAACATTCTGATGTATGCATTGTTCACCATAGGTTTCTTTTGCAGAACAATATGGAAAAAAATGAGTTACTGACTTATATTATTGCAACAACAGCAATACTGGTGCTTCTTGGGGCTTTCCTGTTGTTTGTATTGCTATGGTACCGGAGAAACAAAAACCAATATATAAAAGAAAAACAGCACATGCAGTCTACCTTAAACCAAACCCTGCTTCAAACGCGTCTCGAAATTCAGGAAGAGACTTTTAAAACCATTAGCCAGGAAATTCATGATAATATTGGCCAGGCATTAAGTTTTGTCAAGCTCAGTCTTAATATGATGGATGGCAGGATACCACCAGACATCAAAGAAAAATTAACCGAATCAAAAGAACTGTTAGGCAAAACGATCCAGGATCTTCGCGATATTGCCCGCAGCTTAAACCCCGATTTTCTAAGCGATAGCGGGCTTTACGGTGCCATTGAACAACAATTACAGTTACTGGAAAAAACGGGAGAATACAAAACAACTTTTAATGTAATGGGCATTGTTTATAAAAACAGCCAGCAACGCGAATTGGTATTGTTCCGTATTGTTCAGGAGTTGCTCAATAATATTATAAAGCATGCCGAAGCAACCACGGTAAATGTTCTTATGAATTACCAGGCCGATAAATTATTGATTACTGTTTCAGACAACGGTAAAGGCTTCGATACTTCAGCCGTTCAGGTAACCGAAAAAAACAATGGCCTGGGTATGCGAAACATGTTAAACAGGATGTCGATGATAAAAGGGTACATTACTATAGAAAGTACACCCGGTGAGGGAACAACCTCAATTATAGAATTGCCAAAAGAAACTGACTTATGACAAAAACAACTACTGTAGCACTTGTTGATGATCATGCGCTTATAAGAAACGGGCTTGCCGGCCTCATCAATACATTCGATGGGTACAATGTTTTATTCCAGGCCAGTAATGGCCAGGAATTTATCGACATGCTAAAATCAACCATGCTTCCTAACCTTGTACTCATGGACATCAATATGCCAAAAAAAGATGGCTACGAAACCACGCTTTGGTTAAAAAATAATTATCCCGATGTAAAAGTGCTTGCACTAAGTATGTACGATAACGAAAGCGCAATTATACGCATGCTTAAATGCGGGGCCCGCGGCTACATACTTAAAGATGCGGAACCCGGCGATCTTAAAAGAGCGCTTGATGATATTATGAACAAAGGGTTTTTCTATTCTGACCTTGTTACCGGGCACCTGATACACACCATGCAGAAAATGGACGAAAGCGCCGAGATCAGAACTACATTCAATTTAAGCGACCGTGAAGTAGAGTTTCTGAAACTCATTTGCACTGAGTTAACTTACAAAGAGATTGCCGATAAAATGTTTGTAAGCCCACGAACAATAGATGGTTACCGCGATGCGCTTTGCGACAGGCTTAATGTAAAAACAAGGGTTGGTTTGGTAATCTATGCCATAAAGAATAATATCGTAACACTTAGTACAAAAACAGAATAATATTTACAAGTATTCAACAGCTTTGTGTAGCCAATAAAAATATTCTAAAAGTAAATACAGTATTTTTTTTTGAAACCGGCATTTGTACTTTGTGGCATCGCCGGTTGTGTCACTCACTTGTACGTTCGGAACACGAAGCAGCAAAGACCGAAAGTTAGTGAAGTCCGGAAGACCGAAAGTAAAACAGGGAATTGATTCTTTCGGACTTACTGGCTTTCGGACTTGCTGACTTGTATTATACAGTACAAGGGTGCGACGCAAGAATGCTTCATGCATGTACTAATGCCGGGTACAAAAAATCTATATAAATTTTTAAAAGCCAGCAATCAGTTAAACCTGTAGCCACGTAAAAATGCATCAATAAGCATTCGCTTTTTGCCTTCGGGCTGTAGATCAGTAACATGAATAAAACCGTTGCTGCAGGCGAATTTCAGGAATGTTTTACCATCGGTATGCACAGTGCCATTTTCAAATTGATGTGTAGCAATATCTTTTTTACCTGAGTAAATTTTTAATACTTTATTATTCAAATAAGTAAACGCACAAGGGTAGGGCGAAAGGCCGCGGATTAGATTGTAAATTTCATCAACACTTTTACTCCAGTCTATTTTGCAGGTATCTGTAAATATTTTTGGGGCATGTTTTAAGTCTTTAGAAAGTGCACCTTCAAGCGTAGTTTGAGGTTGTTCGTTCAGTGTTTGGTTGGCAAGAGCAGCAATCGTTTTTACCAGCAATGCAGCACCTGTTTCTTTTAATCTGTCATGCAATTCACCTGCAGTCTCATCATCGCCAATTGATATTTTTTGTTGCATAAGAATATCGCCGGTATCTATTTCCTGCTTTAATTTAAACGTAGTAATTCCGGTTTCCTTTTCACCATTTATGATGGCCCAGTTTATCGGTGCTGCGCCACGGTATTGCGGCAGCAAAGATGCATGAACATTTATAGTGCCCATTGGCGGCATATTCCAAACAACTTCAGGCAGCATGCGGAATGCAACCACACACTGCACATCTGCATGCAACGATTTTAATGTTTCTAAAAATTCCGGATTTTTAAGTTTCTCAGGTTGTAAAATGGTAAGGTTCTTTTCAACAGCATATTTTTTTACGGCACTTTCGTTCAGCTTCATTCCACGCCCGGCGGGTTTATCGGGGGCTGTAATTACACCAACAATATTAAAACCCGCTTCAACCAATGCATTCAAAGAAGCCACTGCAAACTCTGGTGTGCCCATGAAAACAATCCTTGGATTTATAACCGTAGGTACAGTGGCAAATGTGTTTATTTCACTCATGTTGCAAATGTAAGTGAAGGCAATTGTCCGCTGTTTAATGCTGTTGGGTAAAATCAGGATACAGTAAATATTTCTTCCTGATCATTTTAAAAGCGTCAAGCTTTGGTTGCCAGCTTTTTTTTATTTCTTCTTCGGTTTTGCCATTGATAATCTGCTGCATCAGTTCGCTGCTGCCGGCAAGTTTGTTAAAGAAATAATCCTGTGGGTTGGGGTTAAACTTTTTAGGGCGTAAAAAAAAATTCTCTTTATCGGGAAATAACCGGTAAGCCTGCAATAGCCATTTAAGTTGTATGCTGCCATTTTTATTTTCATCTGTAAGGTTCCAGCCATAACAAAGCCGGTCTTTTAGCTTGGGATCAGCAGCGCCTGCATTGCTTTGCGGCTTAAAAGAAAATAGTGTATCAGGCAAAAGGGGATGCCCAAAAATTTGGAAAGGATGATCGGTGCCGCGACCTTCACTCATCACTGTTCCTTCAAAAAAACAGGTAGAAGGATACCAGTAAACCGAATTCATTTCTGCAAGGTTTGGAGAAGGTTTTACCGGCAATATGTACCTGCTGTTATGGGTATAGTTTTTACATTTTATTACAGTAAGTTTAAAATTGGCGCTTTCTTTTTGAAAGCCTAACAGTTCGCCCAGTGAAATATTTTCATCTTGCTTGCTTTCATATTTCCAGGGAATCCATTTTTCGCCGAGCAGCATTTTTGCATATTCGCCAATCGTCATTCCGTAAACTATTGGCACAGGTTGCATACCCACAAAACTTGCATAACTACTGTCGAGCACAGGGCCGTCTACATAAAAACCATTTGGGTTAGGCCGGTCAAGTATCAAAAGCGGCAGGTTGTTTTGAATGGCACTTTCAATAAAATACTGGAGCGATGAAATAAATGTATAAAATCTTACGCCCACATCCTGTATATCGAAGAGCAGGATATCAATGTCGGCAAGATCTGCCGGTGCAGGTTTTAGTTTACTGCCATATAATGAGATAACTGAAATGCCGGTTTCTTTATCTGTATAGGTTTTTACAGTTTCACCTGCATCGGCATTGCCGCGAAAACCATGCTCGGGACCAAAAATCTTTGTAATGTTTATACCCAGTTTTTTCAATGTATCAACAAGATGTGTATTACCAACAAGAGATGTTTGATTGGCAAAAACTGCTACACGTTTATCTTTTAAAAGTGGTAAATACTCCTGTAACTGGCAGGCACCAGGCAGAATCTGATTTACAGTTTTAGATTTAACTACTTTTATAATAGTGCTATTTGTTTGCGTGTATGCATTAACCGATATAGATGTAAGAAAAATGATCAGCAGATTTTTTTTCATCAGTTGTAATTATACGGTGGAAAGTTACCAAAAATACTTGCCTGAAAAACATTATCAACTTATCTTGCCGCCGTTGAAAGAAGGTTTTTCTCTTTTTTGTATTTTGTTGCATCTGTATTTTCCTTTTGCTGAAAACAGGCATTTTATTTGACAAATGGAATTAATGAAGTACAAGAGTTCCGCCATGGCGGGAAGTAAAGCTGAAGAAAGCTTCTTGGCCAGGTCAATAAAAAAACAAATTGCCCCGGTAAAAAAATATTAATAAAAATTTTAAACATGCGACAAGTAAAAAATGGTGATACTGTTAAAGTGCATTATCACGGAAAGTTGAACGATGGTGCCACATTTGATTCTTCTGAAGGCCGCGAACCGCTTGAGTTTGAAGTAGGAGCAGGTATGATGATACCGGGATTTGATGATGGGGTTAAGGGTATGGAAGCCGGAGAAAAGAAAACTTTGGTAATTGCTGCTGAAGATGCATACGGCCCTGTACAGGATGATATGTTTATGGAATTTCCGTTGGATCGGTTTCCCCCTGATATGAAGCCTGAAGTTGGTATGCCTTTAAATATGAGCGATGGGCAGGGTCAGCAGTTTCCTGTTGTAATTGCCGATGTAAAAGAAGAATCCGTGATATTGGATGCCAACCATCCGCTTGCTGGCAAAGAGTTGATTTTCGATATTGAACTGGTAGAAATCTCCGGTGGTACGCCATTGATTATTATGCCGTAAGCCAAATTCTAAATGTAAGAATAAAAAAATCAGGGTAACAAAACCCTGATTTTTTATTTTAATCAATCAACTTTTCAACAAATCAACCAGTCAACTTTGCAACTTAACTTCTCAGCCATCTTCCAAGCCACAAGCCGCATAAGGCCCAGCTTATAATTGCATCAAAAAAATGTGCGTAAATACCAGGGTCCTGGTACCAGATATATTGGGTATATAACCCGTTAAGAAAAGCAATGATGCCTGTAAATAAAGTAGCCAGGAATATTGTTGCAAACTTTCGGTCGGGCATTTTTAATAGTATCCAGCAAAGCAGCCAAACAATTGCTATATCGGTAAGCAGTGTTCGCAGAATATTCACAGGCATGTTTGCATTAAGCGAATGGTGATAAGCAATAATTGCCCAGGGCTTGTCTGTTGAATTTTTTTGCAGTTTTTTATAGTCTTCATTAGAAGCACCCTCAGGCAACGTAGGCATAAAGTACCGGCCATCTTCATTAAAATTGGAACTGAGCATACTCATAATTGTGTCTTGTTTAGGAGTATACTGCTGACTGCTGCGGTGCAGTTGAAGTACAGTATTAGAAAGTGTTTGCCATACAAAAAGAATGATGGCACCGGTAAAAACAGCTATTGTTATTTTTCTCATATCACTTATTTTGGGGGTATTTGCAATTTATAAAAATTTAATTAAAACACTTGATATTTTTTAAGCATTTTTTAATTAAATATTGTATGCCAGTTTTACACCTAGTGGCATCGCCTGTTGTGTCACTCACTTCTACGTTCGGAAGAAAAGGCAGCAAGGCAAATAGGCAACAGGCAAAGAGTTTTTCATTTTTTAAGATTTGTTGTTCAGTGTTCGTTGTGCACTGTTCGTTCACTTTCACAGAATAGGGCTGAATAACTTTTACATGTGTTTAATCAGCTTCAATACACTTATTTTGCCTGATAAAAGTCAACATAAATGCAACAATATAATTTTACCGTAGCAGAAAGATTCATGCGCTATGTGCAGGTAGATACACAAAGCGATCCTCAAAGTAGCGGGTGCCCCACTACAGAAAAGCAAAAGAATTTAAGTAGGATTCTCGCAAAGGAATTATTGGCCATTGGCTTAAATGATGCACATACAGACGAATACGGATATGTATATGCAACCATTCCTGCCAATACAGAAAAAAAAGTTCCGGTAATTTGTTTTTGCAGTCATATAGATACTGCTCCGGATTGTAGCGGCACCAACGTAAAACCTATAATGCACCAACAATATAACGGGGACGAGATTGTGCTGCCCGATGATCCGTTGCAGGTGATCAGCGCAAAAGACTATCCTTATTTAAAAAAACATATTGGCAACGATATTATAACTGCAAGTGGCTTGACGCTTTTAGGCAGCGATGATAAAAGTGGCGTTGCTATAATTATGGACATGGCAAATTATTTATTGCAGCATCCAGAAGTAAAGCACGGCATTATAAAAGTATTGTTTACACCAGATGAAGAAGTTGGAAAAGGAACTGCCAAACTTGATCTTAAAAAACTAAATGCCGATTTCGCTTATACGCTTGATGGGGGCGAAGCCGGAACTTTCGAAGATGAAACTTTTAGCGCCGATGGTGCAAGAATTACGGTGCATGGTGTAATAGCACACCCAGGTTATGCAAAAGATAAATTGGTAAATGCTCTGAAGATTACGGGTGAAATACTGGCTGCTTTACCAACTGGTGAATTTAGCCCCGAAACAACAAGTGGCAGAGAAGGTTTTGTGCATCCTGTTGGGGTGAATGGCATTGCAGAAAAAGCAACAATAGAATTTATTATAAGAGATTTTGTTACGGTGAATCTTGAAAAACATGAAGCAAGATTAAAAGCAATTGCAGAAACGGTTTTGCATCGGCACCCAAAAGCAACCATGCAATTTGAAGTATGGGAGCAATACAGGAATATGAAAGAGATACTTGACCAGCATCCACAGGTTATAGCCAATGCTGCCGAAGCATATAAACGTACCGGTTTAGAGGTTCGTAATGAACCAATACGTGGCGGCACCGACGGCAGCCGCCTGAGTTTTATGGGTTTGCCTTGCCCCAATATTTTTACCGGTATGCAGGCCATTCACAGTAAACATGAATGGGTTGGTGTTAAGGATATGGAGAAAGCTGTGGAGGTTTTAGTAAATCTTGTGCAGGTATGGGAAGAAAACAGCTGATCATTGGGTTTCCTGAATTACATGTTGCCGGCGGCTGTTTAAGTTGAGTAAAGTTAAAACTGTACAGGTACTATCATACTAACCAAACATCCTCAAAGTTTTTTTTCAATAGTTTTGCTGTTGCCGAGAGGAGTCAAACGCCAATAACATGACGGATGATTACCTTGTGTAGCCCTGGGTTTCCGGGGCTATTTTTATATAG
>JAKPQD010000147.1 GCA_029572965.1 Bacteroidota bacterium | reverse complement strand
ATTAGTGGTTTCTGGTCTCCACTTTATGATTGTTTAGTTTTTTGTCTCTCTTTTTTTAGAATTTAAGAAGTATCAAAAATATATGGTTCTCTTGTTTGTGTCATTCCGTTGTGTCGTTTTTTAAACTTGCCCATAACGGTTTGCGGCTTTGCGAAGAAGCGGGTTTCGGAGCACAAAACTGTCAATATACCACAAAAGTAGATGCGAGGTAGAATGTTCAATTAACCACTGAACCCGCTTTTTTGCAAAACCGCTGTTACCTGCTGGCCTTCTGTCCGCCGTGTCGTTGTAAGTCTTGTCAGTATTGAGTTTTCGTGTCATTGTCTGCTGTGTTTGTCGGGCTGTGTGTCGGTGTATTTTTATTATTTTGAAGCGTTGGGAAATTTTTTAAAAACAATTTTGTCTGCGTTGGCAAAGCAAGCTCTTTTGCAATTTTTGGTCTGTGCGTTGACTTGTGCAAATTGCAAATGTGCTTGCTTTTAGCGTGGGCCTTCCTTTGGTTTCATAAATATTGATATTAAAAGTCCTATTCCTACAACTACGTCAACTATATTCCACATTTGTCTACCAAGTGCGATTTTGAAAAACGGTTGAAATAACAAAGCAAGACCACCGTAAATAATCATTTCCGTCTGTCGTCCTTGTTGGTTTGCCTGATAAGCTAAAACTGTAAAGCCTATTAGTCCTGAAAACCTTACAAACTGATAAAATCCATAAGGCATATCTGCCAAACAGAGTAAAAATAAAATGGCTAAAACTATTTTTATTGCGTTATTCATCCTGTTTATTATTGTCGGCAATACTGATTAAGTCAAACTGTGGCAGTTCAGAAATTTCAAAATATTGGCTTGTGATTTTATCAAGGAAGGTGTCAGTAATTATGTCGTCTTCCAAGTATTGTTCAATATCAGGGAAACGAGCTAATATTTTTTCATCGCTTACATTTAAACGGTGACGAATATTTTTGAAAAACTTGATTTCTGAATACTCGATTTGTTCGTCTGCATTGATTGTTTGTATTGCAAAATCAATCAAAGTCAGTTCTTCTTCTTCATTAAGTTGAGATTGCTTTAGCAAGTCAAAATAATATTGAATAAAGGTTTTACCACCACTGTTTATTTTACCAACAAGTAAATTAATTTCTTCTTGAAAGTTGAAATTGATAAACAATGGAAATTTTTCGCACATTGATTTTATAAGGGAAATCTCCCTATCATCAATATTGCCGTCTGCTGCCATACAGCAAAATGCTGTTTTAAGCAAAAGTTTGTCAAAAGTTATTGTGTCCATATTTTCTCTATTTTATTATTTAAAACCAATGCGTGGTCTTTCGTTTTTCTGTTCGATGTTTTCTCCGTCCATTTTTGCTTTTATTACTTCGTATTTTTTCAACTCCTGTAATGGCACAGAGTGTTTTGTATTCTTAATTACTTCCTCCAAAATTTTCATTGATATTCTTGACTTAGTTTTTAATGCCAATCTTGATGCTTCATTAACTAAAAGTTCAATGTCTGCCGAAACATAATGCTCTGTTATTTTGGAGAGTTGGTCGTAATCAATACCAAAATCCAATGGACGATTTTTCAAATACATTTCAAACATTGATTTTCTCGCTTCAAAATCGGGTGGGGGCAAATAAAATTTCTTGTCTAAACGACCAGCACGAAGCATTGCAGGGTCAATCATATCAGGGTAGTTAGTTGCTCCGATTATAAAAATCCCTTTTTCCCCTGTTCTGTCCATTTGTGCCAACATTTCATTTACTGCACTTTTAGCCATTTCGTGGGCATCACTATCACGGTTTGGCAATAGCTCATTTATTTCATCAATAAATATGATTGTTGGAGCATTTTTTTCTGCTTCTTCAAACATTTTAGCAATGTTTTCTTGGGTTGCATTTATGTATCGGCTTTTCAAAGTGCTTGGAGTAGCCAACATAAAATTAAAGCCGACTTCCTCTGCGAAGTGTTTTGCAAAGAATGTTTTACCACAGCCAGGAGGGCCGTATAACAACATTCCATTTGGAATTGTAACGCCATATTTAGCATATTCTTCTGGACTGTGTAGAGCATCAATGACATCTAATTTCAATTGTGCTTTCAACTCGTTCATTCCTGCAATAGCATCAAATCCTTTTCCTTTCGCTTTTTTGCTTTGTATTTTCTTTTCAGGCTTGTCCTCTGACTTTACTTTTTGAACCTTGACAACGTCTTCAATTTCAATCTCTCCATTCAATGCTTGAAGAAACTCATTTGCACTCTGAAAACGGTCTTCTGTATCTTGATTTAATGCTTTTTTCAAAAGCAAATTTGTCTGCTCTTCATACCCAATAAAGTCATTTGCAATCTTTGGAAAGGACAAGGGTTTACTTCTTTCTTGCAAAACAAGTTCTTCTGCATTCGTTCTGTCTGCTTGAAATTTTGAAACGTCCTTAAACCAAGGTGGTAATCCGAAAAGTGATTGATACATTACTGCACCAACTGAAAAAATATCACTTTGAGGTGAATACAATCCATTAAAACATTCGGAAGCAACATAATTCAAATTCAATCCAACTTTATTGAATGCTTTTGTTGATTGATGAAATGAACGAGCAAAACCAAAATCAATAATTTTTGCTTTGGGAACATCACTTGACAAGTCAAGCATTATGTTTTGCGGTGTGATTTCATTGTGAATTATCGGCTCGGGTAAACTATGCAGATAATTTAAACCTTCTAAAACATCAGATATTATAATTTGAATGTCATAGTAGTTATTAAACGGCTCACGGCTTATTCTCTCCGCTAATGTTTCACCAGCAATGAAGTTTAAAACCAAATATCCAAACTTCTTATTCTCGTAAATAAGCTCACCGCTATCCTTGTAAGTGACAATATTTTCGTGCTTTACATTTTTCAAAAGCTCGATTTCCAAAAGATTATTGTCGCTGTCAAATGCTGAACGATGCAGTTTAGAGTAGTTGAATAATTTCAAGAAATACAACTTGCCGTCAGTTCCTTTAACACGATAAGTTTCGGCATTACTTCCCTGTTTGATAAAAAGCAGAATGCTGTATTTATCATTTATGGAAAAACCTTTTGGTAATATGCCTTTGCTATTGCTCATTATCTTAAAGTATTGGTTGGTTTTTCATTGTCAGGCATTAGACCAATTATTTGAATAAGAATATTACGAATACCTGATGTGTTTCCATTTGTAGCCATTTGTAAGCCTTGATTTACTAATTGTCTTGCTTTAGTAGCATCTTTCCAATGGTATGAATTGAACGTGTCATTTATATGACGTAAAAATTGAACATCCATTGCATTTCCAGTAACGGCATTGCGTAATTCAAAATCCAACTGCCCAATTTCTCTTGTCAGTTCTTTTGCTTCCTTGATGTTCTTTTCTTTAACAATGTGTTCAACCTTTTTTCTGTATTCTTCTAAATGGCTTTCAATTTGGCTGATATTTAAATTACCGTCATCGGCATTTCGTTTAATTTTTTCTATCAAATCCTCCAATTCGTAAAATGCTTCCTTTAGTTCTTCTTCCACTTTTGGATATTCTGCTGATTTTACAGCACCGTCTAATTTCAATAACTCTTTACGCAAGCCATCCAAAATTTTCATTTTGCCGTCTGCACTTCCTTTTTCGTTTTCCAATTGTTCTTCAAAAGCGTCCAGTTTTTCGGCAACATCATCAGCATTTACTTTTTGTGCAATTCGTTTGGCTTTTGAAATTTCTTTAGTTAAAAATTCCTCTGTTGGTGGTTCGGTTTGTTTGATTTCAATTTTTAGTTCTTCTGTGTGTTCAATGGTTGGAAACTCTGCTATGAACTGCATTATTTGCGACCTATCCACTTTGATTGTAATATTTACATCACTTCCTTCAGGGAGTAGTTTTGGTAAAGTTTCACCGCTGATTATTACTTCGGTAATTAGATTATTCAGAACTGGATTTGTTCCCTCTGCATTATAGTCGCCTTGATAAATTGGAATGCGAATAAAGTCACTTACCATTCCCGGGCGAATTGTAGTTCTTGTTTTTAAGCCGTTCGCAACGCCAGTTGCAGGAACTTTTTTACTTTTTTCGAGACCTTTAATTGGCATAAACAAGTCCTTCTCCTCAGAAGCGAAATACTTTGCAATACCTATGTGATATGGCAAAACCTGCATACCGTCTAAACCGCCAATACCCTGTAAAATGCTGAATTGGCTTGGTTGACATTCTAATTTGTTACCAGCTTCATCATAAACATTTACATCAAAAGAGTTGGACTGACCTTCATTTAATACTACTTCAACTATTGATGCCTTTTCACCAATTTGTTTTTTACCGCTACTCCAAGCACCATCAGAACGAACTACATCAACAAAAACCTTTTCGGGGAATGTGCCAACGGTTTTTTCTTTCAGCACTTTGATATTTACCATTTCGTCCAACTCAACCGTTGTGGCTTCATATTTAATGTCCAACTGCAATTTTGTTTTATCTCTTGTTTCCTCTTTTACTTCATCTGAAACGGTAATTGTTGAGGCGAACAAAGCTGCTCCTTTTGCCACTACGGTCATTGGGTCAACGGAAGTATCAACTTTATCGGTAATTTGCTCTTTCAACATTCTGCGTAAGATTGGCGAAAATGTCGGACCACCAACCAAAATCAGAGCACCCAAATCAGAACCCTTTAGATTGTTTCTTTTTAGAAGTTCTTTAGTAATATCAATTGCTTTTTGGAAAATAGGGGCTACCACATTTTCCATATCTTTCTGAGTAACTGTTATATCAATTTCAGGTTCTTCTCCATTATCATCTTCAAAAGGTAAATCGCCCAAGTTGGAGAGAATATTATGTGTGTCTTTAAACGACAATTGGATTTTAGCTTCTTCTGCAAATGGTTTTACAGCATTACGCAAAATTTCCTTTTTTGTCGTGTCTTCCAATATGCTGTCAATGGCATATGTTTCTTGTAAATAAGGAATGATAAGTTGGTCAACAATAGCTTCATCTATGTTTTTACCACCTAACCAGTTATCGCCATCAGTATCTTTAACAGATAAAATACCCTCTTCAGATTTGACCAGTGCAGCATCAAATGTCCCTCCACCAAAGTCAAATACACACCAAAAACTATCTTTATTTTTTGCGGTTAAACCATAGGCTGTTGCTGCTGCAACTGGTTCTTGTAATAGTTGAACATGTTTGAAACCCGCCAATTTTGCGGCTTTCATTGTAGCCTCATTTTGTGGGTTTAAGAATTTAGCAGGGACAGTGATTACGATTGAATAAATGTTTTCGTCTTGTATAAACGACTTCAATTTCTTTAATACTTCTGCAGATAATTCCTCTGACGAAAACTCTTTATCCATATTTGGACTGTAATAAGTATAGGTAGTTCCCATAGTTCGTTTGAACTCAATGAACGTATTGGTTTTGCCGACTTCAAATGACTTCAATGCTCGGGTATTATCGTTTTTCATCACATTGAAAGCCGTATCGCCCACCAAAATATCCTTGCGTTTGTTGAAGTGAACACAAGACGGAGTGGTGTCTTTCAATGTATCAGATTTTTTAATGGTAGGAATACCATTTTCCATTCTAGCAATTGCTGAATTGGTTGTTCCCAAGTCAATGCCGTAATCAATTTTATTTCTCATAACTTTTTATGTTGTTATTTATGTTTTAAAATTTACATTCCGACTGAAACCTCAATCTGTGCAGTTTGTATCATCTTTCCATTAAAGTTTACTTGTGGTATCAACACCTTAGTAATTATTTCTGAACCTTTTTCCAAACTTTCATCAGGAATAGAATTTATTACAATTACTTTCATTCCTTGATGGTATTGTTTGCCCAAAAGTTCAGGCATTTCATATCCGTTTGCCGAAAGGTTATCTTTCAACTTTCCAACTGAACGCTCTAATTGTTTCAAGCCTTTTGTTCCTTTATCCATTAGGTTAATGTTACGTTCAATTAAGTTGATTTCACTTGCTACTTTCAACGCCAGTGAATGGTCAGGTTCAGCATTTTCAGATTTCGGGCTTTCAATTTTCTGTTGAGCCAACAACTGCAATTCACTTTCAATCAAACTGGTTTGTTTGCCAAATTCTTTAACTAAACTCTCTTCGATTGAGGATTTTGTTTTTTGAAGTTGTTCAACTACCTCTGTTTTATCAGTTTTTTGACGTTTGCTTAATAACCAATACAATAGACCTGAAAGCAAGATTGCTGAAAGAACTCCGATAATTCCATAAAGAGAATTTGTGCTTAAAGATTGTCCGACTTCATCTATTCTTTTGTTGGCTGTTTGTTCAGTAGTTGTAATCTGAATGCCTAATTGATTTGCGGTTTGAGAAATAGCAGAGCTATTTTCTTGCGTTAGAGTTCTTAAACTGTCAATGCTTTTGTTAGCATTTGAAAGTTTTGTGTTCAGATTGCTTATTTCAGATTTTAAACTGCCGTTCTCTTTCTGCAAGATCTGAACACTCGCTTTTAAAGGTTGAAGTTCCTTAGCCAAATCCTCTTTGGTCAGAGTTTCTGTTTGGGCAAAAGCGTTAACGCTTGCCAAAATGAAAATTGATGTTATTACTCTTTTCATAATCTTTTATTAGTCATTAAATTTTGAACCTATACCTGCACCTATCAAAGCACCAACTACGGCACCACCACCACCGCCTGCCATTGCACCAATAATCAGACCTACAAGTCCTAAAATCCACCAAGCATTAGGGGCAAATTCAAAGTCGCTTGATGAACCTGAACTTGTTGTTGTTGTTCTGGACGTGGTTGATGAAGTGCTTGAAGAAGTTGTTGTTTTTGGTGTTTCCCAATAGCTAATATATGCTATTCTACTTTTGTATGAGTAAGTGATTTTGCTCATTAAAAAATTAACCAAACTCTTGTATTCACTTACTTTAGTTGTGTTGCTTGCTCTTTTTATTTTTTCAATGTTTTGTAGGGGAATTGCTTCACGTATTACTTCTGTTACCTTATCCCAAGCAAGACAGCTACGCTTCATTTCTTCAACCTTGCTCCAATTTATCGAAACATTGGGTTTGGGAATTCTTAAAGGTTGGCTTCCTCCAAAACCTCCAAATGTTTCGTATTGTAATTCATCAACTTGTTTGTCAATTTGTCTGCACGCTTCTTCGTAAGCGGATTTAATGGATTGTAACACAGCAATAGCTTGTGAAAGCTCTCTGTCTTTCATTTCAGCAAGCGTTTCAATACTGTCTTTAACTCTGTCTTTGGTTAGTTTACCAACAGCAAGGGCTTCTGCCTGTTTTGCCAATTTCATAGCCGTTTCTGCATAATCAGAACTGCTGTCCTTTTCTTGGCTGTCATTAAAATAGTCAATGCTACATTGCAAAATTTCGTTTGCAACTTTATCAGAAATTGAAGTGTATTTTAAGTCAGTTGCACCAACAATAGATTTAAGTTGTGTTAAATCACTTGCAGTAGCTGTAAATAGTTCTTGACCTGCTTTTGCTGCATTGGCTTTACTTGCTTTTCGTTTGTTTTTTGCCGTTTCAATTTTGTGTTCAATTTGTTCGATAGGCTTTTGAACAAATCCTTTCATAAAATCTTGCTTCGCTACAAATTCTTGTTTGTTTAGAATTTCAAGAAACTTAGGCAACGATGCTTTTTTGTTGGCTTCAAGGTCTGAATGAAGTTGATTGAGAAATATTAGTTGTAGCTCTTTTTTGCTGGTTTTGTGCGTTTCATCTGCTACAGATGAAACGAATTTGTTCACCAAGTCGCTTTCAAGAAAATACAGACTTGCTACAATAGCATTGTGCAAATTCCCGTTGGCTCGGATAATATTGAGAACTGAGCAATTATGAAAAGCAGAGTAGTTTTTTTCAGTAACTGGCTTCCAAAATCTTTTTCCTTCTTCGTCAGTTTTGGTAATAAGTTTATC
This sequence comes from Bacteroidota bacterium, assembly GCA_029572965.1. Taxonomy (GTDB): domain Bacteria; phylum Bacteroidota; class Bacteroidia; order Bacteroidales; family DTGW01; genus JAKPQD01. The sequence goes on along the minus strand of JAKPQD010000147.1, from coordinate 2,063 downwards.
CCAAATTTCATAAGCTGCTTCAATATCACCGCTTTTCAATGCTTCAAATGCAGCTTCGTCTGTAATCGGGTTTCCATTCCAAAACCAAAATAAAGCTGCATTTATCTTATCATTATCAAGGTTAAGTTTTGATGCTGCTTCTTCAATACTGTCAAGCGTTCTATGAAGATTACCAAGAGCAGGAAAACTAAAGTCGTCCTGCGGGTCTTGTTCGGCTTCAATATACTTTTTGAGCCTGCTAATTTGCTTAGTCTGCTCCTTTGCGGTTGCCCCAACAAGCAAACCGACTATCCTATATGGATTGTTTAGGATTGTATTCATACTATCTTCTTTCGGTTACTATATAAAATTGCCAAGTGTAGCCCATATTGCTCTCCATATATTCTGTGCCTATGTTTGGTATAATACCTGGTGCAGAGGCACGATAATTATATGTTCCTGGACTTAATGTTAATGTTCGTTTTTGCTTCGGAGAAAAAGTGTATGTCTCACTATTGAGTTTTAGTGTTAAGGTTAATGTAGTGTTGTTGAATATTTCAATTTCAGGATTATAAGTCGAAGTTTTACCGCTTGGGGTAAACATTCCTCTTTCATTATTTTCAACAACCTCCCCAAGTTTTACAAACGACTTATGTATGTAGCCTTCTTTGTCGGTAGCAATGTCAATAATGTTGTAGAAATCATTTTCCGTCTCTAGGGAAACAATAAATATTTGTGTACCCGGTTTCAACGATGAAATTACTCCGTAGTCTGTCCCGGGCCCTTGTCGGAAGTTCACCTGTTTTGTCACCCAGCCCAAATATGACTGGCTGAACCCAACTGAAGCTGTCAAAAGTAAAAGAGTTAAAAAGAATAGTTTTTTCATATGCTACAAGTTTATTGAATTTATTATTTGTTCTGTCTGTGCGTTGGCAAAAAATGGCTCTTTTGGTTTTGCGAATGGTCGGCTTGTGTGTCGGGCAAAACCAAATGTGCCATTTGTGCGGCTGGCTAAAATTGTTTTTAAAAAATGTGCGGTAGGAAAAAATAAAAATACAGAAGCGTTGGCTTTTGGGTCGGCTGTCTGATGGTTCATTTGTCCAGTCACTTTATGTTTATTTCTGTCGTTCATTCTTGCTGTGTCGTCTTTTAGGCTTGCAGGTAACTCGTGGCTAAACGAACTTCTGTTTCGTATATCCAACGGATTTTGGTGGGATATACGCCATATGGCGTATATTTCGACTTTAAGATTATAGAGCATTTTTCTTTACTCCTTGCTTTAAAATTGCCTGATCGAGGGGATTAACGATTTTCCCGAGACTCTTTTTACTGACATGAGTATATATTTCCGTTGTCCTGGAACTGGCATGTCCCAGTAATTCCTGAATATAGCGCAGGTCGGTGCCGTTTTCAAAAAATCCAGCGGTCGGCAAAGGTCGTCCGCTAAAATCAAATGGATTGTTGGCGCCGCATCGAGATTCATTTGGGGTCATTCTACAAACAATAACCCGTAATTGCAATGAAAATATTTAAGAAATCAGGGCGCTCCATTTGGATTACGTCGCGCTAGGTTGCCATAACGGACGTCAATGCCAGGGAAGCAAATACTTTGGAAGAAATAACGTGGCTTTTAATACTCTATCTTTAACTCGAAATTTCCACGGTCGGGCGTTTTGATTAAGATCATCTGTTCGGCGGTGGAATAATAAAAACCTTCCACTTGTGGCGTTAAATCGTCAGCCGATTTGCAGGCGAGAAGTTGGTTATCGCCGACGTTGACTCTGACCGGCGGCTGAGTGGAGATGATTTTGAATAGGTAATGCTGGCGTTGCGGTTGGAAGTCCGATTTCTGGCGCTCAATGATAATATAACAGGCATTAGTAGAATTCCGGCAGGTGAATTTAGTTAGACTAAAGACGCCTTTTTCGTAATCGTAGGAAAGGCCGTCGTCTTCATAAAGCGTATAGGAACTCTCGTCGGCAGGGTAGATTAGCAATTCGGTTGCGGTCATCGGTTTTTCGCCGACGTACTGCTGGACAGCTTGCATCGGCAGGAAGCCGCCTTGACGCAGAAAATACGGAATC
>JAKPQD010000132.1 GCA_029572965.1 Bacteroidota bacterium | reverse complement strand
ATACTATATGGTATTTTATATCATATCGAGTATGAGAACCGCTTTTATACGTTTGCATTTTTCTTTTTTGCTAAAGTAATAAAAAATGCTTCGCCTAAAGGCGAGGGATTTCACCCATCCCAGAATTATAAATTAAAAATGTTTTTTCAATTATATATAATAAACCCAAATTAATCATTAGGAGGCTTTTTAAAGCCAAACTATTTAAATTGGGTTAATCTTCTCGTTATAAACGCGACAGGTTGATTTAGAAATTGTTTTGAAAGTTTTTATTAAATTATTGAATTGCAATATCTTAATCAGTTAAGCATTTTTAATGCTTAATTTTGGATTAACGGTGTAGGCAGAGCCTACGAACAAGAGTTACAAAGTCCAAGAAATGTTAGCACAAGCTTTGAAAGTTTGCACCACATAGGACTTCAAGTAAAACAGAAACTTTTAAGGTTACAGCTCTGCTACCAATTGCTTGAGCTTAATCTCTACCATTTTGAGGCTATACTCAAAGTTAATACGGCGTGTTTGAGAGTTGACATAGCTTTCCTGAGCCTGACGTACTTCAAGTGAGGTAGCCTGTCCTAACTGAAGGCGCTTTAAAGCAATATCTACATTTTCTTTGGCCATCAGCTCGTTTTCTTTTTCAATATCCAACAATTGGCGAAGGTTGTCGTATTGGTTCAGGGTATTTTGCAATTGGGTGTTAATGAGTAAACTAATTTTTTTAAAATTATAATTAGCAGTAGATAGCTGAATGCGGGCAATTGAGGCTTGCCGGTTAATAGTACCAGCCTGAAATATTGGAATAGAGATTGTAGCCCCTATGGTTGGGCCATAAGATCGGCTGTAAGTCACATTGCTGGCGTTATTGTCTATGATAGAAAGATTGTAGCCTGCAGATAAGGTAATTTTAGGCAGGCGTGTAGCGTTATATTCACGCAGTATCATCCTGGCTACTTCAATCTGCTTTTGGGCTGCATAAATACTAAGATTGCTTGAGTCAAGTTTTTGCAACAACATATTTTTATCCGGCACATAAGTATTTGTTATACTATCTACCACGTCAAAAACTGCGTCGGAGTCACGGGCCAAAATCTGGTTTAGAGCCCGTTTGGCTGCAATAATAGCAAACTGTTGGTTAATTGCACTTTCTTTAAAAACATTTAAGTCAATCTTTGCCTGCAAAAGACTACTTTTTGATGTCAAACCTGCATCAAAGCTTTTTTGTAAAATCTTTACCTGTTCGTTGCCAAAGTTAATGGCTTCATTAACAGAGTTAAGTTGTTGTTTTTGGCTGACAACATTGTAATATGCCACCATCACGTTGTAAACCGTTTGCTGAATGGTGTCTTTATAATACGTATTGCCCAGATCTTCCAGTTTATTCAACTTAGATTTGGTAATAAACATCTTTCCCCCATCAAACAAAACCCAGCTAAGAGCCAGTCCTGCACTTTTAGATACTGCCTGGCTACTGGGCTTGACAATTTGTGTATTGTTAATCAATTCGGTATTTACATTGTTGTTGGTCAGGTTAGCCGAAGCATTTGCCGAGATTGTAGGCAGCATGCCGGCAGCGCCCGGCGAGTTGTTTATCTTGGCAATATCAGCATTGTTGCGGGCCACCAAAATCCCGAAATTATTTTGCAATGCAATATTCACAGCTTCTTCAGGTGTCAATAAAGATTGGCTGCTTACAAAAGGAAAAGTACTGCATGAAATCAAAAACAGAAACGCTGTTTTGAACTTTTTTACACGTAATATATTGACAAAAACTTTTTTCATACCTATTTACAATAATGAATGAGATGGAGGAACCACAGCATCATCGCTTTGTTTATGGCCTTTGCCCGATATGAGCACATACATGGAAGGAATGACAAACAATGTAAGGATAAGGGCAAACAGCAACCCTCCAACAATGACTATACCCATCGAAATACGGCTTGTAGCCCCGGCCCCCAAAGCTAAAGCTATTGGCAAAGCTCCAAAGATAGTGGCAAGCGAAGTCATCAAAATTGGGCGCAAACGGGCAATGGCAGCTTCAAATGCAGCTTCCGCCTTGCTTAGTCCGGTTTTGCGCTTTTGATTGGCAAATTCGACAATCAAAATCCCGTTTTTGGTCACAATACCTATCAGCATGATCATGCCTATTTCTGAAAATATATTCAACGTTTGGCCAAACAGCCACAGACTGACTATAGCGCCGGCAATAGCAAGTGGAACGGTAAGCATGATAATAAACGGGTCGCGGAAGCTCTCAAACTGAGCTGCCAGAATAAGGTATATCAGCACCAGGGCAAGTATTAACGCAAATGAGATATTGGAACTACTTTCGGCAAAATCTCTCGAAGAACCCAGCAGCGAGGTTTGAAAAGAATCGTCAAGCAGTTTTTTGCCAATATTGTTCATTTCATCAATTCCATCTCCCAAAGTATAACCCTCAGCAAGTGATGCCGAAATGGTTGCTGATTTATACCTGTTAAAATGGTACAATGTTGGCGGGTTGCTATTTTCCTGAATGTTCACCAGGTTGTCGAGTTGGATTAATGCTCCCGTATTGCTCCTGACGTACAACGAACTAATATCAGCAGTTTTGCTACGTCCCGAACGGTCCACTTGTCCAATAACGAAATATTGCTTGCCATTTCTCAAAAAATAGTCATATCTTCTGCCGCTTAACGCATAATCCAGGGTACTTGATACATCTCTCACGTTAACTCCAAGGTTAGTGGCTTTTGCCCTGTCAATGGTGATATTTAGCTCTGGCTTGTTGAACTTAAGGTTGGCATCAACATTTGAAAAAACCGGGCTTTTTCGGGCTTCATCAAGAAATTTTGGCAACACTGTCTGTATCTTTTTAAAATCAAGGTTTTGCAATACAAATTGTACTGGAAGTTGCGAACCTGAAGCTAAAGAAGTAGATATTGTTGGCTCTTGGTTTGGAATGATGCGGGCTTCGGGAAACCTTTTGAAACTTTGGATGAGCCTGTCGTACACTTCTTGCTGAGAAGCCTTTCTGTCTTTAGGTTCCCAAAGGAACATGTTCATAAAACCAGTATTGGAGCCCGACCAGCTTCCTCCGGTACGGGTAAATACAAGTCTTGCTTCAGGGACAGAATCAAGAACAAATGCACTTAACTTATCTAATACCCCGCTGGTATAATCGAAACTTGCTCCTTCGGGAGTGGTAATATTTGCCCTGATGACACTATGGTCTTCTAACGGGGCCAGCTCCGATTTTAATGAAGCCCCTATTACTACAATTAATGCCAAACAAGCTACTAAAATCCATATAGGCCACAATTTGCGTTTCATGAAACTGCCCAGCCTTTTGCGATAGCCACTTTCGAGGCTGGTAAAAAATGGTTCAGTTGCCTTATAAAACGAAGAATGTTTCATTTTTTGGCTACTGAGAAAAACGTTTAAAACAGGGGTCAAAGTCAATGATACTAAAGCTGAAATCATTACTGCTCCGGCCACAACAACTCCAAACTCGCGAAATAGCCTTCCGGTAAAGCCTTGCAAAAAGATAACCGGGACAAACACAACAGCCAAAGTTAGGGAAGTGGAGATGACGGCAAAAAATATCTCACGCGTGCCTTCAAAAGCAGCCTGCCATTTGTCCATCCCTTTCTCAATTTTTTTAAATATATTTTCGGTTACAACAATACCATCGTCAACAACAAGGCCGGTAGCAAGCACTACGGCGAGCAAAGTAAGTACGTTTACCGTAAACCCTGCGATATACATAATAAAAAATGTACCCATCAACGATACCGGGATGTCGATAAGAGGACGCAAAGCTATTTTCCATTCCCTGAAAAAGATGAAAACGATAAGCACAACCAAAAACAGGGCTATGGCCAAAGTTTCCAACACATCTTTGACTGCCTGGCGCACAAAGACTGTGCGGTCGTAACCTATGTAAACATCAAGCCCTTCGGGCAGGTTCTTTTTTATATCCTCAAACCGTTTGTAAAATTCATCAGCAATCTCAATATGGTTAGCCCCGGGCAAAGGTATCAATGCCAGCGACATGCCATCTGAGCCATTAAGTTTTACGCTCACTTCTTCATTCTCAGGGCCCAACACTGCTTCCCCAATATCGCTAAAACGCACTATCTGATCATTGGTTTGCCGTATAATCAGGTTGTTGAAATCTTCTTCAGTAATCAAACGCCCATAAACCTTAACAATAACTTCGGTAGCCTTGCCAATAATCTTTCCTCCAGGCAGTTCCACATTTTCTTTTAACAGGGCATTATGAACGTCTTGTGCTGTAACATTGTAAGCAGCCATTTTATTGGGGTCAATCCACAAACGCATAGCAGTTCGCTTTTGACCAAATAAACCTACAGAGCTGACCCCGGGGATGGTTTGTAACTTCTCCTGCAAAACATTTTCAGCATATTCGCCCAATTCAAGGGCATTCATCGTAGAGCTTTGTACCGACATAATAATGATGGGGTCAGAGTTGGCGTCCGCTTTTGAAACCACAGGCGGAGCATCAATATCCTGGGGCAGGCTGCGCATTGCCTGCGAAGTTTTGTCCCGGACATCATTTGCTGCTTTCTCAAGGTTGGCACCTACTTCAAACTTAACGCTAATGCTGCTCATGCCGGTAATTGACATGGATGAAATTGACTTTACGCCTTCGATACCATTGAGGGCCTTTTCAAGAGGTTCGGTTATCTGCGACTCAATAATTTCGGCATTAGCGCCGGTATAACGTGTTTGAACCCCAATTACAGGAGGGTCAATAGCCGGATAAAGACGTACCCCAAGAAAGTTGTAGCCGACTAAACCAAAAAGAACAATGATTAAACTGAGCACTACCGATCCTACCGGACGTTTTAGTGCAATATCTGAAAAGGTCATATTAATTGACTTTAGCAAAATTTAGCACTGCACCGGGCTTTACAAACAGTATCCCTGAAGTTACCACAGTATCGCCGATGTTAATTCCTTCAACAACTTCTATCGCCCCTTCCTGCCTGATTCCGGTTTTTACCACCAAAAAAGCGGCCTTACCCTGACGTGAAACAATAATTTTTTTGTTTCGTTCCTGAGGGATTAAAGCTTGTGTAGGTACCATCAATGCTTTAGTATTGTTTCTAATTTGTATTTGAACATCGGCATACATGCCAGGAACAATATTTTTGTTTTTCGAAACTACTAACGCTTTAGCTTTAAGGTTACGGGTGTTTAAATCAACGCCTTCTTCAGTGGCAACTACTCTTGCTTCAAACTGTCCATCAATTCCCTGGATGTTGAACTTGACTTTTGAACCGCTTTTAATCATTGTGGCATATTTGCCGGGCAAACTAAACTCCAGCTTGAGTTGGTCAACCTGGCGTATGGTAGCAATTGCAGTGGAAGGGGTTACAATAGTCCCAACGCTTACATTGCGCAATCCTATGTAACCATCAAAGGGGGCAACAATCATTGTCTTTCGTATTTGGGCTTGTACCACCTCAATGTCAGCTTTCACAGAATGCACGTGCAATACAGCCTCATCATACGATTGTTTGCTAATGCCGTTGACAGCCATAAGCTCTGCCTGCCTTTTTTCTGTCTGCTGGGCAATATCTAAAGTAGATTGTAATTTATGAAGTTGTGCTTGCAAATCATCATTAAACAGCTGAACCAGCAATGTCCCTTTTTTTACGTAAGAACCTTCCTGAAAATTAATAGCTACAACACGTCCACTAATATCAGGCATTAAAACGGTTTCCTCATAAGGTTTAACTGTTCCCGACACATTTACACTTTCTTCCAATATTGAAGGTTTTACTATATAACCTTCGATATAACTTACTTTATTTGATTTTGCAGCCGATTTGCCCTCCTGGCCTTTATTTGAACATGAAGCTAAAACAAAACATGCCGCAACAATGGCAAAAGTTTTAAAATAAAGCATGACAATCTTTTTTGAATCCTAAAATAGCTTTTTAATATAAACACGCAAAGGTAGTTTATACCAAGTTGATATATGTTAAAGTAAATTAAAAAAGTCCCTATTTCATTAGAGAAATAGTAAATTCCTTTTGACTTTCGGCACACCAAATACCAAGCCCATGCTGAATATTGCAATAGTTGGGTACTCTTTCATACTCAGATATTTGGTTGGCGAGGTGATTTTGTGTCCAGGTAAGCAAATACAGGTAATATGCTTTACTTATTATACTTACCCTGACAATAATCTGTTGAGCGTAGGGGGCACTAAAGTATATCTCCATTTTTTTTCTTGTACCATTAAATTCTGAATCAGTAAAAACAATGCTAGTATCTATCATGCTTAGCATTCGTTCAAAATTCTTGATTGAAAACTCCACCTTGTAAAGCTTTCCGTTTTTTCTTTTTTCAAAAACACGGAATAAATAAATATTACCACTGACCGGGCTATCTTCTAACAACATATTTAAAAGGATAATGCCACTATCATTGCGTACTAATGCAGGAGAATTAATTTCTGGCAAAGATGGGACACTATCTAATGCCTGTAATGTGACATTGTCTGAGGTAAACACTTTTGCAGAATACTGCATTAGTGGTTTAGGTTTATATAAAGACCTGTATTCCCCTCCGGGGTGATGTTTTAGTGTATCAATGGTAGTGTTGTTTTCATACAAAATTACTGTTGCATCATTAACATCTGGGAAATAGGCACTGTCTGTCAATGAAACGCTCTTGCTTATGTAAACCCTCACTACACTGTCCGGATTGAGAATGCTATTCACAACATACTGACTTCCGGGTTCTTCAATAGGCAAGTCAATAACACTTTCGCATGAAACAAAAACAAGGGTTAATATAATCAGCCAGCTATTTTTCATTGTTCTCCAAATTCTAAAACATACGATACCGATGGAATTATTCCCAAATATGATGTCTTGACAAATTTATTTTTTCTAATCTCTACAAAATTAGTGTTCATGTTGTTGTAAACATTATAAACACCTATGTTCCATGTTCTTCTGTAATATTTCTTTTTCTTGGTAAAACTCACATTTAGGTCCAATCGGTGATAAGCAGGCATTTTGTATGTATTAAGACCATCTACATAATACACAAAAGGCATATCATTAAAGGCCGACTGATATTTCTGTTTTGGAAATGTAGTCATTGCGCCGTTACCATAAGTCCAACCTACCGAAACTCTCGTTTTTTTTGACAAAACATAGTTGGCATTTGCATGAACCAGATGCTTGTGTATATTGGACATTGGTGAATGATATTGCTCAAATGCCGAATTATATTCTCTATCCGAAAAAGTCAAAGTGTAACTCAGCCAACCATTAAAGCGCCCGGTTCTTTTGTAAGCCATAAGTTCCAATCCATAAGCCTGACCAGAGCATACCTGCCAGTTTTGCCGCCAATCCAATACCCCGAAATATTCATCTACAAATATCTTCTTTTCTATCAGCCCGGTAAAGTTTTTCCAAAACAGTTCTGAATTTATCTCCCATGTATTGCGGGCGTAGGTTGCACCAAAGCTTACCTGGTCAGATATTTGGGGTTTTACATATTGCGAAAGGGGTACCCAAATATCAACCGTAAGAAAACTGGGCGAACCTGTTGAACCCATGTGCAAAAACTGTCCCATACGCGAGTAAGACGACTTTAGTGATAAATTTTCGGTCAACAAATAAAATGTACTTATCCTGGGCTGAAGAACAAAGTCTATATTTTTATTAACATTAAAAAAGGCAGAATTCAGCCCGATAGTAAAACCGGCTTTTTCCGAAAACTTCCATGTGTCTTCTGCATATATGTATGCTTCTTTAGCATAAGGAGCTGCATTTTTGACGTTGATGCTGTCTATTGTTGAAAAGAAATTGCTGGTCCATCTCAAATCTCCGGCATTGAAATCATGGTAAGTTGCCCCAAGCCCAAACTGTAAATTGTGTTTATCATTCAATGACCATTCCCAGTCTGACATGACTGAGCAATCTTTAATCCCGGTTTTTAAATCAGATTTTAGGCTTGTTTTTCGTTTTAGGCTGTCAGAACCATTCAGGTTTAAATTAAAGTCAAAGCTAAAATTGGAATAGGTAAGGGTATTGTTTACAAAAAGCTTGTTATTGATTTTGTAATTCCACCTGAACGCTGTGACAAGGTTGTCCCATTTGAGCCAGCCGCTCTCATCATCACCATTAAGCCTTCCTTCGGCCCCGTATATATCCTGCCCAAAATAGGTGCTGGCATAAATGTGGCTTTTTTCGGACAACTTAAAATTTGCTTTTGCTACCAAATCATAAAAATTGGCATCAAAATTCAACAACATGGTATCTTGTTGGTCATTCAATTTTGCGGTAATTGCCATTGCTTTTAAAAGTAGGTCCATGTATGTACGTCTGCCAGCAATAAAAAAGGAACCCCTGTTTGCTATAGGCCCTTCAACAGAAGCTGAAGAAGTTAATGTTCCAATGGATAGCTTCCCCTGGTATGTTTTCGAATTCCCTTCTTTGAGTTTCATGTCCACAACCGATGACAACCTGCCATTGTATCTGGCCGGGAAACCACTTTTATACATCGACACATGCTGTACTGCATCTGTGTTAAAGACCGAAACAAAGCCAAACAGGTGGTTAATATTGTAAATAGGTACGCCATCCAAAAGATAAAGGTTTTGGTCATGGTTCCCGCCACGTACCAACATCCCGCTGCTGCCTTCGCTCTTAGTCTGTACTCCTGGTAAGGTTTGCAAGCTTTTCATCAAATCATTTTCGCCAAGCAACTGGGGTAACTGACGCAGCGACTGCATACTCAACCTGTTTAACCCGGTTTGCGAATTTTTTAAGCTTTGTTTCCACGAATTGTCATTGACAATAATATCCTTTACCAGCGTTGTATCCAGGTTTAGCCTTATATTGATAACGGTGTCTTTATCCAGTTCAATACCTATAACATTGGATTTATACCCTACATACGAAAATCATATAAACAAAGCCTTCTGGTTCTGATAGGCTATAAAAACCATAATTATTGCTGGTTACGGCAAAGTTTTTGCCTTGTATCGCAATAGTGGCATAAGCTAACTTTTCACCACTGGCCATATCGCTAACAAAACCTGATATAGAATGTTTAGGGGGTTGAATTTTCTTTTTCAGTACTACCTGGCCGGCTACAATACTATATATTACATTTGTGCCACGAAAAAGCTGTTGTAATACTTTTTGTAAATCAACATTGGTGATGTTTACAGTAATTTGTCTTTCAAGGTCTACCAAATCAGGGCTATACAAAAAATCTACTTCTGATTGTTTGCTTATATCGTTAATAATATCGGCTATACGTTTATTTTGAGCATAAACAGTAACTTTCCGACTTAAGATATCACGCTGGGCAATAATCTCAACAGATATAATAAATGTAAACAGTAAAAATAAAAGGATACGCTGCATCAAAAAGGGGCAATTATTTTTTATTCAAAAATAATACTATTTCCGTTTTTGACAGCTTTCAAATTTGTGGCTTCTTCAATAGAAAGTAAAATCTCTGACAAGCGTTGATTTTTAAATGTACCTGTGAACCTTAGATTGGCATCTGATGCGTTTTTGATACATATAGAAATTCCATAGTGTTCCGAAAGTGTTGTACAAACATTGGCTAATGGAAGTGCTTCAAACTTCAATATCCCTGTATTCCAACTGGTGACATTGGTATTTTGCTCTTCCATCTTGGTTAATGAACCTTTTGACTTAATATACAAGCCTTTTTCGCCGGCAGTTAAAATAACTTTAGCATCTTTTCCCTCAATGGCAAATTCTACTTTCCCTTCCAGCAAGCTAACGACTATGCTGTCTTCTAAAGAGTAAGCCCTGACATTAAAATACGTACCCAACACGGTTACTTTTGTCTGACCTACTTCTACAACAAAGGGCTTTTCTTTGTCTTTTGTAACATCGAATAGTGCTTCACCTTCAAGCCTGAGCCTTCTTTCTTTACCCTTAAAATACTCTGGATAAGTAAGTTTTGAGTTTTTGTTCAGTTTGACCACAGAGTTGTCTGAAAGCACAATTTCGCTATTGCTCTTATTATCAGTAATTGCTGCTAATTGTACTGGCTTTTTATTGGAAACAAAAAAGAATAACGCTCCTGCCACGATTAATATGGATGCGGCTATTTTGTAAGCCCATGAAATACTGTTCAATGAAAATACTTTTGCTTTATGTCCTGCTCCTATGCGTTGATGTACTCTGGCCAATGCCTGATGGGCATCAGGACTGAAATTGTCAGCTATTTGCTGGCTTTCGGCCCATAAACTTTTCATCTCTTCATAAATAGCCCTGTTAGCAGGCGACTGTGCTATCCACAAGTCCAGCTCGTTCTGCTCCTGAGCATTACAGGCTCCTTCCAAAGCAGAAGCAATCAGGTCGTATGGCACATTTTCATGCATGAAGCGTAATTTTATATTGAGACACAAACAAAAACATTTTCCCCCAAAAATTATTTAAAAATTCCATAAAATATCAATATCAAAATACTCATGTGCTTTGCCATGAACTCCCTTATTTTCTTTAGCGCAATGCCCATCTGGTTTTCAACAGTTTTGGGCGACAAATCAAGATGTTCGGCAATCTCGTGGTATTTCATATTTTTATGCCTGCTTAGCACAAATATCTCCCTGCATTTTTCGGGCAATTCATTGATTGCTTTTTCTATGAGCACAAGCTTTTCAGGCATGTTATCTTCTACTTCCTCAACAGCATCAGAACTTATATTTTCGTAATGCACCGTTTCATATCTTTTGCGGGCTGCCTGGCTTTTTATATAGTTTAAGCTCCTGTTTCTTACACTGGTGTATAAAAAAGCTTTTACCGAATTCGTGATATCCATTACGGCTCGGTTGTTCCATAGATGAACAAACAAATCCTGCACCAAATCCTCTGCAGCGTTTTCATCTTTTACAAAAGACAAAGAAAAACGGCACAACGGTTGATAATAAGTCATGAAAAGCTTGTCGTACGAAGACATCTTTCCTTCCTTAATTTCTTTGAATAATTCTATGTCTGATTTCTCTATCACGCTGAAGGGGCATTTTTCGCCAACAAATTTAGGTTTTTGTTTTAATCTACATCATTCATCCGAACTAAATTTTTAAGACCAAAAGAATTTTTGTATGATTTTACTTAAAGTATTAGATTAAAAATGGGTGAATGTTTTTTAGAATGAATGTAATACTTAATAAACAGGTGGCAAGTTAGCTCATTTTCTTTAAGACTTTGAGTGTTTAATGTTAAATGTTTGTTTTTTTACCTTGTTAAAGCTTGAAAAAAAATGCCACTTTTGCAATCTAAAACAAAACTATGTCCCTTAGGTTCAAAGCGCATTTGGCTTTATTTGCAGGTAACTTTTTGTATGGCGTTAACTATGTTATCGCCAAAAAGACAATGGGCTATATAAGTCCTGAAGCAGTTATTTTTCTGCGCATCCTGCCTTCAACAATGTTGTTTTGGGCCATTGCTTTCATAACTCGCAATAGCATGGTAAATGGAAGGCCTGAATATAAAAACCTTTTTATTGCTGGACTTTTAGGCGTATTCTTAAACCAATTCCTTTTTATCAAAGGCTTGAGCTTGTCATCGCCTATCGATTCGGCTATCATTATTACCAGCAACCCCGTGTTTGTGCTGGTTATGGCGGCTCTGATACTCAAGGAAAAAGTTACAAAACTGAAAGTTTCAGGGATTATAATAGGTGCCTCAGGCGCTTTGTTGTTGGCAGGGAGTAAAGGCCTTGTGGCTTACAACCCGGAGCATCTGACCGGCGACATCCTCCTTTTAGTCAACTCTGCATCATTTGCCATTTACATGATGTACGCCAAACCCCTGATGCAAAAGTACGACTCGGTTTTTGTGCTGAAATGGACCTTCTTATTTGGCTCTCTGCTTTATTTGCCGTTTGGCATTAAGCCTATGTTGGCTGTGCAATGGTCACAACTGCCAATGAGTATTTATGCAGCCCTTTTCTATATTGTTATTTGTACAACAGTGCTGACTTATTTCCTTATCAATTATGGTATTAGGCATCTTAGTCCTACTACAGTCAGCATTTATATTTACATTCAGCCTGTGGTGTCTGTTGTTATGGCTTTTCTGACTGGTACAGACACATTAAACTGGATAAACATTTCAGCAGGCTTGCTGGTTTGCTTTGGGGTGTATCTGGTGAGTATTAATAGAGGTGGAGAAAAAAGGTGATAGATTTTAATATTGTTATATATTTGAAAGTCTGATTATTATTTATGCAAACCCTAATTGATGCTATAAAACGTTTTGTTAGCCTTACCGATGAGGATATTGATGTTATCGAACAGCTTTTTGTAAAGAAAGAGCTGAAAGAAAACGAGCGTTTGTTGACAGAAGGTGAAGTTTGTAAAGAGTTTGTTTTTGTCGAAAAAGGTTTGCTGCGGCATTGCGTTAACAACGATGGAAAGGAAGTGACGTTCTTTTTCAGTGCTGAAAATGAATTTGTTTGCGACTTTGAAAGCTTTATCCATCGCACACCTTCAAAGAAAACCTTTTATGCATTGGAAGATACCGTGGTTTATACCATTTCATACAACAATATGCAATTGTTTTACAAAAAAGTCTCTACCGGAGAGCGTTTCGGTCGTTTATACCTCGAAATGACTTTTGCCAAAGCAATAAATCATATTGTCACAACGTTTACAGCTACAGCAGAGCAGCGGTATTTGAATTTTCTTTCGGACTTCAGGCACATCCAACAACGCATCCCGCAATATTACATTGCATCATTTATAGGCGTTACACCTCAGTCGTTGAGCCGTATCAGGCGCGAAATGTGCAAAGTCTGACCTTGTTGCATTTATTACCATAGGGTAACGAAACTGAACGGGACTATTGGTTCTTTTGTGGAAATAAACATTGTCAAACTTTAAATAAATGATTATGAAGCACTATCCTCCATTCATTGAAAAACTTGGAAAAGTTGATTCGGAATTTTTTCAGATGGTATCTGCCCAGCATGACAAAGTGTTGGCTCCCGGTGCTATTGATGTTAAAACAAAATTTCTGATTCTTTTAGCTTTGGACGCTTATGCTGGTTCGTCCGGGGTAAAGGGGATATCAGATGTTGCCCGAAAGATGGGCGCAACAGAAGCAGAAATAGCTGAGTCGCTCAGAATTGCTTATCATCTTGCAGGAAACAGGGTTCTACATTGCGCTGTAAATGCTTTTGAGTAAGAAACGTTTTTTTTCGGCTTAGGCTTCGATTTGCCATTTATTGTGGAATGTCGAAGCTTTTTTATTTATGAGTTAATGCTTTGTCAATTCTGCCGGATATTTGTCTTTAAAATATTTATATTTGGTGTTTAAGACGTTTATTTATTATTGAAATCTAATTATTAATGGCAGAAGTTAAACGCAAAACATGGGAGAAGCCCTGGGGCTATAAAGAAAGTGCTGCTATTGTTGCAGGACTTATGATAATTGGAGTTATGCTGGATATGCTTTCTGCGGCCATTGTGGAAATGCCAGTTTATCCATATAACGCCATTCTTGGGCTTGTTTTTATGGCACTTATCCCGTGCGTTTATTTTTCATTTCGCAAAATTTATGTTGTTCGCTGGTTGTCCGAAGTTCCTGCTTGTTTGGGGGCCATTGTTTTATTTTCTCTTATTGCATTGGCTATGGCTGTAGTGCCTCAAGTGTTAGAAGGCCAGCCAACAATGGTTCTTAAACTGAATAAATTGCAAGGGAGCTGGCTGTTTACTATTTCCAGCATATATCTGCTTACAACACTTGGTCTTGTTGTTGTTAGGCGGATTTCAACTTTTAAAGTCGCGGATATTGGCTTTGTTGCCAGCCATCTGGGGATGTGGATTGTTGTTATGGCAGCCGGGTTGTCTTCGTCTGACCTAAAACGCTTCCAGGTTGCCGTAGAAGAAGGGCAGACTGTTAATATGGCTTATGATAAGGATTACAGTTGGCATACCTTGCCGTTTGCTATTAAACTGGATGATTTCAGCATAGACGAATTTCCGGCCAAGCTTGCATTGGTTAAAAGTGCGACAATGGAGATTGAAAGCAAGGTGAAAAACAATCTTCCATTAATTGAAAAAGGAAAATTATTTAAACTCAAAAATTTCAGTATTGAGATTGTAGAATATCTTCCATCAGCAAAGGCAGACTCTTCAAAAGGTTTTGTTGTGTCTGAAGATTCTTTGGCTGTGCAGGCTGCTTTTGTAAAATGTTTCAATAACAAAACCGGCCAGACTAAGGAAGCCTGGATAAACAGCAGTAGTCCTGTCCAGTCTGCCGGTGTTTTTTACCTCGATTCTACTTATCTTTTAGCAATGACCTTGCCCGAGCCGAAAAAGTTTAGTTCAAAAATTGAAATCCTTGTTCATAATGACATTAAGAAGAATGTTCTGCTTGAAGTGAACAAACCATTTGCTATAGCCGGATGGAAGCTTTATCAAACCGGCTATGATAAAGAAAAAGGGAAGTTTTCAAAACTTAGTATTATTGAAGCTGTCCGTGACCCGTGGGTTCCTGCCGTTTATCTGGGTATTATACTAAGTATGGCTGGCATTATTATTAGCTTTTGGACAAAGAAAAAAGAAAAAAGACTGAATACAAATGGTAAATGATAAATGATAAATGATAAATGATAAATGATAAATGATAAATGATAAATGATAAATGATAAATGATAAATGATAAATGATAAATGATAAATGATAAATGATAAATGATAAATGATAAATGGTTGATTACTATCAATTAACAATTTATAATTAACAATTAACAATTAATTTATGACTTGGCTTGAATTTCCATATTTTGCTGCTGTTTCTGCTCTTTTTTATGTGGCAGGAAGCGTGTTTTTATATACTTCAAAAAATAAACTCTGGGGAAATGCTGCTATAATAACTGGTTTAGCGGTTCTTGGAACTTTTATAGGAGCGTTTTGGGCCGGACTTGACCGCTTGCCTTTACGGACATTAGGCGAAACACGTCTTTGGTATGCTTTCTTTTTGGTGTTGGCCGGTTATCTTACTTATTTGCGTTGGGGTATCAAATGGATTGTCCCTTATAGCTGTGGGTTGGCTTTGATGTTCCTCATCCTGAACATTGTATTTGTTGAAGCACACGACAAAACGCTGATGCCAGCCCTTCAAAGTCCATGGTTTGCGCCGCATGTAATTGTGTATATGATTTCCTATGCAGTTTTGGCTGCTTCTGCTTTGGTTTCAGCCAAAGCATTGTTTGAAATGTTTTTCAGAAACAGACATGTCAATGATGATGTGTTGAAACTTGCAGATAATTTGGTGTCTGTAGGTTTTACATTTTTATCATTGGGTCTGATTTTTGGTGCTTTCTGGGCTAAGGAAGCCTGGGGACATTACTGGACCTGGGATCCAAAAGAAACATGGGCACTCCTGACTTGGTTGGCTTATCTTGTTTATATTCACATCCGTTTCCGTCATAAACAGAACGAGAACCTGGCGTATTTCCTGCTTTTCATCTCGTTTGTAGTGCTTATTGTGGCCTGGTTTGGTATTAACTACCTGCCATCTGCGGCAAATAGCGTGCATACATATAGTAATTAGGGGGTAATTGTTATATTAACTTGAATAAATATGATGAAGATATTTTTAGTAATTGTCTTAATAGATACTTTGGCCAAAACATCTGTTTTTTCTCAAAATATTGTTCCTTTTGAAGCTGAAGCTAAGTATGGAATTAAAAATAAATATACTGGTAAGATTCTAATTCCAGCTAAATATAATAGAATTCAGAATTACAATGATTCTGTAATAATTGTCCAATCAAGGGATTTTAGGTATGGAGCTATTGATACATTAGATAATATTTTAATTCCATTTGCCAATGAACAATTGTTTATAGAGAATTATAACCCTTTACATTTAGGACAGATAATTGAAAGTTCTAATTTTAATAATGAACCTGAATATTCAAGTTGGTATTATATTGATAAAAACAGGAATTGTATTCCCTATGATTATTGTCCTTGCCCATCTTGGAAAAAGCTTTCACCTAATTTGTCAATAAGTAGTAGTTATGCGCAAAATGGTTTTAAAGCTCAATTTAATGGCCATTTAGATTCTGCATTCTATTGGATAAACATGGCAATAGCAAATGAACCTCAAAAAGCTTCTTTGTATTATTATAAAGCCCAGTTTTATTTGAAGGACAATAAAGGTGCATATTTAAAGCATTTAGATACATTGGATATTTTGAAAAAGCAAATAGTTGACACATCTTTGAGTATAGCTTTAAAGTATGAAAATAGACCTGTTTTTGTTGCACAAATAATGAGTTTGCAGAGCTTGTTTTATAAGCGTTGTTTTATTCAAAAAAATAAATTAGAAGAAGTACAAACTGCAGCTAAGAGCTATGATTTTATGCGCTATTATGAAGGACTGTTTTTTATTGGAGGTTTGACTTACAACCATGGTCTTGAAGTTGAAACAGGTTTTGGGAGGGGCAGTTTTACTCTTAATGACAAGCATCAGTTTAATCCTTATACTGTAAATAGTACAATCTTTTACGGTGGATCTTGGTTAAGAAATTTCTCTAGCAATATTGATGGCTATAAAATATATCTTATTTCTATTTTAAAACCTTTGCGCTTTGGAATATGTCCTATTTTGTATACAAACTATAAAAAAAACTTATTTGTAATTCGTCCTGAATTTGGATATGGTTTTAATTTTTTAACAATCAGTGCTGGATATAATATTAGAGTTGCTGATAATGGTTTTCCTGACCTTAAAACGTTTAATATAAATCTGAGGTATTACTTACCTTTATTCCCCAATAAATCATTTTCTGCTCAAAAACCTAGTAAAATATGAAAAAAATCAATTTTCTAATTGCAATTCTCCTATTCTCATTATGTGTAAATGCTCAAAAAGTGAATCCAAATTATGTTGGGGTGCAAATTGATACTATTTATTTGTTTTCTCCATTTGGTTTTGTTACAACAATTAAGAATAATGAAAGACAAACCTCTCCCGAATTCACCCAATCTGTGAGAGATACATTGAATAAATTAATTCTTGGGCAATTCCCAGCTAAAGGAATCATTATAAATGATTCAATGCTGATCAATGACTTTAAGACTCAAGATAATATTATTGGGACTTTAGAGAAAATAAAAAAAATTGACAATAACGTATTTCCTATGGTTCCAATTGGAAAGGATTTGGATTCAATTATTAGTAAATATCCTGGCCGTTATTATGGATTTTTATATTATAATGGATTTATGAATAATCAAATTAAAAGAAGCATGGCTGCTTCAATTACATTAATGGTTGTAACAAGTGTTTTAACTTTGGGGATGGTTACAGTGTATATGATCCCGCTTCCATCAGTTATTGACGCAACATTTGTAGTGGTGGATAAAAAGGAACACAAATTTTTGTATTACAGTAATAAAGTCCAGACCAAGTCATTTTCAATGGAAGTAAATAGGCATAAGTTAGTAGATAAAATATTGAAAAAATATAAGAAAACCATAGAAGTTACTAATGTGAAATAGTTTTTTTTAAAAGTGAGGTTGTGAAAAGAACTAGAAATTTTTGGTTCTTTTAAAAAATATAATCAGATATAAATATTTTTAACTCTTATTTTACGAGTGGCTACTTTTTATTAATTTCGCAGGCGAACAATAATTTGTGCAACTGGTTTATAGTGCTTAAATTGTTGTTTGTAACTGTTGAATTACGCTATAATGAAGAATTATACAATCAATCATTTACGGGAGTTAGAGTCTGAGTCGATGTACGTTATCCGTGAGGTGGCTGCCCAGTTTGAACGGCCTGCTTTGCTTTTTAGCGGGGGCAAAGATTCTATCGTGATGTTTCATATTGCCCGTAAGGCTTTTTGGCCAGCTAAGGTTCCTTTTCCTTTATTGCACATCGACACAGGGCATAACTTTCAGGAAACCCTTGACTATCGGGATAAGCTGATGGAAGATACCGGGACGCAATGTATTGTCCGTCTTGTACAGGACTCTATTGATGCCGGTAAGGTAGTGGAAGAAAAAGGCTTTAATGCCAGTCGTAATGTATTGCAAACAGTGACATTGCTGGATGCTATCGAGGAATTTAAGTTTGATGCGGCTATGGGAGGCGGTCGCCGTGACGAGGAAAAGGCTCGCGCTAAAGAGCGGTTCTTTTCACATCGTGATGAATTTGGCCAATGGGATCCCAAAAACCAACGACCTGAACTGTGGAACATTTTCAATGGCCGTAAACACATGGGCGAACATTTTCGGGTGTTTCCATTGAGTAACTGGACTGAATTGGACGTCTGGCAATATATTTATTTGGAAAATATTCCACTTCCAAGCTTATACTTCACTCACGAGCGGGATATGATCATTCGCGACGGGGTGCTGCTTGCTCAGTGTCCATATATTATGCTGAAACCTTCGGATAAATTAGCTCGCATGCAGGTGCGTTTTCGTACCATAGGAGATATGACTTGTACAGGAGGTGTTGAGTCTCCGGCCTCTACGGTTGAAGATATTATCAATGAAGTGGCTGCTTCGCGTACTACTGAGCGCGGAACTCGCTTTGACGACAAACGCTCAGAGTCGGCCATGGAAGACCGTAAAAAAGAAGGATATTTTTAATGATTAATTACAAATTACTAATGACCAATGGTTTAGTTTCTATGAATTTTGAAATCTTCTTGATTCTTGACTCTTGGTTTTTGATTCAAAAATAGTATGTCTGGATATTTAGATATGGAGCTTTTGCGCTTCACTACCGCCGGAAGTGTTGATGATGGGAAAAGTACGTTGATAGGCCGTTTGCTTTATGATAGCAAGGCTATCTTTGCTGACCAGCTCGAAGCACTTGAACAGGCTAGCAAAAGACGTGGAGAAGAATATGTAAACCTTGCTTTGCTTACTGATGGTTTAAGGGCTGAACGCGAACAGGGTATTACTATTGACGTTGCGTATCGATACTTTGCTACACCCAAGCGTAAATTTATCATAGCTGATACTCCCGGGCATATACAATACACCCGCAATATGGTTACGGGGGCATCAACAGCTAATCTGGCATTAATACTTGTTGATGCACGTAATGGTGTTGTGGAGCAGACAATACGTCATGCTTACATTGCTTCATTGTTAGGTATTCCCCACATAGTCTTTTGTATAAACAAAATGGATTTGGTGGATTACGCTCAGTCGAGGTTTGATGAGATATGTTCGCAGATTGAAGCCATTTCATCAAAGTTAGACGTGCGTGATGTTTGGTATGTGCCTATTAGTGCGTTAAAAGGGGATAATGTTGTTGAGAGGTCAGAGAAAATGCATTGGTACAACGGCCCAACATTGATGCATATATTGGAAAACGTTCATATTGCCGGGGATATCAACCATACCGATGCAAGGTTCCCGGTGCAATATATTATCAGGCCATATAGCGATACATATCACGATTATCGCGGGTATGCTGGCCGTATAGCCGGGGGTGTCTTTAAAAAAGGCGATGCGGTGGTCGTTTTGCCTTCTGGACTGGAGTCTGTGATTAAATCTATTGATGTGTTTAATGGATCTGTTGAAGAAGCTTATGCTCCACAGTCTGTTTCTGTTCAATTGGAAGATGATATTGACATTTCGCGTGGCGACATGTTGGTTAAGCCTGACAGTCTGCCATTGGTAAGTAAAGAGCTTGATATTATGCTTTGCTGGCTTAACGAACGGCCTATGAATGTGGGAGCCAAATATCACCTCAGGCATACCACTGCCGATGCCCGGTGCATGATTAGTGACGTGGTTTTTAAGGTTGATATCAATACCCTGGACGAGCTTACTGGTGAAAAGCAGCTAAAGATGAACGAAATAGCCCGTGTGAGAATAAAAACCACACGCCCGTTGGCTTATGATGCCTATAAGAAAAACAGGATTACCGGAAGCCTTGTACTTATTGAAGAAGGAACAAACGAAACGGTAGGGGCGGGAATGATATTGTAATTAGCAAATTAGTTAATTCGAGAATTAGCTAATTGAATTCCCATTTTCGAATTAACTAATTGACAATATTTTGTATTTTCATTTGCTAATTATCACATTTGCTAATTCGCTAATTGGTTAAAAAGGTCTTAAGTGTGCAGGCACTCCTGGCTGATCCCAAAGCGTAGGATAATCGTTGGCAAAGCGGTTTAAAATAACGCGCATGAGTGTTTCGCGCATAAACCTGGATTTATTTTGTACCTTATATTTCTTGAAATAAGCGTCCAAAGCTTCATTTTCCATAGTGTTCAGAAGAATAGTCTTGCGTTTGTTGCGGACGAATTTATTGGGAACCTGAACGGGTTCTATTGCTTTGACTTCTTGCTTTTTTGCTTTTTTCATGCGTAAAATAGCTGCTATTACTGTGGTAAAAATAGCCTATCTCTTTGATTCAGGATATTAACCTGATATTGTATTTATTAACGAAATGCAGTTGGGCTGTTAATAACGTTTCCAGGCATTGACTGTTAAGGGCTTTCAGGTTTACAAAGGACAAATGTTTTATTCTCTATATAAATCCCAATATTCTTTTGGAGTTACAATTTTAGTCCCTTGAAATTCAGTCATTGTAAAATCTGTTGTATTGCCTGTAATTATAAAATCAACCTTTGATTCGACAGCTAATTCAAGCAGTCTATTGTCTGGATTATCTGTTATTACATCAAGTCTTTTGGAGGGATAAAATTTTTAAGTCTTTGACTCAATCTGAGTTAAAACAATTTCAGCTTTACTAATAAAATCTGGATATTTATTAAACTTTGGTCTATTTAATACATCTAAATATTCTTTAAACAGCTCATCTGAAATGCAAACTTCTACAGCATTGTCCAACACATAGTTGTAAAGAATAAAATTGGGGTAGTTTCTTTGAGTCAATGCTGAAATTAGCACATTTGTGTCAATGATTACTTTTTGCATCTCTTACAGCTTTTACTTCATCATTTATTTCATCTAAAGACATCCGTGAAAACTTATATTTCTCTGCTAATTGAATACATCTATTAACTGTTTGTTTGGTAATCTCTTTGTTTACAATATCTACAAGTTCAGTGAATGATAATTTATCATTGTTAATCCCCAATTGATTATATTCTAAATCTGATATAGAGACACTTATCGTTTTCATAATCCTTGTTTTAGGCAAATTAAATCATTTTAAATCTTCTTTACAAATTGTCACGATTAGAATGCATAAAGCTTGGAGGTAGTGTAAAAGAGGCCTTTCGGCCTTTCTTGTTTTATTGTTTAAAATCCTCTTTACAAAGTTTGTTATTGTAATCATATACCAAAACCGATTTCAGCCCTACAGCCCAGATTTTGCCATTTACCACTTTGTTGTCTCCGCCTGTGCTTACTTTGTCAAAATAAAAATTGCCGCCCATTTTGTACGTTTTGTACTCTTTCAGTTGTGTGTAAATGTCATCTAAAGAAACAATTTTTGTCCTGATTTTATCGTTTTGCGTGCGGTACATAATGCGCACTTTGTTTTTCGACTCAAAAGAAAGTATTTGTCCCTTA
This sequence comes from Bacteroidota bacterium, assembly GCA_029572965.1. Classification (GTDB taxonomy): domain Bacteria; phylum Bacteroidota; class Bacteroidia; order Bacteroidales; family DTGW01; genus JAKPQD01. The sequence goes on along the minus strand of JAKPQD010000132.1, from coordinate 107,369 downwards.
AAAAAGTTGTCATAGACAATGGTGTCGCCCACTACAAATAAGTCATTGTTATAGGTTGGGGCAAAGAGCTTCTTTTTGTAATTGTCTGAATACAGCTCTTTGGTGTCAGTATTGGCCGGGGTTACAACATCAGCACTAACAGTGGCAGTGGTTTGAGAATAAAAAGGCCAGAAAGACGTTTTAAAATCTATGGTATAGTTGACGTATTGTTCATCTTCCTGCAATGGCCTGTTTTGTACAAGCTTTCTTTTAGCTTCCAACACTAATGCATCTTTTGATATGCCGCCTATGCCAAATATCTTTTGGGTTTGGGCTACACCAACAGCCATATCGGTATAAACAACTCTTTTTTCAATAGGGCCAGAACTGATTGTGCCAGAATGAAAGGCACATGAGGATAATACTATGCCAGCAAGTGCAATAAATAAGAGTTTTTTCATATCAAACGTTTTAGTTTAAGGATAAAAAGATTTTTGTGAAAACAAATGTATTTTTTTTTTTTTTTTTTCAAAAAAGGAAGTTAGAAGAGCTAAATATTATTTGCGCCCCAATATATTCAACAAAATAATTAATCTACTTCAATGTAGCTTAGATAAGACGCTGACAGGTTCTACGAGCGCTGTCTGGTTAAAGTTAAAACATACTCGACAGCGACTTACTGACATGTCGGCGTTTAAATAACATCCATATCTAAACAACATTAACCCTTAATCATTGACCATTAACCATTACTTCTTCACATTTCTTTGCTTGTTTGCAGATAAAGCTGTATTTTTATGAAAAAGTAATTTTATGACAAGTATTCTTGAAATTGAAATAGATGAGAAACTCAGTTTGCGCGAAATTCAAGTTACTGATGCTCCTGCAATATTTGGTATTATTGATTCGAACAGGGAATATCTCAGGCAATGGTTGCCATTTGTGGATTTTACCCATAAAGTTTCTGATACAGAAAGTTATATTAAAAGTATATTGGTGCATCCTTATGAAACCCGCGAGCTGACGTATGTTATTATTTATGAAAATGTGATAGTCGGGCTGATAGGTTTTGTCCGGAGTGACAAGGCTAATAAACGCACTGAAATTGGCTACTGGCTTGCAGAAGAGTATCAGGGTAATGGCATTGTGACTACTGCTTGTCAAACCCTTGTTGATGCAGCTTTCAGGGTGCTTAATGTGAACCGGGTGCAGATTAAGGTGGCAAAAGAGAATGAAAAAAGCAAAAAGATACCGCAGCGGTTAGGTTTTGTGTTTGAAGGCATCGAGAGACAAGGTGAGTGGGTCAATGATCGTTTTTATGATTTAGAATTGTACAGTCTGTTAAGGTCTGAATGGCAGAAAAGAAAAGTGTAATGGACGAGTTGCCTGTTTTTCATAAAAAGATTACAGTTTCGGGGCGTGTGCAGGGGGTAGGGTTTAGGCATACGGCACGTATTGTAGCCGAACAGCTCAATATATGTGGCTTGGTCAGAAATATGCCTGATGGAAGTGTTTTTATTGAGGCCGAAGGTACATTGCCTCAGTTAGAATCTTTTATCAATTGGTGTTACGAAGGTCCTCCTCATGCTCATGTCCGTCATGTGGCTGTTATAGATGGCATGGTTTATGGTTATACCGATTTTCAAATTACCCGATGATGCGCAGGATAATAAATCTAATAGCTAATCATATTCATTTCGTTATTTCTCCTCCTTTAAAAGGAGGGGCTAGGGATGGCATTGTTTTGGTTTTATTTTTCTCTGTATTTATAGGCATCCCCGCTCAAACTGACACCACAATCCTTATCAATAATACAAAAGTTGAAATTGTTATTCCTGAAAAGTTAAAAAAAGGAACAATTCTTGTGTTGCCAGGCTGGAATTTTCCTTATAATGATGTATGTTTGAAAAGTGATTTTTGTAAAAAAGCTTTAGCTGAAGGTTTTGCATTGGTCTTGCCTGATATGCAGAAATCTATCTATCATTTAAAGGTTTACCCACAGACTCGGGCCGACTGGGTAAAGTATCATACGGTTTATTGGCTGACCGATACTGTAATTCCTTACATACAGCAAGAGTATGGTTTGTTAAAAGAAAACCAGTGCAATTTTCTTTTTGGTATTTCTACAGGAGCCAGGGGCGTTGTTATGCTTGCCATTCAAAATGCCCGCTTGTTTAAAGCCGGAGCGGCCCTTTCAGGGGATTATGACCCGCTGCAGATGCCCAATGATAACCTCCTGAAAGGCTATTTGGGAGAGTATAACCTGCATGCAGATTTATGGAAAACTACATATAACCTTGTTTATCAAGCAAACAATATAAATATTCCTTTATTTTTAGCTCATGGCAAGGATGATAAAGTGGTAAACCCTGAGCAGTCTGCTTTGCTGTTCAAGGCATTGATGAAATCTAATGAAAAGGCTAAGCATCAGTTTAATCTTGTCGAAAAATCTGGCCATGATTACGTTTTCTGGCAATCTCAATACAAAGCTGTTTTTGATTTTTTTACTAAATGTATAAGTAAACCTTAAAATGCTTTGCTTTAGAAGATAGCATTGTTTCTAATCCTTTATAAGGAGGGCTTGTCTCGCCTCAGGCGGGAGGTGGGGTGGTTGTAATGCAAATATTGATTATAGTTAAAAATCTTTCCACTTTTTTGCCCATTTTTTCCCTGCCTGAATATGGAGGGCAGTCTATTTTTGCCCCACTAAAAATGATACTATGAGAAAACTTACTTTATTTTTTGCTTTTACCCTTGTTGTTAACGGGTTTACCGGGGTTGCACAAACAGCGCCTAAGCCTTATGAAGTGGCTACATGGGCTGGTTTTAGACAGGCTGCTATCAGCTACACTTTTGATGATGGTTGTTCTAATCAGTTTAAAGTGGCTATTCCTTTATTTGATGAGTATGGTTTCAACCTGACGATGTTTACCGTTAAAGATTGGTCGGGTGCAAATTGGTCAGCATTGAAAACAGCTTCTGACAAAGGTCACGAGATAGCCAGCCATACTGTTACCCATGCAAATTTTAGCCAGGTTACCATTACTCAGCAGGAAACAGAGCTAAAAGATTCAAAAACTGCTATTGAAGGTCAAATTACCAATAAAAAGTGCCTCACTATGGCCTATCCATATTGTGTGGCAGGAGTAGATTCTATTTGTGGAAAATATTACATTTCAGCTCGCGGATGCCAAGGCTTTGTTGAAGGGAAAACACCTGCTTCATATTACAATATTAGTTCTGTCATTTGTGGGGATAAAGGCGCTACCCAAAATTTAAGCCAGTTCAAGACAAACTTTTCTGCTGTTGCCAAGAGTAACGGATGGTTGGTTTATCTGTTTCATGGAATTGACAAAGATGGAGGGTATTCACCAATTACCTCTATAGAATTGCGCAAGAGTGTGGCATACTTGGCTGCACGTAAGCCAAAATTTTGGGTGACCACGTTCTTAAATGCAACCCTTTATTCTAAAGAAAGAAACGCTGTTTCTGTTACTGAGACAGCGACTACAGATTCGTCCATGACGTTGCAGGTTACTGATAACCTGGCAGATTCAATTTATAACTATCCGCTGAGTATCCGCCGTCCATTGCCTGAAGGTTGGCCATCTGCCAGTGTTACACAAAATAATGTTGCTGTACCTTTTCGTATTGTTCAGGTTGATGCAGTTGTTTACCTTATCTTTGATGTTGTTCCTGATGCCGGGGAGGTAAAGATTTTAAAAAGCTCTACATTTGTTACTCCTGAGGTAGATATAATTCCTGCAGATGATGTTGATCCTGTAGTTGTAAACCGTTTGGATGCTACAAAAGATGATATTAGTGCTGTTTATAACAATAATCGAATATTAATATCTCTTCCAATAACTGTATGTAGTGATTTTGTCATCTCTGTTTATGATGTGCGAGGAGTGAAACTTTTTTACACAAACGTTAGTGTGGCATCAAACGAAATATCTGTTGATGTCCCTTCTTTAAAGACAGGAGTGTACTTTGTCCGTCAAAATGTTTGGAGCAAGAAAATAGCTGTCAGCTAAGACTTTTTGCATTTATGGGTATAGAAGCCTTCCACGAATTCAATTCTGGGAGGTTTTTTACTTTTGCCTTATTCCTTTTTTCTTATTCCCTATTTTTATTTCTACTTTTGCCACCTAAAATTTTGAAAAGTGGTTTGGGTCCTTCTTGCTATATTGTCGGCATTATTGCTGGGTGTTTATGATATTTTTAAAAAGAAATCTTTAGTTGATAATGCAGTTATCCCGGTCTTGTTTTTTTCCTCGCTGACCAGTGCGCTGATTTGTTTGCCAATAGTTTTGTATGCCTATTTTGGAAATGTGCCCTCGGATTCTGTTTTCTACTTTCGTTCGTTAACGCTTCAGGCGCATGTTTTGATTTTTATAAAATCTGTCATTGTTGGTTCTTCATGGACGTTGGCGTATTTTGCCATGAAACACCTTCCAATTACTATTGTATCGCCCATACGTTCATCAGGGCCTTTGTGGACAATAATAGGGGCGCTGCTTATCTTTGGCGAGGTGCTTACAGTTTGGCAATGGATTGGTATTGCGGTGACATTGTTCTTCTATTACCTGTTTACCCTGTCGGGCAAGCGAGAAGGGATTTCGTTCCGCACCAACAAGTGGGTGTTGTTTATGACCGTTTCTACTATCATTGGTTCTATAAGCTCTTTGTACGATAAATTTCTTGTTCATCACTATAACCGGCTTGCCATGCAGTGTTGGTACCATATTTACATGGTACCACTAATGTTGGTGTTGTTTTTCATAATATGGTACCCTAAACGCAAGCAATTTTCAACTTTTCAATGGCGTTTTACAATTCCTCTCATTGGTATTTGCCTTACCGTTGCGGATTTTGTGTATTTCTGGTCGCTTTCTCATCCCGATGCTATGGTAGCCATAGTCTCTACCTTGCGTCGCGGCAGCGTGGTTGTGTCTTTCTCTTTAGGCGCATTACTTTTTCATGAGAAGAACGTTAAACGTAAAGGCCTGATTTTAATTGGGATTTTGATAGGGATTGGAATAATTATTTTGGCCGGGAAATAGTTGTTTTTCGCTGTGGTCTGAATGAATACAGAATATAATTTCACCACTACGTGGTTTCATGCTGCTTTTCAATTTTTTGACTACAAAGATATCGCAACTGTGTTGCTCAATTGCGTAGAAGCTTAGCTTCGAAATCTTTGTAGATGTGCAATGTAAATCGAACTAAGACACGTAGTGTCGAAATCTACTATTGTTTGGTCTTTTGAACATTTTTTTGGGCTTAATAAACAAACAATCTTTTGCATTTCTCGCATTTTCAAATTTTCAAATTCTCTCATTCTCTCATTCTCAATTTTATTATCCTAACGTTCAAAGCTTAACACTTTTTAACTATTTATAAAACTATTTAGCTTTTTAACAATACTGAAATGGTTCACTTTTATATTGTAAAAAGAACAAAAAACCAGATCGATGAATATTGCAGTTAATGTTAAAGAATTAAATGACCGCATTCAACAGGAAAGTGCTTTTGTTGACATTTTGTCAATGGAAATCAACAAAGTTATTGTTGGTCAAAAACACTTGGTCGAAAGTTTGCTCATTGGCCTTCTGTCTGATGGGCATATTCTGCTGGAGGGTGTGCCTGGTCTGGCAAAAACATTAGCAATCAATACTCTTGCTCAGGCTATTGATGCTAAGTTTAGCCGTATCCAGTTTACACCGGATCTCTTGCCTGCCGACCTTATCGGTACTATGATTTACAGTCAAAAGAACGAGGAATTCACGGTACGCCGCGGCCCTGTTTTTGCAAATTTTGTGTTGGCAGACGAAATTAACCGTTCTCCGGCTAAGGTACAAAGTGCTTTGCTCGAGGCAATGCAGGAGAAGCAGGTGACTATTGGCGCTGAGACTTTTAAGTTGCCACAACCGTTCTTAGTTCTTGCAACACAAAACCCAATTGAACAAGAAGGTACTTATCCTTTGCCAGAAGCGCAGATGGACCGTTTCATGCTCAAGGTGGTGATTACTTATCCTAAAAAAGAAGAAGAGCGCTTGGTTGTTCGCCAAAACATGGGGCAAACATTTCCAAAAGCCACACAGGTATTGAAGCCTGAAGATATTATTAAGGCTAAAACTGTGGTTCGCGATGTTTACATGGATGAGAAAATTGAGAAATACATCCTCGATATTGTATTTGCAACACGTTTCCCATCTGAATATAAGCTCGAGAGATTTCAGAATATGATAGCTTACGGTGGTTCTCCTCGTGCAAGTATCAATATGGCTATGGCTTCTAAGGCTTATGCATTTATCAAACGTCGTGGATACGTAATCCCGGAAGATGTTCGTGCGGTATGCCACGATGTATTGCGTCATCGTATTGGTCTTACCTACGAAGCAGAGGCTGAAAACATCACTACAGAAGATGTTATCACTGAAATTCTCAATACCGTTGAGGTCCCTTAGACTGAAGTATTGCAGCTCCCGGATAGTAGAGGGTGAACTTGGGCTGTAAAAATTCGGAGTTTGACAAATAATTGTTTAATTTCGAGTTTTTAAAATTTTAGCTATGAAAACATTGGCAATGCTTTTAGGCCTTATATCGTTGGTCGTACAAGTTGAACCTGTTAATTATATAGGAAAAACAAAGACCGAGATTATCAGCCTGATGCAAAAAAACAACCCGGGCTTTGACCTCGATGAAGGTGCTGTCAATAACACCTATAAGTATATAAAGTTCGTTGATAAGTATAATGAAGAAACGTACCTGTTTTTCCTCGATGAAAAGGACGAATGTACATTTACCAAACTGATGAGCGACTACTCTAATATGAAGTTGCGCACCGCCGAGTTGGACAAAATGTACAAAAAAGCAGGCGATACTAAGTGGATTTATGTAGAAAAAGGTACAGTTTACATCATCGAACTGATAAAAGATGAATGGTATTTCACCATTTTGATGAAAAAGAAAAAGTAAAATCAGGTAATTGTGGAAGCTGCCGATTTATTAAAGAAAGTACGACGAATAGAAATTAAGTCGCGTAGGCTGACTAAAAATATTTTTGCGGGAGAATATCATAGCGCCTTTAAAGGCAAAGGTATGGCATTCTCTGAGGTGCGTGAATACCAGTTTGGTGACGACATTCGTAATATCGACTGGAACGTAACTGCCCGTTTTAATCATCCTTTTGTTAAAGTTTTTGAAGAAGAGCGCGAGCTTACTGTAATGCTGCTCGTTGACGTGAGCGGTTCGCGTCATTTTGGTACAAACAAGCAGCTTAAAACTTCGCTTATTGCTGAAGTTGCAGCTGTGTTAGCCTTTTCGGCTATTCAAAATAACGATAAGATCGGGATGATTATGTTTTCTGATAAAGTAGAAAAATTTATCTCTCCGCAAAAAGGCCGTTCGCATACTTTGCGCATCATCCGTGAGTTGCTGACTTACGAGCCTAAGAGCCGAAAAACTGATATTTCGGAAGCATTACGTTATTTTACCAATTCTATCAAGAAAAAATGTACAGCGTTTGTCATTTCTGACTTTTTTGACGAAACAAATGATGGGGTTATCAATTTTTCAGAAGCTTTGAAAATAGCAAACCGTAAACACGAGATAGCTGCTTTGCAGGTGGTTGACCGTCGTGAGGCAGAGCTTGTACCAGTAGGTTTGATGAAGTTTGTTGATGCTGAATCTGATGTAGAAACATGGATAGACACTTCAGACCCTGAGGTCAGGCAGCAATATGCCCTGTGGTGGATGAAACGCCAGGAACGCTTGCAAAACTTGTTTTCTAAGTGTGGAATTGACACAGTACAGTTATATACCGGAGAAGATTACGTGAAGCCGTTGATGAAGCTTTTTGAGATGCGCTAATCATTGTAAAATTAATATGAATTGCTTGAAAATGCAGCCACATAAAAAAATATTATTTTCAATTGTACTAATTTTATTATCTGCAAAAATATTTGCAGGAGGAACAATAAGCGTTGATGCCCGTTTTGATTCGGCCCAGATTCTTATTGGCGACCAAATGTACCTTAACATGGTAGTTACACAACCTGTTGGCGTAAAGGTAATGTTTCCAGTATTTACAGACTCTATTGTATCTAAAATTGAGGTTTTGTCTTCTTTACCTGCCGATACAACTCACATTGATGCCAACAATATTAAGGTTACAAAAAAATATCTTGTAACATGTTTTGACAGCGGGCTTTATCAGACTCAACCGTTGAAGTTTGCTTTTTTCAATGGCACAACAACAGATACTTTGGTAAGTGCCCCAATTATGTTGGCAGTAAATACTCTTCAGGTAAAAGACCCTTCGAAAATTGCAGATATAAAAGGCGTAATTGAAATTCCTCTTACTTTGAAAGAAATTCTGGCTTATACAGGTATAGGGCTGGCAATTTTATTGGCCATTCTGTTAATAGCTTACGTAATCTGGCGTTGGAAAACCCATAAACCCATATTGGGGATATTTGCCAAACCGGCAGAACCTGCACATGTTATTGCTCTTAGGGAGCTTGAAAGGATACAACGCGAAAAGTTATGGCAGCGTGGTTTTATTAAAGAGTATTATTCGGGTATTACTGATGCTGTAAGAACTTATATTGAAGCCCGTTTTGAAGTACCTGCCATGGAAAGTACAAGCGAAGAAATTATTTCAAGGTTGAAAACTATTGATGTTATAGAAAAATCTTTAATTACAAAATTGACAGAAATGTTTTCGTTGGCAGACCTTGTAAAGTTTGCTAAAATGGAACCAGCTCCTAATGAAAATGAAAATATTTGGGCTGTTGCGTATGATTTCGTTAAGAATACCATACCAGTTGTTGCTACTGAACCATCAGTTAATGAAAAAAAAGAAGAGCCTGAGGGTAAAGATGTAAAGTAAAGTTTTATTTGATTGACATTGAATTATGGGTAATATAGTTTTTGCAAATCCTAAAATGTTTTTTCTGCTTTTGCTGATTATCCCGGCTGTAATCTGGTATGTCCGAAAAGCTCAAAAGATGTCTGCCTCTGTGGTCTTTTCAAACCTTCAGGGATTGGCAAATGTCAAAAAATCAATGCGTGCAAAGCTTAGGCATGTTGTTTTTGCTGCCAATATGTTAGCATTTGCTTTGCTTGTTGTTGCAATTGCAAGGCCTCAATCAACCAACCAATGGAAGAACGTTTCGTCTGAAGGAATTGACATTATGATGGCTCTCGATATTTCGGGTAGTATGCTTGCCGCTGACTTTAAACCAAACCGTCTGGAAGCTGCAAAGGAAGTAGCAATTGAGTTTATCAGCGGACGACCAGATGACCGTATTGGATTAGTAGTGTTCTCGGCAGAAAGTTTTACCCAATGCCCTTTAACTACTGACCATTCTGTACTTATCAACCTCTTTCATGATGTAAAAATGGGCATGATTGAAGATGGTACGGCCATTGGTTCAGGATTGGCAACTGCCGTGAACCGTTTGAAGGATGCCAAAAAAGCTGGTAAAGTAATCATCTTGCTTACTGACGGGGTGAATAACCAGGGGTCTATTGCCCCTGTAACTGCTGCTGAAATAGCTAAAGCTTTCGGGATACACGTTTATACTATTGGCGTTGGGACAATTGGCATGGCCCCTTATCCTGTGCAAACCCCTTTTGGAACTCAGTATCAGGATATGGAGGTCAATATTGATGAACCCATGCTCAAACAAATTGCGCAAATGACCGGGGCTAAGTATTTTAGGGCAACTAACAACCAAAAGCTTCGTGAAATTTATAAAGAGATTGATAAACTTGAGAAAACCCGTGTTGAGGTTAAAGAGTATCACAAACGTGATGATGTTTTTATGCCTTTTGGCATTGCTGCTTTGTTATTGCTGTTAGCTTCGTTTGCCCTGAAACATACAGTTTTGCGTGTTATACCTTAAAATGATGGATTATGTTTAGGTTCGAAAATACATATATGCTTTATGTGCTTTTGTTAATCCCCATATTGATTGGGGTTTTTCACTGGATACGTATCCAGCGGAGCAAAGCGCTTGCCCGTTTTGGCGAAAGTGAGCTTGTAGAACAGCTCATGCCTGAATTTTCCAAAACTAAGCCAATTTGGAAGTTTTATTTGTTTTTAGCTGCTGTGGTTTTTGTTATTTTGGGGCTTGCAAGGCCTCAGTTTGGAAGCAAATTACAGGAAGTAAAACGTAAAGGTATTGAAATAATGATAGCTTTGGACGTATCAAACAGTATGAATGCTGCAGATATTGAACCAAGCCGACTGGAGAAAGCAAAAAATGTCATTAGTAAAATTACAGACAGATTGACTGACGATAAGATTGGTTTAATAGTATTTGCAGGTGAGGCTTATACCCAAATCCCCATTACTACAGATTACGTTTCAGCCAAAATGTTCCTAAACCATATTAATACTGGAATGGTCAATGTGCAGGGTACTGCAATAGGTAAAGCTATCCGCATGGCTGAGAATTCGTTCTCGCCTAATAGTGAGCTCCAAAAGGTGATATTAGTAATTTCAGATGGTGAGAACCATGAAGATGATGCCATTGAAGAAGCGAAAATTGCCAACCAAAAAGGAATGCTTGTTTATACCATTGGGATGGGATTGCCTGAAGGAGCCCCAATTCCCGAAGGTGGCCCTAGTTCTTTAAATTTTAAAAAAGACAGAGAAGGAAATACCATCATCTCCAAACTGAATGAGGAGGCCTTGGCCCAAGTTGCCGCTGCCGGAGGCGGGGATTATATCCGTGGCAACAATACACAGGCTGGTATCAATAAGCTTTTTGACAGGGTTGACAAACTCAATAAAAAAGAATACCATGCTCAAATATATTCTGAATATGACGATCAATTTCAGTATTTCTTCGCCATGGCAATTATTCTTTTGATAATTGAATTCTTATTGATTGAAAAGAAAAGTAAGATGCTCGTTAATTTTAAGTTATTTGAAGTTAAAAAAATCAGGAGATAGCATGATGAAGTTAATTTTTATATTCATATCGCTGTTTTTGGTAGTACATGCTCTCGCTCAGAATGATAAAAAGCTCGTTCGGAAGGGCAACAAAGAATATACTAACAAAAAATTTAATGAAGCTGAAGTTGACTTTCGTAAAGCTTTAGAAGAACAAGGTTCGTACATCCCAACGGCCACCTATAACTTAGGGAATGCCTTATACAGGCAAAACAAATTTGACGAAGCTGTTAATGCTTATACTCATGCGGCTGATGCCAAAATTGATAAAAAAGATATTGCTAAAGCATACCATAATTTAGGAAATACATATCTGCAAATGCAAAAGTTTCAGGAAAGTATTGATGCTTATAAAAAAGCGCTTCGGAATAACCCCAATGACATGGAGTCTAAGTATAATCTGGCTGTTGCCCAAAAATTATTGAAAGATAAACCTCAAAATAAGCAAAATCAACAAAACCAACAAGATAAAAATAATCAGGGACAACAAAATCAACCTCAAAATAACAATCAGGATCAGAATAAACAAGAACAACAGCAACAACAACCTCAGCAGCAACAGGGGCAAATGAGCAAAGAACAGGCTCAGCAACTTCTCCGTGCTATACAAGATGACGAAAATAACACCCAGGAAAAAGTAAAAAAAGAAAAAGCTAAAGGTCAGAAGACAAACCCTGAAAAAGATTGGTAAACTCTCAATACTATGATAAATATTTTTAAAAATATTTCTGTTAATATGAAATCGGTAATTCCCATTGCATTCGATGGTTTAATAAAGAAGCGTATGAGCCTGTTGGCACTTCTTTTGATTTTGTCATTGAGTATTATGGCCGAAAATATCCAATTTGTAGCTTCTGCCCCCAGGGTTGTTGAAGTGGGTGAGCAATTTGAAATTACTTTTACGCTTAATGCCCAGCCAAGTGGTTTCAGGCCTCCTGAATTTAAAGGCTTAAATTTACTTGGAGGGCCCAGCACTTCCTCAAGTAGTAGTGTCCAATTCATTAATGGCAAGGTTACTCAAAGTACTACTTTTAGCTATACTTACTATTTTAGCGCTAACAACCCGGGTACATATACTTTCGATCCGGCAAAGGCTACTGTAGATGGTAAATCGTATATGTCAAATTCTATAACAATCGAAGTTGCCGGAAAAAACAATACTACACGTCAATCAAATGCCTCCAATCAACAACAAAATCAAACACAACAATCTCAACAGTCTTTATCAGATGTTGATGATAGTGGAAGTGACGATTTTTTTGTACGTATTATTGTTGATAGAAACAGTATTTCGCGTGGAGACCATATTGTAGCTACAATCAAACTTTTCTCTAAGCATAGTATATCCTCTATCGAAAATGTAGAGTACCCATCTTTTGGAGGTTTTTACAGACAAGACATTGAAACACCCCAGCTTTCAAAACTTGAAAAAGAAGTGGTAAATGGACAGGTTTATTATACCGGGGTACTGCAAAAAATGGTATTATTCCCTCAGAAAAATGGAGAAATAGTGATAGACCCATTTTCTCTTCAGGCTGTATTGCAGATAGTCATGCGTAACCGTTCTCGCAGTGTTTGGGACGACTTTTTTGGCCCTCAGGTTCGAGAAGTTAGAAAAAAAGTAAAAAGCAACCCTGTTAAAATTTCGGTTTCCCCATTTCCTGCAGGAGCTCCTGCCGATTTCAAAAATATTGGCGGAAGCTATACTTTTAGTGCCACTGTTAACAAAAATACTGTAAAAACTAATGATGCTATCAATTTAAAAGTAGTAATAGCAGGTAGTGGTAATATAAAGCTTATTGAACCTTGCGACATCAAGTTTCCTGCTGACTTTGAAACATACGACCCAAAGGTTACCGTAAGTTCGCAGGTTACTACTGCCGGGGTCAAAGGTTCTAAAACGTTTGAATACCTTATTATCCCTCGTCATGCAGGCGAATATACCATTCCTTCGTTTAGCTTCTCTTATTATGATACTAAACTGAAACAATACAAAACCCTTTCTTCAGGAGATATTAATATTAAGGTTGAGAAAGGCGCTAACGACAATACCGTTGAGGTTGTTTCTGGAATCGACAAACAAGATATTAAGTTTATAGGGAAAGATATACAGTTTATTAAAACGCAAACCCCGTCATTCAGGAAAAAGGGAGAGTATATTTTTGGCTCAGCTTTGTTTATATTGGGTTATCTGTTGCCTCTTCTTCTTTTTATTGTTGCAGTAATTATTGGGCGTAAGAAGATTAAGGAAAATGCCAACATAAGGCTTGTTCGTAATAAGAAAGCAAATAAAATGGCCCAAAAACTATTGAAAGAAGCTAAAACATCGCTACATGACAATAACGGTGAACAGTTTTACGAACTTGTCCTAAAAGCCATGTGGGGATATGTAAGCGACAAATTGGGAATTCCGGTAGCTAAACTTTCGCGGGATACTGTAACTGAATATGTTCAGAATTTACAGCTTGACGAACAGGTGGTGGTTAAGTTTATTTCAGTTGTTGACCGCTGCGAAATGGCCAGGTATGCCCCTACCGGCGGCTCGGCCGAAATGAAACAGGTATTTGATGATGCCGTTGATGTGATCACAAAGGTTGAACAACATTATAAGTAACTTCTTTAGTTAAAAAAAAGATAAATCAAGATATGAAGAATAATGTTTTAACCCTGCTTTTAGCTTTTATTTTACAAATTGCTGCAATGGCTGCAGAAAGCAATGAGGCGCTTTTTAACAAAGGAAACGAAGCTTATAAAAAAGGTAAATATGATACCGCTTTAATTTTTTACAAAGCTATAGACAGCCTGGGGTATAAATCTTCTGAATTGTTTTATAACATGGGCAATGTTTTTTATAAGAAAAAAGATATTGCCCATGCTATTCTTTATTATGAAAGGGCGCATAAATTGTCACCCTCTGATGAGGATATTACTTTTAATCTCCAGTTGGCACAGGCTTTGGCTGTTGACAAGATTAACACTTTGCCCGAGTTTTTTGTCAGTCGTTGGTGGCGCAATTTTTCTGAGCTGGCCTCTACAGATGCCTGGGCTATATGGAGTATAGTAACATTTTGTATATCATTGTTTTGTGTATTGTTATATTTATTTGTCAATATCCTTTTTGTAAAAAAAACAGCTTTTACATGTGGTATTATCCTGTTTTTATTTTCGGGAATTGCATTTAGTCATAGCTTGCATACAAAACGGCTTATTGAAGGACAACAACAAGCTATTGTAATGAGCGAAACGGTTACCGTTAGGAGCTCGCCTGATAAAGAAAGTACAGAGCTTTTTGTTATACACGAGGGGACTAAAGTTATCATTATTGACCAGGTGGGAGAATGGCTCAGGATTAAAATTGCCGATGGTAACAACGGTTGGATGCTTGCCAGCAATGTGGAAAAAATTTGATTATAGGTAAAACTTCCCTTGCCAGGTATCTTTTTCTTCAAGCTTTTGTTCAAAAAGCCTAACAATGTCGTTTATACGAAGCAGGCCCCACGAAGTGCTTGCCAGATGCCATGGAGGCGCTTCGCCTGCAATACGCTCAATGACAATAGCAGGGTTTAAATGTTCAACTACCCTAACAATAAGCTCGAGGTATTGTTCAAGGCTATAAAGATTAAAAGCCTTTGGATTTGCTGCATATTCAGAAGCCATAACTGTACCTTTAAAGATTTGCAACTGGTGAAATTTAATAGAATCTAAGGGTAAGCTTGATATAACCGGGATTGCCTCGAAAAGCATTTGCTCGGTTTCACCAGGGAGACCAATGATAAAGTGCGCCCCCGTTTTGATATTCCGCTTCTTCGTCTCTTCAATTGCTTTAACAGCTTGTTCAAAGCTGTGCCCACGGTTAATTTTTTTTAAGGTAGTATTATAGATAGACTCAATGCCATATTCGATGATGATGTAATACCTTTGGGCAAGCCGGGCAATATAGTCAAGCTTTTCAGCATCTACACAGTCTGGGCGCGTGCCTATTACCAAGCCTATCACGTCCGGAAATGCCAGAGCTTCTTCATAATACTGCTTTAAAATTTCTAAAGGTGCATAAGTGTTGGAAAATGCCTGAAAATAGGCCAGATACTTTTGTGCATTGCGATATCTTACCTGATGAAACTCTATCCCCTCAGATAATTGACGGGTTATTGATTTGTGTGGAGTACAATACGATGGGTTAAAAGCTTCGTTGTTGCAGTATGTACACCCTCCGGTAGCTATGCTCCCGTCACGGTTAGGACAGGTAAACCCGGCATCAATGGTAAGTTTCTGGACCCTATGCCCAAAATGCCTTTTAAAATACTCAGCATAAGAGTTAAACCTGCGCTGATGATGCCATGGAAATTGATGCATAACTTTTAAAACTCCGGGCTATTCCATATCTGCCAGGCTCTTTCGGCCTGAAGGTGCAACATCTGTAAGCCATTCTTGGTTTTAGCCCCATTGTCCCTTCCTTTTTTTAGGAAAAGAGTTACATCCGGATTGTAAACTAAGTCAAATAATACGTGCTGCGATGTTATTGCGTTGTATGGGATGTCTGGGCAAGTGTCAACTTTAGGAAATGTCCCCAACGGAGTGGCATTGATAATAAGCAGATGTTCAGATATTAACTTTGGCGTAATGTCAGAATACCTGATTTCATTTTCTTTTAATTCTTCAATAGAAGCTGAAATATAAGAAATACCAAGTTTTCTCAAAATAAACTTGATGGCTTTTGATGCCCCGCCTGTTCCTAAGATAAGCGCCTTTTGGTGTTGCTTTTCTAACATAGGTTTTAAACTGGTTTCAAATCCATAAACATCAGTATTGAAGCCTTTTAGAATGACAGTATTGCCATTTCTTTTCACTTTAACAGTATTAACAGCTCCTATTTCTTTAGCCTCAATATCTATCTCGTTTAGAAATGGTATCACCTGTTCTTTGTAAGGTATAGTAACGTTAAGCCCAACAATATTGGTGTTTTTATTAATTATGTCTTTGAATAGCCCAATATTTTCAATAGGGTAATTGTCATAAATACAATCTGTTATGTTTTCTTTTTTAAATTTTTCGGCAAAGTAACCTTTTGAAAAGGAGTGTCCTAACGGGTATCCTATTAAACCAAATTGCTTCATGTATATGCTATTTTACAAAGTATTTTTTTACAACATTTTCAGGCAAATACTGAAAAAAGGTATCTCCGCGCAAACCCAAACGTAAGGTCTCGAGCGAGATAACTTCATTGGGGGCAATATTCCCAACGTTTACATTGGCCCCTAATAGCTTAATGAACCATACCTGTTGAGGTTTGTTGGGGGCTTCCCAAATAATGTTGTCGGTGTTGACATGTTTTACAATGTCATTGATGAGTTCTTTATTAGCAGAGCCGTCTGGGTTGTATATCCCTATATTCCCACTTTCGCGGGCTTCGGCTATCACTTTCCACGAACCGGCCTGAAGTTCATGTTTCATCATTTCAACCCATTTTTCGGGCGAAATAACAACCCCGGCCACCTTTGAACCTACTTCAGAAACTACTGTGGCTTGTTTTGAAAGAATATTGATGTATTTAAGCTTTTCTTCGTGTGGTAAAGAGATAGAACCATCAGAAATTTCAATCATTTCGACTTTGTATTTGTCAATGAACTTTCTGAAATCATCAAAAAGCCCTCGTACAAGAAATATTTCAAAAAGAGTACCCCCAAAGTATGGTTTGATGTTGGCTTCAGAGAAAAGCTTAATTTTTTCTTCAAGGTTCATCGTAATAAGGCCTGTGCCAAAGCCAAATTTTACCAGGTCAACATAACTGCCACAAGATGATATAAGGTTTTCGGCTTCTCTTAAGCTAAGCCCTTTGTCCATTATCATAGTAATACCGTTGTTGCGGGGCTTGCTTTCCCTTAAAGGGATATTAGTTAACGGAAAATTCATATTCTAAGGTTGTTTTTGTGAAAACAAGTTCGGATTTCTTCTATTTGAAGCGCTTCAGGGAATATATCCAGCAAAGTATGAAATTTAGAAGGGCTTAGGTTTAAAGCATAGTTTAAATGCTTGACAGATAAGTCCTTTTTATTTTGAAGCAAATAATAAGCTGCCAGAGAATAATGAATATTAGCATTGGTAGGTTCAATATTGCTCGATTCTTCAAGTGTTCTGATGGCTTTTGAAAGAAGGTTTATCTGGAAATAAAGGTTTGCCAGTCTCAAAAAATTATTAACATCTGATGAATCGTTTTTTAAAAGCTTTAGCATCATCTCAATGGCTTTGTTCATATTGCCTTCAATTTCATATATTTCAGAAAGCCTGAAAAGAATGTCAATATTTTCTTCTTCTTTTTTTAGCAAATCAAACAGTATGTTTTTTGCTTTTGCCCTTTTGCCTGTTTTTACATAAATGTCAGAAAGGAGAATGGCGGTAGCATTGCTTTCAAGCTTGTTGAGACGAAGGTCTTCCATGGCATAATACTCTGCTTTTTCAAATTGTTTGAGCTTGAAATAGGCAAAAGAAACAACGTAAAACTCGTCGCAGTATAATGTTTCATCTTCATCTCGAATGTCATGGTTGAGTTGCTCAAAAAGTTTTATTGCTTCGGAGTATCTTTCGAGGTAAACAAGCAGGGCTACTTTTTTCAGTTCGAGATATTCGTCCGGGCTGAGGGCTAACGAAAAATCTAAAGCTTCTAAAGCTTTTTCGTAATCAAAGATGGATAAACAATATTCGTATTTTTTTAACCATACGTTGGCATCAAAAGGGAGCTTTTCGGTCAAAAAATCAAAGCTGTTGGCTTCTTTGAATGTTTCGATATCTTCAAAGCTGGCATCAAAAATGTCGCAAAGTCTTTCGTATTCATGATTTTCGAGATAAGCGCTGGAAAAAGCCTTAATGGCCAAATCGTATCGTTTGATGTCCATAAACAGCTCACCAAGCTCGGTATAAAATTCGCCAAAGTCGTCAATGCCTTCAATGCCTGTGCTTTTTATCAGTGCTTCTGCATTATCTTGGTGCCCGGTACAATAGAAAATTGCAGCCTGGTAATAGATCTTGTTTTTTTCATCAAACAAACAACCGAGACTTTTTTGCAGGTATTCTTGTGCTTCAGAATATTGTTTATTTTCAAGAAAATATTCTATTTGGAAATATTTAAATTCTTGATTGTAAGGGTATTGGTTGTTTGCCGCTATAATGGATTTGTAATAAAGTTCTTTGTTGTTGTGAAGTTTGAAGTATTCAATGATGTCTTCGTATTCATCTTCAGTAAAGTAGAAGCTCTTGTGGCTGTTTACAAAAGAGCTGAATTTTTGGGCCAGCAAAAGCTGTTTGTCATTACTTTCTTCCATTTCAAACGAATTCATGTGCCAAAGTTAATTGATTTGTATGAAAAGAAAAAAGCATTGTATTTAGATATTCATATTATGCTTGAGATATGTTTATACATTGGTTTTCAAATAGCTTCTAAAGTGTAACATTGTTGAATAAGCTCCTTGAAAGTTGAATAAATTTTATTATTGATTTGTATAAAACTGATTTTTAATGGACAGATAGCTTATTCTGTAAAAGCGGGAAAACTTGTCCCGACAAATCGGGTGGGGCATGGGTGTTTGTATCTTATATTTGAATGTTTTAGATATCAATTTTCATCCCATCTTCAGCCATGATAGCATTAGGAAAAATATCCTGCACCTCTTTGATAAAGCGGTTATCATCTTTGTATCTTGATGAAAGGTGACCAATGACAAGTTTTCCAACATTAGCTTCCAATGCTAATTGCGCAGCTTGGCCAGTTGTAGTATGATAAGTAGCTTTAGCCAGCTTTGCATCTTCATTCAAAAATGTTGTTTCGTGGTAAAGCAAATCGACATTGGCAATATAAGGTACAATGCGCTGCAAAGCCTTTGTATCTGAACAAAAAGCATAAGACTTTGGCGGGACTGGTTCTGTAGTAAGCTCTTTATTAGGGATGACGATCCCATTTTCAAGAACAAAATCAGCTCCTTGCTTAATATCCACAATATCTTTTACTCCCAGTTGATATTTCTCAATACATTCTTTTTTGATGTTTAAAAGTTTAGGATGTTCCCGAAAACAATATCCTGTGCAAGGGATACGATGCCGCAAAGGGATAGTAGTAACAGTAATTTTTTTATCGTCATATATAACTTCGGGCATCTTCGCATCCACTTCATGGTATTCAATTTGGTAATTGAGGGTTTCGCCCATAAACGCAAAATGAGAATTTAGCAAATCTTTTAATCTGCCAGGTGAGTATATGTGCAGTGTGTTTTTCCTGCCCATCATGGAAAAAGTAGATAATAGCCCAAAAAGGCCAAATATGTGGTCACCGTGGAGGTGGCTAATAAAAATGTGGTTTATACGAAGGTATTTGGTTCTGAAGCGCTGTAACTGCATTTGGGTGCCTTCTCCACAATCAATCAAAAAAAACCGCTCATCGTGGTTTAGCAGATGAGCGGTTAAATTTCTTTTCGACGTAGGAATAGCCGAGCTACTACCTAATATGGTAACTGAAAGTGACATTCAAAAACCATTAATTGGCTTTATTGTCTGAAATTAAAGAAACGGCTTCGTTGATTGTTTCTGTAATATTAAGCACTGTATCCAATTGCGAAATAATGATAAGGCGTTCTACGGCATCATTTAAACCTGTAAGTACAAATTTACCTCCGGCATTTTTGCACAAACGGTTTGCAACAAGGATTGCACTTAATCCGGACGAATCACAATATTTGCAATTGCTCAAATCGAGAATGATATTTTTTTCGCCATTGCCTGAAATCAAAACAAGCTCAGACTTCAATGATGGCGCAATATGAGTATCAAGTTTCTCTTCAAGCACTTGAATAATTGTGTAATTCTGCAGCTTTTCAATCTTAAATTCCATTGTCTTCAATTTTAGAATTTGTTGAATGTTACTTATTCAGCTTGTTTCCCTTTTTTCTGATTTTCTTCCATTTCAGTTTTTAAGGCAGCAAGCTCAGTAATATCACCAAGGGTTGTTTTTTCAATGTTAGCTTTTACTTTCTTACCAGCTTTACGTGTTGCAGGCTCTTCGGCTTTTTTAGCAGCTGTTTCTTCAGCTTTTTTTGCATCTTCATATACCTTGCTATGCGATAAGATGATACGTTTAGCTGTTTTGTTGAATTCAATAACTTTAAATTCAAGTTTTTCATCTACTTTAGCCATCACACCATCTTCTTTTACAAGATGTTTTGGAGTTGCAAATCCTTCAACACCATAAGGCAATGCAATCATTGCGCCTTTATCAAAGATCTCTACTATCGTCCCTTCATGTATAGAATCTGGAGTAAAAATGGTTTCAAATACATCCCAGGGGTTTTCTTCCAACTGTTTATGGCCTAAGCTTAAGCGCCTGTTTTCTTTGTCTATGTCTAATACTACCACTTCAATTTCTTCACCGATAGAAGTAAATTCTGCAGGGTGCTTAATTTTTTTAGTCCATGACAGGTCTGAAATGTGTATTAACCCATCAACTCCTTCTTCAATTTCTACAAACACACCAAAGTTAGTAAAATTACGAACTTTTGCTTTATGTTTTGAATTAATTGCATATTTTTCTTCAATTTTTTCCCAAGGATCTGCCTTCAATTGTTTGATACCAAGAGACATCTTTCTTTCTTCACGGTCTAATGTAAGGATAACTGCTTCAACAGTATCGCCAACTTTGAGGAACTCTTGCGCACTACGCAGGTGTTGTGACCATGACATTTCTGAAACGTGTATAAGGCCTTCAACTCCCGGGGCTATCTCAATGAAAGCTCCATAATCAGCCATAACAACAACTTTGCCGCTTACTTTGTCTCCAACTTTAAGGTCGGCACTAAGTGAGTCCCAAGGATGTGAAGTAAGCTGTTTCAAGCCAAGGGCAATGCGTTTTTTGTCATCATCGAAGTCAAGGATAACAACATTGAGCTTTTGGTCAAGTTGAACGATTTCTTCAGGATGATTTACGCGGCCCCATGAAAGGTCTGTGATGTGGATAAGTCCGTCAACACCTCCAAGGTCAATAAATACTCCATAAGAGGTAATGTTTTTAACTGTACCTTCAAGGATTTGACCTTTTTCAAGTTTAGAAATGATATCCTTTTTCTGTTGTTCAAGTTCTGCTTCAATAAGTGCTTTGTGCGACACAACAACGTTTTTGTATTCGTGGTTGATTTTAACAACTTTGAACTCCATTGTTTTGTTAACAAATGCATCATAGTCGCGGATAGGCTTAACGTCTATTTGTGAACCTGGCAAGAATGCTTCGATGCCAAATACATCCACAATCATACCGCCTTTAGTACGGCATTTGATGTAACCTTTGATGATTTCGTCTTTTTCAAGCGCTTCGTTTACACGGTCCCATGAACGTAATGCACGTGCTTTTTTGTGTGATAAAAGAAGCTGTCCTTTTTTGTCTTCCTGACTTTCAACATAAACTTCTACTTTATCGCCAATTGCAAGGTCCGGATTATATCTGAATTCGTTCAAACTAACAACGCCTTCTGATTTATATCCAATATTTACAACTACTTCACGTTTGTTCATTGAAATAACTGTACCTTCAACTACTTCATTTTCTGCAATAGTTGACAGGGTTTTGTCATACATAGCTTCAAATTGTGCTTTTACATCAGCAGCATATTTTTCGCCTTTGTTGGTGTAATTGTTCCAGTCAAATTCAGCGGTTTCTTTTTGATGTTGAGCTTTTTTCAGTTCTACAATAGTTTTTAAACTATCATCGTCCACTTCGTCAAAGTCTTCTTCTACTTCTTCTACGTCGTCAACAATTTCTTCATTGTCAACAATCTCATTGCTCAACAATTCTTCGTTGAATTCTTCTTTTTCTAATTCTTTTTTAGCCATTGAAATTTCTTAAAAATTAATAAGTTAGACATTATGTAATATTAAATGTAATATTAAATGAGAGTTGCAAAAGTAAAACTTTATTCTTAATTGAGTTAAAGATACAAAAAATAAAATTATGATGTTCAAAGTTTTCCATAATGAAATGTGGGCAGGTGAAATATTTTCAATAAAGCTAATATCCGATATTTTTTCGGTCTAATATTTTTTAAAAAACTGCTAACTTTACACGCTTTAAAAAAAAATTTTTTATAATGAAAATTGCTATTGTAGGTACTGGATATGTAGGCTTAGTATCAGGTACATGTTTTGCCGAAACTGGTCTTGATGTAACGTGCGTTGATGTTGATGCTCAAAAAATAGAAAAACTCAATAACGGACAGACTCCAATATACGAACCTGGCCTTGACCAAATGATAGAACGGAACATGGCCAAGGGAAGGCTGCGTTTTACAACCAGCTTAGCTGATGCTATTGCAGACTGTGAAGCAGTGTTTATTGCGGTTGGTACTCCTCCTGATGAAGATGGCAGTGCTGATCTTCGGTATGTGTTGGCCGTAGCTTCAGACATTGGTAAGTACATGAAAAATTACTTAGTCGTAATAACGAAAAGTACTGTGCCGATTGGTACCTCACTAAAGGTAAAAAAGGCTGTACAAGACTCACTGGACGCAAGGGGGGTATCTGTCAAATTTGATGTGGCCTCCAATCCCGAGTTTTTGAAAGAAGGAAATGCTATTGAAGATTTTTTGAAACCAGACAGGATTATAGTAGGCGTTGAATCTCAAGATGCTGAAAAAATAATGCGTAAGCTTTATAAGCCATTTTTACTTAACAACCATCCTATACTGTTTATGGATATTGCTTCGGCCGAAATGACCAAGTATGCGGCCAATGCCATGCTTGCTACCAAAATTAGTTTCATGAACGATATTGCAAACTTGTGCGAAATAGTCGGGGCCGATATTACCTGGGTAAGAAAGGGTATTGGCAGCGACCCTCGCATAGGAAGTAAGTTTATTTATGCTGGTGCTGGTTATGGAGGATCGTGTTTTCCTAAGGACGTTAAAGCCCTTATAAAAACAGGCGAAGAAAAAAAGTGGCCTTTAGAAATTCTTAAAGCTGTTGAAGAGGTGAATGAAAGGCAAAAGGAAAGCCTGGTAAAAAAGATAATGAAGCACTTCAATAACAACGTGTCGGGTAAAACTTTTGGCATCTGGGGCTTATCGTTTAAACCACAGACTGACGATATGCGTGAAGCGCCTTCATTAATAATTATTGAAAATTTATTGAAAAATGGGGCTAATGTGAAAGTGTATGACCCTGTAGCCATGGAAGAAGCTTATAAGTACCTTGGAGAAAAAGTTGTATACTCAAAAGATCAATACGATGCCCTGATTGGTGCAGATGCCCTTGTATTAGTCACAGAATGGAACGAATTTAGGTTGCCTAATTTTGAAATGGTTGCAAAATTAATGAACAACAAGCTTATTTTTGATGGGAGAAACATTTATGAACCTTCTGAAATGGCCGAAATGGGTTATACTTATTATAGTATAGGGCGAAAACCAGTTTTTAACTAAAAAAACATTGTAGTGAGTAAAATATTAGTTTCAGGAGGAGCTGGCTTTATAGGCTCGCATTTATGCGAAAGGCTGTTAAAAGAAGGTAATGATGTAATATGCCTTGATAACTTTTTTACAGGAGATAAATCAAATGTTGCTCATTTGTTAGGCAATCCGTATTTTGAGCTTGTGAGGCACGATGTTACTGTGCCCTATTATGCTGAGGTTGAACAAATATATAACTTAGCTTGCCCGGCATCACCTGTTCATTACCAATACAATCCCATAAAGACGATAAAAACCTCTGTTATGGGGGCTATCAACATGTGTGGGTTAGCTAAACGCACTAAATCAAAAATACTTCAGGCCTCGACCAGTGAAGTTTACGGTGATCCTGAGGTGCATCCGCAAACAGAAAATTATTGGGGCCATGTAAACCCTATCGGGATACGCTCGTGTTATGATGAAGGCAAACGCTGTGCGGAGTCTCTCTTTATGAATTACCATTTCCAAAATGATGTCAAGATTAAGATAATTAGAATTTTCAATACTTACGGGCCACGTATGCACCCTAATGATGGGCGGGTTGTATCAAACTTCATTGTTCAGGCGTTACAGAATAAAGACATTACCATTTATGGGGATGGCAAGCAAACCAGGAGCTTCCAGTATGTTGACGACTTGGTTGAAGGCATGATACGAATGATGAACGTAACGCCGGATTCGTTTACAGGCCCTGTTAATATTGGTAATCCGGGAGAGTTTACTATTTTGGAATTAGCTGAAAAAGTGATAAAACTGACAGGTTCAAAATCTAAATTGGTATTTCAACCATTACCTCAGGATGACCCTATGCAACGTAAACCAGATATTTCTTTAGCTAAAGAAAAACTTAACGGTTGGGAACCTAAAGTAGCTTTAGATGAAGGGCTTCTCAAAACAATTGAATACTTCTCGAAAAAAATGAACATAAAAAAATAGTACAGCATGAATGTTTTACCTACTCCAATTCAAGATTTGGTAGTTATTGAACCAAGAGTTTTTAAAGATGACAGGGGGTACTTTTTTGAACAATACAACAAAGAAAAGATGCTTCAAAAAGGTCTAAAATATGAGTTTATTCAGGACAATCAATCAAAATCAACCTATGGTGTGATCAGGGGGCTTCATTACCAATTGGCTCCTTATGCTCAAACAAAATTAGTGAGGGCCGTTGTTGGGAAAATCTTTGATGTAGCTGTGGATTTGCGCAAGAATAGCCCAACTTTTGGGCATTGGTATGGCATTGAACTAAGCGATGAAAACTTTCTTCAGTTGCTTGTTCCAAAAGGTTTTGCCCATGGTTTTTCTGTATTGTCCGAAACAGCTATAGTACATTACAAATGTGATTGTTTATATAACCCTCAGGCCGAAAGGGGGATAAACTTTGCAGACAAAACGCTAAATATTGACTGGAAAGTTGAAATGGCAACTGCTGCCGTTTCTGCTAAAGACCGTGTTCATCCGGATTTAGAAAAAGCGGAGATGAATTTTGTTTTTGGTTCTTCAGAATTGTAATATAAAATTTTATCAAATTGAAAACAATATTAGTTACAGGAGCTTATGGTCAATTAGGCAATGAAATTAAAGATTTAGTAAGTTTTTTGCCTCAGGCTGAATTTATCTTTTCTGATGTTGATACATTAGATATTTGTAATAAAGAAAGCCTGACAGAATATTTTAACAAGCACAATTTAGATTTTGTAGTTAATTGTGCTGCATATACTGCTGTTGACAAGGCAGAATCTGATCAAGAAAAAGCCAACATGATAAATGCCATGGCTGTCAAATTTTTAGCTGAAGTATGTTCTCAAAACAAGGTTAAACTTATTCAGGTATCTACAGACTATGTATTTGACGGGACGCAAAGTACCCCATATATTGAAACAGATAAAACAAACCCGCAATCATCATACGGAAGAAGTAAACTTGATGGAGAGCTTGCTCTCAAAGACAATGAAAACGCCATAATAATCAGAACAGCATGGCTGTATAGCAAATATGGCAACAACATTGTAAAAACCATACGCAAAAAAGGCAGTGAATTAGGCCAATTGAAATTTGTTTTTGATCAGGTTGGAAGCCCTACCTGGGCACATGATCTGGCCACAGCTATTATTGAAATACTCAAACTAAGTATTGAAAACGAAAAAAACTTCAAACCGGGGATATATCATTATTCTAACGAAGGAGTATGCAGTTGGTATGATTTTGCCCAGGAAGTTGTACGCATAAGCAATATCAATTGCAAAGTATTGCCCATTCTGACCAGCGAATATCCTGTGCCAGCCAAAAGGCCGGCTTACAGTGTTTTTGATAAATCAAAAATTAAAAACTCCTATAACATTAGTATTCCGTGGTGGAAAGACAGTCTTGCCAATTGTATTAAAGAAATGGAATAAATAGCAATTACAAACAACCACAGATATGAGTAATAACGAATTAGATTTAGTAAAAAAAAGAGCTGAAGAATGGCTGCAAGGCAGCTATGACGAAGCTACCCGCCAGGAAGTAAAAAAAATGTTGGCTGGTGATGAAAAAGAGCTCATTGACGCGTTCTATCGTGATCTCGAATTTGGCACAGGCGGATTACGAGGAATTATGGGCGTTGGGACCAATCGCATGAATATATACACCGTAGGTAAAGCTACGCAGGGGCTTGCTACGTATCTAAAAAAGAATTTTCCTGATCTTCCTGTAATTAAAGTTGCCGTTGCCCATGACAGCCGTAACAACAGCCGCTTATTTGCCGAAACTACAGCCAGGATATTTGCCGCCAATGGTATCAAGGTGTTTTTATTTGAAAGCCTCAGGCCAACACCTGAATTATCGTTTTCAATCCGTCATTTTGGGTGTCAAAGCGGTGTTGTAATTACCGCTTCACACAATCCAAAAGAGTACAATGGTTACAAGGCATATTGGGATGATGGCGGACAAGTAGTTCCCCCTCATGACAAAAATATCATTAAAGAAGTAGAAAAAACTTCCATTTCAGAGGTAAAATGGGAAGGCAACAGTCAACTTATTGAATTGGTAGGAAAAGAAGTTGATGAAATTTACACCGATAAAATCAAAGCTTTATCATTGTCACCAGAAGCTGTTGCCGCCAATAACCAAATCAAAATTGTATATACTCCAATTCACGGTACTGGTGTAACCCTTGTGCCAATGGTATTGAAAAAATATGGATTTACTAATATTATTAGCATTCCGGAACAGAATATTGCAGATGGGAACTTTCCGACAGTTAAATCTCCCAATCCTGAAGAATCTGCAGCAATGAGTATGGCTATTGAAAAAGCCAAAGAAACAGGAGCAGAGTTGGTTATGGCAACAGACCCGGATGCAGACCGTGTTGGTATTGCTGTTAAAAATGACAAGGGTGAGGTCGTTTTATTAAACGGGAACCAGACAGGTTCTATTTTGATATACTATTTACTGACCCGCTGGAATGAACTTGGCAAACTAAAAGGAAAGGAATACGTAGTTAAAACTATTGTTACTACAGACCTTATAGCTCGTATAGCAAAAGGTTTTAATGTAGAATACTTCGATGTGCTTACCGGTTTCAAATACATTGCTGAAATCATCAAACAAAATGAAGGTAAAAAAATATTTGTTGGCGGGGGGGAAGAAAGCTACGGCTATCTGGCAGGCGAATTTGTCCGCGACAAAGACGCTGTAATGGCTTGCGCATTGATTGCCGAAGCTTTTGCATGGGCACAGTCTAAAGGTAAAACCCTTTACGATATTTTAATGGAGATATATGTAAAATACGGTTTGTTCAAAGAATATTTGGTAAATGTTACAAAAAAGGGAAAAGAAGGACAAGAAGAAATTGCCCGTATGATGGAAAGTTTTCGCCAAAATCCACCAGCAAACCTTGGTGGTTCAAAGGTTGCTATTGTAATGGATTACCAAAGCCAACAAACAACCAACAAAATAACTGGAGAAACTTCTGTTATTAACCAGCCAAAGTCAAATGTATTGCAATTTGTCAATGAAGCAGGAGATAAGGTAACCGTGCGTCCAAGTGGAACAGAGCCAAAGATTAAGTTTTACTTTAGTGTAAGCGCTTCTATGAAAGACAAATCAGCATTTACAGAAACCAATGCTGAGCTTGAGAAGAAAATTGCCCAGATTACAAAGGACTTGGGTTTATAAATATCCATAAAAAAGAAAAAGGCACTTCTAAATTTAAAAGTGCCTTTTTTTATGCTTTGTTTCAAAGATAGTTATTTGATCCGAATTAAGCATCAGAAAATACTTAATCGATTAAGAAATTGTAATTCGCTAATTTAATGGATTGCTTTAAACAATTTCTAAATCAGCTTGTTTTGTATGACGGGAGGGTTAACCCTACTAAATCATATAGTTAGGCAATTAATTTGTGCCTAATTATTAATAAAGCTCATTTTTCTACAAATATTTCACCGTTATGCGGTTATAAAGAAGATAAAGTTGTATTTAAACATCTTGTGATTGTATGTGTTAAATTTCAGCATATAAAAACATTGTTGTCCGGTAAAAACAGGTCGCTGCTATGCTGCTTAGGAATATTTGGTGTATTGGGTTATCCTACAAACAGTTCGCAGCTACGTTGCTATTATTTAGTCGCGTAGCGATGTCCTGTTTGTAATAAAATTAAACATCTTTAAAATTAAGCCCCTGTGGGGCGACCAGTTTCTAATCAACGATATTAAAGTATCTATTTTATTTTACCGGACAACAGTGACATAAAAAATAACGTACTTGTTATATTTTATAACTTAAAAAGCAAATACCTTTTTTTGTTTATCTTTATGTTAACTTATAAATTCATTTTATGAATAAAAAAATACAAATATTGTTAGTTGTATTTCTTGGTTTTACAAATGTTATAAAATCGCAAAGTAAGGAGAACGCTGCATATTCAACTAATATAGAAATATTTATTAACAAACCAGGTGTTGCTATTGAAAAAGAATTTATTGAACTTGGAAACTTAGACGAGATAGATGTAAGGCTTTTAAAAGCCAAAGATTTAAAGTCGGGGGGTGTTTGTTTTGCTTTGCAATTTGAATATCAAAGTGTAAAACCAATTATGCCTTTTTCTATGGTCACATTTATCGATAGAGACGAATTAGAAGCTTTAACAGATGCATTGAAATTATTCCAGTCGATTATTACACAAATCGACAAGAGTAACAATAACAAAGAATTGAAATTTATGAGCCGGTCGGGGGCTGTTGTTGGTTGCTTCTTTAAACGTGAAAGATGTAAATGGATGACGTATTTTCAGCTCAAATACAATGAATCCAAATCTACAGTAGTAATTGAAAATGATGGTTTTGATTTTTTTATGAGCCTTATAAGCTTAGCTAAAGATAAAATAGAAGCTGAATCATCGGGAAAATAGTTAGATATTTAGCAATGAAATGGTCAAAATTTTAATGGTGAGGGGTTTACATTTAAAGGTTGAGAAGAATATTAAATGTTAATCAGGAATTAATTTATTTTAAGTATTTGCATTGAAGTTGTTTAATATTTCCCTGCCAAAGTCCATGCATTCGCTGCGTTTGAGGTTGTCATAATCTTCCATGTTTGGGAAAGATTTCATTTGTTGGCGAATTTTTGGTTCCATCAGATTTAGTGTAATACGGCCTAAAAATACCCTCGACAAGGGTTTGTTGGCTCTTGTCAGGGGAATAAGGTGATTGTCAAAAAAATTAGTGTACTGAGATGTTGTTACAGGTTGCCGCATGTTGCCACAAACAGCAAATAAGCCTTTTATTTTGTTTTTGAAGGAGTCTTTATGTTTTGATAAATATGCCTGAAGTTCTTTAGATGTTTCGCCATTTCTTATAGCCCCACCTACAATTAAGTACTTATACTCTGACAAATCAGGATTTTCGCGTACATCAAAAACATTGGCTATCCCATTCATTCCTTCTGAGATCCAAACACTTGCATCTCTGGCAGAACCGCACCATGTACTATATAAAATAGCCCATTCTTTATTTTCTGTGGTTGGGTAATATTCAAGCGGCCAGGCAGATTTTGGAATAAACAACAGGCCTAATGAAGCTATACTTGTTTTAATAAAATCTCTTTTATCCATTTATTTCATTTTAAAAACATCATTCAGGTGCATTTCGCGGCTATGCGGGATGAGGTCTTTTCGTTCGGCAAAAGTGCTGAAAACAGGGGCTTGGGCTTTTTTTGCCGAAGATGTGCCATTAATTTTTGCAATGGCCGCTTTTAGCAACAACTCTTCGGTATTGCCAAAGGGCAAAAGGTTGGTGATGTCTTCTTCCAATTTTTCATCAGGAGTAAGTCCATTATAAAAGTCAGAAACCCCGTTTTTGTTGGTCGATTTCATGATAATAGGCTGCAATGCCCATTTATGATTGGGGTTGAGTTTGTCATTTCTGTCATAATCTTTGATGGTAATGGAGCCTACGTATTTTCCATAAGTTGTGCCACCTATCATAGTTACTTTAATGTAGGGTTTGAGGTCGTTAATAAGTATTTCGCTGGCAGAAGCTGTACTACTTGTGGTAATGACATATAAACTCTTTAAGCCAAGAGAATTGATGGCTTCTTCACGAGTGTCGTCAGAGGCTTTAATTTTTGCAGCAAAATATTCATTCAAAGCGTTTTTCCCTTCTTTTTCAATGATATATTTTTCGAGGTCGGCATTGTAGCTATTTTTGTTGAAAATTAGGGTTGTGTCGGTGCTATAAATCATGCTGGCTAAATACTTGGCAGAAGCTAATGAGCCGCCACCATTGTAACGCAGGTCGAGGATGAGGTCTTGTATTCCAGCCTGCTTGAATTTTGCAAAAACAGCATTTAGCTGGTTGTCATAGTTGGACATAAACCCGTTGTACACAAGGTATCCAATTTTTTTATCTTTGATAGTATAAATAGTGTCAAGGTATATAGGGTTTTCATGAACTTCTTCGGCTGTAAGGTTGTACGAAGTAGAAAGGTTTGTAATTTTATGGTCTATCACTTCTGCCAGACCAATTTTATAAGAGTTTTCGTTTGACAAAAGGGTGTTATAATTAGAGACAGTAAGCTGCTGGTCGTCAATTCTGGTGAAAAAGTCGCCACGTTTGAGGCCTGCCCTGTCTGCCGGGCCTCCTTTTACAACATAACGTACAAGGCCAAATACATTATCAGTAGTGCCAATTTTGCCCAGGACAAAATCAAAGCCCATAGATTTGGTAATTCCCTGGAACATTTTTTCAAGCTTTTCATAATCGTCAACAATCCACGAAAAGCGATCCACTTCACCTTTTTTGTAAAGCAACGAATTGAAAAACTCTTCATGGTCGGGATATTTTTTCAGTAAATTATTTTCGACATCCTCTTTTGATGAATAGTTTTTTTCGTCCAAAGCACTAACATTGTCTGTCCACAGATAATACAGGTTCATGTTTTCCCAAATAAAATAATTGATAGAAAGGTCAAGTTCCGACATTGAATCATCGTCACTATCATCGCAACTTACAGCGAATACAGAAAATGCTGCTAAAAGGCAGAAGATTTTAAAAAAGTTCTTCATTTGTTCAGGTTTTAAATCAAAAAAAGTTTCAGATACACTTTATAGTGTTATCTGTGCTTACAAAAATATAAATCTGTTTGAAATGGAATGTTAAAATTAGCATTGTATTTAAAAATGTTTTTTTTATGAATGGAGGGGATGTTTAAAATAATTGTCTTGAGTAAAAACAAGTTTGGAAAGTAAAGGGCTAATAGATATCTTAGCCTCAAAATTTGCGGATGGTATTGGTTACAGATAGTGAGTTTGTTGCTGGGATACGCAATAGCGACGAAGCGGCTTTTGAAAATGTTTTCAGGAGCTACTACGAGCGTTTGTGCAATTACGCCAATACCATGCTGTATGATGTGGATGAAGCAGAAGAAGTGGTGCAGAATATGTTTTTGGCACTTTGGGAACAGCGCGATAGTATTGAGATCCATACATCGGTGAAGTCGTACTTATACAGGGCTGTGCACAATAGCTGTTTGAACCGTATCAAGCACAACAAGGTTAAGCAAATGCACGGGGAACATGTGCGCTACAACACAGAATCGTCCATTGAAGGGACATCGCAGATGGTTATAGGTAAAGAGCTGGAGCAGCAGATTAATGCAGCCATTGAGTCGATGCCGCAGCAATGCCGCACGGTATTTGTACTGAGCCGCTTTGAAAACCTTACTTATGCCGAAATCGCCGAACAGCTTGAGATATCAATTAAAACGGTGGATAAGCACATGGTAAAAGCCTTGAAGATACTGCGCGAAAGGCTGAAAGAGTATTTACCATTGCTGTTGTGGTTGTTGATAAATAAAAACTGAAGGTTTGAAGCTCGATAGTAAACATATAGATTATTTAATAGCCCGCTACCTGACCGGAGAAGCTACCCGCAGCGAGATGCAGCAGCTTGAGAGGTGGATGGAAGAGGCCGGGGAGAACAAGAAATACTTCGAAGGTATTCGGTTTGCCCATGATAAGACCGTTGCATCACACCGTATCGAGAAGTTTGATGTGGATAAGGGTTGGAACAGCCTGCACAAAAAGATGCAAGCCGCAGATACCCAACCTAAAAAAAAGGCCAAGAGAGTGTTTTTTAGTAGTAATTTGTTTCTGCGTGTTGCTGCTGTTGCGGTTATATTAATTGGTATTGGTACTGTTGCTTATTATTATGGGGCGAATAAAGTTGACATTTCTGAACAGCTTTCATTGTCTGCTTTTGATAGTGTTGTATGTCGAAAGATGCTTGATAATTCAATCGTAAGGTTAAATAAAAATGCTAAAATTATTGTAAAAAAAGGTTTTGGGAAAGAACACAGGACGGTAGAGCTTAAAGGAGAAGCATTTTTTGATGTACAACATGATACATTGCCTTTTATTGTTCAAACAGAGAAAGCTTTTGTAAAAGATTTGGGTACTTCGTTTAACGTCAAGGCCGATGAGGGTAGCGATACTGTTGAAATATATGTACAAAGCGGTGTGGTAGCTTTTTACACCCAATACAACCCCGGAATCATCGTTAACGAAGGCGAAAAAGGCTTTTATATTAAGAGCCAGGATAATTTTTACAAACGTGCCGTTAATAAAGCAAATATAGCTTATGCCCGCATCTTTCACTTTGACAATTCGCGACTTGTTGATGTGGTGACACAGATTAACAGTGTTTATGGTCAATATATAACGCTATCATTGGGCAATATATACAATTGCAGGATTACTGTAAGTTTTGAAAACGAAACCATAGAAAATATAGTTAATATCATAGCTGAGACCCTTGGGCTCCGAGTAGAAAAAGTTGCCGGAGGCTATTTATTGACAGGTGAGGCTTGTAACAACATGCCATGAAGATAAAGCTCTGTATATTGCTCATTTTTGTAGCAATTTCAATAGTCAGGTCCGAAATCCCTGTTTTAGAAAGACAGGTTACCATCAATGGCAATAATATGTCTGTTGATGAGGTGCTTGATAAAATATCAGTACAAGCAGGTGTTACATTTTCTTATAGTAGTAGTGTTATTCAAGAAATCAGGCCAGTAACAATCAATTGCTACAAACAACCTGTCAGATACGTGCTTTCGTTAGTAATGGGCGACAAAGTGCTGTTCAGGTCAAGGGGTAAATACATTATCCTCAAGCAAAACAAGAATGCCGGGCAAATTCAAAAAAAGTTAGTGGTAGAAGGCTATATTACTGGTGCTGACAATGAGGGGTTGTTGAAGGATGTTACTGTGTATGATAAAAACAGCCTTGTTTCAGTTAATACTGATGAATATGGGTATTTTAAAATGTTGGTGCCGGCAAGCGATTCGGCTGCACAACTTATTGTTAGCAAATCAGGCTACGACCCGGGACAGATTCAACCTATTGTAGTTCATAATAAGGTGGTAACAATGCCATTGAAGAAACAACAGGAGGATACCAATAAAATTGTCAATAAAATCAATATCCCCGCATGGTTGCTTAGTGACAAGCTGAAAACCAATGCAGCCAACATTAAGGATGAGGTGTTCAAAAAGGTGAGCTTTTCGTTGTTGCCATTTGTGGGTACCAATAAACTTTTGGCCGGGAGTGTCAGTAACGATATGTCGTTTAATATGACTATTGGTTACGTTAAGGAAGTGAATGTTGCTGAATTTGGCGGAATTATGAATATTGTTTCAGGTAATGCCCGTTTTATACAATGCGCAGGAGTAGCTAATGTTGTAGGCGACTCTGTTTTGGGCTACCAGGCTGCCGGAGTATTCAATGTATGTAAATACGTGCAAGGATGTCAGACTGCAGGAGCTTTAAATATTGTTGAATCGGCCAAAGGGGTTCAGTTGGCCGGGGTGGGTAACTTAGTTGTTAAAGATGCCGGGGTACAGGTAGCAGGTGTATTGAATATTACTTGGGGTAATGCTCCTTCGCAGATATCTGGTGTGGTAAATGTCAGCAAAGACAGCTATTTGCAGTTGTCAGGAGTTATCAATGTAGGTAAAAATGTATATGGGCCGCAACTTTCGGGATGCATCAATATATTAGAAAGGACAACAGGCTCGCAGATATCCGGCCTCATCAATGTGGTTTCAAAAGACATTCAGACGCAGGTGGCAGGAATTTCCTGCCATGCCAAACAAGTTAAAGGAGCCCAGGTGTCTGGTTTTTTAAACACTTCGGGAGAAGTTCAGGGGGCGCAGGTTGCTGGTTTTTTGAATATCTCAAAAAAGAACAAAGGTGTGCAGGCAGCCGGATTGATAAATATATCTGACACTGTTGAAGGAATGCAGATGACAAGCATGCTGAACATTGCTGAAAAAGTGGATGGTTCGCAGCTTGCCTTGATAAACATTGCCGATACCTGCACTGGCGTGCCTATT
Organism: Bacteroidota bacterium; assembly: GCA_029572965.1. Classification (GTDB taxonomy): domain Bacteria; phylum Bacteroidota; class Bacteroidia; order Bacteroidales; family DTGW01; genus JAKPQD01. The sequence continues at coordinate 73,070 of JAKPQD010000132.1, read as the reverse complement.
GGGTTGTTCAACTATGTAAAAAACGGTTATCATAAAGTTGAGGTATATGCAGATGAATTGCTCAATGTTAACCTGGCATACAGGACAGGGGTGAAAAAGTTTTTTACATTTTTCACAGTGGGCGCAAATGCCTTTTATGTCAGCGATCCTGTGTGGGGCTATGGCATTGGTTTGGGTACCATGTGGCAACTAAATGAAAAGAACGATATAGAACTGAATATTATGGAACAAAATATTGTCCATAAGTCAGATGTTGAAAACAATGCCCAGGCTTTCAGAGGGTATCTGGGGTTTAACAGGAAAATTTCTTCCAACAGCTATCTTGCTTATGGTTTAACATACAATCTCATGTATTATAATACCGATGATGCCAGCAGCAGTTCAACTTTTTCAAAAATAATTCCATATACCTTATCATCTTCTAACGTTTCAACAGGCCATAAACTGAGTAGTTATATTGGAGCCCGCGTTGGTATTAGGTTCTGATATTTTTTCAAAACAGAGTGGAGGGGTATTTATTTTAAGCTGTCATAGCATTGATTTCAGAAAGAATCAATGTTTAATAGTTTAAAATAATACAGTCATGAAAAGGTTTTTAGTTTTAGTGTTAGTTGGGTTATTTAGTTTTAATGCATTTTCGCAAGATGATTCTGCAAAAATGCAGCGTATATCCCCTATTCAAATATCTTTTGTACCATATTTCTCATTCAATCCGGTTTCTGGGGCTGATGCAGTTTGCGTGTCAATAAATTGTATTGGAGGATACGTTCCTGCTGTTGCAGCTTTTGAAGTTGGGGGCGTATTTAATATTGTAAAAAGTGATGTCAATGGTGCCCAGGTAGCCGGGGTGAGCAACTTTATAGGCGGCAACGTTGTTGGCGTTCAGATAGCCGGAGTGTCCAATGTTTCAAAAAATGTCCGTGGCAGTCAAATATCCGGGGTGGTGAGTTTCAACAGACAATCTGTAGTAGGCTCGCAGGTTAGTGGTGTTGCAAGCATTACAGGTGGCCGTGTTGAGGGTATCCAGATTGCAGGCGTCAGCAATGTTATGGTTGACAAAGGCGGCGATTCGTCTGTAGTTAAAGTGCAGCAGATAACCGGCGTTTCCAATGTAGCTGTTAGTTCAATAATGGGAGTTCAGGTTGCCGGAGTTTCCAATGTGAGTAAGGATATGACTGGCGCAGGAGTTGCCGGGGTAAGCAATACAAGTCGTAATCTTTTTGGATGCCAGGTGGCCGGGGTTACCAACCAGGCTTTTGGAAAGGCTAATGGTACGCAGGTCGCAGGAGTTGCTAACGTGGCTAATGAAATAAAAGGTTCGCAAGTGGCCGGAGTGGTCAATGTTGCCCGAAAAGTGGACGGTGTGCAGGTGGGCGTTGTCAATATTGCTGATACGTTGAATGGTGTTGCTATTGGGTTAGTGAATCTCAGTCGTAACGGCATCCGTCAGTTTGAAGTTTCGACAGATGAAAAGTATAACGTGAACCTTGCTTTTCGTTCAGGTGCAAAAAAGCTGCACGGTATCCTGCTTTTGGGAGTTGACCCATCAACGTTAGATGCACCGATTTGGGCATTTGGTTATGGCTTGGGTACAACCTTTGAATACAACGAAAGGCTTAGCTTCGACCTGGATGTTTCTTCTCAGCAGTATTATAAACGATGGGACAGCGATTGGCACAACCAGCTTTATAAGATATATTTTGGCGTTGACCGCAAATTGGCTTCCAAACTATCCATTGCTGCTGGCTTGACAGCTAATTTGCAGTATGTAGGTTCTGATCAATCTCAAAACCATAAGTATTTCAGCGATTATGCCCCATATAAGATTGCAAAAACCAAATGGCCGAGTGGACGGGAACTGAATTTCTGGATTGGAGGCAAGGTAGCTATTCGTTTCTTTTAATTTCTGGTATAAGGCGAATTGTGGAAAAATTCATGTATTGACCTACTCATAAGAGGAAAGTGGTGGTGTTAGGTCTAATAATCAAAGCAATTACCCCTTAATAAAGCAATTGTAGCGCGTTTTTCATTTTTAAATACAATAAAAATTCTCTCCAAGATGGAGACAGGGAAATTATATTCTTTTTAAACTCAAATATTTCAAACCATGAGGAAAATTAAACTTCTAATATTATTTATTTGTGCAGCTTTCAATGTTGCATTGTCGCAAACCATAACACAAACAGTAAAAGGGAAGGTATATGATAGCGAATCGCAAGCTGCACTTCCCGGGGCAAGTGTAGTTGTATTAAACACCAATCCGGGTCTTGGTAATATTGCCGATGTGGATGGATTGTTTAAAATTACTGGTGTTCCCATAGGGAGGTATAATATACAAGTATCTTTTCTGGGATATGAGACAGTTATAATTCCCGAAATACTTGTTTCGTCAGGGAAAGAGGTAGTGCTGAATATTAGTTTAAAGCAATCTGTGACCCAGATGGATGAAGTGAAGGTAAAAGCCTTTACTCGTAAAGACAGGCCGTTGAATACCATGGCTGCTGTCAGCGCCCGTTCGTTCACGGTTGAAGAAACCCGTCGTTATGCCGGAGGGTTGGACGACCCGGCCCGCATGGCATCTGCTTTTGCCGGAGTAACAGTTGGGTCTGTGCAAGATAATGCAATCACTATCAGGGGCAACTCTCCCAAGGGTGTTTCCTGGAGGCTTGAAGGGGTTGAAATTCCAAACCCTAACCATTTTGCTGGCGGAAATATAGCTGGGGGAGGGGTTGTAACGATATTTAGCAGCCAGTTGTTGGCCAATTCTGATTTTTTTACCGGGGCATTCCCTTCTGAGTATGGCAATGCGCTTGCCGGAGTGTTTGATATGAAGTTGCGCAATGGAAATAATGAACGTTTTGAAAATACTTTTCAGGCAGGCTTGATGGGTATTGATGTGGCTTCGGAAGGGCCTTTGGGCGAAAAAGGCAAAGCTTCTTACCTTTTTAATTATAGATATTCTACTACAGGCATTCTATCTAATATGGGGATGATACCCTCGCAGCAAGTGCCCAAATATCAGGATTTGTCGTTTAAGTTTAACTTCCCGACCAAAACAGCCGGCACCTTTTCTTTCTGGGGTATTGGCGCTTTAGATGAAAACAATGAACCTGTAGATAAAGATTCGATGGTGTGGGAAAGCTCGTGGGATAAAGTGAAGTATAACTGGGGCTTGGATATTGGCGCTGCCGGCCTGAACCATAAAATGATCCTGGGCAATCAGTCTTTTGTTAGTACTACAGTTGCTGTTTCGGGGACCCGGAATAGCTTTTTAGAAGAAATGCTCGACAAATCTATGAATTTGCAGCCAAGTACTAAGCTGAAAGATAATTCATGGCGAGTTACAATGAGTTCGTACATCAACCATAAGTTTAATGCCCAAACTACTTTGAAAACGGGGGTTAATTATCATGAGATATTTTATAACCTTGATATATCAGGTATTATGAATGAAGCCCTTTCTACATTCCAGAATATTGTTAAAGAAAATGGGCATAGCGGATTGGCAGAGTTTTATGCCCAGGCAAAATATGAGGTGTCTTCTCGCTTTACCTTCAATGGCGGGATAAATACCAATTATTTTTTGTTGAACGATAATTATTCAGTTGACCCAAGGTTGAGCGCCAGTTTTGAAATATCACCCAAACAGACAATAAGCCTTGGTTATGGAAAACATAGCCAACTTGAAGAATTGAAGTTTTATTTTATTTCAGAAAATATCAATGGGAGTAAGGCATATCTGAACAAAGACCTTGACTTTTCCAAGGCTCATCACATTGTTTTGTCTTATGACTGGCGGATTACCGATAAGTTGAGGTTGAAAGTTGAGCCTTATTTCCAATATTTGTATGATATCCCCGGAATTGCTGATAGTTCGTACTCTATGGTTAACTTCTCCCAGGATTGGACTTTCAGGGAGAAGCTCGAAAATAACTCAACTGGTCGCAATTATGGCGTTGACCTGACTTTTGAGAGGTTTTTGAACAATAATTTTTATTATCTTGTAACTACGTCCGTTTTTAATTCAGAGTATAAGGCAGACGATGGGGTTTGGCGCAATACCCGTTTTAATAAAAACTTTACAGCAAACCTTTTGGTTGGAAAAGAGTTTTTTACAGCACGAAATAAGGTGATTGGAATTAATGCACGGTTCAATTATATAGGAGGGGAGCGCTATTCGCCGCTGAACGAGGCTGAGTCGATTGTACAGCAGCGTGTTGTTTCGGATGAAGCTAAGGCTTTTGAAAAGCAATTTCCGGCAACTTATTACCTTGATTTTACATTGACTTACCGTACAAACCATCGCAGGTTCTCGGGGACATGGGCATTGCAGGTTAAGAATGCGCTGGGGTCACCTAACCAAGGAGGGTATTACTACAATATTAAAACTAAAACAATTGAAAAAGATACCTATGCAGTTGTTTTACCTGTCTTGAGTTATAAAATTGAGTTTTAGACTTATGTAAAAAGCATTTGAGTTTGCCAGAATTGAAACGCTTTTTTGTAAAAAAACAGACTCTCATATCAGGATGATTAAATATTTCTTACTTTTGACTCTTTTGGTGATAAAAATTAATCTGCGATATTCTGTACCATGAAAGATATTGTTGTTAAGGCTTCTATGGCTATTGCTTTTTTACTTTTGTCGTCAGTCATTTTCTCTCAAAAAGCTATGACTTTACAAGAATGCATCTCGTATGCTTTAGAAAATAACCTGACTTTGAAAAGGCAAGAGCTTCAAACTCAGATTTCAAAAAATAATTACAAGCAATCATATTTCAACCTATTGCCAGATTTGGGTGCTGGCGGAAGTCATAATATCGGTCGCGGACGTGTAGCTGATTATAGCAGTTTTGCTTATTCTAACAACCTGAATTCGGGTAGTGTGGGGCTTAGTTCCAATCTGACCATTTTTAGTGGTTTTCAGAACTTAAACACAATCAGGGCCGATTATTATTCGTTTCTGTCAGCTAATGAAAGCCTGAAAAAAGCCAGGAACGATATATCCCTTTCCATTGCCTCTTCGTTTTTCCAGATATTGTATGATAAGGAATATTTTCAGGTGTTAAAGAAACAATACGAGGCTTCAAAGTTAGAGTTGGAAAATACCAATGCAAAGTATGCTGTTGGAAGTATCGCCAGAGGTGCACAATTGGAAGTTGAAGCTACAGCAATGACCAATTTGTCTTCTCTTACAGAAGCCCAAAATCGGCTGAACATGTCATTACTGACATTAGCCCAGATGTTAGATCTCGACACGGTCAAAAATTTTGATATTGTAGCGCCTCCAATTCTTGCAGTCCCTGATACTTTTGCAGAAAATGCCGATTCGGTTATTGATGTTGCTTTAAATACTCTTCCACAAATAAAGGGCGCTGAATATGCTTTGAAAAGTGCCGAACGTCGTTATGCTGTTGCAAAAGGGGCATTTAGTCCGCAAATCAGCCTTACCGGGCAATATTATAGCCAGTATAACTTAGATGAAAAGACTCTTACCGGGGAAAAGGTTCCTGTTAATGACCAGTTGGACCAAAAGCTTTACAAACAACTTTCAATTAATTTGTCAGTGCCTATTTTTACCCGTTTTCAGAATGTTAAAAATGTAAAGAACGCTAAATTGAATAAACTTGATGCTGAGTATTCGTTACAACAAAGTAAATTAGGGGTTCGTAAGGAAGTGGAGCAAGCCTTTGCCGATGCTAAGGCTTCTTACGAAAGCTATAAAGCTCAAACTAAGGCTGCTGCTGCCCAAGAAGAAAATTTTAAAAATATCAGGCAAAAATATGAGCTTGGCTTGATAAGCCACATCGATTTTGTAGTGGCCCAGAATAATTATTTGAAGGTTCAGTCTGATTTGCTCCAGGCAAAATATAAGTTTATCTTTAACCTGAAAATTCTTGATTTTTACAAGGGTATTCCTATTGTTTTATAACCTAATCAACACTTCTTTATGAAAATATCATTGGCTCACGTTGCTATCTGGTGCAGGGATCTCGAAACTATGCGTCAATTTTACGAAAAATACTTCAATGGGAAGTCGAGTACCTTGTATATCAATAAAAACAGGATGTTTCAGTCGTATTTTATTGAATTTGTTGGAAATACGCGTATTGAGCTGATGCATAAACCTAATATAGCCGAAATCCCTGTAAGTACTAATGTTCAGCATTTCGGGCTTGCGCACCTGGCTTTAGGTGTGGATAGTAAAGAAAATCTTGAGGAGCTAACAGAGCGTTTGAGAAAAGACGGATATTATATTGCCAGCGAACCACGTGTTACTGGCGACGGGTACTATGAGAGCATCATTCTTGACCCGGAAAACAACATTGTTGAGATTTCTTATAAATAAGCTCTTTTCAATTCAATACTTGATAGGCTTATTTATCAATATTAAAAGCTGCAGGGTGCTTGTGCCATATTTTTAACATCGAATTAGGAAGATTTTCACTGGATACTGGCATACTATTCATAGAAGGAGCTGCAATACCCTTGCCAAATGATGTATTGCCAATGAATACCCTTGCTTCGTCCCATAAATTCTGCTGTATAAAGGTGTTTAACAACCTTGCCCCACCTTCTACTATAACTGATTGTATTTGTCTTTCGTAGCAGAATGTTGACAGCTCATATAAAAGTTTAGAGAAATCAATTTGAATATATTCAAGATTTTCTTCACTCTTCTTCTGCTTTTCTGTGAAAATAAAGGTTTTTACGCTTTTGTCAAAAACATGAAGCGTCTTAGGCAGCCTCAACTGCCTGTCCAGTACCAGACGAATTGGGTTTTTACCATAAAAGTCACGGGTATTGAGCCGTGGGTTGTCAAAAAGCGCGGTGTTAGTGCCAATCAATATGGCTTGCTCTTCGCTACGCCATTTGTGGACTAATATACGGGTGTGTTCATCTGTAATCCAGTTAGGTGCTTGCGGAGAATTATGATTACGTACTATATCTATGAATCCATCTATGGTTTGTGCCCATTTTAAAATAAAAAAAGGCCTTTTTTTCTCGTGAAAAGTCAGAAAGCGCCTGTTCAGAAACCTGCATTGGTCAACATGCTCACCAACAACTGCATTGATGCCCGCATCAATAAGCATTTGTAGTCCTTTGCCCGAAACAGCCGGAAATGGGTCTAACTGGCCAATAACAACATTGGGGATTTGTTTTTTTATGATAAGTTCTGCACATGGAGGCGTTTTTCCATAGTGTGCACAGGGTTCAAGATTGACGTATAACGTGGCTTTGCGCAAAAGCTTTTCGTCTTTGACAGAAGCAATAGCGTTTACTTCAGCATGAGGGCCTCCAAAGTGTTGATGATAACCTTCTCCAATGATTTTATTATCCAAAACAATAACAGAACCTACCATTGGGTTTGGGGCAACACGTCCAAGCCCGTTCAATGCTAATTGAAGTGTCCTAAGGTGATATTTCTCATCTTTTGTATCCATTCTACCTTCGTGTAGTATAACTTTGAAGTACACAACAAAACTAAGTATAGTTTTTTATATCAGCTAATCTGTGTGTTAAAATAAAAAATCATTTTTTTAGTTTCAAAAGGCTGTGTTGACGTAAAAAATTGTTAAATTGGAACCAAAAATAAGAGCGTTGGAAACATCATCTGTAAAACTAAGTGAAGCCCTTCAATATTTTGAAAAAGAAATAAGTGCGTTATATCCTGAAAATGAATTCAGGAGCATAAGGCGTATCGTTTTTGACAAAATTGCCAATATTCATCCGGTTGATTTTCACCTCAAACCAAATTTAGAAGTTTCGGCAGAGTCTTTTCTAAAAATTCAAGAGGTTACAGAAGGGTTGAAAGAATTTCGTCCTATTCAGTATTTATTAGGTTCTGCTGATTTTCTTGGGCTTAAGCTTAAAGTGGCCCCTGGTGTATTAATCCCCAGGCCTGAGACTGAAGAACTGGCTGATTGGATTATAAAAACGCACAAATTCAATGAAAACCGTATCCTTGATATTGGTACAGGTTCTGGATGTCTTGCTATTGCTTTAGATAAGCTTATGCTGCACTCGCAAACTGATGGTATTGATATTTCAGACGAGGCGCTCGAAATTGCCGAGGAAAACTCGTTTTTAAATGAAAGTATTGTGAACTTTTTTCATTATGATATTTTGCAGGACTTTACCACCGAAAGTTCCAAGCATTTTAAAGAGGCTTACGATATTATAGTTAGCAACCCACCGTATGTAACAAAAAGTGAGGCTGCCCAGATGCAAAAGAATGTATTAGATTACGAACCTCACATGGCTTTGTTTGTGGAAGACGAAGAACCTTTGAAGTTTTATAAGGCTATTGCTGACTTTGCCCGTATTAAGCTCGAATGGGGAGGTTTCTTATATTTCGAGATTAATCCGCGTTTTCACAAAGAAATAATGGAAATGCTTACCCTGAAGGGTTTTAGAAATGTACAGGTGAAACCCGATTTGAGTGGCAAACCCCGTATGGTCAGGGCGCAGATAAAGTTGTTCAAAAAAGGCGAAAATCCTGAGTTGGAGAAATTCCGCCAGTTCTAAGATATGGTCTCTCCTCAATCTTTTTCAGAAAAAGAAGCTTATGACTTTGCTGCTCGTTATTGTAGTGGTCAGGAGCGTTGCAAAGCTGAAGTGGTTCAAAAGCTTAAATCTTTTGATGTTTCAGAGGATATCATTAATCAAATCATAGAAAAACTTTGCCAGGAAAAATACCTCGATGATAAAAGGTTTGCCAAAGCTTTTGTTCACGATAAGCTCCGGTTCAATAAATGGGGCAGGATAAAGTTAAGCATGGCCCTTCGGCAAAAAGGAGTTGAGGAAAGTGTTGCAAATGCTGCACTTAAAGAAATAGACCAGAACGAATATCTCGATATTCTTAAAGAAGAGCTCGATAAAAAAGCAAAATTTGTTAAAGGTGCCAATAAAGAAGTTACGAAGAAATTATTCCAGTTTGCCCTTTCGCGGGGCTTTGAGTCGTATGTAATTCAGGATGTATTGTCAATGGAGGATTAGAGATTGGCAAATTAGTTTAGAAGTCTATTATTCTCATAATACTCTTTAAAATGTTGTATTCCCCCTCCTTTATAAGAAAAGGTAAGGGTGGTTAAATATTAAGTCAGTGTTTTGAACATCTGGATAGCATTTTCCACTTCAATAATCTCTTTCTTCAGGTCTTTCATTTTTTCGTTATACAGCTCCATTGTTTTTTCGGTATCATGCTTGTTTTGCAATAGCCCGTCGTGGCTTTTTTTAATATTTTCAAGTATTTTGCTGATTTCGGCAACAGAATTAGTCGTTTGGTGCGAAATTTCTACAATCTCATTGGATATAACCCTAAACCCCACGCCATAACTGCCGGCTACATGGGCTTCAATAGAAGCATTGATGCCCAGAATTTTGGTTTTGTCCGATATTTCTTTGATAAATTTAACTATCTCGTCCGTTTGTTCAATCCATTGTTTCGAATTGTTGATGCTTTCAAACAAATCGCGGGACTCTTTTTTCATGGCCTTAAAATAGACAAATATTTCATCCATCTTTTTGTTGATATCTTCCATTTTTTCCATCACGCTGTCACTTTCTACAACACGTTGATGAATGTCGGTATCTATGGTTACCATACCAATAAGTTCGTCATCATCGCCAAGGATGGGCATAAGCGCAGTTTGTGTCCAAAGCTCCTTGCCAGTTCTGGTAATATTCAGGGCTTCGTATTTTATTGGTTTTTTGGTACGGGCCAGTTTGTCGAGGCGCTCATGAACGGCAGGATGAAACGACGTTTTTCGGTAATTGCCCCCACGGGCAGCAATGAATTCTTTATAGGTATATTCGTACATTTGTTCAAAACCTTTATTTGTCCATATTACATTGGCATCCTTGTCCATAAGCATAATAGCATTGGGCGATTGCTGTACCAACCTAATATAAAGCCCGCTTTTATTTATTTCTTTTAAAAGCTTTTTTACCTCATCATTAGTATTTTCCAAGTCTTTTTTTAGCAAAACAATCTGTAAGTTTTGTTCGGATGATAAAGTGCGTAGTTTTTTGTTTTTTATTACTAAATAAAAGATTGTTGCTGAAAGCAAAAAAATCAAACCCATCAAAGCTGTCATGTTAATAATATTTAGAAAAAACGATAAAATGCTTAAAATATTTACAAATATAAAGTTTTATGTTTAATAATATAAATATTGGTGATATAATAAATTTATATATTTGAAATTGGTCAAATATCCAGGATTTTTGGTATTTGTATTTTATGGTTTATAAAAACTGCAACTTTTTTTAACTATTTATGTTTTATAATAACATTAAATTTGTTTTAAACAAAAACACACATGAATCCTGATAAATCAGGATGGGTTTTCTATCCGCTCTCATTGAATGATATATATTGACGGTTTAAATAATTAAAATTCAACAAATTAAATTTTACACAGATGAAAGTACGGTTTTATATTTCAGCACTTTTAGCATTCTTTTTTTTAGGATATGCAGCAAAAGCCCAGGGTGCGCTTCCCGAAATGAACAAAAAAATCATTGAATTTGTGACTGAAAATATTGGAAAGAAAGTGGACAGGGGAGAATGCTGGGACTTGGCCAATCAGGCGTTAATATTGGTTGATGCAAAGTGGGATCATCAATACAAGTATGGCAAACGTCTTGACCCTAATAAAGATGAGATTTTGCCCGGTGATATTATGCAATTTGAAAAGGTGAAAGTGAAATATGTGGTGGTGAATGGAAATGAAACTACTACCACTATTGAAGATATGGGACATCATACAGCCATTATATATAGGGTTATTGAACCGGGGGTATTTGAGCTTGCCCATCAAAATACCAGTTTTTCAGGCCGTAAGGTTGGATTGAGTAAGCTTGAGCTTAAAAATATCACAAAAGGTAAATATTTTATTTATAGGCCTACGAAATAAAGGCTTTTAATATTATAATTTTTGGAACCTTTTAAATACAAAGAACCGCAAAGATGATAATTCAGCTTTGCGGTTCTTTGTGCATAATCCTGCAGTGCTATTTTGCTAGTTATGGGTTATTTAGATTTGTCAGGGGCTGTAGGAATTGCAGGCAGGGGCTTTTGTTCTTTGGCTAATTGTTTGGCCAGTTCTATAGCTTTGTTTAGCTGGTCATCTATGCCTTCATATTCGCGTGCAGGGTCGTTTTCAACTACTATGTCTGGTTCGACACCATGCCCTTCTATAATCCATTGAGATGAGTCAGATGAATAGCTGGCAAATTCGGGTTTTCGTAAATCTGTTCCGTCAATGAAGGGTAAGCTGCCTGATATACCGACAACGCCTCCCCAGGTTCTTACCCCAATTACCTTTCCAAGTTTTAGTTTCTTGAAACCATAAGGGAATAAGTCTCCGTCTGAGGCTGAGTATTGGTCTATCAGCATTATTTTTGCCCCGGTCATTGTTTCGTTTGGTACAGTGCCTGGCACGGTAGCATTTCTGTGCATTTTCATTCGGTATGGCACTCTTTGTAAGCGTTCGAGTATCTGGGGCGAGACATTTCCCCCGCCATTGCCGCGGTCGTCAATGATAACTACTTTCTTTTGCAATTGTGGGTAAAAGTGTTTCACAAACTCGTTTAACCCTTCGGATACCATGTCGGGGATATGGATATATCCCACCTCTCCATTGGTAGCCGACTCTACTAACTTGAGATTCTTTTGTACCCATTCATAGTAGTACAGATTGCTTTCGTCTGCAACAGGAATAACAAGTGTTTGCCAGCTTCCGGTTATCTCTGGTTTTGAATTAACAGTCAGGGCAATGGTCTTGTCAGCTTTATTGTATAACATCTCATAAATATCAGCACATTGCTTTATGTCAACTCCGTCAATAGCCAGGATGTAGTTTCCTTCAGCTATTTTAACTCCTGGCTCGGTCAATGGTGAACGCAAATCTTTATTCCAATTGGCACCTTGAAGTATTTTGGTTACTTTGAAATAGCCCGAGTTGTCTTTGATGAGCTTAGCCCCGAGCAGACCTGTATTGATCCTGGGAGCCTTGGGCTTTTCGCCGCTATTGATGTAAGCATGGCCAATGCTGAGTTCGCCTATCATTTCGCCAATGATGTAGGTAAGGTCGTCTCTATGTCCTACAAAATCTACCAAAGGGGCATACTTGTCGTGAACAGCCTTCCAATCAAGGCCATGCATGTTTTCAACATAAAAGAAATCACGCATTTGCCTCCATGCTTCGTCAAATATCTGTCGCCATTCCTTTTTATAATTAACATTGGCCATCATGTTAGAACAATCTATTTCGTCCTTGAGGCTTATTTTCGAAGTGGGCAGGTCTATTACTCCCCATTTGCCACTTTCGTTTACCAGCATCTTTTTGCCGTTTGAAGATATGGCATATCGGTTGGCAGTGCCCAACTCGGTTTCTTCTTTTTTCTTCAAGTCGTAATACTTGAAAGTATTGGTTTTGCCTTCACTTCTTTCATTGTAGTATATGCCATCGCCTGCCATCCAAACATTATAGTATGATGAAGCCTTTACAGGAACAGGTATCAACCTTTGTTCTATGTTTTCAAAGTCTATTTCTACTGCTGTTTCAGATTTTTTTTCTTTAGTTTCTGCAGGTTTCTTTTTGTCTGTGTTGGATGTATCGGTGGTAACTTCAATGTTTTCAGGGGCAAAAGGAGATTTTCCATCTTTTTTCAATAAAATAAGATAAAGCTTCTCCATATTGAAATAGGCGTAGTTCCATTCAATATCGCTATACGAAGGAGTAAAATCGCGTGCCGACGAAATAGCTATATATTTTCCATCTGGCGAAAAGCTTGGCTCGTGCGAAAAAAACCATTTAGAAGTAATATCATGCAAAGATTTGTTTTTTGTATCATAAACTGTGATTATGCTAAAGTGGTTGTCAGCTTCCTGGGCAAAAACAACCCATCTGCTATCTGGTGACCATTTATAGTCTCCTACACTGCCATATTTAGATTGTGTTATCTCTGTAATAGCTTTTGTTGCTACATCTATATACCTTAGGCGGAATTTTCTGTCTGCCCATAGTATTTTCTTACTATCGGGCGACCATACCATCTCGTAATAATAGGTGTCTGCGTTTTTTGTCAATTGAACAGCCTGGCTTGACCCATCTACAGGTTGTATGTATATTTCAAACTCGCCTGTAGCATCTGAAAGGTATGCAATGTACTTTCCATCGGGCGACCATGTTACGTTTCGTTCGTGCACTCCTGGCGTACGCGTGAGATTATAGGTAATGCCTTTGGTAGCAGGTAACGAATATATGTCCCCGCGCGCTGAAAATACTACTCTTTCGCCATTTTTAGAAAGGTCAAAACTCCTGATATACGTAGAAGTGTTTTTTATTTCGTCACGGGCCCAAAGTTTATCGTCCGACACAGTAATATCAACCTTTTCATTCTGTCCTGTTTTTGTATCGTACTTATATATGTAGCCAGCGTTTTCGTAAACGATCAAACTGCCATTTGACGAAGGGAATTTTACATCAAAGTCTGTAAAGAGCGTTTTTTGTTCGGTATTTTTTGTGCTTGTATTGTATTTGTATAGGTTTAAGCGGCCAGTTCTGTCAGAGGTGTAATAAATATCTTTATCTATCCACATGGGGATAATGTCCTGTGCGTCATTATTTGTAATATTAATGGTTTCTTTTGTTTTAAAATTAAAAATCCTTATATCGTCGGCCATTCCGCCACGATATCTTTTCCATGTCCTGAATTCCCTGAAAACTCTGTTGTAGGCCAATTGGTTCCCATCAGGTGAATAGCTGCAGAACCCCCCAACTGAAAATGGCAGTTCTTCGGACAGCCCTCCATCTATAGACACCTTGTATAGTTTTCCTTTGAAGTCGTTGAAACTATGCTGGCGCGAACGATAAACGATATTTTTCCCATCAGGGGTCCAGCATATCACTATATTGTTAGGTCCCATGCGGTCGCCAATGTCGTCGCGTTGCAATGTGGCAGTATATGTAAGGCGTTTAGGGGTTCCTCCTTCTGAAGGGATTAAGTAAACCTCAGTATTGCCGTCGTATTGCCCGGTAAAAGCTATCCATTTGCCATCAGGCGAAAACCGTGGGAAACATTCATATCCTACATGGTTGGTGAGCTTGCGGGCATTGCCCCCATTAATGTCCACGGTATAAATGTCTCCGCCATAGGAGAATGCGATGCTCTTTTCAGACACTGTCGGGAAACGGAGCAAGCGGGTTTGGGCTGTGCTGCGTTGAAAAAATGCAATTAAGCTCAAGATGAGCAAACATGAGGTTTTTAAAATTTTCATATCAATGCTATATTAGAATAACTGAGAATTTTTTAAAAGTACATTTTACAAATGTACTAAACTAAAGTAGTTTACTAATTGTTTCAAATAATTCGTTTTTTTCAACGGGCTTGGCTATATATCCATTAAAACCGGCGTTGATTGCGGCTTTTTTATCGTTGCTCAAAGCAAAGGCTGTTTGGGCAACGACTTTAATGTCCGGGTTCATTTTTTTTAACTGTTTCAGCACTTCAAATCCGTCAATATCGGGCAACTTAAGGTCTAATAAGACCAAATCGATTATTTTTATTTTTTCAAACTTTTCAACAGCATCCATGCCTTTGTCGGCAAATAATAAATTAGCCCCGGTGTTTTTTAATATTTCTTCAAAATAATATGAGTTTACACTTTCATCTTCGACAATCAGTATTGTCTTGTTGCTCCAGTTAATATTTTCATTCTGGGGCGTATGTGGTATATTGGGCGTAGTATGTTTGTTTTCGGTATGGTAAGGAATGGTAAAGTAAAAGGTTGTGCCTTTGTCAACTTCAGAATCAAGCCAAATACGGCCTCCCAGCATCTGTACCAAGGCTTTTGAAATAGACAGGCCTAACCCTGTGCCGCCATATTTTTTGTTGGAGGCTATTTCTACTTGTCTGAAGCGTTCAAAAATAATTTTTTGAAATTCTTCGGGAATTCCTATCCCTGTATCTCTTACCCAAAATACAACTTCATGATTTTGTTTTTTGTAGCCTAACTCGACAAACCCATTATGGGTAAACTTCAGTGCATTATTTAGCAGGTTGGTTAATATTTGTTTTAATTTTACTTCGTCTGAGCTAATTTCCTGGATATTTTCCAGTGGACTGAGCCTGAATTCAATGTCCTTTTTTTCTGCAAGGCTTTTGTATATATAGCTAAGTTCGGTAATTATTTGCAGAATGTTTATGGGCTCATGG
This sequence comes from Bacteroidota bacterium, assembly GCA_029572965.1. Classification (GTDB taxonomy): domain Bacteria; phylum Bacteroidota; class Bacteroidia; order Bacteroidales; family DTGW01; genus JAKPQD01. The sequence goes on along the minus strand of JAKPQD010000132.1, from coordinate 57,842 downwards.
TAAACCACCATTTGGCCGGCTTCTATTTTTGAAATATCAATAATATCGTTGATAATCGCAAGTAATTGATGACTACTGGAATGAATAATTTCAGCGTATTTTTCTTGTTTTTCTTTTTCAAGGTTTTGTCTTTTCAAAAGTCCTGAAAAGCCTATTATACCATTTAATGGTGTGCGTATTTCGTGGCTCATATTGGCCAGAAAGGCGGTTTTCAGCTTGTCGCTTTCTTCGGCTTTTTGTTTTGCCTGAAAAAGCTCTTCTTCATATTTTTTTTGTTGTGTAATGTCTTGTATTATAAACAATAAAGAGGGTTCGCCTTCGTAACTGATGGTTTTTATTGCCGATAGCGTGGTGAGCTTTTTTCCTTCTTTATTAATAATGCCCAGCTCAAGTGCAGGGCAGTTTTCTGATTCGGATAATTTGGCGATTTCGTTTATTACTTTATCATTGGTTTTAGGGTCAATAAAGTCAATCATCTTCCTGCCCAAAAGTTCTTCTGGTGCAGAAAAACCAAAAAACCTGATGGCTGAAGGGTTGACGTAATAGAAATATCCGTTTCGTGTAACTATAACAGGGTTGGGCGAGAGTGAAACCAACGTTTTGTATCTTTCTTCGCTTTCTTTAATGAGCTTTTCAACACGCTTTTTTTCTGTTGTGTCGCGAACTGTACCACATATTTTGCATGGTTGCCCGTTTTCATCTGTCAATAAACGGGCTGTAATAGAACAGTCTATTTCTCGCCCATCTTTATCAAGCAGGATTAGGTCATAATTAGAAACAAACCCCATATTCATAATAGCATCTATAAAGTTGGCCCTGGATTCAGGTGTTTTATAAAAGCTAATTAAGGAGGTACCTTTCAGTTCTTCTCTTTTGTATTTTGAAACCTTTTCTATCGAAGGGCTTATTTCAAGAATTATACCATCAAGGGTGGTTTCGTAGTAAACATCAATGATGTTTTCGAAAATCGACTTGTATTTTTCACGGCTTGCCCTTAGTTCTATCTCAGTTTGCTTTCTTTCGTCAATATTAACAGATGTCCCATGTATTCCAATAATTTTGCCTGATTCATCTATTAGTATTTTTACTGTCATTTCGACCCATATAGGTTCGCCAACTTTTCGTTTATATTGTAGCTCGCCGCGTAAAACAAAGGTTTCTTTGTTTATTTCTCCCGAAGTTAGTTTAGGAATGTAGTATGCATACCATTGCCGAATTGTTTTTGCCGACTCGGGGGTAAACTTTTCTTCAATAGACTGTGTCATGTGTTCTTCAACAGTATAGCCCGTAAGCCGCTCTATTGAAGGTGTTATAAAGGTTGTTTTTAGCTCCATGTCTAACACCCAAACTACATCGTATATATTGTCTATGATACGCTTGTAGCGTTGCTCACTGGCCCTGATGAGCTCCTCAGATTTGAAATACCTTGTCAAATCTATAGAATTAGTAACAATGTATTCTTTTCCTTTAAATTCGGTATAGGTGGCATGACGTTCGAGGAATATATTGCCAACAGGGGTTTTTATTTCAGAGCTAATCACCCGGTATTTGTTTCTACGCATGTGCTCAAAATATTCCGGCCAGTTTTCTTTTTCTACATCTGGGCTTATGTCCCATATTTTGAGGTTTTGGGCACTTATATGCCTTTTTTTGAGTATTTGACGGGTTTTTTCGTTGAGGTAAACTACACTTCCCGAAGGGTCTATCATCACTACTGACTGTTGGACATTGTCCAGCGCAAAGCGCGAAAAATAATATTGCAACTCGGATATACGCAGTTCGGATACATTGCGCATGCTCAGTATAATACCTTCGTGTTGGATTTCGCTTGAAGAAAGGAGCCGGGCATAAGCTTCAACAATTATGTAAGAACCATCTGGTTTTAGATGCCTGAAATCAAACACTTTCTCAGTTGAAGAATGAAGGGTTGTTTCAAATAGTTGTTTTACATTTTCCTTGTCTTTTTCGTGAATAAAACTATAAATAGCCTTGCCCGTAATTTCGCTAGGGGCGAAACCTATAACTGAAACATAGCTTTGACTGGCATGTTGAATTATTCCCTCGCTGTTTATGGTACAAACAGCTTCGTTTATATTTTCGGTTATTAATTTATTAAGGTTGTCCCGGTTTTTCAGTTCGTTAGACAATTTCGAAATGAGCATTTTCTGGATAATAACATAAACCAGCATACTGATGATAACAACAAATATAAAGATAAGCAGTAACAAGGGGTACACAGTATGAATTGTTTGGTCGTAACCGGCACAAGAAGCTGAGAGAATGGATATAACCATTAATGTTAAAAAGAAATATACTTTATTCTTATAATATTTTGAAAAGGGCATATATTTCATATTGAATAAAACTTCTAATTTATCAAAATTATCTCAATATTTATTATCCTTGTATTTAAGTTTTTAAACAATTTTTGGTTCTATTTATTTGCATAAAGATTTCTGATAGTTTAGATTAATTGTTTAAAAAAGCAACTATTTTGACCAGTGGTTTGTTTTACAACATAGAACACAGCCTCTACATAGTGATAGAAAAATCGAAGATATAACCTTAACTAAACGACATTGGAAGCATATCTGTAAATTTTCTTATTATTTTTCTTACATTTGTTGAAAAAAATTTAATATGATAAAAAATAAAATAGTTACAGTAGTATTACCTGCGTATAATGCATCTAAAACAATAGAATCAACTTATAACGAAATACCTTTTGATATTGTTGATAATGTTATATTGGTAGATGATTGTAGCAAAGATAACACTGTAGAAGTTGCCAGAAAATTAGGCATCAAAGAAATAGTTGTTCATGATAAAAATAAAGGATACGGAGGAAACCAAAAATCATGTTATAAACGAGCTTTAGAATTGAACAGTGATATTGTTATAATGCTACATCCGGATTATCAATATACTCCAAAGCTTATACATTCTATGTCGTATTTAATTGCTAACGATGTTTATGAGGTAGTTCTCGGTTCAAGGATTCTTGGACGGGGAGCAATAAAAGGCGGGATGCCATTATACAAATATTTCTTTAATCGGTTTTTGACTTTTACACAAAACAAGCTAATGCATCAAAAATTGTCTGAATATCATACTGGGTATAGGGCCTTTTCTAAGAATGTATTAACAAAAATTAATCTTGAAGCTAATAGTGACGATTTTGTCTTTGATAATCAAATGTTGGCGCAAATATTCTATGCTGGTTTTGAGATAGCTGAAATAACCTGCCCTACAAAATACTTTGATGATGCGTCATCAATAAATTTTAGAAGGAGTTCAAAATATGGATTAGGAGTACTCAAAGTTTCTTTGATGTATTTTTTACAAAAAATTAAGGTTGGAAAATTTAAAATATTTGCTAATTGTTAATTTCTTTTATCCTAAAAGTGCGAAAATCATTTTCTAAATAAAAAGAAGGTAATAGATAAAAGATATTACCTTCAATAGTGTCTTTTGTAATATTTTTTTTGTTAAAAACCTGATATAATTTAGCTGTGTCTTCATTTGAATAATTAACTATAAAATTGTAGTAAACACTGTCATTATTATAGTTTGTATAATATTTTCTAGGATTATTAGCAAATTTCATAGGAGTATATTCTGGAGAAACAAGATCAACAGTTATTCCTTGCTTTGAGAATATAGTAATAAAACGCGCATCCCAATAATTCCCAATTCCATTTTTGACTTTATATTTTAATGACATGTTATCGGCAGCTTTAATCATTGGCGGATAATAATTTTTTACCTTTAAGTATAAAGAACTAGGGTTTATTAAACTATAATTCAGGATGATAAAAAAAGTATATACAGATATAAAAGATAGCGCGATTATTCTGGTTAACCCTACTTTATTTCTTTTATGAGCATATAGGTGTATATATAATCCAATATTAAAAATTCCGATGTAAAAAGGAGGTATAATATATCTTATGCAATCAATTCCTTGAAATGAGCCATTTATTATTGTTGCAGCAAATATTAGAACTAAAAAATAACATGTAAATATTGAATATAATAAAGAATTTTCTGAAATAATATTTTTTTTGTTCTTGTTAAAAAACAAATACTTCAAGGCATGAAAAAATGATAGGACTAATGAAAATGAAGATAAAAAGAATATTATAATTGATATATAATTTTTGGTAAATACTTCAAAAATACTATTGAACATTAAAATAAATGAATCTTTTATGTTGTAAAAAAGATTCTTGAAAGCTTCAAGCATAAATATCCCTGAGTTAATCGATATTTTGTGAAGTATGAAAGTAAATATATATGAAAATACAAGTAATAAAACAACAGTAATATATTTCTTTCTATTTATTTGTTTCTTTCCAAAAAAATAAAGCGTCAATAATGTTAAGACTAACGGTATTGAAAAATATATTAAAAAAATAAAATCTGAGAACATTGCTACTATGCTAAGAATAATTAAAAAGACAAGAGAAGTTTTGTTATTATTATTTAGATACATAAAACATAAAATTAAAGAACCTAAAGCATTTATTAATGCTCCGGAATGCAATGGCATAAATAAATGAGGAGTTAAAAAACAAAAATCGCTGGAGTCTGCTGTAAAAGCTAAAAATAAGGTTAGGCTTAGATTGGCAATAGCTACACATATTTTCGAAATGTGTAAAATTCTTAAAAATAGATAGTTGAGAAGGAATAATGTAATAAAGAATATTAATAAAGAATTAACAAAAATTATAATGGACGGTGTAGATAAAAAAGTAGTTAATAGTAACACTATCAATAGGTTGGGGAAAAAGTAAAAGCAGGTTCCATAATGCCAATCAAAAATAGCTTTGGGATCACTTAGTATGTCTTTACTTATTTGAACCAATAAGCAAGAATCTGAATTTGTTAAAACATTAAAACCTATGTACGTTGCATTTGAGTTAAATTCAAGGGCATTGAACATCATTATTACTATTATAAAAACAATAGTATAACAAATTGGTAAAATGTATTTATCTATTTTTTTCATTTTCATTTTAAAGGTTTCCCTAAATAATTTTTTAGATTATTAATCTGAAAGCGTTATTTTTTAAATAAATGCACTTTCATAACAATTCTTAAAATATTTAAATGATTATCGTATTCTGTACCTAAATTCGTTTTTTGATGCAACAGTTGCCACCAGAAGCCTATCAAACATAGCCTCTCCAAAATATCGTCTATTAAACTTGTAGCAGAATTCATTCAGATAACTTTGCAAAAACTCAGGTCTGATGTTATGATGAATATCTAACAGCATCCTTTTGGCATTGCTAATTGCCAAGTGTACCCATGGCAAGACCTCCCCAACCTTTTCTTTAGGAATTACCTGAGCTTGATGTTCACCAACAAGATCGTTTAAGCTGGTGTATGAAGTAGAATCATCGGTTATCAAGGTAGCTTCATTTGAAATATTGCCAGAAACTTGAGCGTTTATTGTATCCGCTTTAAGATCTCCTATTACATGCATCTTCATGAACCCAACTTTGCGTGGTTTCCCTTTCTTGTCGGTTTTTCCTTCAACTTCTTTGCTTTCTGCCATTACCAAAACCTTAGTTCTCTTTTGGCTTCCTCTTCCCCGCTTTAGAGGCTTATCTTTCTCTTCTGGCTTAACTTCTGTTGAAAAGAATCCTTCATCCAGTTCTATTTGGCCTGAAAGGGTATATTGATCATCTCTTTTCCCCATTGCCAGACGGAGCTTGTGGAGCATTGTCCATATTGCCTCATAGTACTTGTGTCCCAACTGCCTTTGAAGTTCGGCCGCTGAAAAACTTTTTTTTGTGGAAGTAAGAAGGTGCATCGCTATAAACCAATATCTAAGTGGCAGTTGAGAACCATGCATAATGGTACCACTCTGCAAGGTTGTTCGCGTTTTGCAAACTTTACATTCGTATTGCCACTTATCCTTTTTCCAATAATGTTCTTTGCCCCCGCAATGGCGACATACAACCCCTTGCTTATCCCTGATGGCTTTAAGTTTTCCCTTACAGCTATCTTCATCTAATTTTTTATATTCAAAAAGTTCCTTATATTTGTATCGTATCCGACACAAATATAAATCGTATTCGTTTTATGTATGTGTCGGTTTTAGTTTTATTACAAGGTAAAAATAGCATTTTTTAAAGCATTAAAGTTTGGTAAAATGTTATAAAAATGGAGGACAAGATATGATAAAACAAGTGGAAATGAAAAAGAAAGAAATTGTAGTGACAATAAACGATTTTGCAAAGCTGACAGGCCTTATACAGACAATGAGAGAAAGAAAAAGCATAGATGTAAAGTATCTTGATTTTCTATCGTACGAATTAGGCAAAGCAAAAAAGATAGACTCAAAAAAGATTACGCCGGATTTTGTCACGATGAATTCCATTGTAAAAGTCTGCTTCGCAGATTCAGACAAAACCATGGATTTACGTTTGGTATATCCTCAGCAGGCAGATTTTTCGAAGGGCATGGTCTCTATACTCTCTCCCCTCGGATGTGCCTTAATTGGCTATAAAGCCGGGGATACCATCTCGTTTGATGCCCCTAAAGGGAAGCTGTTTGTGAAGATTGAGAGTGTCGTTTTCCAGCCTGAGGCTAATGGCGAAGATTTGTATTGAAGTAATATTGTTTAACTTAATTCGATTACCATGGAAAAAACAAAAATTGGGTTTGATGCCGGTAAAATCTGGCAAATGCTAATGGAAAAAGGGGAGCTTAAAGTTACTGATTTGAAAAAGATGTCCAAAATGGACATAAAAGATGTTTATATGGCGCTGGGATGGCTGGCTAGAGAAGGAAAAGTTCACTTTTTTCAGCTCGAAAATGAATTTGCTGTGTGTCTGAGCGATTGATTTTTTGGTTTTTAATTGGGATAAGGCCGGGGCACACCTGGCCTTATTTTTTGTTCAGCATATCATACACCATTCCGGCAACATCACCTACAACTTTATAACAGATAATGGCGTGATGATTTCGCTGTTTAACGTCATTTTCAGAGACATTTTGTTTTAGGATGTCGCTGCACATGGTAGTTCCATATTTATCAATAACCAGTTGGTTTATATCACGGACTTTCTGGTAAGCAGCAAGCTTGGTGTCCATGTCTTTAGGGTCGGTGTTGCCATAAGCCAGACCAAGAACCATGAAACCTCCGGTCACAGCACCACATTTTTCGCGCAAACGGCCCATTCCTCCGCCAAAAGTAGAAGATATAAGCTTAGCTGCTGTTTCATCTATGTTAAATTGGGGCGCAAATGCCAGTACCACTGCCTGTGAACAAGCATATCCTTCTTCAAAAAATGAAATAGCTTTGTCTATGGTTTCTTGCTTAGTCATAAATATCAATTAAAAATTCAAAATTACGAATTAAAAATGGCAGAAAAACAACGTAATTCGTAATTGATAATCTTTAATTGTGTAGTTTCTTTTTTAAGGTAATTTGGATTTTCCCTAGTATTCTGCAAATCTCTTCAGCATCTAATTTCAAACTCTCAGATTGTTCATTAGTTAAGTAGCCTGCAGCCAGCAATAGACGCAGCCAATACATTGTTTCTCGAGCTTCTTTATATGCTATTGCTACTTTTGACAAAAAGTCCTTTTCTGACTGTCCGCCTATACTTTCTTCGATATTAGCCCCAATAGATGTTCCAGAACGTAATAATTGCTTAGATATTACAAATTCTTTCTTTTCTGTTTGAAGATATTTATAAACATTTACAATCCTAATAGCGAAATCAAAGCTCTTTTGCTGAACAACATTCTCAGACTTCATAACAATTCAATTAAAAATTTAAAATTACGAATTAAAAGTAGCTAGAAAATTCCGTAATTCGTAATTGACAATTTTTAATTGAAAAAAAACGACCTGAGAAATACTGAATGCCAGCATTTACTCAAGTCGTAATTTTAAATTTATAATTCGTAATTGAATTACTTTGCTTGTGAAAGAGCTACAGCAACAGCTACAGATGCGCCTACCATTGGGTTGTTACCCATACCGATAAGCCCCATCATTTCTACGTGAGCAGGAACTGAAGATGAACCGGCAAACTGGGCATCAGAGTGCATACGGCCCATAGTGTCTGTCATACCATAAGAAGCAGGACCAGCAGCCATGTTGTCTGGGTGAAGTGTACGGCCTGTACCACCACCTGAAGCTACAGAGAAGTATTTCTTGCCTTGTTCGATACATTCTTTTTTGTATGTACCGGCAACTGGGTGTTGGAAACGTGTTGGGTTAGTTGAGTTACCTGTGATAGAAACGTCAACACCTTCTTTGTGGAAGATAGCAACACCTTCGCGAACATCGTCAGCACCATAGCAGTTAACCTTAGCACGGTCGCCTGATGAATATGCAATGCGTTTTACTTCTTTCACTTCTCCAGTAGCGTAGTCAAACTGGGTTTGAACGTAGGTAAATCCATTGATACGGGCAATAATCTTAGCAGCATCTTTACCTAAACCGTTAAGGATAACGCGTAAAGGCTCTTTACGTACTTTATTTGCAGATTTAGCAATACCAATAGCACCTTCAGCAGCAGCAAATGATTCGTGACCAGCAAGGAAAGCGAAACATTTGGTTTCTTCGCGAAGGAGCATAGCAGCTAAGTTCCCATGGCCAAGACCTACTTTACGGTCGTCAGCAACAGAACCAGGGATACAAAAAGCCTGTAAACCTTCGCCTAAAGTAGCTGCAATATCAGCTGCATTTTTTTGTCCTTTTTTTATAGCAATTGCCGCTCCGGTGATATATGCCCACATAGCATTTTCAAATGCTATGGGTTGAATGTCTTTTACAATTTTGTAAACATCAACCCCTTTGTCATCACAAATCTTTTTAGCTTCTTCAAGTGAAGAAATTCCGTAAGAATTAAGGACTTTGTTGATTTGATTGATACGGCGGCTATAGCCTTCGAATAATTGTGCGTTTTGTGACATCTTAAGTTCCTCCTATTCTTTACGTGGGTCAATAACTTTAACTGCATCTTCCATACGGCCATATTTGCCAGAAGCCTTCTTAAGAGCTTCGTTTGCATCAGTTCCGCTTTTGATCATATCCATCATACGGCCAAGGTTGACAAATTCGTAACCGATAATTTCGTTGTCTTTGTCAATACCGATTTTGGTGATATACCCTTCGGCCATTTCAAGATAACGAGGGCCTTTAGCAGATGTACCGTACAAAGTACCAGTAACACCACGAAGCCCTTTACCTAAATCTTCAAGGCCAGCGCCAATAGGAAGGCCACCTTCTGAGAATGCTGTCTGGGTACGTCCGTAAACGATTTGCAGAAACAACTCGCGCATTGCAGTATTGATAGCATCGCAAACGAGGTCTGTATTCAATGCCTCAAGGATAGTTTTGTTAGGAAGAATTTCAGCAGCCATAGCAGCTGAGTGGGTCATACCGGTACAGCCAATGGTTTCAACCAATGCTTCCTGGATAATACCATCTTTAACATTCAAGGTAAGCTTACAAGCCCCTTGTTGTGGTGCACACCAGCCAACACCGTGTGTCAAACCTGAAATGTCTTTAACTTCTTTAGCCTTTACCCATTTACCTTCAGAGGGTATTGGAGCAGGTCCATGATTTGCACCTTGTGCAAGGCAAATCATTCCTTCAACTTCATGTGTAAAACTCATATTGTTTTGTTTAAATATTAATAAATCATTTCGGTAAAAATCAAAATGCTGACAAAATTACACATTTGTTTTACTTCTACTTTCAAATCGTTAAAAAAATAACACTATTTTGACGTTAAAAAAGTGACATTATTTATAAATAACTTTTTATCAATGGTTTAAATTGTAAAATATTATCCAACATTTCCGCGGATGCGGCTGTATATCATTTCGGGATGACAGGGTATTTCTTTGCCATAAAGCATCCGGGAACATTTTGATACCTGAACAAAGCCGTTGGCAAGCAAAAATTCAATACCAGTAGCGTTTTCGGCAGGTAAAACGGCTTTATCAACAGTGGCATATTTATACTGCATCAGTTCAATGCCAGCCTCTTTGTCTTGGGCAATAATTGGGCCCTCACCTAATGAAGGTATATAAAATGCATATATTTCATTTTGATTAGCAATAAGATATGAAGATGTTAGATGCTTTTCAAGTATATTTATTCTATTTTCACCAGTTACATATCTGTCTAATTCAAGAAGGGCATTTTTGTATTGAGCAGAATACGGGATTATTCGTTCTGATTTTGTTTCTATATGAGAAGGTTCAGTACGTTTAAAAAACAAATAGTCTGTAACCTTTTTAAAACCTGATTTTTTATAAACAGGTTCACCCAACTCAGTAGCAATAAGCATTTGAGTGTCATACCCTTCGTATTTTGCATAATTCATAAGGTTTGCAACAATGGCAGTTCCAATTCCTTTGTTGCGATAGCTTTCGTTAACAATAATATGTGCCAGCCAGCAGGTGCCTTCAAAAAAGATGTTGGCCCCTATACCAGCAATAACGCCATTTTTAACCACTTTAACAGCTCTACAAAACGGGGAATGGATGTAGTATTCAATATCGGGCACAATATCAGGCCAGTCCATGGGTTGAAGGGTAGCAATTTCAGAAAGGTCGGATATTTGAATAGATTCAATAATCATTATACCAGTTTTTTTATAAAACTATCTTTGTCAATGGTCATCTTCTGGAAATCAAAATTACAGATAAGGTTAATTCCAGGCTTCTTTCCCACTTCAAAACTACCAAAATCAGCCTCCAGGCCCAATGCTTTGGCACCATTTAGCGTACCCCATTGAAGTACTTCTTCAAATGAAATATCAGGGAAACTGGCAACTATAGTTTTCATTTCTTCTAAGATGGAGAGTTTATAGTTTGAAGCGAGGCTATCGGTTCCAAGAGCAAGTTTTATTCCTTCTTTTACAAACATAGGTATGTCTGGCAGCCTGTTTTCAATATATCTATTGGCATTGGGGCACAAAACCAACGTTATGTCCTTATTTTTCAATAGTTGTATATGTTCGGCCCTGCTAAAGGTATTGTGAACAAGCAACACCTTTGATTCATTTGGCAGATAGTCAAAATAAGAGGGCAATGAAGCTTTTCCTGTTGGCAAAAACCTGCTATTGGGCATTTTGTTTATCATATCAAACAACACGCCTTTTCCTTCAAGAAACATCAGGTCTTCATCTGTAGTTTCCTGGTTATGGATGCTGTACAATGAACCTTTTTTATGAAAAGAAGCTATATTTACAAATAATTCAGGAGACACACTGTATGGAGCATGTGGTACAATAGAAGAAGATAAACCCAGCTCTTCGTATTGCTTTTGTAAAAGGGCTCCATTAGCGATTAACTCTCCAACATCTTTAAAATAAAGGTCAAACAGTTCAATAAATGTGTGATACTTTATTTTACTTGCCATTTTAGCAGTAATGCTATCAGAAGTATTAGAAATATCGCCAACAGCAACTATTCCTTCACTGTACATCTGACTGTCAGCAACGGAAATACAGTGTTTAATATCTCGAATATCAACATTTCTGATAGATACCAATTCATTAATAAAAGTCATCAATCCATTCCCGTGGGATATCTTCTTGTGCAAATGGCTTAACTCCAGGTGGCAATGGCAATTGACAAAACCGGGGACAAGAATACCATTGTAAAATTCAATACCCTGAGCCTCCATAAGGGCACCGCCATTGTCTTTTATTTCAGTAATAATTCCTTCATCGTTGAAAGTAACAATACCATTGCGTATAGGAGCTGACGATACGGGGAATACATAATTAGCAGCTACTTTACGCATGGCTATTTTTTAGTTACTTTTGAAGAGTCTTTTTTAGGGGTGTCCTGTAGTTTAGCTTGCATCTTGTTAAGACGGTTGAGTACTTCGTCGTATATTTTTTCAAAACGCTCCAAATCAGTAGCATAATAGGTCAGAGAGCTATCGAGTTGGGCTTTTGTTACGCCATTGGCTTTTAAGACACTGTCAGAAAGCCTGACAGGCATGTTTTTTAGCATTTCGTTCCGCACTCTATAATTTGTATTGAGGCTTTGTGCCAGATGGTAATCTGTAAGTATTGTAATCATACGTTCTTCGGGGATTATAGAAGCCGGGACAGCTGTCTTTCGTTGTCCGCATGAGATTACCAAAACCAATATTATTGCTAAGGTTAAATAATTTTTCATTTGTAGATTATAGATTTGTCGTCACAACAATTGTATTCAAACTGGATAGTAGTGTGCACAATGTTAAACTTCTCGAATAATATCTTTTTTATACGGTGCATCAACTCTTCAGTTTCGCTGAGCCTCACGTTATTTTTCATGTCTATATGGCATTCAAAATGAATTTCGGTATCGTTAAGTTTCCAAATATGTACATGGTGTACATTTTCAATTTCTTCGTAACGCTCCAACACTTCAAGTATATCATCTATTTCCACACCTTCAGGGGCAGCCTGGATAAGGATCAGATAGGCCTGTTTCAATATCCCCCAGGTTTCTTTAAAGATATAAAGACTGATAATGATGGTTATAATTGGGTCAATCCAGTATATTTTGTAAAAATAGATAAGCAAACCGCCTATCACTACGCCAATAGATGAAACAGTGTCAGATAACAAGTGTAAATATGCAGCCTTTATATTTATATTTCGGTTTTTGTCTTTATGTAAAAGAAATACAGCAAATAAGTTAGCCAAAAGCCCTACTGTTGCTACAATAGTCATTATAAGCCCTTGGACAGGCTTAGGGTTTATCATGCGGTGCCACGACTCGTACAACAGATATGCACAAATAACAACCAAAATAAGGCTATTGAGCATGGCTGCCATTATTTCTACCCGTTTGTAGCCAAATGTCTTTTTTGCTGAAGGCCCTTTTTGGCTAATTTTGTTTGAAACGTAAGCCAGAAAAACAGCAATACTGTCGCCAAAGTTGTGCAATGCATCTGACAATAGCGCAATGCTATTGGACAACAGGCCACCGGCTACCTCAACTATAGTAATGGTAATATTTAGCACAGTAGCTATCAGCAGGTTATCGCCAGCATGTGAATGTCTTTGGTGCGAATGTTTTTTTCTTGCAGGATGGTGGTGTTCCATAGTTTTATTTAAGTTCCCAATTAATTTCCATGTCCCAGTTGGCACGTATCTTTATCATTTGCCCGTAATATATAACATTTTCGGGCTGAATCTTTTTCAAAACGTTACCAGAGGTGTATTTGCCATTGTTGTCTTTGTCTTCAATAAGCCTCAAAACGTATTCTTTAGGCTCAAGGTATTTGAAGTCAATAATACCATCTGTTTCAGCTTTTATTTCATATTTGACCTTATCACCGTCTAAAAGTTGCAATATTACTGGCATTTTAGGCCCTGTAAGGTTAATGGCTAATGTCCCGTAACTATCCAGGCTTTTTGTGGTAAAGCTATTTATTATAGTATCTTGTGGAAGCCCATAAATGTTGTTAGCAAAGCCTGGAAGTATTGTCATTTTATATGAAGTCTGTTCTTTCCATTTATTGTTGACCACAAACAAACGCTGAAAAATGCTGTCTTGTATTAAATCATACGCCACTGGGTTAAAGACAGTATCAACTTTTTCCTCCAGTATCAGCTTTTCTTTATCAATTTTTAAGACCGGATAAGGGCATTCTATCGTTATTATTCCGTTCAACTCGAAGATCTGCGGTGCATTTACAAGTACATTGGCTTTTTCTTCGGGTTTCTTCGTTTTGGGGTTTGAAGTGTCTATAAACCTGAAGAGGAGTGTATCTTTTTTATAGATAAGCGAATCTTTTTTGTCAAAGGCATAATAACCAATGCCAAGGCGCAGTGTGTCTGTTTTAATAAGTGTAGTATCTTTAATCCATAAGAAAAGACTGTCTTTGAAGTTGGTACGATCTTTCAAATACCAATTTTCTCCTTTATTATTGATAAGGTCGATGCTCAAACTGTCTTTTATCAAGGGCTTGTTAAATACAATATTAACGCACCGCCTGTTAGGACGGGTATATGATTTGATGTATTGCTTCCTTCCTTCTTCAATAAAGGAAATAAGGTTGACGTGTAAGCTGTTTCTGGCTTGACGGAGCTTTGCGCTGTCAACAACCATAACCACACTGTCATTTCGGGCAGTATCTTCTTCTATTTCAATCTTATGCTTACCAGTAATAAATTCGGGGCTAAGCACCAATGCCGAATCGCAGAAAGCAACCATTTCGCCAATATCATATTTCAGGTTTGAATTGAGGTCAGACAATACAAAAAGGTTGTACTTTCCAGGCTTGACATTGTTCACTGCAAAGTTCCCATCCTTATCTACGCTACCGGTGTACATGGGCTTTTGCAGAAAAAAGGCCGAATCGTCAAGGTTGGCATAAAGCATTGCCAGCAGAGGCTCTTTTAAGGGCTTTTGAGTCAGGGCGTCTTTTATTTTGCCGTGTACACCCATCGAATCAATGTATGTACCGGTAGAAATAACAAATTCAAAGTTGCTAAGCTTGTTACCTTCGTTCAAATCGACAATGCTGTTGCCAAAGCTCAACGTGTAGGTGGTACTATCCTTTAATGTATCCCGAATTTCGACAACCATTACTTTGCCATTGAGCCATATCTTTGGTTTTTTGGTCACAGGGGGCGACATGTTAAATTCTTTGTTGAGGTCTTTAAGCTCAATGAATTCGTTAAATTCAATTTTTATCTTTTTGCCTTTAAAATTGGTCGAAAAGTTTTTCGGGGAGCTTTTCACTACTACGGGAGGAATAGAGTCTTTGGGGCCACCCTGAATATTTCCTACCTTGGCACAACCGGCTACTATTATAGCCAAAATGCAAAGCACTAACAGTCCTGATTTTGCGAGTTTTATCTTCATTTGTTCAATCTTCCTCAACGTTTTTTAATAAAACTTTCAAAATAAGCTATTTTGCACCATTTTTTAATGATATTATCTTTACTTTTTTCAAACTCTCATTAAGCCCAAATTAAGTATTAGAAAATACTTAATTGATCAAAAAATTGTAATTCAGCAATTTAACAAATTACATCAAATATTTTCTAAATCAGCTGGTCCCGTTTATAACGACCCAAATTAATCATATAGTTTGGCAAAATATTGCCACCTAATGGTTAATTTGGGTAAAAAACAAGCTATTGGTAGAATTATCCACAGCAATCCAAAATAAATTTTTAATAAAATTCTTATTTTGTACTTTTACCGCGAGCAACAAAGATTTTTAATTTTTAATTTTTAGTTTATTTATGAAGCCATCGCACATTGAGCATATCGGGATAGCAGTAAGCAACCTCGATGAAGCTATTAAGTATTACCAGGATGTACTGGGTTTAGAATGTTACGCCGTTGAAGAAGTAAAAGACCAGAAGGTAAAAACAGCTTTCTTCATGGTAGGGCAAACCAAAATTGAGCTTTTGGAATCAACTGATCCTGAAGGACCTATTGGTAAATTTATCGAGAAAAAAGGAGCAGGGATACACCACATTGCTTTTGCCGTAGATAATGTAAATGAAGCATTGACTGCTGTTGAACAAAAAGGCGTTACCCTCATTGACAAACAAGGCCGCAAAGGTGCAGAAGGGTTGAATATTGGTTTTCTCCACCCAAAATCAACTTTTGGTGTGTTGACCGAGCTGTGTAGTAAGTAAACGGTGTCATTCAATAAAAAGACTTTCCAGGTTTTTCAAAACGTGGAAGGTTTATACCAAAAGAGGCTGCCAGTGTTGGCAGCCTCTTTAATTTTATGAGTGGAAAATAATTAATAACCTTCGTTTTGTTTCAAAAGAGGGTCAACATTTAACTGTTCTTGGGGTATTGGCCACAAACCTTTTGTTGAAGTTTTAAAATTAGGAATTTCCTGAGCTGCCAATCCCCAACGGATTAAGTCCCAATATCTTTGGGTTTCCATTGCAAGTTCTAATTGTCTTTCCTTTCTAATATCATTTAAGAGCTGCATACCTGTTGAACTTTTGGGGGCCAAATGTACCCTGTCCCTTATCTGGTTAACATATCCTAAAGCTGCAGCCTCGTTGCCCAAATGATATTCAGTTTCGGCTAAAAGAAGTAATACATCAGAAAACCTGTATATAAGCTCATTTTGAGCATACATATCGGCGTTCAGAGGATGTTCGTCCTGGCGGTATTTGCCATTCCAGTAGCCAGTTGGGTCATAAGGCTCGCTATATTTAGCACCCTTTGAATTTAATGATGGTAATAATTTTTTATCAGCTTCCCATTGCGCTATTGAAGCTGGCCATGAAGCGGCCACAACAGTGGCATCTAACCTGATAGAATCACTCTCGGCAATAAAAGCATCAACAAGTTTCTGAGTAGGCTTACAGAAGCCCCATCCACCGTCTAAACCGGGATAACCTTGCAAATCTCTGATACCCATTAACTGCATGTCAAGGTTTCCGGTAGCTACACCTCCCCAGTTTTCGCCATATATATCGGTATATGAAGCTTCGAAGATGCTTTCAGGGTTTCCGTCTTTCATCTCGTTTTTGCTTGACCAAAGGCTTCTGAAATTAGTAACTAAAGAATATTCGCCGGAGTTTTTCACAGCTTCAAGTTGTGCTTTAGCATCCTGCCATTTGTTTTCGTTCAACATGGTTGAATGGTAAACATAAACTTTGCCCAGGAATGCGCGGACAGTATATTCTGTTGCACGAGTAATAGCCAAATCAACACTTGATAATTGTTTTTTACTTTTTGGAAGGCCATTGGAAGCTATGGCATCATTGAGGTCTTTTTCAATTTGAGCATATATCTCAGCTATAGGGGTATTAGGCATTTCTGCCAAATCGGTTGACTTTAATGGCATTGGGACCGGCCCAAAAATATTGACTAAATTGAAATAATAATAAGCCCTGAGAAATTTAGCTTCTGCTTTAGCCCTTTTTAACGTGTCAATATCTTTGTCGGGATAATTGTCTAAAAGCTTATTGCAACTACCAATACCGGAATAAAATCTTTTCCAGAGATTGATTACGCCTAAATTATTAGGGTCAAGGGTAAACTTTTCAGCAGCTTCATATTCAGGACGGTCACCGGCAGCAGCGCCACCAGAAACAGCATCATCTGAAGCACTGTTAAAAGTAACATAAGTAGAATAACCCCATTGGGTGTTGTAGCACCATGATACTTGTGAATACAAGCCCCTGGCTTCACCATCAATCATGTTCAAATCCAAAGGCCTGTTTGGATCAGGGTCCTGGGCATATTTTCCAAAAGGTTCAACATCTAACCTATCTTCAGAACATGAGCTAAATATAGCCATGCACGAAAACAAAATCAGAAAAGTATTATATATCGTTTTCATTTTCATATTCATTAAATTTTAGAAAGTAATATTAACACCAATAATATACTGTTTTGCAGATGGGTACATACCCCTGTCAACACCAAAACTGTTGTGGTTCTTAGAATTGTTATCACCAGTATAACCAATTTCAGGATCTGAACCGGTATAGTTGGTAAAAGTCAACAAATTAGAAGCACTAACATAAAAACGCAATTTTGATATCTGAACTTTTTGGGTCAACGAAACAGGCAAAGTATATCCAAGTTGGATATTTTTCAATCTCAGGAAGCTACCGTCTTCAAAGAACAAGCTGTTAAAACCAATTTGGGTTGAACCTGTAGTGTTATCAGTATATCTGGCACGCATCCAGTCATTTGTACCGCTGCCTTCAGTCCATCTGTTGGTGTAGAATGTTTCAGCCCTGTTCAGGTGAAGGAAGTCGCCACGAAGGGTGTTGTTATATATTTCTTTGTCCACTTCGGCATACCAGAACATGCTCAGGTCAAATCCTTTATATTCGCCATTGAGGTTCAAACCAAATGTCCATGAAGGCATAGGTTTTCCGACGTAAGTATAATCATTACCGTCAATTTTTCCATCAGGAATACTTGCCTTTCCGGTTTTAGGGTCAACGGTACCTCCTACATCTTTAATTTTAACATCTCCAGGCACTGCATCAGGCTGAATCAATGTAACTACACCAGTATTAGGATCGGTATAAGTATAATTCCTTATTTCTTCCCAGCTTTGGAAAATACCCTCGGCTTTATAACCTCTAAAATACCATACTGGCTGACCTTCTTCAAAAGCAGTAGCCTCAAAAGGAGCCCCGTGTGCCCCATAACCTGTAAGCCTTTGTGCATTAAAATCGGTAACTTCGTTTTTTAAATAGGTAGCAGTAAGTTTTGCATCGTATTTAAAATCAGCAATATTGTCAGAATAGCCCAAATCAAATTCTAACCCTTTGTTAGAAACTTCGCCTACGTTATAATAAGCAACATCTCCGGAAGAAGAAGCCATCCAGGCAGGAAGAATTGGTTTTGCCAATAAATCAATGGTCTTTTTATTGTACCAGTCAATTGTTAAGGTCAACTTATTTTTAAGGAACCCAAAATCTACTCCGATATCGGTTTGTTCAGAAGTTTCCCATTTCAAATCTTCATTTTTGGTAACACCTGTTACAATCGTTTTAGCACCTCCTAACGATTGGGCTGTTTTGGTAGATATCCACATATAAGCATCAACATTTTGAGTGCTGCCATTTCGGCCCCAGCTCCCTCTAACCTTCATTAAAGAAACAAATGGCACATTGAAAAAGCTTTCTTTGTGAACATTCCAACCTAAAGAAAATGAAGGGAATACTCCCCAACGTTTTTTATCACTAAACAAAGAAGAACCATCGCGGCGAATAGTAGCACCAAACATATATTTTTCGCGAAAATCGTAATTCACCCTGCCAAAATAAGCCATCTTTGTGTTTTTATCTTTGAAACCTCCGTTGTCATCTCTGAGTTTTGAAAGAGTATCTGGTCTTTGCACAGCATCCAGATAGTTCCAGCTTTCATTCAACTCCTGAAGGTTGATACGGGTACCATTTACGCTATATCCTATGTATTGCTCAGCAGACTGTCCAACAGTTGCCGACACATTGTGATCGCCAAATGATTTAACAAAAGAAAGGGTGTTATCAATTTGTGAATTATAATACCTGGCTATTTGTTTATACACATAGCTGTAATCTCTTTGTCTGGTATCGTTAAGTTTGTATGCGGGCCCCCAGTTGTCATTGGTTACATAAGTAAGTTCACCACTAAAACTAAGCCTATAGGTTAAAAATTTAAATGGCTTGATTTCTGAATATGCATTACCAATAACCCTCTCGGTAGTAGCTACATCATTTTGAGACAACTGCATAATAGCCAAAGGGTTTACCCTTTCATTGACAGGCATGGTAGTATTACTGTAGTACCTTCCGTCTTCAGTTTTCAACAAACGGTTATTTAACAAATCTTCGCGGGCTGCCTCTGTAGTGTAATTTCTTCCAACAGAACGATAATAGGCAAAAACTTCAGAAGTATCGTTCCAATATGGGACAATAGTAGGGTCATGAGACATTGCAGCACTGATAATACCTCCATAAAGGTCATTTAACGGGAGGTTTCTGGATTTTGACTGTGCTACTGTTACATTTGACCCGAGTTTCATCCATTTGGTAGCCTGAACGTCACCATTTAAGCGGAAGTTATACCTGGTAAAGTTATTTTTTGCTCCTCCCACAACGCCATCCTGCGTAAAATAAGAAGCAGACAAGTACAGATTTGCTTTCTCAGAGCTTGCTTGTACCGAAATATGGTGTTTTTGCATCGGGGCTACCTGGAAAATTTCATCCATCCAATTGGTGCCATTAGAAGTGGTGTCCACATTGTCCCTAATATTGGCATAAGCCTTATCGGTTGGAGAATTTAATTTCTTATTGAACAAATTTGCCTTATATTGTTCAAAAGTCAAAGGCCTCAAATTAGCAAGAGCTTCAAGTTTATTATTAATGGCTTTGACATTATTATCATATTGTTTTTGAGTGATTGAACCATTAGACAATAAGGTTTGCTGGTTGGTCAAAGCTTTCTGTAAAGCTGGCTCAGCTATAGACCTTACCCTTTCATACTGATAAGCCGGAGTATTGTATTTAAATATCAAGCTGTCTGCTGCATCTGTCCAGTAACTAACCTTCTCAACAAAAGCAGGTAGTGCGAAACTTTTTATCGAATTGCTTGCTTCAATACTTTTGTCATAAGCATAAGCTTCCCTAAAATAATCTTTGTATTGGGCAGCGCTCATTACTGCTACAGGGTCTGCAACCTGCCAGCCATAATAACCATCATAGGTAACCGTAACTTTTTCCTTATTGCCCGCACCTGATTTGGTAGTAATGATAATAACCCCGTTGGCTCCTTCTGAACCATAAATAGCAGCAGAAGCAGCATCTTTAAGTACTTCAACAGATTCAATGTCAGCAGGGTCAATTTCGTTCATGACAAATTTCGAGGTTTTCATTCCGTCGATAATGAACAATGGTTCAGATTTACCATTGGATGATACACCACGGATACGAACAGTGACCTGTGCTCCGGGGTTACCGGACGTCTGGTTGAAAATAACACCGGATGTTTTACCTTGCAAAGCTTGTTCAACACGCAATGCTGGCTGATTTGCCAGGTCTTCTGCTTTAACTTTTGCAATAGAACCCGTTACCAGACTTTTCTTTTGAACACCGTATCCAACCACCACTACTTCATTTAATGCCTGAATATCGGGTTGTAAGTTGATATCCACAGTATTTGACTCGCCAATTTGCACTTCCTGAGAAGTATAGCCAACATACGAAACTACAAGAGTGCCCCCCTCTTGAGGAGCTGAAAGAGAATATACACCGTTAAGATCAGTAACAGTGACTTTAGTAGTACCTTTTAATGTTACGGTTGCACCGGGAAGAATATTCCCTGCCTCGTCAACAATCTTTCCGGTTATAGTCCTGTCCTGTGCATACAGCTGGACAAGGCCTGCCAGAAATGTAACCAAAAGAAGCATTTTTTTTACCATAAGCTTGTTTTGAATTTAGTTAATAGTTAATTAGTTATAAATAGTTATTTTTCAATATTTAGTTAGTTTTCTTGTTGATTGGCGTTGCTTATTGACCACCAAAAAATATAAGCCAGGCTGCAACTCTGAAAGGTTAATGTTTACATCGTTGCCATTGCTTTTTAAAGATTTAGCAATCTTTCCATCATAAGTGTAAAGGTCTATTATGTCTATCGGACGTGTAGTTTTTATGTTTACCACATCATGAAAAGGATTGGGGCTTACCGTTATATCATTCATTTGACTTTGAGCATTTTTGACTGATGTATTAATTGCAGGATTCTCAATACTTGAGGCATCTACTGAAAGATAAACATCATCAACAGCAATATCTGTAATAGAAGGTGCACCGCCCATGATAAAAAAGTTGCCGCAAGCGGTAAGGTCAACGCTTGAAAATTCGCTCATAGGAATTGCAATCTGATGCCACTGCCCGTCACGAACAAATCCGTATGGGTCATTAGGTTCATTGAAAATTATAGTTTTTTTGGTTCTGTTCGCCCCTTCAATACCTATATAAAATTCTTTTGTATCAGTAGTTTTTAAAGCAAAATGCAAAGATCCGTTCTTGTATGCACTTAAATCTACTGCCGGATTGGCGTACAAACCTGTTCCATACCAGGTTTTTCCAGCAACAGAAGCAAAAGACATCACATTCTTTCCTTCATAGGCATTAGTAGTAAGTACTTTCAATGTATTGTCCCATATATAAAGAAAAATGCTTGAGTTGTTTACTTCCAGTTTTTCTGAAATATTGGGATTTTCGGTATATAAACCCAGATAATTGCCTGCAGATGGAACTGAGGTTGACCAAAAAACCTTGTCTATGGATATCTCAGCAGCACCTGGATATTTAGCAGAAAGGGCGAACAAGCTTTTTATTTTACTAAGGTTTACATTTCCTTTAAGGCCTTTCACAGGCACTGCCACTTTATGGTAAGTATTGTCGGCTTCAAAGCCAGATAATGTATAAAAAGAACTTCCCCCGTCAAAATCATTTACTGCAATAGTTAATGGTTGTGAATTGTTTGTTTTTAAATAAAAACAAATACTTCCCTCATTGAACAAAATTAAATTCCTCTTTATCAAAGAATTAACAGAAACTGATAAAGAATCATTACTGCCAAGCAAATAAGCTAATGCTGTATCTCCTTCAAAAACTGCATAATTTGAAGGCTTACCAAAAGTACTGTTTACTACAATTTTAGCATCAAAACCTATATCTGCTTTATAAAAATAAGACCCTGTCTCGTCAAATACCCCAAAATTGTTCCAAATAGCTTCATCATTGATATTTACAGCTCCTTCACCTTCTTTTTGATAAAACTTTACCCAGTCAACATACATTGAGGCTGGAAGAGATGCTGTAATACCTGTAGCATTTGTTATACCCGGCAATTGTCCCCCTACGGCAAGGTTGAAAATAACATAATGCAGATAATCAGTAAATTCTTCGCCGTCAGCAGATGGTATATTCATAGTATAATAAGGTGTAGCGATAGAATCTAAATACATCTTTATATACATAGGTGTCCATTCTAAAGTATATAAATGATAATCTTCATTGAGGTTCTTGCCTGCAGTATAGGCTTTGGCATAGTCAGCCTGATTGCCTCCGCTTTCCCAATGAAGCGCCCCGGTAAGGTATTTGTTTTGGGTATTGCTGGCAATACCTTGAGCATGTCCCATCTCTAAAATATCAATTTCACCGCAAGCTGGCCAAGTATCAGGTGTAACACCCAATGTCCAAAATGCAGGCCAAAGGCCATTAGCGAGGTCAGGCACTTTAATACGGGCTACCAATTTACCGTATTTGAAAGAAAACTTAGCCCTGGTATCTACACGTCCCGATGTAAACTGATACCCATCATAGCTTTCTTTTTTAGCAGTAATGATAAGGCTATTATTCCCTGCCCCGTCACTTCCTACTGTTACATTTTCCTTTCTATAACGCTGCAATTCATTATTGGCACCGGTATTCCAAACTCCAATCTCATCTACATATCCCCATTTTGAGGAATCTAAAGTTGTGCCATCAAAGTTATCTTCCCAGACCAATTTATATTGTCCGGAAGTTTTAAGCCCTATCAAAATAAAAATTAGTAATGTCAGATGTTTTATCATAAAATTTGGTTTAGAGTTTCGCATTTCTAATAAAGTTAAGAAAAATAAGCAGGGAAACAAAATTTTCCCCACTTAATTTTCTCACTAACAATAACTTAAATGAAACCTCATTTGTCAACTAATAAATCTTGAACAAATGTATGCCTGTACCCCTCTAAACCGCTCACAATCTATTACATGAAACATACTACCACTATACTATTTTTTTACTACAAATACTCATCGTGCAATGCTCAAACACTTGCATTTGAATATTTTTCACGATATTCGCAATAAAAAAAATGGTCGGTTTCCCTAATGCAAAAATCAATATAGGGTTGCATGTAACAAGCAAACGCCCAGACGGTTACCACAACCTCGAATCGATATTTTATCCGGTTAACCTTACAGATGCAATAGAAATTGTAAAAACAGACGGGCATTTTTCATTTACAACAACGGGTATTACCATTGATGGAAAACCCGAAAATAACCTTTGCATCAAAGCATTTAAAATCATGCATAACCATTACAATATAACCAACGTCAACATGCACCTTCATAAAGCCATCCCTTTTGGGGCAGGTCTTGGAGGTGGTTCTGCTGATGCTGCCTGGGTGATAAAAATGCTCAATACTACATTTGACTTAAACCTCAACAACAAAAAGCTTCAGGAGATAGCCCTGCAGCTTGGCAGCGACTGTGCCTTTTTTATCGAAAACAAGCCTTCGTATGTAACCGGACGTGGCGAAAATATTGAACCCATTGACTTTTCGTTAAAAGGACGATATATCGTTATTGTAAAACCTGACATTTACATATCAACCCCCGAGGCATACAAGGGCATTGCCCCTAAGCCTGACAGGCCAGCTTTGCCTGATCTTATCAGGCAACCTGTTGAGATGTGGAAAAACATCATTGTCAATGATTTTGAAAAACATTTATTTATTCAACATCCAACACTTTCTGAGATAAAGCAAAAGCTATATGAAGCCGGGGCTGATTATGCCTCAATGTCGGGCAGTGGTTCGGCCATGTTTGGTTTATTCAGGCACGAAGTAGATTTGAAAGGCTTATTTCACGGGATGCAGGTGTGGTGCAAAGAATTATAAACAAAAAAAACGCCAGCTTTAAAATCCGGCGTTTTTCTTGATTTTATAAAATCCCTTCCCTTTTCACTAATTTTATTGAGCAATCACCTCTCCTTTAATATTAAGCATCATTTTAGGGTTCTCTGGGTCGTTAGAAATAACAGTGATTTGTTTTGCCTGGTTGCCGGTTCTTCCGGCAGAATTAAATTCAACAGCTATAACAGTAGATTCGCCTGGTTTTACAACCTGCGATTTCAGGTTAGTAGCAGTACAACCACATGAAGTCGCAATTTTACGTATCAGCAAATCACTTTTTCCAGCGTTTTTCACTACAAAATCATGTTTGGCCTTATCTCCAGATTTAATTGTCCCAAAATCATAAACAGCACTATCTATAACAATTTTTGGAGCATTAGCTTTTTGCTCAGGCGTAAGGGTCGTAAAATCATCCATAATATTTCCAGTAACGGTCATACGAGCTTTTGCAGGCACCCCGTTGATGGTAAGGTCAAATTTATCTACAACAAAGCCCCAATCGTTTTTGGCTTTTGCATCATACGTAACCTCTACAACAGCAATTTGCTTGGGCTGAACTTTTTCAGGAATAATTTTTACCTGCATCCAGTTAGGGACATTTTTAACCCCAAGGGCTACAACCGAATCAGATGAGTTGTATAACTCAGCGCTCGAAGTACTAACTTTTACCGGAGAAATAGCATTGAATGCAAATTGGGTAGTTTTCATCCTCACTTTCCCTAAATCTTG
Source organism: Bacteroidota bacterium (assembly GCA_029572965.1). Lineage (GTDB taxonomy): Bacteria > Bacteroidota > Bacteroidia > Bacteroidales > DTGW01 > JAKPQD01. The sequence continues at coordinate 32,942 of JAKPQD010000132.1, read as the reverse complement.
AGGAAATTTATCTTCAATGGTAGGCTCTTTGGGAATAACTTCACCCATAATGAAAACCGTACTTGAAGCCGGCTCGGCATTAGATGTTACAGTAATTGATTTGGTAAACTTCCCGGGACGACCAGCCGGGTTATATGTAACCGTAATTTTGTTTTTAGCACCAGGCATAACAGGTTCCTTTGGCCAGTTAGGCGAAGTGCAGCCACAAGAGGCCTGTACGTTAGATATCACAAGCGGTTCGCCTCCTACATTGGTAAAAACAAAATCATAAGATACCTGTCCGGCAGATTCCTGTATTTTACCAAAATCATATTTTTCTGTAGCAAAAGCAATAGAGGCTTTTTTGCTTTGCCCAAATGAAAATGCACAGGTTACCATGATAAGCGTAACAAGTGTAAAAATGTTCTTTTTCATATTGTTATTGTTTAAGTTTTAAAAGTATCAATTTGAGCCCTGCAAAAGGTCTTTATATTACAAAAGAAATTATTTATTTTGCCAAATAAAAGAATGAAACGTTAATTTTTCTAAAGTTAGTAAAACTAAAACAATATAAAAGTACTCAAACCCTGACAAATAACTATTAAACCCTGTTCACCATATTTTTTCCCCTGTTCAAAAAAAAGTTTTTTAACCTCAGTAGAGGGTGGGATAATTTTGTTTGTCATAACGAAAACCAAAAACAAACAAAACATGACAAATTTGAAAAACATTCTTTTATGCATTACATTTTTTGTTGCAAGCATTACCATTTCTGCCCAAAATTTAAAACCAGCAATAGTACAGACTATCAAAGGGCGGGCCATTGACAAAGTTACAGGCCAGGGCCTTCCCGGAGCATCTGTAAAGGTTGAATTTACAGGAGGAGAAACCGGCGTAATGGCCGATGAAGAAGGTTATTTTAAAGTAACAGACATACCAGTAGGAAGGGTAACACTTTCTATCTCCTACCTTGGCTACAACCAGGCCACCTTCTCAGGTTTATCGGTTATTAGCGGCAAAGAGCTTGTGATTAATGCCGAAATGGAAGAAAAAGTAACGGTAACAGACGAGGTTATTGTTACTGCTGCCAAAAGCAAAGCCAGGGCAAACAACGAAATGGCAGTTGTAAGCTCGCGCATGTTTACTGTAGAAGAAACAGAGCGGTACGCAGGCAGTCGTGGTGATGTAGCTCGCATGGCATCTAACTTTGCAGGCGTTTCTTTTGCCAATGACAGCCGCAACGATATTATCATCCGAGGAAACTCACCGTCAGGCCTGCTTTGGAAACTTGAAGACACAGAAATTCCCAATCCCAACCACTTTGCCGAGAACGGGACTACCGGAGGCCCGGTGGGGATGCTCAATAACAACGTGCTGAAAAATTCTGACTTCATGACCGGGGCTTTTGCCGCCGAATACGGTAATGCGCTCTCTGGAGTATTTGACCTGAAGATGCGCAACGGCAATACTGACAAATACGAATTCCTTGGACAAGTTGGTTTCAATGGGTTTGAAGCGGGTGCCGAAGGTCCTATTAGTAAGAAAAACAAAAGCTCTTTTTTAATCAATTACCGTTACTCAACGTTGGATATGATGTACAAAATGGGCTTCTCTTTTGGCACCTCAGGAGTCCCAAAATACCAGGATTTATCCTTCAAAGCCAATTACCCGATTAAAAATGGCGTAATAACTTGTTTTGGTATAGCTGGTAAAAGTAGCATAGAAATGTTCGACAGCAAGCAAGATGAAGCCAAAGACGATATGTACACTTCCTCAGGCCAGGATTTAACGAATTACTCTTCGATGGCAGCTTCAGGCATTTCTCTCACGTTGTTCCCCGATACCCGAAAAGTACTTAAAATCTCCCTTTCGGGCCTCGCACAGGAAGGCGGCACAAATATTGACACTTTACAACAATTTAAGAACATTGTAAACACTGATACTTTTTATTATTACCGAATTCCAACGCGTACTCTTGAACATTACATTTCTGAATACAGGACTACAGCTACAGCCTCTCTTGCCAATAAGTACAATGCTAAGTTCAATACAAAACTTGGTATAAGTATAGACCAGATGGGCTACAACCTGGACACAAGGATATATCTAACAAAGAATGTACCACAACCAGGGCTTTACCAGGCAATGGATGCCTCAAAATCATTATTTGAAGGGCCTCAGTTATATAAAGCTTTTTACGAGGCTAGTATTAAAATTACTGACAAAATCACTTTTAATCCCGGCTTATATGCTACCTTATTTTCTTTGAACAATTCAAAAGCTTTAGAACCGAGGGCTGCATCCATTTTTGAATATAGCAATGGCAAAAAAATCAACATTGGCTATGGCTTGCATTCTAAAACTCACCCGTTATCAGTGTATTATTTGGTTGAAGCTGATGCCCCTACCCGTGCTGAAACCAATAAAAACCTTGATTTTACAAAAGCTCACCACTTTGTTATCGGCCACGATTGGAACATAAATAAAGATTTCCGTTTAAAAACAGAAGCCTATTATCAGTACCTGTTTAATGTCCCTGTTGAAACAAAAAGCTCGAGCTTCAGCCTTCTCAATAGCGGTGCAAGCTGGGGCGTGAATGCAGAAGACAGTCTTGTAAACAAGGGAAAAGGCTACAACTATGGATTTGAACTTACTTTTGAAAAGTTCCTGAGCCGTAACTATTATTTTCTTGTAACTACATCCTTGTTTGATTCGAAATACAAAGCCAGTGACAACAAATGGCGCAATACGGCATTCAATGGCAACTATGTAGTCAATGCATTGGTAGGCTATGAACACCCTGTAAGCCAAAAATGGACGCTTTGCTTTGACATCAAATCGTCTTTTGCCGGAGGCAAAAGATATACCGAGGTTGACATTGCAAAGTCCCTTCAGGAAAGAGATACTAAATATAAAGAAGACCAGGCTTTTGAAAAACAATACCCCATGTTCTTTAAGCTGGATGTGAAGTTTACTATCAAAAACAATAATTTGAGATATTCGCAGGAATGGCAGATATTTGTAGAAAATGTAACCAATCATCAGAACCTGCTATACGAATACTTTGATTCTAATACATTAAGGTTGAAAAAAGTAAACCAACTGGGCATATTTCCAATGATGATGTGGAGAATTAATTTCTAAAATAGCAAAACATGCATCTTACGCGGAAAGTAATAATAAAAGCGATAGCTCTCGTTTGCATTTGCACAACAATCATTATCCCTTCAGTTTATCTGATAAGTAATTGGCTCAACAACACGGAAATTGTCGTCAATGAAATTCTTTTAAATATAACATTTACTTTTGTTGTAACCTTGTCTATCACATCAGCTAACCTGTTTACCTTCCGCTTTTTCGAAAATAAATATGCCGGGCATAAAGGTTATTGGCGCATATTTTTGGTAGAAATGTTTATAACCTCTGTTAATGCCGCTGTAATCATTTCCATCATTGTTTACCTGTTCTATATTGTCTTAGGAGAATTCCCCAAAGGCCAGAATGAAAAAGTTGCCGCTTTATTTTTTGAAAATATTATTGTTGCATTAATTGTAAACGCAATAGCTTGCGGTCTTGCTGAAGCTTATATCATTTTTAGAAGATGGAAAGAGACGTTGATCCTTACTGAACGTCTTCAACGGGAGAAAGCCGAATCGCAATACATTGCCTTGAAAAGCCAGGTAAATCCGCACTTTTTGTTTAACAGTCTTAATACTCTTAGTTCTTTAATAAGGACTTCACCAGATAAAGCCATTGGTTTTGTTGACAAATTCTCGAAAATATATCGGTACGTGCTTGACTCATCCGACAAAATGCTTATTACCGTAAGACAAGAGCTGGACTTTATCAATTCTTATATCTTTTTACAAAAGATACGTTTTGGAGATGCCATAAACATTGATATACAAATTGAGAGTGAATACATGAACGACTTTATTCCCCCGCTTTCATTGCAATTGCTTGTCGAAAATGCCTTCAAACATAATGAAGCATCGCAAGAAGCCCCGCTTCAGGTCAAGATTTTTGTAGAAAATTCAAATATTGTGGTGATGAACAATCTTCAAATGAAGAGGATAAGGCCCGAGTCAACTGGTATAGGGTTGAAAAACCTGCAAGCAAGGTATAACCAGCTATGTGACGCTATGCCAGAATTTTATACTACTGAAAAACAATATATTGCAAAAATCCCTTTAATAAAAGACGAACAATGAACGTAATTGTTATTGAAGACGAAAAACCTGCAGCAGATTACCTTCAATCGCTGATACAAGACATAGATCCCAACATATCTATATTGGCTCACCTTGATTCGGTTAAGAAAGCTGTAAGCTGGCTTTCAAAAAACAGTTGTGACCTGATTTTCCTTGATGTACAGCTTTCGGATGGCATATCCTTTGAGATATTTGAACAAATCAAAGTCGAAACGCCAATTATATTCACTACAGCCTACGACCATTACGCTATAAAGGCTTTTAAGGTAAACAGCATCGACTATTTATTAAAACCTATCAATATTGAAGACTTAAGGCAGGCTATACAAAAGTATAAGACGCGGGCTGCAGAATCTCCAGCGCCAGATTTCTCTGTACTTTTTGAAAGCTTGAAAAAAGGGCCTTCATATCAGGAACGCTTCCTGGTTTCGGCAGGTACAAAGCTCAAATCTATCAAAACCGAAAATATAGCTTATTTTTACATACTCGAAAACGGAACTTTCTTTGTCACAAAAGAAAATCGGCACTATCTTGTCTCGCAAACACTTGAAAAGCTTGAAGAAGTATTAGACCCAAAACATTTTTTCCGCATTAACAGGCAATGCATTGTGCATATTGACGCAATCGAAAGCATGGAAGTAGTTTCAAAAAGCAGGCTTAAGCTGACCCTTTCACCCAAAGCCGATTTCGAAACCATTGTAAGCGTAAACAACCTTCACGATTTTCGGATATGGGTTAATAAATAATTGGCCAATGAGAAAATTTGAAAATTTGAAAATTTGAAAATTTGAAAATTTGAGAATGAAAAGATTTATCTCTTCGCTCTGTCTGAATAACAAAGCTTTTGAAAATAACATGAAGGAAGGGCTGGTTTGTAGCAAAGCCGCAAACCAGCCCCTCCTTTAACCCTTAAATAACTGATTGTCATTCCGAACGTAGTGAGGAATATCAAAATAAAACAGTATAACCCGACAATAATGATTTGAAATCGAAGATTATATCTAAGAAAAATAATTTGCTAATTTGCTAATTTGCTAATTTGCTAATTTGCTAATTTGCTAATTTGCTAATTACTTCTTCTCCAGCACTTCTATTGCTTTTGACAATGTATTGTCTATTTCCCCTATGATAGGGTAGAAACCTTCATCATCAAAGAAATAGCGGGCAATAAAAGCCTCAAGCTCTGTTGAAATGTACTTTTTAGACACTTCAATATCCCGGGTACTTGCTTTTACTCCCTGCTCTGAGGCAAAATCAATAAACTTCATGAAAACTTTGTCTTCACGAAGATATTTTCTTAATGCATCAAGATTAGCTATAGATTTAAGGCGTTGACGGTTGTTATCACTGTATTTAAAAGAAAACCGATAAATCAACCCATTGCTTCGTATCTGTTCATAAAACCTTGAGAAACCGGCCGTATCTAATGGCACAAAAATGTCTGGCATTATTCCACCTCCACCATAAACAACTCGTCCTTTAAGCGTTGTATATTTAAGACTATCGTTTAACTTTATGGAATCTTTATTTTCAAACTCACCATGCTGATAACGCTTAGTAATGTCGAGAAAATAATCTTCATCTCCTTTGTGATAAGGCTTCTGTATACACCTTCCCGAGGGAGTGTAATACCTTGCTACCGTCAATCTTAATGCAGAGCCGTCTGAAAGTGGTATTTGCTCTTGTACCAAGCCTTTTCCAAACGAGCGGCGCCCGATGATAGTCCCCCTGTCATTATCCTGAATAGCCCCGGCAAGGATTTCAGATGCCGAAGCAGACAATTCGTCTATTAATATTGCTATTTCATTGCCTTCGCATACTCCCGAATAGGTAGCTGTGAAGTTCTCACGGGCTTTGGCCCTGCCTTTGGTATATACAATAAGCCTTCCTTCAGGCAAAAACTGGTCTGCCAGATTAATAGCCGCATCCAAATATCCGCCACCATTGCCGCGTAAATCAACAACAAGGTTCTGCATCCCCAAATTTCTAAGATTTGTCACTGCCTTAACAAATTCTTCAGGCGTAGTACGGGCAAATTGGTTTATTTTGATATATCCTGTTTTGGGAGTAACCATGTACGCCACGTCAACACTGTTCAACGGGATAATGTCACGGGTAATTTCATACAAAATAGGCTTTTTATTGCCTGGACGCAAGATGCTTACCTGAACTTTTGTCCCACGTGGGCCTTTGAGTTTGCGGACTATAGCATCGCTTTCCATCTTAACACCAGCCACTACCGTATCATTAACCTTCACTATGCGATCTCCAGCCTGTATTCCTAATAAAGCCGATGGCCCATTTGGTACAGTGTTCATAATTACAACTGTGTCGTTTTGCATATTGAACTGCACCCCGATTCCACTGAAGTTCCCTTCAAGAGGGTCAGTAACAGCTTGCAATTCAGATGCTGGGATATAAGCCGAGTGTGGATCAAGCTCTTTTAGCATTGACACAATAGCTGACTCGGTCAATCGGTCAGAGGACACAGTATCAACATATTCCTCTTCAATATATTGCAATATATTATTGAGCTTCCCGGATGATGGGAACATCAAAGTGCTGTTTCTTCCGCTTTGAATACGGTTTGTCAGAAATGAGCCCAACAATATCCCCACTACAATAGACACAGAAATAATTAACGGTAGGTATATTTTTCTTCTATTCATATTTTCAACACTCATATTATTCAAATTTTATATGTACAATTTCTATACCTGCTTTTTTTAAAAGGTTTATACCATCTTCCTGGTGATATTTGTCAGCAAAAACAACCCTTATAATACCCGATTGGATGATAAGCTTTGCACACTCAAGACAAGGAGAAGTGGTTATATATAAAGTAGCATTTTCACTGCTATTGTTTGATTTTGCTACTTTGGTAATGGCATTAGCCTCGGCATGTAGCACATAAGGATATGTACGCCCGCTCTCGTCCTCACAATTATTCTCAAACCCTGATGGAGTGCCATTGTATCCGTCAGAAATAATCATTTTGTCTTTTACAATGAGAGCGCCTACCTGTCTGCGTTTGCAATACGAATTTTTAGCCCATATCCGGGCCATTTCAAGGTATCGCCTGTCAAATTGTTCTTGTTTTTCTTTGTATGGCATCAGCCTGTTTTCCACAAAATGAGGTTTTGAATATTTGTAATGCAAATGTAGGGCTTTTATAAGAAACAAAAAATGAGCAAAACTCATTTTGACACCATTTAACTCTTGTCTGTTATTTCTTGCCTCTTTTTACTATGCCTTTTTTCTTTATTTTTGCACAAAAAAAGCATGACAGTATTTTTAGTTGTTGCTACATCTATTATTTCGACAATAGCGTTTTATAACCAGCAATTGTTCGAATTGTTTGAACTTAACCCCTACAAAGTAGTTCATCGCAAGCAATACTGGCGGCTCATAACACATGCTTTTATCCATGCCGATTGGATGCACCTTATTTTCAATATGATTGTCCTCTATTCTTTTGGACTAGGCTTAGAATATTACCTTTCTATATTAAAGGGAATGGTAAGCCTTAGATTTCCTGTCGTTGCATATTACATGACCATGTATTTCACTGCTATCGTGGTAGCTTCGCTTACAACACTCAAAAAATACAAAGACACCTTCATTTACAACTCCGTTGGAGCTTCCGGGGCTGTGTCCACTATAGTTTTCGCGTGTATTTTTTTCAATCCCTGGCAAAAACTCCTTTTTTTGGGCATAATACCTATTCCTGGTATTATTTTCGGGGTTTTATACCTCATTTATTCACAATATATGAGCAAACGCAATCATGACAATATCAATCATGATGCTCACCTTTTAGGGGCCTTATATGGCTTCACTTTCCCAATATTATTAGAACCAAAACTTCTTTATGGCTTTATTGAACAGGTTTTTAATTTTAGTTTTTAACAGAATACAATGAACAAAGCAGTTTTCATAGATCGTGACGGGGTAATCAACAATGATGAAGGGTTGTATTACATATACAATGTAAATGACTTTCGTTTAAACGAAAATATTGAAAGCAATATTACAAAGCTCTGTAAAGCAGGCTTTCTGGTGATAATCATATCAAACCAGGGCGGGATTGGCAAAGGCTTATACACCATTGCCCACACCGAAGAATTGCACAAAATCCTTTGCGAAAAGGTAAAAGAAAAAGGCGGAACTGTTACTGAGCTTTACTTTTGCCCTCACCATGAGCAATCTGGAAGGTGTTTGTGCCGTAAGCCAGACTCTTTATTGTTGGAAAAAGCAATAGCCCGCTTCAATATTGACAAAAACATGGCCTTTTTTATAGGTGACAGCAAGCGGGATGTTGAAGCCGCTGACAAAGCCAACATAAAAGGTATTCTTGTCCCAAAAAATACAGACATAGCAGCGTTTGTGGATAGCATAATTAAAGAATATGGCAGCAAATGATACTTTCATCATTGTTGATGGCAATATTTACAGGTCTGATGAGCAATTGTTTAACCACAACAACCGTTCATTCTGCTTTGGGGATGGTTTGTTTGAGTCAATGCATGCTTATGGCACAGATGTTCAGCTTTTTAATTTGCACTTTGAGCGTCTTACTAATGGAATAAAGGCTTTAAAAATGCAACCCGACAAATCATTTACACCAGCAGCTATTTCAAAACAAATAACGCATCTGCTCAATAAAAATAAGCTATTTACTGGTGCAAGAGTGAAAGTTATTCTATTCAGAAAAGATGGAGGCCGGTTTCTTCCCGAAACTAATGATTTTTCGTATATTATCGAAACAAAACAACTGGAACAGCCATATTATCTGCTCAACAAAAAAGGTTGCAGTATTGAAATTTTTAAAGATATCACTAAAACTGCAAGCAGTATCTCTTCTTTCAAAACCACATCTTCAGCTATTTACGTAATGGCAAGCATTTTTGCCCATGAAAACGGTTATGACGATTGTCTGATTTTGAACCAAAAACAAGAGCTTATTGAAAGCTGCAATTCCAATCTTTTTGTAGTAAAAAACAATGTATTACTGACCCCTGCAGCTGACTCTGGTTGTGTGTCAGGAGTAATGAGGCGTTACTTAATGACTATTGCTAAAGAGGCTGGTATTAATGTCATTGACAACATTCCTATCACAGAAAGCATCCTGCTTGAAGCAGATGAAATATTTTTGACCAACGCAATAAGCGGGATTCGCTGGGTGCAAGCTTTCCGAAACCGCAGGTACTACAATGCCATGAGCCAGAATCTTATAAAGCTGCTCAACAAGAGTGTTTTTGGAGTGTGATAAAAGTAGAAAGAAAGGTAAAAGCGAGAAGGCAAAAGAGTAAAGACAATAAAGGCAATAAAATATCCTATTTCTTTTACCTTTTTATTTTTAACTTTAGTTCATCGAAGGATTTTCAGGCGAATTGGCCCACATGATATATTTTCCGCCCATATCATAAAGAATCTTTGACCAGGCATGCTCTTTATCATTCTTCATTATAAAATTGTTGTTTGAATGATGGATTAGCCATGAATTTTGATCAATTTCATTTTCGAGCTGTCCGGGGCTCCAACCACTGTATCCAATAAAGAACCGTATCTGCGACTTGTTAATTTGCTTAGCAGCGATAAGTTGTTTAACAACATCAAAATCTCCGCTCCAATAAATATCATCTTTAACCCGAACACTGTCTGGAATAATATCGCCAAGCGTATGTATATAATGAATAGTGTTGGGGCTTACCGGCCCACCTAAAGAAAGCGAAAAATCATTAGATGGAAAATCGGGGATAAGGTCAACAATCTTCATGCTAACCGGCTTATTGAGAATAAACCCAACAGACCCTTCTACTCCATGCCCGACAAGATAAACTATTGACCTTTTAAAATAATTATCTGCTAAAAATGGCTCAGCAATGAGAATATTGCCTTGTTCAGGCGCAACGTGATTGGCTTCTATTTTGAAATAATCAATCTCAGAGCGCATAAAATATTTTTTTGATGCTACAAAAATAATAAAATATCAAACATATTTACAATAAAAAGATTATCAATGTTTTAAAAAAATGTCATTACTTTAAAGTACTTGTTAATGCTTAATGTTTAAACAAAAAAACACAACTATGGTTCAAAAAATTTAGTAACCTTTTAATACTTAACATGTGTCGATATAAGAATAACATCGTTAATTATTGTTATAAAGCAATGAAAAGGGATTTTTCTGGTAAAGGCCCCGCCGTTTGCCTGACGTAAATGACCTTAAGAAAAAAGCCTTATCGGCCATGTAAAAGCAACTGTTTGAAAAAAGCAAGTTATTGCCCTGTACCTTAGATGATAAAGCTTTTTTAGCCTATTTAAGGCTACCTTGAATTTTGTAAGTTTTGCTCCTATGCTAAAAGTTTACAATGCCAGTAAATATCATATACCTAAGCACTCTTCTTGTGACATACTGACGTTTTATAAAATAACCTAATCCTACCTTAATATTTAATAAAATGAAAACTAATAAACATGGGTTTCGCCGCTAAGCGTCTAACAGCAATGAACAACTAATCTGTCAATGTAAAACTAATGAATATTATGGCCAATAGATTTTATTTATAGATTATTAATTGTCATTCAATTTATTAAATATCTCCTTTGCTTTTTTCCCGTAAAACCTGTCGTTCTGCTGAAGCCATTGCAAATGTTCTTTAGCTGCATTGTAATTATTCAGCTTTAACCATGTTAAAGCCAAATACCAATGCGATTGAGCAATGTATGGATTATTACCATTGCTCAACACCTTGTTGAAAGCTTCAATGGCAACCTGATAATCTGCCAGTTCTATACTTGCCAAACCAAAATAAAACTGAGCCTTATTAAACTCGATTCCTGAATACGCATGACTTTTCAACAATGACGAGGCCTTTCCAAAATTGCCTTCAGAATAAGCTTCAAGCGCTAATGAAAGCTCGGAGTTTGCATTGATATCTGAACGCATAACACCATCAACTTTGTAAACCGAATAATATTGTAAAAAAATATCTGTCCCCTCTATTGTGGTTTTTAAAATGCTGAATTTTAACACACCTGCAACTCCAATCAACAAAATCAACATGGCAACTGCAACAAAATAATACTTCTTTCTTGAAAGACGAATAGGCGTCTTCTTATCATCATGTTGACTTTCAATATATTCAACCTGTATTGTTTGAAGGTTATCAATCAATCTTTTCTTTTCTACATCTGAAAGAAATGTATCCACATCATGTTCATAATCTGAATACAACTTCAGGTCATTTTCATTCTCAAATTTCATCATATTTATTTTTTAATTTTTAATGAAATGATAGTATGCACCCACAATAAACATCAACGTGTTTGCAATTTTTTGCATCATAGGTGTTTCATTTTAAAAAAATTTTTGCATATGAAAAATATCTATTAAATAATACCTGAAAACATTATCAGTTAGACAATTACATTTCAATCAAAACAAACGCCCTGCAAGCAATTCCTATAGTATAAAAACAGGCAATATTATCTTTATTTACCATCTATTTATTTTGTCTATTTTTATTTCTCTACAAAGCTCTTTATATTTAGGGTCAGCCATTATCTTTTTTATCAAACTCTCTTTGCATCGCAATCTTCGGTTTTTTGTATGCTGTTCGCTGCTGTAATTCATTTCCTGAGTAACCTCGCTTATGCTTTTTCCTTCTAAAAACAACCGTATTATTGTTTGACAATCTTTACTAATATTGTCAAAATATCTCCAAACAAGTTTAAATCGCTCATTATCAATAATATAATCGTCAACTTCTCCAATTTCAAAATCCCATTCAGTCTCATTCAATTGAAACATGTCTTCTTCTTTTCTGTTTTCCCTTAAATAGGACTTCCAAACAACCTTGGCCACTGCGTATAAATAAGTGGAAAACTTGACTGTCAGCACTAACTGCTCTTTCCTGGCCTTTTCAAAAATAATAAGAATTGCCTCTTGAAAAACGTCTGCTGCTTCATCTTCGCTGCCACCATTTATGCATATATGTTGCCTTACTTTCGGAAAATTTTCAGCATAAATATACCGAAGAACCTTACTGTTATTATTTAAAATCCCTCCGATAATATCCTCATTTGAAAACTGCTCCATTTATATATACAACTATTAATGTCCGAAGATGCAAAAAAGTAACCCTGGAATTTGAGAAAAGTATAAAAATAATTAAATAAAAAGAAATGTCTGAACAAAACTTGTTAAATGTTCAGACATTTTACATTTTATATAACCTCAATTTTTATAAGCTCTTCCGATACTCATCAATAGGCGAACACGAGCAAACCAGGTTTCGGTCGCCAAAAGCATCATCCGTCCTGCCACAAGCTGGCCAAAACTTATTCTCCTGAATCCAAGATAATGGGAAAGCAGCTTTTTGCCTGCTATAAGGATGCGCCCAACTATCGGAAGCAACATGAGCAGCAGTATGAGGAGCATTCTTCAACACGTTGTCATTTTTTGGATATTTATCTGAAGCAATTTCTTCAATCTCTTCATAAATGGCAAACATAGCATCTATAAATCTGTCGAGCTCTTGCTTTGACTCGCTTTCTGTTGGTTCAACCATCAAGGTACCATGAACGGGAAAAGAAACAGTAGGAGCATGAAAACCGTAATCCATAAGGCGTTTGGCTATATCAATTTCAGAAACATCAGCCATTTTCTTAAATTCACGACAATCGATAATCATCTCGTGGGCTACAAAGCCGTTTTTGCCCGTATAAAGTATTTTAAACTTTTTCTTTAGCCTTGCAGCCATATAGTTGGCATTGAAAATGGCATATTTAGTAGCCTCAGCAAGACCTTCAGCACCAAGCATAGCAATATAGGCATAAGAAATTTCTGCTATCAACGCACTACCCCAGGGAGAAGCAGATACAGCAGTACCACCTTTTTGCCCCCCCACAGCAGCAAGCGGATGCGTTGGCAAAAACTCAACTAAGTGTTCAGCTACGCAAACAGGACCACTTCCGGGCCCCCCACCACCATGAGGTATAGCAAATGTCTTGTGCAAATTGAGGTGACAAACATCAACCCCAATTGTGCCTGGACTGGTAAGGCCAACCTGTGCGTTCATATTGGCCCCGTCCATATATACCTGGGCTCCTAATGAATGAACATAGTCAATAATATCTTTCACCTGCTCTTCAAACACTCCATGGGTTGATGGATATGTCAACATAAGGCATGAAAGTTCTTCTTTGTATTGATTTGCTTTTTCTTTCAGGTCATTGAAGTCAATGTTACCATTGTCATCGCAATTAATTACAACGACTTTCAGCCCTGCCATTGCTGCACTTGCAGGATTGGTACCATGTGCAGAAGACGGGATAAGCACAATCTTGCGTTGATGCTCATTTTTGCTTTCGTGATACTTGTGAATAATATACAAACCCGTGTATTCTCCAGCAGCACCAGAGTTTGGCTGAAAGGTGATTTGGCTCATCCCGGTAATCTCGCAAAGCCATTTGCCAAGTCGATTGAGCAACTGATGATATCCTTCCACTTGGTCGAGCGGAGCAAATGGATGTATGCACTGAAACTCAGGCCAGCTAAGAGGGAGCATTTAAGTAGCAGCATTGAGCTTCATGGTACATGAGCCCAACGAAATCATGCTTTGTGTAAGAGAAATATCACGTCTTTCAAGCTTTTTAATATAGCGCATCATCTCTGTTTCACAACTATATAATTTAAATATATCTTGTGTGAAATAATCATCGTCACGCAAATGCATATTATCAAAAGACAAGCTATGCTCAAGACTCTCTATTGGTTGATACTTTTTGAAAATAGCGACAGCAAATAAATCAAGCAAAACATTAAGGTCATCTATTGTTGTAGTTTCATCAACACTAATAAATACAGTATTTTTAGCTTCGTATCGCAGGTTAATCATACGTTCTTCAGCTATCCGCTGTAACTCATCAGAGGTAACCTCATGAGGCAGCCTGATTTCAATGGTATCGAAAATATTTTTGCTAACCACTTCATAACCCAGGGCTTCAATCTTGTGAGCCAATGTAGAAGCCGAGCGGTGAATGTGTAATGCGATATGTTGTAAACCAGTTTTTCCATGATATACAGCATACATACCTGCCATAATAGCAAGTAAAGCTTGTGCTGTACAAATGTTAGAAGTAGCCCTTTCTCGTTTTATATGTTGTTCACGGGTTTGAATAGCTAAACGCAAAGCAGGCAAGCCATGTACATCTTTTGTAACACCAATAATACGGCCCGGAATGGCACGTTTATATTTCTCAGTAACAGCAAAATAAGCAGCATGTGGTCCTCCATACCCCATAGGAATACCAAAACGCTGGGTTGAACCCAATACAGCATCTACCCCAATATTTCCGGGAGGTACAAGAATGGTAAGGCTCAATATATCAGCAGCTACAGCCACCTGAATTTCCTTTTCGTGAGCTTTTTGAATAAAACCAGAATAATCATGGATGATACCATCAGCACCCGGGTATTGCACTAATGCCCCAAAAAAGTCATTACCCAATGAGTATGTTTTGTAATCTCCAACTATAACCTCTATTTCAAAAGGTAAAGCACGGGTACGCAACACATCTATGGTCTGTGGCCAGCTATTTTTGTCCACAAAAAATTTGAGTACCCTATTTTCAGCTTGCGCAGAAGTACGTGAATTGTAAAACATCATCATAGCCTCGGCAGCAGCTGTTGCCTCATCCAGCAACGAAGCATTGGCAATGGGCATACCTGTTAGCTCCATTACAACCGTCTGAAAATTGAGCAGAGCTTCAAGACGACCCTGCGAAATCTCAGCCTGGTATGGAGTATATGAAGTGTACCATGATGGGTTTTCGAATATATTGCGAAGTATAACCGACGGTGTTATGGTATTGTAATATCCTAAACCGATGTAAGACTTATACACAAGGTTTTTCTGAGCAATCTCCCAAATATGCTTGAGGTACTCATGCTCAGTCTGGGATTTGGGAAGCCTTAAGACCCTTTTGAGCAAGATATTCTCAGGCAGGGTCTTGGCAATCAAATCATCAACAGATTCGACCCCAATAGTTTCAAGCATTGCCGGAACTTCTGAGTCGCTCGGGCCAATATGCCTGTATAAAAATTTCTCCTGTGACATTTTTATATCTTATAAATAATTTAAAAATGAATTGCTCGAAATTTCTTCACCAATAGTAGTTGATGGGCCATGACCCGGCAAAACAACAGTATCTAAAGGCAAATTAAGAATCTTAGATTTTATACCCGAAATCAGGTCTATATAACTTCCTCCCGGCAAATCTGTACGGCCTATGCTTCCTGCAAAAAGCACATCTCCTGTCACCAGAATTTTATATTTCTCAAAATACAGGACAACACTGCCTTTTGAATGACCCGGAACCTGCATTACCCGAAAATTAAAACCACCAATAGATACCATGCCGTCTTCGGTAAAATAGTTCCACTTCGGGGGCAGGCTCCTGACAACTAAGCCAAATGGTATAGCCAGTTCTGCCGCTGCTTTAACCACATACATATCATCTTGATGAATGTATGGGGTAAGGTTGTACTTGCTGCAAACCTCATCAACCCCGAAAAGATGGTCAAAATGCCCATGAGTATTAACAGCTGCAACTATTTTCAATTTCTTACCCTCTATAAAGTTGTATAAATGCTCTAATTCGCGTTTATCATAACAAGCGGCATCAACAATCAGGCATTCGTTCTGTTCATTGCATATAACGTAGGTATTTACACCAAAAGGATTATATGTAAGGGTGTAATATGAATTCATTTATTCGGTTCCTTTCAAAAGAGGTACAAAGATAAAACTTCCATGATGAGTTGTAACAAAAGAATCTTCGCCTTTTCTTTCAACCACCGTCATCACCTGAACCTGGCTGTCTCCGATAGGCGCAACAAGACGACCTCCAATCTTTAATTGTTCTAACAAGGCTTTTGGAACTTCAGGAGCTCCGGCAGTAATAATAATCTTATCAAAAGGCCCATAAGTAGGCAATCCTAAATAGCCATCGCCATAAAAAAACTGCGGGTTATAACCAATCTGAGGCAGAAATGACATGGCTTTGAGATACAACTCTCGCTGACGTTCAATAGTATAAACCCTTGCAGACATTTCGAGAAGGACACAAGCTTGATAACCGCTTCCTGTACCAATTTCAAGTACCTTTTCGAAAGGTTTAACTTTCAAAAGCTCGGATTGTACAGCTACTGTATATGGCTGTGAAATGGTCTGCCCGGCCCCAATAGGTAATGCCTTGTCCTGATATGCATGATTTATCAGACTACTTTCGAGAAACAAATGGCGAGGTACTTTATTGATAGCCAGTAAAACCTTCTCATCACGAATACCTTTCAGGCGTAAACATTCCACCAATTTATTTCGCAAACCTTTATGTCTGAATGTATCTTCCATGAAAATTTCTTATCCCTCTAAAAATGCTACACAAAGTTATACCTTTTGATAAGATTTAACCGAAACTTTTTCGATATGAAAATACGCTGACTATTTGATTTAACAGCACGTAAACAACTATACCAACAGGATTTTTGCAAAACAATTTTTATTAACAATTAGTTGATAAACTCTTTTATGCACATCTGCATAATGTACTTATTATGAATTAAGTTTGTATGCATTATAAAGGATAGAGTATGAGCAAGATTGGCTTATTTTGTACACCTGACACCAATGAAACTCTTATAAACAGCTTCCTGAATGCAAAAAATATACACCATTCAGCCATTTGCATCGACCTGTCAAGCAATGCTCCTGAACAAGCCAATAGTACCAATCCTTTTCTGCTTATTTCCAATTCAGACATCCTAATTTTTGATGTATCGCAGCCCGAATGGTATAACCTGGCCATAGAAAGTATTCAGCAGTCAAAGCATATCATTTTGTTAAATCCATATTTTTTAAGGCATGAGCAAATAAAGTATCTCCAGATGCTATCCATTGAGGCCGAGATAATGATCCAACCTCATATAAGCCCAAAAGCTATTGCTTTATCAAAGCTTTTTAAAAATACCTCATACCTTAAAATTGAGATTTACACAAACATAAGTTTTTGGGAAAAGCATGAGTATAATAAACACTATACTACCATTTGCGATATAGTAGCCGCATTGATGCATGGAAAAATAAAAAAATGCTATTCATATTCGTCACGCCATAACAACAAAGAAATGAGCATTAATGGTACCTATATCTCTTTTATCAATGGCAATTCTGTTCATATCGAAATAAATACCAATAACAAAGACAGCTTTAACTTTCAAATCAAAATTTGTGACGAAGAAAAAACAGGCTCTTTGGAATGGACGGACAACGCCATTAACCTTATTTACTACAAAACGGGCAGTACTATAACCGAAAATATTGAATATAAAGCTGAATCGTTTCTTAACGAAGCCATAAACGGTACTATAACAGGAATACACGCATACAAAATTACAGACTTTTTGTCTGCCTTAAGAATCTTTGAAGAGCTCAAAAAGAATGCCAGCTAATTGCTTAACTGGCATTATAATAAACCAACAACGCAGAGTTATGGTGATTATTTTAAAATAGTAACCCGCTCAAAGTCATTCATACCTGATTATTCAAAAGCCTTTTACGACATAGCTTTAATATCGTTCATAATACTCTGGGCCAAATTATTAGCATCGTCCATAGTCTTACTTTCAGCATAAATACGTATAATAGGCTCTGTATTTGATTTACGGAGATGTACCCATTGATTTTCAAAGTTAATACGAACGCCATCCACGTCAATTATAGGTTTACTCTTATATTTATCTTTTATATTAGCCAAAATAGCATCTACATCAATGCCTGGCTTCAATTCAATTTTATTTTTTGAAATGACATAAGATGGATAAGTACTGCGAAGCTGGCTACAGCTCATCTTTTTGTAGGCCAAATAGGTCAAAAATAGTGCTATACCAACCAATGCATCGCGACCATAGTGCAATTCGGGATAAATAACACCACCATTGCCTTCGCCACCAATCACAGCATTGGTTTGCTTCATGGCTGTAACCACATTTACCTCTCCTACTGCTGATGCAGTATAGGTACCTCCAAACTTAACAGTCACATCCTTCAAAGCCTGTGTACTGGACAAGTTTGAAACAGTATTTCCGGGAGTTTTAGACAAAATATATTCCGAAACAGCAACAAGCGAATATTCCTCGCCAAACATTGAACCATCTTCATTAATAATAGCAAGGCGGTCAACATCAGGATCAACAACAAAACCAAGATTGGCCTTTTTATCCTTAACCAGTGCTGAAATTTCTGTTAAATGTTCTGGCAGAGGCTCAGGATTGTGAGGAAACTGCCCATCAGGATTGCAATACAAAGGCAACACTTCAGTTACTCCAAGTGCTTTAAGCAACTGAGGTAACACAACTCCTCCAACAGAGTTTACACAGTCAATTGCCACTTTAAATCCGGCTTTAGCAATAGCATCTTTGTCCACCAAAGGCAGCTCAAGAATTTTTTGTATATGAATATCATTAAAGTCGTGGCGATAAGAAACCTTGCCGAGCTTATCTACATCAACAAAATTGAATTGTTCAGTTTCGGCCAACTGCAAAACCAATCTACCTTGGGTATCATTAATAAACTCACCTTTTTCATTGAGCAATTTCAATGCATTCCACTGTTTAGGATTGTGACTTGCAGTAATGATAATACCTCCATTTGATTTAGTTTCTGTAACTGCAATCTCTACAGTAGGCGTGGCAGCCAAACCAATGTTTATCACATCAATACCAAGGCTCACTAATGTACCACAAATAATGTGATCCATCATAGGACCAGAAATACGGGCATCACGACCAACAACAACCGTGCACTTAGCCTGTTTATTTTGTTGTATAAGCCAGGTTCCGAAAGCGGCTGAAAACTTAACAATATCGAGTGGAGTGAGGTTATCTCCCGGCTTACCGCCTATAGTACCTCTAATTCCTGAGATAGACTTAATCAACGTCATTTTTTTGATTTTATTTTTGGAAGACAAAGGTAAAAAAAAGAGAGATAAAGCTAAAAAGCCCTATCTCTCTTACTCTTATTTTTTCAAATAACTAGATCAGAATAATTTGATTTTTTTTACATTCATCAACCATTTCTTTTGGCCAAATACTTGATTGAATTTCACCAATATGGGCTTTGCGAAGGAAAAACATGCAAATACGTGATTGTCCTATTCCTCCGCCTATAGACAAAGGCAACTCGTCATTTAACAAGCGTTTGTGGAACATCAGTTCTTTGCGGTCTTCAGCTTTAGCAATTGTAAGCTGTTTTAACAAAGCTTCTTTATTAACCCTTATACCCATTGAAGATACTTCAAACGCTTGTTCTAAAACAGGGTTCCAAAGGATAATATCTCCGTTTAAACCATTAAAGCCGTTTTCAGACTTGGTTGTCCAGTCGTCATAATCTGGAGCTCTTCCATCATGAGGCTCTCCATTAGAAAGTTTATCGCCAATACCAATAATGAATATAGCTCCATGTTTTTTAGCAAACTCCGTTTCGCGTTCTTTAGCAGAAAGATTGAGGTACATTTTCAGCAACTCTTCGCTATGGATGAATGTAATTTCTTCAGGAAGAATTGGTTTAATTTGATTATATTCTTCATACACCACATATTCGACGCGTTTGAGTACAC
The DNA here is from genome assembly GCA_029572965.1 of Bacteroidota bacterium. Taxonomy (GTDB): domain Bacteria; phylum Bacteroidota; class Bacteroidia; order Bacteroidales; family DTGW01; genus JAKPQD01. The sequence goes on along the minus strand of JAKPQD010000132.1, from coordinate 13,068 downwards.
TATAAATTTTTCTGACTATATATTTCAAAAAGTCAACATTGCGTTCTTCAGCGCTCATACTACGTTCCCAGTCCCACTGGTCAACATACAATGAATGAATATTATCAAGCTCTTCATCAGGTCTGATGGCATTCATATCAGTGTATAAACCATAACCTTGAGGGATATTGTAGTCTGCAAGCATCATACGTTTCCACTTTGCAAGTGAATTAACTACTTCAGCTTGCTGCTCTTTCATATCGGCAATTGGAAATGTAACTTTGCGTTCTACCCCGTTCAAATCGTCATTGATACCAGTACCTTTTAATACAAAAAGAGGTGCCGTTACCCTGCGTAAACGCAATTCACTTGAAAGGTTTGATTCAAAGAAATCTTTTACCAGCTTAATTGCCTTTTCTGTTTGAATTAGATTCAGAACTGGTTTGTAATTTTTAGGAATATACAGTTTCATTAATCAATTTTTATAATTTTCAACTTTAAAGGCTGTAAAAATATAATTTTTGATTTAAATTATCATAAGAAATCGAAAAATTAAACAATTTTTACTGTTTTTTACAAATATTTTAACCAAAAAAGCATACTTATATCAAATTTTTATAAAAAACAGCAATTTTAATTTTTTGAGGCAGAATAAATCTGTTCTATGATATCACTATATTTTTCAAGAATAACGCGTCTTTTTAATTTAAGAGTAGCAGATAATTCGCCGGTTTGCGGCGTCCATTCCTGGTGTACCAACCGAAACCTTTTAATTTGTTCTACCAAACCAAGCTGAAGATTGATATTGGCAACAAGTTTTTGGTAAAGCTTATTTATTTCAGGATTCTTGATTAGTTCTTCATTATCGCGAAAAATAATATGATGTTGGCTGCTCCATTTGTGAAGATGATAAAAATTTGGGACCACCAAAGCGCTGGCAAACTTTTCGTTTTCGCCAATAACAATAGCCTGTTCGATATATTCAAGCTCTTTCAATTTAGTTTCTATAACTTGGGGAGCAATATATTTTCCGCTCGAAAGTTTAAATATTTCTTTTTTTCTGTCTGTGATTTTTAAAAACCCTTCAGGAGTAAAAAAGCCTATATCTCCAGTATGGAACCACCCATCTTTATCAATAGCTTCAGCTGTAAGCTCTGGTTGCTTGTAGTATCCGAGCATTATATTGTGTCCACGGCACAAAATCTCGCCATCAGGGGCAATTTTTACTTCTACACCATCAAGCACTTTTCCTACCGTACCCGGATATGTTTCGACCTTTGGCAACAATCTGTTTACTGAAATTACAGGAGAAGTCTCGGTTAGGCCATACCCTTCTAAAAGCTGGATACCAGCAGCCCAAAATAAACGGGCAAGACTGGATTGTAGCGAGGCTCCGCCAGAAACTACTACACGCAGGTTGCCTCCCAATGACATCCTGATTTTTTCATAAACAAGTTTATCGGCAATTTTTCTTTTAAGCTTTGTCAACAAAGATTTTTTCTTCATTACTTCATATTTCTTACCAAAATGAATGGCCCAGAAAAATAGAAGCCTTGAAACAAAGCTTAATTCGTACCCTTTGCTGACAATTTTTTCGTAAAATAGTTCAAGTATCCTGGGTACAGTACAAAATATGTGCGGTTGAACTTCTTTCAGGTTGTCGGCTATAGTGCCAAAATTTTCGGCATAATATATCCCAATCCCCTTATATTGGTAGTGGTAATTGAGCATACGTTCGTACACATGGCTCAATGGCAAAAAGCTCAAACTACGACAATGATGGTCAACATCGTGAATATGTACGCTATTCTTTACATTCTGAACAAAATTGTCATGCGAAAGCATAACCCCCTTTGACAAACCCGTAGTCCCACTTGTATAAATAATAGTAAAAACATCAGAAGGAAGGATACTATCTTTCAACAGCTTAATCTCAGCCTTATGTTCATCAATATGTGCCCGCCCCAAATCAAGGATATAGTTCCAATTTACTGTCCCATTGAGCCCATCAAAAGAATAGATATCAGTTATGCCACATTGTTTTGCAACAGGTTCAATTTTATTAAAAACAGATTGTTCAGAAACAAAGATGCACTTAGGAGCTGAATGATTGAAAATATAATGAAAATCGTCATTGCTGATAGTAGGATAAACGGGAACATGTATCACTCCAATCTGCGACATGCCGAAATCAAGAAAATTCCATTCTGGCCTGTTATTTGAAATAGAAACGATACGATCTCCTTTTTTTAAGCCTAAAGAAAGAAGGCCACTACTGAGCAGATTTGCCAATTCAATACATTGGTCTATATGATAAGTATGCCATACACCTTGTTTTTTGTAACCAAACACATCCGCCTTGTTGTACTCCTTCTTAATGTGTTCGAACAAATCAAAAACACGTGTTACATTCATTGGTTAATTTAGTTAGTTCGTTAGTTGAGTATATATTAAGAATAGTTAGAGTTGTTTTGCTATATAAAAGTAAGCGATTTTTCAATTGCCTGGGACAATCCTGCGGCATTTTTCCCGCCTGCAGTGGCAAGAAATGGTTGTCCGCCACCGCCTCCATCGATTAATTTAGCAACTTCTCGTATAATCTGGCCAGCATTAAGTTTTTTTGTTGCTACAAGTTTATCAGATATGGCAATTGCAAGGGTTGGCTTATCATCAATTACAGCACCAAGCACTAAATATGCATTTTCGGCATGAGAACGCAACCTGAAAGCAATATCTTTCAATGATTGGGCTGAATCAGCCTCAACAGTTTCGGCAATTACCTCAATACCATTTATGTTTTTAACTTTTTTCTGCAACTGTTGAACAGCAATATCAAGCTGTTGCTTTTGAGCTTGTTCGATTTTCCTTTGCAAACCGCTATAATCGGTAAGCAACTTTTCCATGGCCTTTCTCAAATCTTGAGGATTTCCTAGCATCTCTTTTAAAGAGCTTATCAGTTCTTCGTTTTTATGGACATATTGCATAAACCCATTACCGGTAATGGCTTCTATACGACGGATACCAGCAGCAATAGCAGTTTCAGAAATAATTTTAAAACTCCCTATCTGCCCGGTAGCAGCAACGTGGGTACCTCCACAAAGCTCAACAGAATCCCCAAATTTGATAACCCGTACTTTGTCACCATATTTCTCGCCAAACAAAGCCATTGCGCCGGTTTTTCGTGCCTCGTCAAATGACATAGCCCTGTTTTCGTTTAATGCAATATTCTTTCTTATTTGAAGATTCACCATTTCTTCTACTTTAGCTATTTCTTCAGGCGAAAGTTTTTGAAAATGTGAAAAGTCGAAACGAAGATATTCAGGAGTAACCAACGACCCTTTTTGTTCGACATGTTTGCCCAACACCTGACGAAGGGCATAATGCATAAGGTGTGTTGCCGAGTGGTTTGATGCTGTGTCTAAACGTTTGGTTTCGTCCACCTTTGCTTTAAATGTAGCCGAAAGAAAAGAAGGGAGCTGTTCACAGATATGTACACTCAGGTTGTTTTCTTTTTTGGTATCAATTATCTGAACAACTTCACCATTAGCCGTAATTGTGCCCATATCACCGACCTGGCCACCACTTTCGGCATAAAAAGGAGTTTTATCAAACACCAGATGATATTGTGTTTTTCCTTTTGTAGTAACTTTTCTGTAACGAACGATTTTTACATCAGCTTCAATAGTGTCGTATCCAACAAACTCAGTTGTATCTTTAGAAGAAACAACCTGCCAATCATCCGTTTCGACAGCTGCATCGTTGCGTGAACGTGATTTCTGCATTTCCATCTGTTGGTCAAATTCTTCGCGGTTAACACTCATTGATTGCTCGCGAAGGATAAGCTCTGTCAGGTCAAGAGGGAAACCATAAGTATCATAAAGCTCAAATGCCGATTTACCATCAATTACAGAAGTTTTTGCAGCTTTAGCTTTCAGTATCAGTTGGTCTAACAATTTAATACCTGTTTCCAATGTGCGAAGGAAAGCCGTTTCTTCTTCAGCAATAACCTGAACAATTAGCTTTTGCTGAGCTTTCAATTCAGGGAAAGCGTTGCCCATATTAGCAGTCAGGGCTGGCACTAATTTACAAATAAAAGGTCCGTGCTGGTTGAGGTAGCTATATGCATAACGTACAGCACGGCGCAAGATACGACGGATAACATAGCCGGCTTTGTTATTTGAAGGCAACTGTCCGTCAGCAATAGCAAAAGATATTGCCCTTAAGTGATCAGCAACAACGCGCATAGCAATATCGGTCATATTTTCATTGCCATATTTTATGCCAGTTAAACGACTAATCTCTTCTATAATCGGCGTAAATACATCAGTGTCGTAATTTGATTTTTTGCCCTGCACAGCCATACATAAACGCTCAAAGCCCATACCTGTATCAACATGTTTAGCTGGTAAAAGCTCTAATTCGCCAGAAGCTTTGCGGTTGTATTGCATAAACACATTGTTCCAAATTTCAATCACCAATGGGTTGCTACCATTAACAAGGGTTTTCCCGTCCACTTTTTTTCTTTCTTCGTCGTCACGCAAGTCAATGTGAATCTCGGTACAAGGGCCACAGGGCCCTGTATCGCCCATTTCCCAAAAGTTGTCTTTTTTATTTCCATCAAGGATACGATCTTTGGCAATATATTTTGCCCAACAATCATAAGCTTCTGTGTCCCTTTCAAGGTTCTCGGCTTTATCACCCATAAATATGGTAACATATAACCGATCTTTATCGAGTTTCATCCATTCGGTAAGGAATTCCCAAGCCCAAGCAATGGCTTCTTCTTTAAAATAATCACCAAACGACCAGTTACCAAGCATTTCAAACATGGTATGGTGGTAGGTATCGTGGCCAACTTCTTCCAGGTCGTTGTGTTTGCCCGAAACCCTCAAACATTTTTGGCTATTGGCAATTCGGGGAAAAGTTACAGGTGAATTACCCAGAAAAATATCTTTAAACTGGTTCATCCCGGCATTGGTAAACATCAAAGTCGGGTCATTTTTAACAACCATAGGGGCTGAAGAAACTATCTGGTGCTGTTTAGTTTTAAAAAATTCTAAAAATTTTTCACGTATCTCGTTTGAATTCATATACTTATGTATTTTAACTTACAAAATTTGACGCACAAAATTAACATATTTACAATGTGATAAAATGGAATAATCAAATTGTTAAACAGATTTATGCATTTTTTATGTAAAAAAAAGACATAAGTATCCAACATTTTTGCTTTTCATAAGTATAATAAACGTTTTGGGGCGTAATTGTAATTTAATATAGGCTGAAAATCAAAGTTTTATCTAAAAAATTTGTTTTCTTTAGATAAAACCCTTAGTTTTGTCGCAATTTTGGGGAACTTAAACTAACCAATTAAAAAACAGATTATTATGGCAAGAAATAAATATCGCTTCAACCCCGAATCTATGAGTTTTGATCGTATCAGGCTCAGTTTTAAAGGGTTGCTTATTAAGCTGGTCACGTATTTCTTTGCAGGAATAGTAATTTCCATTGTATTTTATTTTGCTTTTTCACGCTTTTTTGACTCTCCCAAAGAAAAAATTTTAAAACGTGAAAATGATCAGCTTAAACTACAGTTAGAAATATTTGAAAAAAAGTTAAGTGAGGTAAGTACAGTACTTAAAGACTTACAACAACGTGACGACAATCTTTACCGTACCATATTTGAAGCAGAGCCTATTCCACGTTCGGTCAGGGAAGCTGGTTTTGGGGGTGTAAACCGCTATGCAGACCTTGAAGGGTATGAAAATTCAGATTTGGTTATTGAAACGGCGAGGAAATTAGATAAAACCATGAAACAAGTTTATGTTCAGTCTAAGTCGTATGATGAACTTATCAAACTTGCCATGAACAAAGAAGAGATGCGTAAATGTGTACCTTGTATCCAGCCAGTAGCAAATAAAGGCTTGGAAAGGACATCTTCAGGCTTTGGCTGGCGTATCCATCCCTGGTATAAAATCAAGATTTTCCATTACGGGTTTGACTTTGCAGCCCCTGTTGGGACTGAAATATATGCAACAGGTGATGGAGTTGTTGAATCTGTTGAGAATAATTTTCACGGCTATGGCAAAAAAATTGTTATTGACCACGGCTTTGGAATAAAAACACTTTATGCCCACCTGAGTGAATTTAAAGTTAATGTAGGACAAAAAGTAAAAAGAGGGGCTGTTATTGGATTGGTAGGCAATACCGGTCTATCAACCGGGCCACACTTGCATTATGAAGTTATTAAAAATGGAGAAAAAGTAAACCCGGTCAACTACTTCTTTAATGACTTATCACCTCAACAGTTTGAGCAAATTATCAATATCTCAAACAATACAGGCCAGGCGCTCGACTAATTTTTTACATTCTTTTTGAAGCAAAAACTTCAAACATGCTTTTAAAGATGTATGTTTGAAGTTTTTTTTACATTTGCCCAACTAAAAACAACAAAAATGAATAAAATAACCATCAACAGCTATGCTGAATTTGAAGCCTACGTTGGCAAAGAGCTTGGAGTATCAGAATATCACCAGGTAACACAAGAACAAATAAACAAGTTTGCCGAGGCGACACTCGACTTTCAATGGATACACACCGACCCGGTAAAAGCAGCTGCAGAAAGCCCTTTTAAAAAGACCATTGCACACGGATACCTCAACTTATCTATATTGCCATACCTTTGGTACCAGATAGTTGAAGTAAACAATGTGAAAATGCTGGTAAACTATGGTATTGAAAAGCTTAAATTCGGACAACCAGTGTTGGTTGACGACCAGGTAAGGTTAAAAGCCAGTTTACAAAGCATAAGCAATTTACGCGGCATAGCCAAAGCAGAAATAAAGGTAGTTTTAGAAATAAAAGACAACCCTAAAACAGCCATGGAGGCTATTGTAATATTTTTATACCATTTCAACAATTAACTACTATTATAACTAAATGTCAACGCCTGTCTTTGCAATGCATGGCAGGCGTTTATTTTATAAACCTGAACCTGTGAACCGTAAGTTCATTTTAAATATCATATTTCTTATAGCTATCAATTTGCTCATCAAACCTTTTTGGTTTTTTGGCATTGAAGTTGCTGTCCAAAACAGGTTAGGAAACGAGCTTTACGGGCTTTATGCTTCACTAATGAGTTTCTCGATACTTTTTAATATTTTCCTTGATTTAGGGGTTACTAATTTCAATAACCGTGAACTTGCCAGGCACAACCACCTTTTAACAAAATATCTTTCCTCTATCATAGGGATAAAGCTGATTTTCGCTGCAATATATACTGTATTATGCATCGTTATTGGTATAATAGCCGGATATGAGACTAAACAGATTTCTATTCTGCTGTTTCTCGTGCTTAATCAGGTTTTATCCTCATTAATATTATATCTTCGCTCCAACATCAATGCCCTGATGAAGTTTATTACAGACAGCATTTTGTCTGTACTGGATAAGCTTTTGATGATTATCATCCTTTCTATACTTCTATGGGGCATCAATACTCCATTTAAGCTCGAATGGTTTGTTCTGAGCCAAACAGCATCATTCTTAATAACTGCAATTGTTGCTGCAGTTATTGTTTTCAGTAATACCATTTCCTTTAAACTGCGGTTTGACTACCATCACATGCTGGTGATTATTAAGAAAAGTTTGCCCTTCTCGCTATTGGTACTACTGATGTCTTTCTACAACAGGATGGAACCCATTTTGCTTGAACGGTTACTTGTAAATGGCAAAGAACAAGCTGGTTTATACGCGCAAGGCTTCCGCATCCTTGAGGTTTTTTCCAATTTTGCTTTGCTTTTTACCGTCATACTTCTGCCCATCTTTTCCAAGATGCTGAAAGAAAAAGAAGATACCAGCAATCTGGTGAGCCTTGCTTTTTCAATATTAATGATACCTGTAATTGTTGTATCCCTTACAGGATATGCATATCGGAGCGAATTAATGACTTTAATGTACCACCAACCGGGTAACAGCAACATACTTGGAACTATAATCATTGGTTTCATTGGCATTTCGCTTACTTATATTTATGGAACACTATTAACAGCGGCCGGAAAACTGAAAGAACTTAACATCATGGCTGCCTCTGCTGTTGTGATAAACATTTCGCTCAACCTTATACTAATTCCGGGCTTTGAAGCCCAAGGGGCAGCTATAGCAAGCTGTACGACACAAATTCTGACCGGAATTGTTCAAACCATTATGGCTGCCAGGATTCTTAAATTGAAAAAAGACAAAAATATCTTAATGCGGTTTGCTGTTTGGTTATTTAGCTTTATCATTATCCTTTTCTTAGCTAAAACCTTTGTTTCCAATTGGATATTTGCCGGTTTGGTTTCTGTTTTATTGGCTTTTCTGTTTGCCTTTATATTTAAAGCCGTTCATATCAAAGAAATTATTAAGATAGCCGTAAGTAAAGAATCTTAAGGAATATTTCAAAATTTGATTTTTAGTTTTAATACCTTTGCACCTCAACTTATTGAATATGATTGAAAACCAAAAAGCTTATGTACTGCTTTCAGGAGGACAAGACTCTTTTGTGAGTTTATTGTGGGCAAAGAAGAATTTTGTTGAAGTAGAGGCTGTTAGTATATTCTATGAACAGCGCCACAACATTGAACTACAATATGCCAAGGCAATTGCCAACAATTTTGGTGTAAAACATGTTGTATATGATATAGGCAGTTTTTTCAGCCAATTGACGATAAGTAGCTTGTTAAAGGAGGGTAAGCACACAGAAAGCCACGCTTTGGCCAATCAACTTCCGGCCAGTTTTGTACCCAACAGAAATGGCGTATTTCTGACAGTCATAGCTAATCATGCTTTTAAAGATAACATCAACCCAATCAACCTGGTAACAGGCGTTTGCCAAACTGACTATTCGGGATATCCCGATTGTCGGGACAATTACATCAAAGCTAAAGCGCTTGAGTTGTCATTGGGGTTAGACAGACCTGTAAATATACACACCCCACTGATGTGGAAAACTAAAGCAGAGACCTTTAAAATGGCTGATGAAGCTGGTGTTTTGCAAGAAATGATTGAACATACCCTCACCTGCTACAACGGAGACGAGTCCCTGCACGAATGGGGACGAGGATGCACCCAATGCCCGGCTTGCCAATTGAGAAAGAAAGGATATGAAGAATTTAAGGTAATGAAAAATGAAAAATGAAAAATTACGAATAATATTAATCATATCTGAGTTTGGGAATGGATAAATATTTTGTATCGGAGATTTTCAGGTCTATCCAGGGCGAAGGAAACTATGCAGGGGTCAACTGCCTGTTTATTCGTTTCCAGTTTTGTAACCTTACCTGCTCGTGGTGCGACACAAAATATACATGGCTGAGAAAATCTGGTACTTTCAAAGAATATTCAAAAGAAGAACTCAGAAAAGTTATTGAAGATTCTCCCTGTCATCATATCATCTTTACCGGTGGCGAGCCCACCTTATACAGACTAGACGAATTGGCAGTTACAGGAAAGAAATTTCATGTAGAAACTAATAGCTCTATACTTCCATGGGAGCTCCTAAATATAAACCTTGCTGATGGCTCAAACTTTAGCAGGTCAGCAATGGATATGAATATTATTAAACATTTCAACTGGGTAATATCTCCAAAACTAAGTAATTCTGGGCAATCCTTTCACGAAAACAAATTAAAACCCTGGACAGAAAAAGAGTTTGGTATTTTTAAATTTATCATAACAGACGAGAATGATTTAAACGAGGTATCTAAACTTATAGAAAAATATAACATGTCAAAAGACAGAATTTATATAGGCCTTGAAGGAACAAACATTAACACCCAGCTTAAACCTGAATTAGTTGATAAAATTATCAATTCAGGGTTCAACTTCTCCCCTCGCCTGCATGTAATGCTTTGGGGGGCAACAAAAGGGAAGTGATTAGTTTTTCTCTGGTGTACTATTATTCTCTTCTAGTTTATCAATTAAAACATCTGAACTATCAACATTCTCTTCATCTTCCCATTCATACTTTTTAGGCTGAGGGCCATCTTTTCTATATACAATTGCCAATATCAGGCCAGCTATACCTCCTGAAAGATGTGCTTCCCAAGATATGTCTGGAACAAAAGGAAAGATACCCCATATCATACTGCCGTACAAAAAAACTACTATTAACGAAACCGCTGCCAAATGGGCATTTCGACGAATAGCCCCGCTGAAAAACAGAAACGCACCTAACCCGTAAACTAAACCACTTGCTCCGATATGATAGGCAGGGCGAGCACCAAACCATACCCATAAACCCGACATCAACCATACCCAGAACAAAACTCTTAAACCCAAAGGCCGGTAAAAAAAGAAGGTCGCTACCGAGAATAACAGGAATGGTACAGAATTATTGACCAAATGTTTGATATCATCATGAACTAAAGGAGCAGTAAGTATTCCAATTATGCCTTTGAATGAATGTGGGTAAACACCAAGAAAATAAAACGAAGTATTGTTAGCATACTCAACCAGCTTGACACACCATATCACCACTATAAAAAAAAGTGGTATTGGTAAGCTAAGCAGGAGTTTTCGCTTTTCTGTCATGAATTTTTATTGAAACGTGCAAATATCCCTAACGGCAACCTATGTTTTGCTTTATCTTCAAAATACAATTCACCCGATTGTACGTTCTTTGCCCCTACAAATGATGTTTCAAGTATGTTTTGTGCTACCAGCGGCGAAAATCCCATAGAATATAAATTCAATACCACAAAACCATTATCATCTAAAAGCTTGTTGCAACAATCGACCATCACAGCCAAATGTTCATCCAAAATCCACTTTTCGCCATCAGCTCCACGGCCATAAGCAGGAGGGTCAAGTATAATACCCTGGTATTTGGCACCTTTACGCACTTGCCGTTGCACAAACTTCAAGGCATCTTCTACTATCCAACGGATATTTGCCAAACCAGAAAGTTCCATATTCTCACGCGACCAGGTAACTACCTGCTTTACCGAATCAACATGCGTCACTTTTGCCCCTGCTGCGCATGCAGCCAAAGAAGCCCCACCTGTATAGGCAAATAAATTGAGCACCTCAGGGTTTGCTATTTGTAAAGACTTTATATTTTCATAAATAAAATTCCAATTCTCAGCTTGTTCGGGAAACAAGCCAACGTGCTTAAAAGAGGTCATTCCAAGCCTAAAGCTCAGCTTCATTTCCTTATAAGCGTAATTAACCTGCCATTGCTGGGGCATACCTTTTTTCAACACCCACTCACCGCGTTCTTTGTTATGGGCATTGACGTTCAACCTAAACCACGCATGGGCTTTGTTCTTCCACTCATCTTCAGTCATAGCTTTGTGCCATATTGCCTGAGGTTCAGGACGAGCAAGAACATACTGTCCAAAGCGTTCAAGCTTTTCAAAATTGCCCGAATCAATCAATTCGTAATCAGAAAAAGCAGCAGGTTGTATATATTGTGGAAACATGAATATCAATTATTTGAATCAAATATAAAAAATACAAATCAAAAAAGCATTAAATGAAAGCTTTCATTGCACATGTTGCTTGGCGAAAGACATTTTTTTCAACGCCGGATTGACTTTTGACATGACCCCGACAACAATAAGTGTCATAGCCCCGCCAAATACAACCGATGGAACAAGCCCCATAAGGCGGGCAGCTAAGCCAGACTCAAAAGCTCCCAATTCATTGGAAGAACCAATAAAAATGCTATTTACAGAAGAAACACGGCCTTTCATGTGCTCTGGTGTGTATATTTGAAGGATTGTACCACGAATAACCACACTCACATTGTCAAATATGCCACTCAGGAATAGCAGTATCAGTGACAATGCAAAAGAGGTTGACAAGGCAAAACCAATCATACAAAGCCCAAACCCTGAAACTGCAATAAATAAAAGCGTCCCGGTATTTTTAACAGGCGGACGGAACATCAGAAATAAACTCATCAGGATAGCCCCCATTGCCGGCGCAGCCCGTAAAAAACCTAAACTCTGGGGCCCAACAAACAGCACATCTTTGGCAAAAGCAGGAAGCAAAGCCACTGCCCCACCAAAAAGCACAGCAAACATATCCAGCGTAAAAGCTCCCCAAAGATATGGACTATTGAAAACAAACCTAACCCCCTCGTGAATCCTGGCAAAGATGCCTTCTGTAATTTCTCCTGTCTGCAATTTTTCCACTTTTATGCGGCTAATCAAAAGAAAAGCTGTCAGATATGCAGTAAAAACTGTTGAATAAGTAACCACCTCATTTTGCGAAAAGCCATACACCAAACCACCAACGGCCGGGCCACATACTGCCGCTATATGCCATGTAACACTGCTCCAGGTAGCTGCTTTAGGAAAATATTTTCGCTCAACCAATTGCCCAAGCAATGCATTATGGGCAGGCATTAATATACCCCTTGACAATCCGGTCAAAAATATAGTGATAAATATGGGCGTTACTCCAAACCTGGTAAACAACCCGAATGCCGGAATACTGTATATGACTAACCATGCAGAACCTGCAAGCAAAAGAAAAGTAGTATAAAAAATAACTTTTTGACGGTTGCAGATATCAACAAAATGCCCGGCAAACAAAGCAACACTCACTTGCGGAATCACTTCGGTAAGGCCTATTAAGCCAAGTGCAAAAACATTTCCGGTAAGTTTGTAAATATGCCACCCCACAACCACCGATTGCATAAGGGTAGCCAGTGTCATAAAAAACCTGTACAACAGGAAATACCTGAAATTTACAGGCCGAAGAACATCAAAAGCCTGTGAAGATTTAAATTTCTCGAACATACAAAAAACATTGAACTGCAAAGGTAACAATTACTATGCCACTATATATACATTGAAATCCTTTTCTTACCTTAGCGCAAACATTTTATTATGGCATCTTACCCCGTATACGCTCGCCTGATACTTTGTATGCAGTATTGAATACTTCGAAAAACTAATATCAGGCTACAAAAGCCCCCCATTTTCATGGGGGGTAGGGTTTGTATGCCCCTAAAGGGACGAAATGGCATGTTTTAACCCTTCTTCGCCCTCAATACATTTAATGAATAGCCAAATTTGAATCGAAAAACGGTAGAAAATC
>JAKPQD010000092.1 GCA_029572965.1 Bacteroidota bacterium | reverse complement strand
CCTGTTCTTTTGTCTTTGTTTTCATATCAATTAAAATTTGTTGTTAATACTTGTTTCAATTCCTGTAATCGGTTCAGGTAGGGTAAAAAGGTTTGTTTGCCGTTGTTCGCTTTCACTATGGCAAGGTGGCTTTCAATGAATAAGGAACAATCCGTTATTGTGCTCCACCTGTTCAGTTTTATGGGTTGGGTTGGTAGTTCGATACTTGCAAAGTAGTTTTCCAGTTCTGCAATATCATTGCTCCAGTTTTTGGGCTGTTCCTTTTCAGGGCGTTCAATTCGTTCAGTTTTGAATACCTCAACTTTTGGCAATGGTTCAGCGTGTGAAAAAATAATGTTTTGTTGGTGGGTAACTTTAGTAACTTTAGTAACTTTTTCAGGTTCGGGCTGTGGTGCTTGTTCCTGAATGTTCCTTTTTCTGAATAGTCGCCAATCCTGTTTTATTAAATAGTCTGCAAGGTCATTGCCTTCGCTTTTGTCCCGTTCAGGTGCTAACCGCTCCAGTAAGTCCGAAAATATAAAACGTGTTCCGGGTAAACGGCTTTCATATTCTTTGGCTTTAGTTTCCCATTCTTTGAAGGTACTGCCGTCTTTTGAAAGGTCGGGAAATACATACACAAAACGCCCCTGCAATACTTTCAGCTTGTCAAATGAAAAACTGCTTTTGTTGTAAACTGCCAACCAAATAAGGCTTTCGGGTGTTTCGGGCAAACCAAAATACAACGTACCGTAAACGGCTGTTTTCGGGGCTTCAACTAATGCAACGGGGTTGCTGTGGTACTTACTTAAAAGGTGTTCGCCAAATAAACAGGTAATTCGTTTATCCTGCTTTGTGTATGCTTCCAACCATTCAGGCAAAGGCTTATTGTTTCGGGTGTGGTGCTTTTCAATTATTGAGTGTAAAAAGTCCGTGCCTGTGGTGTGGTTCTGTTCGTCAAACTGCTTAACCTGAACGGCTCTTACATTGCCCTTTACATCAATAAAAGGAAAAGTATTTGCCCCTGCTCTGTAACCATTTGCAACCGTACCCAATCGGTATAACTGAATAACCTTTGTAACCTCATTAACTTCAAAGGGAAATTGTACCCTGTAAAATAGGTTCTGTATAAACGTGTTCTTTTCATAGCGTTCGGGCTGTAATGTTTGTTTGAATGTT
>JAKPQD010000036.1 GCA_029572965.1 Bacteroidota bacterium | reverse complement strand
TAAATATTTCAGGAAAAAAATGATAAATTTCTTCTTTGCTAACATCAATAAGCCCAAATGAACGAATGCCAGGAGTGTCAATAATAAAAGTTTTATGCGGAAGACAAAACATTTCGGCATAAGAAGTAGTGTGCATCCCGGTTTGGTGATAAGCAGAAATCACACCAATCTTGATATTCAAGTCAGGGAAAATGGCTTTTATCAATGAAGACTTACCAACCCCCGAATTGCCATTTAGCACGCTGATTTTTCCTGCTAACAATTTAGCCAACTCTTCAATGTTGTCTTTCTTCAAAGCAGAAACTACTAAACACTGATATCCCACCCTGCTATAAGTATTTAAAAGCTCATTGAGCTTATCTGCCTGAGCAGGATTGAGCAGGTCAGCTTTGTTAAAAACCAATACCACCGGGATTTTGTAGGCCTCAGCAGCAACAAGGTACCTGTCAATGAACTCTACACTAACTTCAGGCTGCAAAAGCGTAACAACCAAAACAGCCTGGTCAACATTGGCTGCAATAATATGATATTGCTTAGACAAGTTGACTGATTTGCGGATGATATAATTTTTTCTCGGCAAAATGTCACTAATACGGACAGCTTCATCCTCTAAAGCCCGTTGGTATTGAACAACATCCCCAACAGCAACCGGGTTTGTAGCTTTAAAATCTTTGGTACGAAGTTTCCCTTTAATGCGCCCTTCAATCAGATAATTTCCATCTGTCAGAATATTGCAAACATTACCTGTAACTTTAACTACTAAACCCTTTTCCACAACATCAGAAAAAATAATTGATTACACCCCATAACAAAGGTAAAGTAAAAATACTGAATATGGTAGTGACAAACATATTTTCAGTAGCCAAATAATGATCGGCATCATATTTTCGGGCAAGGATGACGATTGTAGCCATAGCTGGCATCCCCACCTGCAAAACCAAAGCTGCGACAGCATCTTTTTGCAAAAAAGGAAGATAGGGTTTCAGGACATAAATTATCCCTAACATAATAAAAGGTACTAAAATTAATTTATTGAAAGATAAAGCATACAAACTTGCCTTTTTCACCATAGCATCTATTTTGATAGTACTCAAAATATGCCCTACAAAAACAAGGCTTAACGAAAGTGTTGTATGCCCGAGCATAGAAAAAGGTTTGTTAAACGTTTCAGGTAATTTCAGCCCAAAGCCAAGCATTATTAATGAAACAAAAAATACTACAGAGTTGACATTGACCAGATGTTTTAGGTTTTCTTTGAAATTATTATTTTTTTTGTTGGCAATCAGGTAAATACCTAAAGTCCACAACACTGAGTCGGCTGCAACCTGAAACACCGCCGCATAAAGCAAAGCATGGCTCCCGGGCATGAGCGAACTGATAAATGGGAAACCAATGAAAACAATGTTTCCAAACATGGAATGTAATATATGGATTTTTTCTGAGGCCTCTTGAAGACACAGCCACCTGCTGGTCAACTTTCCTACTGCAAAAAGCAAAAACAACGAAATGTATGAAAATAAAAAAACAAAAATGGAGTTTTTTATTACATTAAAATCAAACTGCATGTGGGTAACCGTAGTAAAAATCAACAAAGGAAATGTTATATATAAAACAAAATGAGACAAAAAAACACCATTATCTAAAGTAATAATTTTAGTTTTGGTAGCCAAATAACCAATGATCATGAAAATAATGTAGGTATAAAACTGTTCGAAAAGAATATTACTTACCATAAAGCTTATTTTTATTGATATAATCTGTCATCAATTTATCGTATTCAACTGAAATAAAAGACAATAAAGAGTTTGGTAAAGAAAATGTATAATTTTCAATAGACTTCACGGGCAATACCTTTGGAGAAGTACCAGAAATAAAAGCAGCATCAAACTCAGGTAAAGAATTTAGCGAAATACAATCGAAAACAACATCTATGTTGTTATCATACAGTATTTTCAATACATACTTTCGGGTAATGCCCAAAAGCACTTCATTATCAGGAGCTGTATAAACAATATTGCCTTTGATAAAAAACAAATTGGAACGGCTTCCTTCGGTAATCCTGTTTTCGTTGACCAAAGCTACTTCATATATATTACTGTCTGACAATATTTTATTTACTTGTTCTTTAATTGATTGATGAAGCATTTTAATGTCAGGATTTTTCCTTACAGCATTGAGGCAAACCATGTGAACCCCCTTGTCATACATTTGTGTTGTAGGATACACGTGAGGGAGATAATAAACATAGCGGTTTACACAATTTTCATTAAAAGCCATGACAATTTTAATATTGCCTTCTGCAAAATCATTGTCAGCAATAAGTTTTTGAATATCTGAATAAAATAGCCCTAATAAATTATCAATATCTATGATTGGATTTACTGATTTTACCGAATGGGCAAGCCTTTCAAAATGGTCTTCAATAAAAAGAGCAATGCCTGAAACCGTTCTGAAAACTTCATACACAATAGTACCGGCCTCAATAGTCAATATACCGCTTTTATTCTCTTTCACCACAGCATTGTGCAAATAAAAACGCTGAACTATTTTATCATCCAACTTGGTCATAACTCAATTTATTATTGACAGAAAACATATTTTATATAAACTAAAATTTTAAATATTTTAAATACATTTTCAGGACAACGAAATTAATGAATAAACAGGAATATGAGGCAAAAGTTTAGTAAATGGGGCAAAAAACCGTATTTATAAAGTCTTTTGATAGTTCTACGCCCAATGCTATTAACTGGCATAACTTTCAAGCCATAAACGCCAAGCATACAATATATGATTTTATGTTTGGCCACACCAATTACAGCTCTTCATTCGCCACCAACTTGTACAGCTTATCCGAACGCCTTACCACATTGGGTACCAGCATTGAAAAATATTGACCTTTTACAGCTTTTTCAGCATTTTTTAATTCTACACGTATTTCAGATGCTGTTATTTCGATTACTCCTGTTGATGGCCCCATGATAAGCAGTTCGTCTCCAATAGATACTTCATTGGTTTCCATCAATATCTCTGCTACACTTAGTTTTGAAAAGTAGTTGGTTACCTTTCCTACATAAACCTTCTTTTTTGTAGCTTTAGAGCCATAAGATTCGCTCCATTCGCCCAGCCGACGGCCAAGGTAATATCCATCCCAAAAACCACGGTTATAAACAGTACTCAATTCAGCAGTTAGCTCATCAATCAATGCTTTGTCATAAGTGCCATTCTCTAATGCCAGCAGCGCCTTATGATAAGCATAGCAAACCGTTTTCACATATTCGGCTGAGCGGGCACGTCCTTCTATCTTAAGCACCTTTACCCCGGCATCGATGATTTTATCAATAAAACCAATGGTGCACAAATCTTTGGGCGACATAATGTACTCATTGTCTATCTCAAGCTGCGCCTTGGTTTCATTATCAGTTACAGTATATGAGCGCCTGCAAATCTGGAAGCAGGCCCCACGATTGGCCGAATGGTTGTATTCATGAAGGCTTAAATAACATTTGCCCGAAATGGCCATGCATAATGCCCCATGAGCAAACATCTCCAACCGAATAGGTTTCCCACCGGGGCCTTGAATTTTATTATCTGTAATAGACCGGCTGATGGCTTTCACTTGCTTGAGGTCCAGCTCGCGGGCCATCACCATGACATCGGCATATTGTGCAAAAAAATTCACCGCCTCAGCATTGCTGATATTTTGCTGAGTCGAAATGTGTACATCAAGTCCTATCTCTTTTGCATACAACAACGCAGCCAAGTCTGAAGCTATAACTGCATCTACATTATTGGCTTTGCAGTAATCAAGCACTTGTCGCATCTCTGCAATATCTTCGTCATACATCACCGTATTCAAAGTGATATAAGCTTTCATGTTATTTGCGTGGCAAATTTCAACAATGTTTTTCAAGTCATCTGCAGTAAAGTTCAGCGTTGACTTGGACCGCATATTGAGCTTCCCAATGCCAAAATACACCGCATCAGCCTTTCCCTGAATAGCAGCCATCAATGACTCATACGAGCCCACTGGTGCCATGATTTCTATTTCGCTCCTCTTCATGAACCCTGTTCCTTTGTTTTTGGCAAAAGTATTCTTATATCGGTTCCTTTGCCAATTTGTGAATTGTAAACAAAGATTTTGCCCCGGTGATATTGCTCAACAATTCGTTTGACCAATGACAACCCAAGTCCCCAACCACGTTTTTTGGTGGTATAACCGGGTTTAAAGATGGTTTTAAACTTCGACTTTTGAATACCTTTGCCCGTATCGATAACATCAATCTGGATTTTATTTTTCCTTTCAAGAATAACAATCTGGATGCTGCCACTGCCAGCCATAGCATCCACAGCATTTTTGCACAGGTTTTCAATGACCCATTCGAAAAGGCTCCGGATTAAAGGGACTTCTATATCCCGGTCGGGACAATCAATATCAATGGTAACATTTTTTGACACCCTGCTACGCAAATAGTTGACAGTATTTTCAACAACATTGCACAAATTCTCGTTTTGCAAAGGCGAATTGGAACCTATCTTTGAAAATCGCTCGATGATAGACTCCAGCCGCTTGATGTCTTTGAACATTTCATGAACATGCGGATTGTCCGGAGTTTCTTCTTTAAGCAATTCGTACCAAGCCATCAGCGAAGACAAAGGAGTTCCCAACTGATGGGCTGTTTCTTTTGTCAACCCTACCCAAACCTGGTTTTGTTCAGCCTTTCGTGATGAGCTAAATGCAAAATAAGCAACTAATATAAATAACAGGATGACCCCCAGCTGCAAATAAGGATATACAGATAATTGCTCAAGTATATATGAATCTTTGTAATAAATGTAATTTTTGTTTTGCTTTCCAACATCAATAACAATCCGCTCATTTTTGAGCTTTATCATCTTCAACTGAGCCTTCAGATATGAAGTATCTAATGATTTGATTGAATCAAAGTTTCTGTAAGAGATGATGTTATCTGCTGAGTCAGTCAAAATAACCGGCACCGTTTGGTTGTTTTGAATGACCTTGAGCAAGAAATCAAAGTTTTTATCCGTCATATCTGACGAACCAAGCTGCTTGGTGGCTTCAGCCCAGATTTCAATTTTCTTCTGCTCCTCAATTTTGAGCTCTTCAACCAATATGTGAGTGTAATACAATGACCCTATGCCAATTACTGATGCTAAGAGCAACAGTAATATTTTCATCCAAAATTTTCTATTGTATATGCCCATAATTATTCGTCTTTCCATTCAACCTTAGGCTTCGAATCCTTTTTTACCACAGGTTTAACTGTTGGCGTTTTTTTCTCTTCGTTGGTAAGAGGATTTTCTTCTATCCCAATTTTTCGCTTTTTTTCTTCAGCAGGTTTTTTATCTATCTCTTTTCCCTGAAAAATTTGCTTGATAGCATTTTTTTCTTCTACGAGCTTTTCTTTAAACGACTGAAAAGCTTTTTGATTGTCATATTTAATGTTAAAAATACTATCATTCCCTGACAATAAAACATATACCATCATTTTTCGGTCATTTTTTTCATCTTCAGCCACGGGCAAATCTTTATCCTCTTTTAACCTGATGTTTTTCTTAATCAACTCTGATAAACTAAATTGTAAATGATATTTAAACTTATTATCTAAATAATGTACTCCTTCAAGCTTAAAATCAACAATATTATTTTTTATCAAAACCGGATGGACGGTAAAAAGGTTATTGGCAATAGCTAACTGGCAGCGAAATGGCTGGAATACTACCTCATTGTTGGCCGGGCGTGGTATTTTAAGGAAGGCAAACACGTCCATCAAAGGTTTGAAATCGCTGATGCTGGTTTGACTAAATCCCATATCCGCTTCAGAACTGATGCTCGAATTGATGATACTGTCATTCTTATCAAATTTACAGTTAAAACTGGCTTTTCCTGAAACAGACCCTTTGATATTATTGGCTTGCAGATATTTCAACCCAAAATTATCGAAATTATAAAAAAGTGATTTCAACGAAAGGTTTTGAAAATTGCCGGTAAAATAAGCACTTTTCGTATTTTCGTTGTATGAATAACTGGCATTATCAATCTTCCCATCCCATATATCAAAACGCATACCGTTGCATGCGAACCTTTTTGAAGAACTTTCAACCCTGGCCACCAGGTCCTGAAACCGAAACTGATTATATTTCAGCAGTCTGCATTTTAGGTTAATACTTAGCTCTAAACCACTACCGGCAGTATCAGCAGAAAAAAAGGCATTGTTTAAGTCCAGCGTATCTATGGCCAAATCTCCTTTAAAAACACGCGTTTGGTTTGATTTATAAACATTATCCAGCATCCCGTTGAGTTGCATAGAACAATTATCAAAGCAAAGCCGGCCATGTTTGAGTGTAGCCCTGTCTTCTTTCAACAGAACATGCCCCGAAAATGCAAATTGTCTTTTTTGATAGTCCAGTTTGATGTTTTCAAGCTTAGAATCTAAGGTAAGGTCAAGATTTTTATTGTTAAAAATGGAATCTTTACCCACATAATCAACAATAAAACCGGAAGTAATTGTTCCGGTAAAATTATTTATATCTTTTAATTTTAATAAATTAAAGAACTCTTCTACCTTTATCGTTGTATTTCCTTCAAAATGCAAAGCCAATTTGTTGGCCAAAGAAACTATACCCGAGCATTGAAGGGAAGAGCCTTTTGTTTTGCACTGAAAGTTGTTGACTGCAATATCAAATTTTCTGGAAAAAGGCATTAGTTTAAACCCCAATTCAGTATTGATTTCAGAAAAATCAATATTTTTAAAACTTACTTTGCCATTGGTAACCGGGATTTTTCCAATTATTAGTAACGCATTTTTGTTGTCAATATTGCCGTTGAGCACGAGCGAAACATCCATAGCCCCATCATTAAAAGCCCAATCAGTGATTTTTGGCAAATATCCTTTTATATCTAAAATCCGGAGTTTACGAGTCTGCATTGAAACCTCATAATTTTTTGTTTTAATATAATATGTTCCCTTTATATTCAACTTTTGCTTACCGTAAAACAGGCTGAGTCCTTTAAGTTCGCATTTTTCAGGTTGAGCAACGATTTGAAAATCGGCAGCAATTTTTTGATGAAGGTTGAAATTTTCTGCATTATTTCTGTAATATAACTGACTTAATTTTAGCTTATTATCATAATATGAGGCCGTATTTTTTGTCTTAATTCTAAGTTTATATTGTTCTATATTAGCATTAAAGTATGTTTTATCTAAATTATAAGTTAAATTAATATATTTTAATCCGATATAATTAATGCTGATATACATTGATTTGCTGCTGGTATCATGGTTGAAATAGTCGATGTAATTTTTAGTCGCCTCGGAGTATAGCAGTTTCCCGGTATTTAAGGTCACAGATTGTATCTTTAGCTTTTGGTGCCACAGTTGGACAATATCAAAAGATATGGCAGCTTCTTTAATATTTGCAATAGTATCAGAAGGACTGCCTTTGAGAATCAGCTTTACATCCGACAATTTTATAGTCACATTGGGAAAATCGTGAAAAATAGTGAAATCAACAGATGAGGTAACCAGTGCGGCATTGATTTTTTGGTTAATATCCTCAATAATTATTTGTTTAAAATGCTCTTTCTTGACCGAGTAGAGGATAAAAACCGCAGCAATGCCAAGAAAAATCAAAATAACGATGGTAATGAGCAAATACTTAAATATTTTGAGAAACTTCAAAAGCATAGTATTATTTTTGGCAAATTGTAAGTGCAAAGGTAAGCAAAAGAAAATGAGAGTTGTTATTCAGCGGGTGAAAATGGCTGAGGTCGTTATAGATGGCAATGAAAAGAGGAGCATCAAAGGTGGCCTTCTTGTACTTTGTGGTTTTGAAGATGCCGACACCGACGAAGACCTTGACTGGATTGCCGGAAAAATATCACGGCTTCGAATTTTCAATGACGAAGCAGGCATAATGAACAAAAGTGTTGAAGAAATAAATGGGCAAATAATGTTGATAAGCCAGTTTACGTTGTTTGCCAGCACCAAAAAGGGCAACAGGCCATCTTATTCGTATGCTGCCAAGCCTGAAAATGCCATGCCGCTATATCAACGTTTTATTGATATCATGCAAAACTATGTAAACAAAGATATTGTGACAGGCAAGTTTGGCGCCGACATGCAGATTACCCTGGTCAACGATGGGCCGGTGACTATTATTATAGATTCGAAAAAGAAAGAATGACCATACAGGAAGCTCAACATAAGATAGATGGCTGGATTAAGCAATACGGGGTAAGGTATTTCTCCGAATTGACCAACCTGGCTGTGCTTGTTGAAGAGGTAGGCGAACTTTCGCGACTGATGGCCAGGCGTTATGGCGACCAGTCAGTTAAGCCCGGCGAAGTTATTGATGACGAAAAACTGGCCGAAGAACTGGCCGATGTGCTTTTTGTTTTGCTATGTATAGCCAATCAAACCGGCACCGACATGGACAAAGCTTTGGAAAAAAGCCTGGAAAAAAAAACAAAACGCGATAAAGACAGGCATATAACAAATACAAAACTCACAAACAATGGCCAATAGCATTACCGACTCATCTGTAGTAATGCAGATGCAACAAACAACCTCTGTACCTATCCTGAAAATGCCATCATTGCAGGAAGCTGCCAACATGCAAAACTTGCAGGAAAAAGTTTATGTCAACTGGAGTGACCACCTGTCATTGAAAAACAACATTTTTACCGGGAAATATCGAAAAATTGCACTTTGGCAAGATACCACAAGTGTTAAAACCAACATAAACATTCAACCAAAAGTCAATACCCATATCAGCGAAAAATATGATTACAGCTATTTTTTTGTCATAGCCGTTTTATTGCTCCTTTTCATGGCTTATATTAAAACCACCTTTGGCAAACACTTCAACCTTTTCATCAGGGCGCTATTTTTTAAAGTAGATGCCAATAAACTTTATCAGGAGCAAAGTGCATTTGTCAATAGTATGCTGTGGATACTCAACCTAAATTATATTGTGACAGCTTTTTTTGGCTTACTATTTTTCTTTTATTCAAATAACCCGATATTTTTCAAAGAGAACTTTTCGTATGTTCTTGGCTGGAGTGTAGCAATTCCCATAATTTTATTCTTTTACAGGTATTTGTCTGTAAAAATTTCAGGTTGGTTGTTTCGTATGCAGCAAGCTTTTGATGAATATAACTTTTATGCATTGCTGTATTTTAAATATATCGGAATATTTATTTTCATTATCTTATTGGTTTTATTGGTAATTGACCAAAAGTGGTATCCAGTTCTATATATTTTTAGCCTGATAGTAATTTTATTAACATATTTTCTCTTAGTTTTCAAAGGCATAAAAATATTGTTGAAAAAAGGTGTTTTATTTTTTTATTTGATGTTGTACCTTTGTACCATCGAATGGTTGCCAATATTACTTGTTTACAAATATCTGAAAAGTTTGTAAACCAGGATGTTAAACTAAATAATGAATAGCTTTGAAGATTAAAAAAATTCTAGTGACTCAGCCGGAACCAGATCATGAAAAATCCCCGTTTCATGATTTAGCTGTAAAAAATAGCCTGAAAATTGATTTTAGGGCATTTAGTCACGTCGAAGGGTTGAAAGCCAAAGAATTCAGACAGTCGCGTATTGATATCCTCGAACATACTGCAATTGTTTTTTCTGCCAAAACGGCAATAGATCATTTTTTCAGGCTCTGCGACGAAATGCGCATCACTATCCCCGATAGCATGAAGTATTTCTGTACTTCTGAGTCGGTTGCTTTTTATCTGCAAAAATATATTGTCTATCGCAAACGCAAAATATTTTATGGAAATAACTCTCTTCAAGATATTGAAGATGTGCTTATTAAAAATAAAGAAGAGAAATTTTTGATCCCTCTTTCAGATACCCATAAAAACGATATCCCAACCTTGTTGGACAAGTTGAAAATTAAATATACCAAAGCAGTTATATACAAAACTGTATGTAGTGACCTTTCTGACCTGGCCAATATTGATTATGACCTGTTGGTATTTTATTCACCGGCAAGTATTAAATCTTTGTTCACCAATTTTCCTAATTTTCAACAAAATGATATTAAGATTGCCACATTTGGTGAGTCCACAGCTAAGGCTGTAAAGGAAGCCGGCCTGCGCCTTGACGTTCATGCCCCTGCCCCTCAGTTCCCTTCTATGACTATGGCTTTGGAACATTACATCAAGGAGTTTAACAAAAACTGTAAAGCAAAATAAAGGATAACTTTCTGAAATACATAGAGCACGCTTAAAGGC
This sequence comes from Bacteroidota bacterium, assembly GCA_029572965.1. GTDB lineage: Bacteria > Bacteroidota > Bacteroidia > Bacteroidales > DTGW01 > JAKPQD01. The sequence continues at coordinate 203 of JAKPQD010000036.1, read as the reverse complement.
GTGCTTTTTTGTTTACAAGTGAATTAAATTTTAACGTCAGATATAAGAATAACATTTTCAATTATTGTTTAAAAAGCATTGAATTGCAATAAATACTAATTTTCTATGCAACTTTTTTATCGAAAAAAGTTGCTCAAAAACTCTTATCGCCTTAACTCTTTCACCCTCGAAGCCTTGTAATGTTGCAATATGCAAACAACAGG
>JAKPQD010000025.1 GCA_029572965.1 Bacteroidota bacterium | reverse complement strand
GCATTTCAATGAAACTAGCAATAATGCAATACAACGCCTTGAAAAAACAGCAATAAGAAATACACAACTTCGTCAGGAGTCAGTTATTGAAATATCGTCTCAAAGCGCCGGCCGGGGTATTAAGCCAGGGATATGAAAATTACCGAATCCATGTTGGCTTGGGCAATTTTGAGCCAATGGGCAGTTAATTTCAGGACCTGAAAAAGTGTTCTATAATATGTGGGTAAAATCAAAAAAAAAAATATATTTATAGTCAAATCCCTCCATAAATTGAATAGTTTAATTTTCGTAGAATATGGTGCAAGACCAATAAGGCAATCAAACTATCATACAATAAATTAAAACGAGTATTAACCAATTAAACAGAATGTTAAATGTTACACAAACGACTAAAATTAAGCTGCTTACTCTTGTTTGGCTTTGGACTGTTAGGACTCCAGGCACAAACAAGCATTAACACCTCAGGCGGTAATATTTCGGGTAGTGGAGGATCGGCAAGCTACTCCGTCGGACAGGCAGTGTACACTTCTATTACCGGAGCCAGTGGCTCAGCGTTACAAGGTGTTCAACAACCTTATGAGATTTATGTAGTAACAGGCGTTGATGACGCCCAGGCCATTGCCCTTGAAGTCGCTGCTTACCCAAATCCGACGGCAAGTGATCTTATAATAAGCATAAAGGGGTTGGAGGATCCAAATTTCTCATACCTACTCTATGACATGCAGGGCAAGCTTATAAAAAATGCAAAAATTAAGGATAACCAAACTAACATTGGTATGAAAAATCTTGTACCCGGAACTTACTTTCTGAAAGTAATTCAGTCAAATAAAGAGATTAAAACATTTAAGATTATTAAAAACTAAATACTATTTGTAATAATTATTCAATTATTGAATTCAAAAAAACATTAACCCTTTAAATTTTACAAGTATGAACGGGAAAATATACACATGTAAAGCTTTATTATTAATTGCATTGACCATTCTGATTTTCAACGCAGTAATTGCGCAAGCACCTCAAAAAATAAGTTATCAGGCAGTAATCCGGAACAGCAACAACGACCTCATTAAAAATAAGCAAGTAGGCATGCGCATCAAAATCCAAAAGTTTGTTTTTGCTATACCAACTCCATATTATGTTACTTTTTACGGAGAAACCCAAACGCCAACCACAAATGCCAATGGTTTGGTGAGCATAGAAATTGGAGCCGGAACGGTTATTGAGGGCGATTTTTCTGCCATTGACTGGTCAGATGGACCTTACTTAATTAGAACTGAAATCGATCCGGACGGCGGAACAAATTACACCATTAATGGGACCAGTTCGATTCTAAGTGTGCCGTACGCTTTATATGCTAAATATGCGGAAAACACAAAAACATACAAAGTTGGTGATTTTGCTCATGGTGGTATCGTTTTCTGGGTTGACGAAACCGGACAGCATGGGCTTGTATGTGCAAAAGAAGACCAAAGCACCGGAGTGAGATGG
>JAKPQD010000003.1 GCA_029572965.1 Bacteroidota bacterium | reverse complement strand
AAAGTCACCCGCAACCTCATGAAAGCCAAAGGCGACACCGGCGCCTACCTGCGCACCACCATCGGCGCCATGGTCCTCTTCGGCGTCTGCCCGGAAGACTACTGGCCCTACACCGACAGCGAAACCGCCTTTGACAAAGAACCCAACGCCTTCACCTACGCGTTTGCCGCAAACTTTCAGACCATCAAATACTTCCGGCACGATCCGCCGAACACCGACCCCGGCAAACTGCTGACCAAACTCAAAACCTGGCTGGCCAAGGGACACCCTGCCATGTTCGGGTTCACCGTCTACAACTCCATCGAACAGGCGGAAAAAACGGGGCGCATCCCCTTCCCTTCTCCGAAAGAAAAAATCGAAGGCGGACACGCCATCGTCGCCGTCGGCTATGACGACAAAATGAAAATCAAAAACACCCACAACAAAAGCGAAACCACCGGCGCTCTGCTCATCCGCAACTCCTGGGGCGAAGGCTGGGGCGACCAGGGCTACGGCTGGCTGCCCTACGACTACGTGCGCAAAGGCCTGGCCGAAGACTTCTGGACCATCCTCAAAAAAGAATGGCTCGACACCGATGCGTTTGCAGAATGAACCAAACACCATTGTCATCCCCGAATGGGCCACAATATGTCATCCCCGAATGGTTCCGTCGGGGATCCAGAAAAATGTCACTTCGAACGCATGTGAGAAGGATTGTTTTTTTACGTAAAACTTAACACGTAACACTTAAAACTTTTTTTACCTAAAACGTAAAACTTAACACGTAAATTTTTTATTTTTTTACCATTCACTATTAACCATTCACTGTTTTTAATTGTCATCCCCGAATGGGCAACAAAATTGTCATCCCCGAATGGGCCTGTCGGGGATCCAGTTCTTTAATAATAGATTTTATGGCATGTCTGAATGACAGAGGATTAGCAAGAATAATGTCCTTTATATTTAATAAATATTTACAAAAGGCTACTTATTCTTTACAAAACCTTAAGCACCATGATTATGCTGCAGCCAAACCCAATCATTTTTAAATAATATTTTCATTACAAATATTTAGATGAGGAACCAAAAAAATGTTCAAATTGAAAATTCACAGTTTTAAAGTTTTTATGTCAGAGAAATTCCCACGCTTTTGGTTGAAAGTGCGACAACTAAAATGGAGAATTATTTTACCTATTCGTAGAATAAAAGCTTTAATTCGCGCAAAAAAATCTGATCTTCATGCCGACCCGCATAAAGTTTATTGGATACCGACAGATATGATCAAAAAATCTATTTATCGTCAACTAGAAGGCGTTCCAAACACAGCACTTGCTTACGGTACAATAAAAGGTGGAAATTGGGATTTAGATACTTTACCCATTGAAAAAGAAACCATTTTTATTTCAGCAAAAAACAGATTTGTTGATGGGGTGAAATGGCAAAAAACAAAACACTATACAGATACCTTGGATCGCATATTTTATGGTGAAATGGTTTTTGGATGTAAAAACAAAGAGGATCTTGAAATTTATTTCAAAAAATTCGACCAACTATACGAAACAATCAAAAAACATGGGTACAAAACACAACGTGAGCTTCTTGAGGGCGATGGCAAAAATTATGTGGACGATGAAATTTCTGTCCATATAGACCGCGTTGGTCATTATATTTTTTCCAATGGCGCTCATCGTCTTTCAATCGCTTTAATACTAGGTCTAAAAATAATCCCTGTAATGGTCTGCATACGTCATGCGGAGTGGCAATCCTTTGTCAACGAAATACTTGCTTATGCTAAAATAAATGACGGTCATGTGTATCAACCTTTTATACATCCTGACCTGAAAGACATACCATCGGCACATGGGGGGAAAAGATTTGAAATAATAAAAAAACATTTGTCACACAATAAAGGTACCCTCTTAGATATTGGATCCCACTGGGGGTATTTTTGTCATTTATTTGAAGATTTGGGTTTTGATTGTTACGCTGTTGAATCTGCACATGAGCATCTATACTTTTTGAAAAAATTAAAAATAGCGGGCTATAAAAATTTCAAAATCATAGAACAATCGATCCTCGACTTTGATGAAATAAACTTTTTTAATGTGGTTCTCGCACTTAATATTTTTCATCATTTCTTAAAGACAGAGGAAATGTATCATAAATTAATTTCTTTTCTTAATCGCACTAACATGAACATGATGTTTTTTGAACCACACATATTCGAAGAAACACAAATGGAAAATGCTTATCGCAACTACAAACCCGATGAATTTGTTCAATTTATATTAGCGAATTCTTGTTTAAAGCATTCAGAAATTATAGGTAAAGCTGAAGATGGACGTGTCATGTATAAATTATGGCAATAATGAAGTTTAAAGATAAAAAATATAGATTGGGTTAAGATAAGATGAATTTAAAAAATAAAAAAATTCTTGTTACAGGCGCTGACGGTTTTATAGGCTCGCATCTGACCGAAGAGTTAATCAGACGTGGCTATGATGTTCGAGCATTTGTCTTCTATAATTCCTTTAATTCATGGGGCTGGTTGGATCATTCGGAACCTGAAATTAAAAATAACCTGGATATTTTCGCCGGTGACGTGCGTGACCCGCATGGTGTAAAGCAGGCTATGAAAGGATGCGATGTGGTATTTCACCTTGCCGCATTGATCGGCATACCCTATTCTTATCATTCACCGGACACTTACGTTGATACCAACGTCAAAGGCACGCTCAATATTGTCCAGGCGGCACGTGAACTAGGCGTAGCCAAAGTACTTCATACTTCTACAAGTGAAGTGTATGGGTCGGCCCGTTTTGTACCTATAACGGAAGAACATCCGCTTCAGGGACAATCGCCTTACTCTGCCAGCAAAATAGGGGCCGATCAGATTGCCATGTCCTTCTATTTATCGTTTAACACACCTGTCAGCATTGTCCGGCCTTTTAATACGTATGGACCCCGACAATCAGCGAGGGCTGTTATTCCAACGGTAATTACGCAGATCGCCACCGGAAAAAAGAATATTAAACTTGGCGCTTTACATCCTACCCGTGATTTCAATTACGTTAAGGATACGGTGCAGGGATTCATCGCGGTTGCCAAAGCCGACAAAACCATTGGTGAAGTAATCAACATCGGCAGCAATTACGAAATTTCCATTGGCGAAACGGTAAATCTGATCGCAGAGATGATGAATACAAAGATAACGCTGAAAACTGATGCCAGACGAGTCAGACCTGAAAACAGTGAAGTAGAAAGACTATGGGCCGAAAATGCAAAAGCAAAAAAGCTTGCCAAATGGGAACCCGCATACGGACAACGTGAAGGTTTCAAAAAAGGATTGCAAAAAACCATAGACTGGTTCATAAATCCCGACAATTTAAAGCAATATAAGCCGGGTGAATATAATATTTGAAATATTAACCATTCATTATTAACCAAAACTTGCTAAGACATGTATAAAATACCGCTTTTTGATTTAAATTTCGGCGAAGAAGAAATTCAGGCCGTTGTGAACACCATTCGTTCAAGCTGGATTTCCACCGGGCCAAAGTGCGAAGAGTTTGAAAACCTTTTCTCAACAATGCTCAATGTAAAATACGCCATTACATTGACAAACTGCACCTGTGCCCTTCATTTGGCATGCGTTGTATTAGGCATCAAAGAAGGTGACGAAGTCATCTGCCCATCGCTCACATTTGCCGCTTCAGTGAATTGCATACGATATGTCAATGCAACTCCGGTATTTTGCGATATAAAAAGCCACGAACACATCAACATAGATGCCGATGAAATTGAAAAACTAATCACGCCGAAAACAAAAGCCATCATTGTTGTGCACATGGCCGGATTTCCCGCTGAAATGGGCAAAATTATGGGCATTGCCAAAAAGCATAACCTTTTTGTTATTGAGGACGCCTGTCATGGGCCGCTTTCAGAATATAAGGGTAAAAAACTGGGTACCATCGGCGATGTGGGATGCTTCAGCTTTTTTTCGAATAAAAACATCAGCACAGGTGAAGGCGGCATGCTGGTAACAAACAACGAGGATATAGCTAAACGGGTACGCTTGCTTAGGTCACACGGCATGACTACGATGTCCTACCAGCGCGCGAAAGGCCACGCGACTGCTTATGATGTTGTTGACTTGGGTTACAATTACCGTATGGACGATCTGCGCGCAGCACTGGGGATTTCACAACTGCATCACCTTAAAGAAGATCTTGAAAAACGCGCCAGAGTAAGAGCCTGGTATTTAGATGCCTTGAAAAATATAGACAAGGTTATTGTACCTTTTGCCGAGACTAATGAGTTTGTTTCCAATTACATTATGCCTATAGTGCTGAAAGATTCGACCATAGATAATCGTGATAGAGTGCGTGAGGCATTACATGCAAAAGGGATTCAAACGAGTGTTCATTATCCGGCAGTTCATCGCTTCTCAATATATGCTGGATCCTATTGCCTTCCAAAGACAGAGTACATTACTGACAACGAAATTACCCTGCCCATGTACAGCAAGCTAACAAATAGCGATATTAACTTCATTGCAGAGAGTCTGGAGGTTGTTTTTTGAAAGATAAAGGGAAATTACTGATTTTCGGCGCGGGCATGCTTCAAGTATCGTTAATTAAGACGGCCAATGAGCTTGGTTATTATACAATTGCGATTGATCCTGACCCGAATGCTGTCGGTAAAAATGTTGCTGATGAATTCGAGGTCGTATCGGGTAGCGATTATGAAACGACTTTTACAATTGCCAATAAGAATAAAGTCAAGGGCATTGTAACCACTGCAACGGATAAACCACTTTTAATGATGGCAAAGGTTGCGGAAAAGCTTTGCTTGCCCTTCCCTTCAGAAACGGCCATTTATAATACAATAAATAAGTTTGAACTAAAAAAAATCCTCGTAAGTAACAAAATCCCTTGTGCCAAAGGTGTTTTAACAAATCTAACAAAACTTAATGAGAAATTAAATCATTCCGATATAACTTTTCCTGTAATTATTAAGCCGATTGATAGCTCAGGTAGTAGAGGCGTTTATTACTGCGAAAGTAAGGAGGAATTAATAGCCGTTTATTCTAAATGTACAGAATATTCAAAGTACGATAAAGTTTTAATAGAAGAGTATTTAGATGGGCCGGAAATTAGTATCGAAGTTCTAGTACAAGACAACAACCTTCACATCATACAAATTACCGATAAAACAGTTACACCTTTTCCGTACACTGTCGAAATGGGTCATTTGCAACCATCCAGATTTCATCCGGCATATGGCGCAGAAATATATCAAGTACTGAATGCGGCTGTGAAAGCACTCAACTTAAATAATTGTGCGCTGCATCCAGAAATGAAAATAACAAAGAATGGGCTGAAAATAGTCGAGATTGGGCCGCGCTTAGGCGGTGATTTTATTACTTCGCACCTTACACCTCTTTCCACCGGTATTAATATGGAGGAGCAATTAATTAAAATTGCTGTTGGAGAAAAGATAAATATTGTTAAAAAAGCAAACAGATATTCATCAGTATTGTTTTTTGATCTATCAAAGAATAACACGAATGCAACTCAAATTGTGAACAAGATAAAAACACTGAAAGACTATGTTTCAGAGCATGAGCTATACTTTTCTGATTTAAATAATTTACCTGTTATTACTAACAGCTTAGAGCGACACGGCCATGCAATATTCTCGGCGGATACTTTAGAAGAACTTGTTTCTATCAAAGAACAATTATTGAATTAATAAAGGGGGTATTGAAATGTTAATTGGTGAGAAAATAATTCTTAGACCATTAAAGATGGCGGATATAGAAAAAACGCATGAATGGCGTAACAATATAGAGCTTATTAAATTGACGCAAGGGATTCGGTTTCCAAAAACCTTGGAAATGGATAAGGCGTGGTTTGATAATGCGCTTACTGACAAAAGCAACCGAAATATTTATTTTGGTATTGACGAGATTGAAACTAATGCATTTGTGGGAATTTTTCAGTTAAACAGTATTGATTACATTTCTGGCACAGCTATCTGGGGATTTATTATTGGTGACAAGGATAAACAAAACAAAGGTTATGGTTTTGAAGCATCCAAATTATTGTTCAATTACGCGTTTAATGTGCTTAACTTAAGAAAAATATTTAGCTACCTTAGTGCATTCAATCAGTATTCAATTGGAATGCACGAAAAAATTGGTGGTTTTATTGAAGAAGGACGGCTGAGAAAACATGTTTATTTTGATGGCGAATATCATGACGTGGTAATTTTGTCGCTGTTCCGGGAAAACTTCGTTCACTAAAAGGTCTTATGAAGAATATAGAAAATATCATTTTGAAGACTTTCCGTTATGTAATTACAGAAAACTAAACAGCAACAATTTCTAAAAGTATTTTTTATGAACAAGACTTACGACAATCTTACGATTAATCTTGACACGACGATATCTTCAGCCATGAAGCGTATGGATGAAGCACGAAGCAAGCTTCGCATAGTTGTATCTTATGATAAATATATTGGTCTCCTGTCTATCGGTGATATACAGCGCGCTATTATTAAAAATCACAAACTAAATGAAAAAGTGTCAGCAATTATGCGTACCGACTACATCGTCGCGCAACCAGATCAGAACCTTGATGCTATTAAAAAATTGATGTTGAAACTTCGTTCTGAATTCATGCCGGTTGTCGATGAAAACAATCATCTGGTAAATGTTTATTTTTGGGAAGATTTATTTGGCGAAACAAAAAAAGAGCCACTATTTCGTTTCAATTTGCCGGTAGTAATTATGGCTGGCGGGTTTGGAACAAGGCTAAAACCGCTAACAAACGTACTGCCCAAACCGCTCATACCCATCAATGACAAGACTTTTATAGAAGAGATCTTTGAACAGTTTAGCAACCACGGTTGCGAT
>JAKPQD010000357.1 GCA_029572965.1 Bacteroidota bacterium | reverse complement strand
CGCCAACAATCAATTGCGGCAAAATTCCAATATACCATGCATTGGAATGAAACAACGGCATGGAAATATAACCGCGATCATTTTTATTGAGATGAACGGCAAATTGCACAATAAATCCAGCTCCCACCAGCTTGATATGGGTACAGGGAACGCCTTTGGGCAATCCTGATGTTCCGGAGGTATAGATGACAATGACGGGACTAAAATTATCAATTTTTGTTCGATAGTTTTTGGGGATAGTGTCATACTGAGCATGGTCAACGGCTTCCGCAAGGGAGTTAAATCCTTTAGCAGTACAAACATTATTGTTGCCAGCATAATAGATATCATCTGCATTAATCACTGTACTATTGTTGATGATTGGTTCAACCTCGTTTACTGTGCTTTCATTGATAATGAGAAAAGAGATGTTTGCCTGATCTATAACCTTTGCCAATGTCTCACCTCTGAATCCGGTATTGATAGCAAAAAGGATGGAGTTGCTCAAACCTGCACCAAATGAAGCAAAAATAAATTCGGGATTGTTATCCATGTAAACGCCAAACGAAAGCCTTTGATTGTTATGCAGCCTTCCACTTTCAATAAGCTTTTTGCGCATACTTAAAAAAAATGTTGCATAGCGCTTTGACTGCTCATACACCTCGTTATAGGTATATTCACGACCTTCAAAGATAAAAAAGACTCTTTTTCGTCTAAACCAGAGCCAATGCATTGTTAATTGAATCATTGTGCTGAAATTGACAAAGCTCAAATAATTACGTATCAGTTTTTTAAGATTCATGTATGATGCCCTCCTGTTATAAACTTTGTCTTTCCACCCTTTTCACATTTTTCAAAGGTCTCTATTATCTCTTTATCTTTTATATCCTCATATAATTCCCACAGGGATTTTTTTATGAGCGTGGAAGCGTCACAGTTATAATGTTTTTTAAGAATCTTTACTATCTTTTCTTCTTTTGCATTAAATCGTACACTTGTTACTGCCATTGATCATATGCCTCATCTCGCTTTCCTATATAAACAATATAAAAGTCATCATTTTCTATAAAGAACATTGTCCTGAATTTTCCTTTCCGTAATCGACAATAATTTCTTTTAAAACTTCCTTTCACCTTTTTGACATCAAACAAATTCAAATCTTTTGTTAAATCAAGCGATACAAAGGCATTATGAAATCGTTTTACTATCTCTGTCGGAATATCACTCT
>JAKPQD010000340.1 GCA_029572965.1 Bacteroidota bacterium | reverse complement strand
AGTTCTGTGAAAAACTGTACCAGCATTAGCACCATCGGTTGTCCACGTAACCGCTTCTCCATCGTGGTCAAAAGTTTTTATCTTTCCAATCTCTCCATTGTTAGCTGTTTGAGAGCTATATACAGGATATTCGCCCGCATTCTCAGCTAAATATTCTTTGGACATTACACGACCTCGGCTTAATATGCAAACCTCCCCCAGCGTTTTCCATTCCACTTCTACGCCATGTAGTAATTTATCTAAATAACTCATGCTTCAATCTCTTTAATAATGTTATCAATATCGGCACGCAGTGCATTTATTTTGGCTACTGTTTTGGCTATTTCATTATTCAATTCCTCAATATCTACTTTTTCCCTAGTGTCTTTGGCTTCAACATAAGAGCTAACGGAAAGGTTGTAATCGTTTTCGGCAATTTTGTTGTTGTCGATAGAAACCGCCACGTGTGCTACATCTTCTTTCTTATCGAAGATTTGCATAATGCGTTCAATGTGTTGGTCTTCCAGCACATTGTTGTTGGTGGCTTTCTTAAAGAAATCTTCACCCGTAGCATCGATAAATTGTGTTTTAGTGTCGGTTTTGTGTTTGGATAACACCAAAATATTTACTGCAATAGAAGTGCCATAGAATAAGTTGGGAGCCAGGGAGATAACGGTTTCTACAAAGTTGTTATCTACTAAATATTTTCTGATTTTTTGTTCTGCACCGCCACGGTAAAAGATACCAGGAAAACAAACAATAGCTGCCCTTCCTTTACTGGATAGATAACTTAAAGCGTGAAGCACAAAAGCAAAATCTGCTTTTGATTTGGGAGCTAATACTCCGGCAGGCGCAAATCGGTCGTCATTAATCAACGTTGGGTCATCATCACCAATCCATTTGATAGAATAAGGAGGATTGGAAACAATGGCATCAAACGGTTTTTCATCACCAAAATGCGGATCAAGAAGGGTATTGCCCAGTGCAATATTGAACTTGTCGTAATTGATGTTGTGCAAAAACATATTCATACGTGCCAGGTTGTAGGTGGTGTGGTTTACTTCCTGGCCGTAAAAACCTTCTTCGATAATGTGATTGTCGAAATGCTTTTTGGCTTGCAACAACAAAGAACCCGAACCACAGGCAGGGTCGTAAATCTTGTTTACAGATGTTTGCTTGTGCATCGCCAATTGCGCAATAAGTTTGGACACGTTTTGCGGCGTAAAAAACTCACCGCCCGATTTACCTGCATTGGCTGCATAATTTGAAATTAAAAATTCATACGCATCGCCAAACAAATCAATTTGATTGTCTTCAAAATTGCCAAAATCAAGTTCTTCAATTCCTTTCAATACTTTAGCCAACGTACTGTTTTTGGCTTCTACGGTGTTACCTAATCGAGTGCTTGTTGTGTCAAAGTCGGCAAACAAACCTTTGATATCGGATTCTGAGGGATAACCATTGGCAGAACTTTCAATGGCATCAAAAATGGCTTTTAAGTCTGTATTCAGGTTAGGGTTGGTGTTAGCTGTTTTAGCAATATTTACAAAAAGCTGGCTTGGGTAAATGAAGTACCCTTTGGTTTTAATCGCATCATCTTTTATTTCTGGGGTAATCACATCATCTGAAAGGCTTGCATATTCGATGTTTTCATCTCCACCTTGCATATAATGTGCAAAGTTTTCACTAATAAAGCGATAGAACAGCGTACCTAAGACAAACTGTTTAAAATCCCATCCATCTACCGAGCCACGTACTTCGTTGGCTATTTTCCATATTTTATTTTGTAATTCTTGTCGTTGAATTATGCTTGTCATTTTTCCTCTTTTAATAATTCTTGTGGTTTCACTCCTAGTATTTTAGCAATTTCAAAAAGTACTTCCAGTCTTGGTTGTTGTCGGTTTTGCACATAGCCGTTCACCATGTTGTAACTTTTACCCAGTTGTTCCGCCAACCAAGTTTGTTTAATTCCTTTTTCTTCCAACACTTCTTTTATTCTGTTCATGTCATTTTGAAATGTGTCCGCAAAGATAGATTTATTATTTTGACTATCTCATTTTTCAATATAAAAAATGTTTAAATTATTGTTAGTTTGTTTGTAGGTGCGTTGGCAAAAAATGGCTCTTTTGGTTTTACTCACGGATTATATGTTTTTATGGTGTTCGTGAATGCTTCGCATTTGAGAAGGGTCGGCTTATGTGTCGGGCAAAACCAAATGTGCCATTTGTGCGGTGTCAATAAAATTGAATAAAAAAAATGTGCGGTGGGGAAAATAAAAAATACAGAAGGGTCGGCAATGAGTGTCGGCTTACTCGTTGTCCGTTTTAGATATGGTCTGTATGTCTTTGGTCACCTGTCAAAATGGTTTGTCCTTGTGTTAATGTTCACTTTTTAGTCGTCCGTGTCAATGGTTGCTGTGTTGTTCTACACTTGCCGGTAACGGTTCTCAGCTATACGCAGGCAGGGCATTTTACCACTGAACTTCACACGAAGAACTGAACTTTAAATTTACCACTTTCCTGTCCTACGAAGCACGAAACCCCTGCTTGCGTATAGGTGATGTTGTGCCTTCGTTGTTCTTTTTCGTCCGTTTGTTTGTCGGTCGTTTTGGTCGTGGGTTGGGACAGAAACACTCTTTGCCAAGCTTGGGTTTTAGCGTAGGCTTGAGCGGCTTGGCAATGTGTGTGGCTGTGAGGGTTGGCTATTTGATTTCTATTGCTTTCCATCCCCATTCATTTTTCTTTTTATTGAATGATAGTATCGCTCTTCCCTTTACCTGCTGTCCATCAGTTAGCTTGCTTTCTTCTATAATTTTGGGTTCAACAAAGATGTCTTCTATAAAACCAAAGTTTTGTGGAGAAATTACCTTTATTGTTCCTTCAAAATCTTTCATTGCATCAGATGCCACATTAGAGTCAGCTTTTTTAGCAGAAAGGATTTTATAAAAACCATCTTGTCCGTCTCCATTAAAACGTACTTTTAAAAGGTCGCCAATTTGTGGTTTCGTCAAATTGCCTGAGTAATTGAAGAATCCAAATTTCCTCTTATCCTTCACAAAATTCAGCATACTCTTGTTTTCGTTCACAAACTCAACTGCAATTATTTCTTCCGGTATGTCCTGAAACAATATTTCCTCTGCTTGCTTGATGTGGCTTGAATACAAATCTTGGTTATCCTTTTTAGCTATGGCAGATTTATACCACTCTTGTTCTGTCCATTGCACTATTTGATTCGGCAACTTCCATTCGTGTTTCTCTCTTGTTGCTATAACTTTTTGTATTTCCGTTTTAGCTTCGTTGTACATTCTCTTTTCAATGAGCATTTCAGAAAAGGTCTGTCTTAATTTAACTAAAAAGTCTTCGGGAGTTTTTAGGCTCAAGGCTTTACAATAGCACGCAAACTGAATGTCCTTTTCTTCTGGAAATATTTCTGCCATCAACTCCCAAACCCAAAAGTCATTTCTTTTCTGCTTAGCAAAAGGCAAGAATGCAGATAGGACATTTTCATCATTACCTGAAGCCAAAAGGAGCTTTGCTTTGAAATAGGGCGGGTATTGATAGTCAGGATGTTTCTCAATCAAAGCATCCAGTTTTGGTAAAAATGATTGAATTTTCTCTTTGTCAATCACTCGTTGTTGTCCAAAAGGATCTAAAGGTTCTCCTTCCAAAAGCTTCT
>JAKPQD010000313.1 GCA_029572965.1 Bacteroidota bacterium | reverse complement strand
GTAATATGTGTGTAAACTTCGGTGGTTTTGACTGAACTGTGACCCAGAAGCTGCTGAATGTACCTTACATCTGTTCCATTCTCGAGCAAATGGGTCGCAAAACTATGCCGCAAGATATGTGGTGAAACCGGTTTTGTTATTCCTGCTTTCGCTGCTGCCGTTTTCACAATCGTCTGTACACTTTTTGCGGAATACATTCCTCCGTCCTGGCCTTCAAACAGATAGTCTTTCGGATGACAGTCTTTTTAATAATTTCTCAATTCAGGCAATAAAGTCGGCGGCAGCATTACCACCCTGTCTTTATTTCCTTTGGACAGGCGGATATGAATCAGCATATTTTCCGAATCGATGTCCGAAATTTTCAAATGAAGCAGTTCGTTTAAACGCAATCCGCAACCATAAAGCAGCTTAACAATGCAAGCATGTTTGGGATTATCGATTGAAAGAAACATTCTTTTCACTTCAGCCCGGGTTAGGTATTTGGGCAACTCGTGTTTTTTTCGTGACGGATACAGATGTCTTATATTTAAACTTTTACCTACTACCGAGCTGTAAAATTTATCGATAGAAGCCACAATCATACGCTGATAAGAACTGCTGATATGGTCTTTCTTTATTTTCCAATAGACATATTTTTCAATTTCATTTTCACTTAATTCATCGGGGCTATGGAATCTCTTTTCCGCCACTTGAAGGAAACTTTTTACCGCACTACTGTAATTCTTGATGGAATTGACGCTGTACCTTTGAATCGAGAGTTTACGTTCAAAGACTGCAATTAAATTTTCGATGTCCATTGTTTTAGATTTAATTACGGCAAAATTAATCGAAACATTCGTAAATGCAAATATTTTTACAAATAAAAAATACACTTTATTCTATTGATAATATGCAATTTGTCTTTCAATATCAAGTATAAACTCGAAAGTGGTTTACGCATGTTTAAATTTTGTATTTACGAATGTTGTATATTTATTGCGTAAATAAGACGTTATGGGCAAGTTAAAAAAACGACATAGCGCAATGAAACAGACAAGAGAACCGCCAAGATTGGTTAAGTTAGACCAATTAGAAGCATTTAATATGAAATGTGGAGACCAGCGACCACTTGAAAAAACGGGGCGGAACTGAAAAGCCAAACGAGTAGGAAAACAAAATGGAGTTAAGATGAAAAAATATTTAGCGTTACTTTTATTTGCACTAATCACGACTATGTCATTTGGACAAAGTAATTATCAAGATGTTGTTTACCTTAAAAACGGAAGCATTATTCGGGGCGTAATCATTGAACAAGTCCCAAATAAATCAATTAAAATTGAGACAGCAGATAGAAGTGTTTTTGTGTATCAAATGGATGAAATCGAAAAATTGACAAAAGAACCGATTCAAGGAAAAAGTGGTGGCTCATTTAGTAATTCAGGCTTACAATCAGGTTATAAAGGAATAGTTGAATTGGGCTACCAAATAGGTACCGGTGATTATGGGATGGATAGATTGAAACTAAACATAATAAATGGTTATCAATTAAATCCATACTTTTCATTGGGCCTTGGAACAGGATTGCGTTACTATTTTGATGCAGAAGCAGCATTGATACCAATATTTGCTGATTTCCGGGCGAATTTTATGGATAATAATGTGTCGCCATATTTATCATTAGGTGTTGGTTACTCTTTTGATGCTACTAACAGTTTCGAAGGAGTTGGATTTCTTCTTAACCCAACAATCGGAGTCAGTTTTAAAGTTTCTGAAAAGTCCGCTATGAATGTTGGTCTTGGATATGAAATGCAAAGAATGAAGTTTTTCTACTATGATTGGTATTCTATTGATGAGTTTACAGAAAACTCAGGTGCAATAAGCATTAATGTAGGTATATCATTCTAATTGACAAAGAAAACCAGCCCATAACACGCAATATAGCAAATGGCGGGGCAAGTTGGTAATCAAACATTTGTAGTCCGCTTCAAGTTTAGTGCCGTGGGTCAAAAATGAAGCCCGCAATCCGCCACTTGCCATATTGCCACCCGTTAGCGGTCATGCTATGACGACAGTGTAAACCCGACAGACAGTGCAATGAGTAAAAGTTTTCTTATAGTATTTCACGGACAAATCGTTAACGGCAAAATCGTTGACATTGGTGACGACCCTTGTTTTGACAGTCCGCC
>JAKPQD010000299.1 GCA_029572965.1 Bacteroidota bacterium | reverse complement strand
AATTTTGACTAAACCACAAAGCCAGCCGGCAGCACTGGGAGCGTAGCCAAAACTGCCGGCGGATTGATAATCGGTCAAGCCGAAAACAAAAGAAGATTAGAGAAATAATGCTGAAAATATAACTGTCCGCCCAGTTTGCGTTCAATGCTGTTGTTGTACGCCGTTTATTTGAAAAGCATATGGAAATACCTATTTTTAGTATCTTATGAAAAAGCGGCTATGAGAAATTCTGTTTTAGTTTTCTTATTTCTTCTGGGCTCTCAATCTTGTAAAATGCGTGATTTGCCAAAAGAAAACGTTTTCAAAGTTTCAAAAGACTATTGCAACTGTTTGGATAAGCAACTAAGTGGAGCAAAAGATTCCACAGTAGACTTGAATGATTGCGAAAGATTAATATTTTCAAAAAGTAGACTTTTGTCAATTTACAGTGACTATGATAACTGGGATAGTTATGATAAGAAAACTTTAGATAGTGCTAAGAAATTTGCAATAGAGGTCAGAAATATTACTGATACGCTTTGTTATAATAAAATTGATTTTAAAAAAGTTAAAAAGATCCGTCACATGTAGGTGCCAAAATTTCAAAGTAAGATGAATTTTAAAGGTATCTTCTAAATGGCGTACAACGTTCGAGGCTTGCCGAAGGGCTGGGATTGATGCTGTGTCAGCCCGGCAACTGAAGCCGATTTAAAAAACTGATGTTGAATTTAACAACTAAAAGCCAAATAGAATTCGGTCAAGCCCGATATTAGCTGATAGTAGTACAACAGCCGATTGTTATTCCGTCAGCCAGCCTTGCGGCAAACCTTTTGTTATAGGGCGTTTTTCTGTCTGTCTTCATAAATACCCGTCCTGTGCAATTATATATGTGTCCGGAAAGAATGTACGTTCCTTACTCGAATTATTTAGTTTTAGAATTAGGTCTTTTAAGGGATAAGTCGCTCTTAAAGTTGTGTCGTTTTTAAGTTCTAATATCATAAAAGGTTTTCCAATATATTTTTTGTCAGTATTGTTTACTGCTTTTACAATATCAAAGTCATATTTACTGTCAATATTATTGTCCCAATAAACAACAATCTTGTTTCCATCAAGTTTATATGGATACATTAACCAGCACTCGGGTGAATAAGAAACTGCTAAAGTGTCCTTGTATTGAAAATGCAGGGCAAGCGAAGCACTACTGTCTTGGAACATAACCCAGGTGCTATATGAGCTATCCGCAACAATTTCAGAAACGTTTTTAAATACAAGCTTTTTCGATATTTGCCCTTGTTGAGCTGAATCATTTAATTGTCTGGTATGCAAAGTGTCTGATATATTGCTGGAATCATTTGTAGAGCCTCTTTGATTACAGGCTGTAAACAAAATTGTTATCGCCGATATGAAAAATGTCTTTTTCACAATTTTATTTTTATGGGTAATACTTTCTACCAATTTGTATTATGATTTAATATCGTAGGGTCAATTTTTCTTTTAACATATGAATACTTATGTAAGTTTTTGAGTTCTACAAAAAGCGTATCTCCAACTACACTAAATTCATAAGTTTGAATTCCTGCTTGCCAATTCATTTGACCTGTTTGTGTAAAAATGTCTCCCAATATTTTGTTTTTTTTGGTGTAAAGAACACCTCTCCATCCTGTTAATGCTGGGTCAAACGTTTGTGCTGTCAATTCAGGTTTTGTTCTGTCAATGTAGAAAAGATTAATATTGCCATTACTGTAAAACTTATAAACCCCGTAAACTGTATTTGAGTTTTGATAATTGTGCCGTGCTAAAATATTCTGTTGCTTTTCAAATCCGTTATATTGATTAGTTTGAAATTCTTCATATATAGCATTAGTATCTATAATTGCAAGAACAGATTTATTGAAATAAATTCTGTTGTTAAAGACTTTTGGATTAGATGGAACCTTTGTATAACCATCATTCAACAGAATTTTAGATGAGCAACTTATAAAAATTAAAAAAGTTAAAACAAATATTATGCGTTTCATTATCAAAGACTCTTTCCTCTTTTTAAAATAATTACTATGGTATTAATTACTGAATGTAATCCTAATAAAAGTAATAAATAAAAATATCAAACAAGCCCAGAACCGCCTGAATTGCTATAATTTAATTTGTACAAAAACAATCCGCTGTAAAGTCCAACAATAATCAAATTTACCCTTAGTATTCTCAGCTTATTTTTACTTTTAAGTGTCAATATAAGAACTGTTACACCCAAAAGCAGATACCCAATGAGTAAATATAAATTGTCTTCTTTCATTTTTAAGCTATGTTTCTAAATGAATAATGTTGCTAGTTCGCTTTCGTTACTTGTGTGTTGAAAGCCAAATGCTGTCATTTGCTTTGGTTGTGTAATTCCATAAGAGTTCATCATCAATATTTCCTTCGTAGAATATTTTCCCTTCAAATTCTGCCCATTTATGGTTGTAATAATTCAGCACTTGCTTTATTACTTCTATATGTTTTTTGTCAATTGTGTTACTATCCTTGGTAAACTTTCCGTCTTTTTCATATGTTGGGAAATATTGAAAATATTTGTCTGCCAAACCCACTTGATTAAGCTTGACTTTTTTTAAATACTCCTTTTCAATGTCTTTACCACCATAGGTTATCCAATTATTTTGGTATTTATTGAACTCAATAAGAATGTTACCAAATTCAATATTGTTTGTATCGCTCAATATAAGTTTATAGCCCCAAGGCTGGTGAAATAAATCCGGGCTATAATCTTTCTCAATTTTTATAATCTTGAATTTGTTGTTATAGTTTTTGTCTAAGAAAGCCTGAATTTGAGGTTTTGCTTTGTAGGTAGGCAGGATATAATAAAAACTATAAATACCGTAAATGGCAGCAGCGATTGTTATGATAATAATTATTAAGATTAATTTTCTTTTATTCATATACGATTAATGATGGTAATTTTATTTGCATTTTCTAACTTTAAGTTCCGTCATTTTTTTGACGGTTTCTTTCGTTTCATAGCTTTCTTGTGAGTAGTCTTTGTAAACCCATTTGCCATTTCTCTTTTCTAAAAAGCCTTTTATGTCGTTAAAAATTGGAGCTTTATTGGGGGCAAAGTCAAATGAACTTTCGAGAATACTAAACTGTTTTAATAATATCCATTTTTTGTTGCACAGTGAATATATTTTACAACTATTCACTTCGCTAAAATCTAAATAGTCAATAACCAAAGCAATTTCATCTTTCCCGTCAGCATTGTTGTCTCCAATGTTTAGCAGGCAATAAAGTCCTTTTGCTGCACCTAAGTGTAATGTGTCGTGATTGTTTGTATTGAAGGTCAGGAATAAATCTGCATCTTGGTAGTTAAACCATTTTACAATTGTATCCCAATCATTTTGTAATGGGTCAGGCGAATTTTCAATTTCTGTTCTTATTAGTTTTGAATAATTGTGCTGAAATATTGTATCCTGTTTTTTGTCTCCGTCAAAATCGCCAAGCACAAATAGTTTATCCAATTTATGAAGTTTAAGTTTATCGAAAGCAGTTTTGGTAATAGTTGAAATGTCAACCTTTTTTTCTGTCTGGCTATTGCAACTTAAAAGGCCTAAGGGTAAAATCAATATGTAAATTGTCAGTTTCACTTTTCAATTTTATTATTGTGTTTTAGAGTTTTTAAAAATTTGAGCATATAGTAATCCAAGAGTTAATATAATAAATGAGGCAAACCACAATTTAAAGCCTAAGCCACGACCAGTTATTACTGATGATTTTCCAGACTCACTCGTCATAATTGTGTCGAGCAGAGAAAAAACGAAGGATAATAATGTAGCTCCAATACTAAGATAAAGGGCTATCGATTTATTTTTAATTGCAAATATTATTGAGATAAAATACAATGGATTTGCTAACCAGATAATAAAGGGGACAAATGCACCGCCTAATAAGCTCATCCAGCCCATAAGAAATAGTATTAAGCTGTTTGTATATGCGTTCGGGTCGTCTTGTCTGTCAATAAAAAATGCAGGTTGGGTTAACGAGGTAATGAATAATGTTAAACTTATTCCGATAGTTAGTTTTAAATAGATTGGTTGTAAGAGAAAATTGACTATTAACTTTTTCACTAGTAATTTTTACTTTTTTAACGAATAGGCTATGATAAAGTTTGAAGAAGAGTTCTTTATTACCGATTTCATTTGTAGTTATCAAAATTTAGCTTTGTTGGCAAATAAAACGTACCACTAAATTTTTGTTTAAACTTGTCAATAGCATTGTCAAAATGTATAGCACCGGTTGAAGCATACACAAAACCTGATTTAACAGTTGTATCGTCTTTAAGTTTTATGTTTAGTGTAATGTGTCCTGGTTTGACCAAAAGTCCACCGGCAAATTTTGCTCTTTTAAGTAGCCCTTTTAGCGTTGTCAATTCCTTTTCACTTAATATATGCGTTCCATTATAATTTGTTACTTTAATGCTTACAATATTGTCAATTGGAAACATTGAATCCAAGAGTTCTTTCTTATCCATATTTATAAGCCTAACCTTTGTCTGATGTTGAGCAAAAGATATTGTCATTGCTAAGCAAAATAATGCAAGTAAATATTTTTTCATATTTGTTGTCTGTCTTAATGTGTAATTCTTCTGCTGTGGCAGGGTGCTAATAAAATGCCCTATAACACAAAGATTGCCGCAATTGTACGCATGTCCAAATTTATTTTGACATTGAAAATCATAGTGGTACAGGTACGTATTTCCCAATTGTCGTATGCGGCAATCTACATGCTTTTTAGAATTACTAAGGAGCAATAATGGTCAAATGTGACATTAAACTGAGAAAAATAATCAAATTGCTTAAATGTTTAAATATTAATAATGACCAGGTTTAATATTTTTAATTGATATATTAATATAACTGTTGAGCCTATACCCGATTGGGTATAAGATTTTAGAAATTATAATAATTATACCCGATAGGGAGTATCTGGTATTAACGAGTTAGTAATATTCTTGTAGTAGATTAATCCTATTATGTCAAAACATAAATGTTTTTGCTTTTAGTAAGTCTATTTATAACTTTAATTAAAATTTATGAATAGGTTCGGGACCAAAAAAATTAAAAAATGAATATGGGTTCAAGACCAGAAATTCCAGTGAGTCTTTCACTGAGTCGAAAATTTTTAGCCTTATAATTAATTTGAATATCAAAAAGTTAAATAAAAAAATTGCAGAGCCGTCCGGTCCGCAAACACAGCCCTGGTTTATTCCAGGGTTTTTTGTTTACTAAACTCCACTTCAGTGGTTTAATTTAACCTATTATTCTTTTCAACTATATTTGGTTATGCGGAAACAGCTTCTCATCCTGCTTTTTTCTTTATTGTGTATCCAGGCAGGGGCCCAAATAAGGTCAACCAGGGATCTAATAGGTAAATGGCAGGGAGCCAATATGCAGCTGGAATTTTTTAGCGATCAAAGGGTTATAATGATATTGCCCGGAGGCAAATTGCCCATAGCAAATTTTACTGCAGATTATATGCGTAACCCAATAGCTATTACGATCACTCTTACCGATAAAGGCCAAAAACTCATTTATAAAGGAGGGCTTACATTTCTGGACAATGAAAATATTACTATTGAGTATTTTAGTGGTGGAGCAGATAATGTATTTGAAAAAGGCAGGGTAGTTAAATTAAAGAAACAGTTATAAATTGTTATTTTTTATTTTTGATTTGCCAACCGTAAATACCCTCGACATATTGAATCCAAACCTGATTTCTCCTTTCTCCCAATCATTGGTTGTATTTGTGATAAATGCTTTTTCATTCATACCTGTAGCATTTGAAAAATGCAGTTGAAATACGTGGCCGCCTGTTTCTATATCAAAGCCAATAGAAAGAGGATCCTTGTATATTTTCCTGTCAAGCCCTTTGGCTATATAATGATAATCCACCACAAAAGCAGTTCTTTTGGATATCTTAAATCTTGCTCCTATTCCCAGAACATAAATATTATGCTCATCCATTGCAGTGCCAACAAGATTTCTATGAACAAACGTGGGTGCCAGTTGCATGCTGAATCTTTCACCGAATTTTTTTCCAATGATCAACTCATTATAAAATGCCATCCTGCTGGTTGTATAATTTTTACGGGATGGATCAGCCCATGGCAAAGTACTGTAGGTAGCTCCGGTGATCATGACAACAGATACAGGTGATGACCATCTTCCGCCACGTGCCTGCCAGATAGGCCTGAATTTTATAAAACCATCCCATTCTTTACCAACATTGCTTCTCCCTATGCCGATCATTAATCTTTTTCCTACACCGTAGTCAAAACCGAATCGCATGTTTGCCTGGTCTAAGCCAAATAAATTATTTAAGCCTGAATTAACAGTACCAAAACGGTGTAATATCCTTACATCTAACACCCCTTTACCAACAAATTCAATAGAATGTCCATTAATGACACGGGTGGATTTAAAAGCATTGCTGATGAATTCCTTTTTTTTCTTTTCATCTTTCTTTTCAACCAGCGATAAGAGGTCGCTTTGGGCAAAAAGTAAATTAGAATAAATCATAAATAATATAAAAAAAATGTACCTCATACTTTTTGTTTTAGGGTGTTATTTTAAAATTGCGTAGCTGCAGTTCACTTTTATTTTAGCTGTTTTGGATATCTTTTCTTTTACGAGTCCGGGTATGGATATCTTATAATCTTCAAGGGTAACCGGAAATTCTGCCGTAGCAGAAACAGTTTTGCCATTTACTTTAAAACTCCCCGTTGTCTCTATTTCTTTTTTTACTCCATGTATCTCCAGTGTACCCTTAACCGTTACGGGGTAAGTGCCATCTTTCTGAAAATTAACTTTATCAATATTTGAAATCGAACCTTTGAAAATTGATTTGGGATATTTATCGCTTTCCATATAATTTTCATTGAAGTGTTCCATCATCAGTGCGCTGTTGAATTCAAATCCTTTTACCAGCAGAGCAAATTCAATTTGGCCGGTACCCGCATCAAAAACACTGGTAGTTGATTTGTTGATGCCATCAATATCTTCCACAGCTGTGCCGGCTCTGAATGAAACGGTTCCCGTTTTTGTAAAATATCTTTTTTGAGAAAAGGAATATTGAATGAGTAACAGGCAAATGATTACCAGTGTTATCTTTTTCATAGTTTGTTTTTTTGAATTTATTTTATAATACTGCATTTGTTTAAAACCACATCCATTAATTTGCCGGTACACTTTCCTTTAATGGTCACTTCTGTTCCTTTCTGAAGTGATTTGACAGATAAGGCTTCTTCTTCATAAAAGCTACAGGTAACAGCGGCAAGAGGATCACCGCTATCTAAAAAAACAGTTGCCTGTCCGGTTGTATCTATTTTATTATCGGTAACAATTCCTTTTACAGAAATTATCTTATCCAGGTATTTTTTGTTAGCAGCGGTTTCATCAGCATTAAAGTCTGCAACGATCTTTGAAGCGGTAAGTTCAAAGTTTGCAGTTAGTGCCCTTACGTCTGCGGGTTTTTTATGGTATAAATAAAAACCATAGCCAGCGCCCGCCATGCCCAAAACCAAGACCACCAGTAGGATTTTCTTAATCTTTTTCATTGCTGAGTATTTTAATTGTTAGGTGTTCCTGAATTGATCCAGCATGTTAAAGCTGCAATTTCATCTGCCGTAAGAGGCCCGGAAGTTGGCATTGTTTTATCGATAACGCAGCGCTGGTTTATCCTTGCAGCCTGAGCTGAAATCTGCGTATAAGTTACCAGTATGGCATTACCTGCACCCGTAGCGGCATCGTGGCAACCGGAAGTAGCACATTTACTTTGAATAAGCGGATCTATATCCGTGCTAAACTTAGCCGGTACTGTTGTACAGTTAGCCGATGGGGTAGAAGGATACAAAAGATCCTCTCTATCGTAATAGCAACCTGTAATAGTAACTACTGTTAATACCGTAAAGAACATGGTTGTAATGATGATGTTTTTGCGCATTTGTTGATTTCTATTTTGGTTTTTCAATTAGTTTATTAATCAGTGTACCTGTGCCCTGCATTTACCCAATTCGTGATCATCGCTTTTTCTGATGCCGGTAATTGCTGTGATGGAGGCATCTGATTCATTTGAAAGGTTACACATGCCTTGTTGATCTGGCTCCATTTGGAAACAATGCTGCAATCCGCATCGAAATTATACCCGGCACTATTCCCGCCATTCAAATGACAACTGCCGCATTTTGTAGTGATCACTGCACGCACCTGAGTAAAGAGCGGTCCTTTGGGAACAACTCCTACTGTTACCGTTTGTGTCTTTGTACAGCCATTTGCATCTTTCACACCGATCAGGTAACTGGCGGCATTCAGGTTTGAGAATACATTGCTTGCCTGGTAAGCACCTCCACCAATATTATATGTGAGCCCTGTAGAGCCTGTAGCCGTTACAGTTATACTTCCGTTATTGGTTGCTGTAACACAGGGAGTGGTATGTACAATAGTTGCAGTGATCACAATATTTACGTTTGTACAGGGACTTGTTGCTGCAAGTGTAACCTGCCTGGTACCGGTACAGCCATTTGAATTTTTAGCTGTTATGGTGTACGTGCCGGCTGCCAGGTTAGAGAAAATTCCACTTGCCTGGAATGCGCCATTGTTGATACTGTATGTAAATCCTGTGCCCCCGGTTGCAGAAGCGGTGATTGAGCCATTTGAAAGGCCTGTTGATGGATTCACTTGCGTAGTTGTTACTGCTACTGTGATGCCCGCACAAGGGTCGGAAGCAGTTAGTGTCACTTGTTTCGTGCCCAAGCAACCGGCAGAACTTTTAGCCGTTATAGTATAAGTTCCTGCAGCTAAATTTGAAAATACTCCACTTGCCTGGAAAGTGCCATTATTTATACTATATGTAAACACGGTACTGCCTGTTGCGCTGGCGGTAATGGATCCGTTTGATTGCCCGATAGTAGGATTCACCTGCGTTG
The DNA here is from genome assembly GCA_029572965.1 of Bacteroidota bacterium. Taxonomy (GTDB): domain Bacteria; phylum Bacteroidota; class Bacteroidia; order Bacteroidales; family DTGW01; genus JAKPQD01. The sequence continues at coordinate 7,022 of JAKPQD010000299.1, read as the reverse complement.
TTGCTACTGTAATTGTTACACCGGCACAAGGATTGGTACTGCCCAGGGCAACAGCAGTTGTACCGGTACAGCCAGCTGAATTTTTTGCTGTTATGGTGTAATTTCCAGTGGCTAAATTGGAGAATGAACCGTTTGCCTGGAATGCGCCGCCATTTAAACTATAAGTAAATCCTGAACCACCGGTTGCTGATGCTGTTATAGAACCATTTGAAAGACCTGTTGCAGGGTTTACCTGGGTAGTCGTTACCGTTACTGTAATGCCTGCACAAGGATTTATTCCTGTTAGAGAAACCTGCTTAGCGCCCAAACAGCCACTGGCATTTTTGGCAGTTATGGTGTAAGTTCCTGCAGCTAAATTTGAAAATGTTCCACTAGCCTGGAATGCACCATTATTAATGCTATAAGTGAATCCAGTTCCACCTGTTGCTGCTGCTGTAATAGAGCCATTAGCCAGATTGATTGTTGGATTAACCTGTGTAGTTGTAACGGCTACTGTAACCCCTGCACAAGGATTGATAGTGCCAATAGTTACCTGTGATGTACCCAGGCAACCTGTTGAACTTTGGGCAGCAACGGTATAAGTTCCAGCCGCTAAATTTGAAAATGCTCCGCTACTTTGAAATGCACCTCCATTTAAACTATAAGTATATCCTGAACCTCCGGTTGCAGTTGCATTGATAGAGCCATTAGCTAAACCCGGTGATGCATCAACTTTGGTTGTGGTAACATTTATAGTAACTCCCTGGCAGGGATTAAATGAACCAATAGGAACTACAACAGTGTCTGTACAGCCCATGGAATTATAGCCTACTATCCTGTAAGTCTGAAATGGTTCTAATCCGGAGAAATAGCCTGTATCTTGCAATGGGCCAGCATTTAAGCTGTATTTAAATCCATGTCCGCCTGTTGCTGTTAAAGTGATCGTCCCATTTGCATTATTTAATAATGCATCTGTTTTGGTGGCTGTAATTTGGAAATTAATTTCTTCGCAGGTTTCCAGTCTTTCATGCCGGCAACTAATTATAAAGTACGATATAGAGGTGCATACCAATAATAGTAGCAGGGCGACATTTTTTTTCATAGACATTGTTTTTGGGTATAAAGAATTGCAGAAACATTATCAATTACAATGCTATTTTTATCATGGATATGTAATAAAATCCTGAGTAGTAGAAATTGGTTACTGAGCAGGAGAATAAATCGGTCTGAATGGGAAATTCTGATATTTGATGGATAAATTGAACAATAACATTGGCAGTAGTATGCCAAATAATTTCAGTCCATTATTAATGCAACTGTTGTAGCCTGAATTTGAAAAATATAAAAAGCCTATTGTTCACCAAGAAGCCATTTCTTAAAATCCGGGGTTCTTTCAAAACTGGTAATTGTTTCAAATGAACTTACAGGATTTAAGTTAAGTTTGATGCGTTGTTTGCTTGCAGGAGCCATCTTTCTGATCGCCTTAAGATTTACGATCAACTGCCTGTTTATGCGGAAAAATAACTGGGGATTTAATTTTGCTTCAAAGTTTTCAAGCGAAATATCTGTAAGGAATTTCTGATTTTCAAAAGTAGTAATAAATACTGCTTTATTTTCTATGAAAATGTATGCTATTTCATGATCAAATACCAGTTTCATTTGAGATCCAGTATTAATAATGAATCTTTCCTGGTATTTTTTTAAGGTGGGGACGTTTTGCAGCTGTTGTTTTTGTTGGGCTTCGTTATTTTTTGTTCGGAAGAAAACGTTGTATCTTTCTATTGCGTCTTTTAGCTCATTTTGTTTTACTGGTTTTAGTAAGTAATGCAAACCCTGAACTTTAAATGCATCCAGTGCGTATTTGTCAAATGCACACATATATATTACAGGTATTTTTCTTTCGAGCGATCTGAAAATATTAAAACTCAAGCCATCAGAAAGCTGAACATTGGAAATTGCGAGGTCTGGGTATTCATGTTCATTTAACCATTGTGATGCCTGTTCAATAGTTTGACAACTTCCAATGATCTTCTTATCGGGAGCAATCTTCTGTAGCATTTTTTTTAACAGATCAGTTGAATTTGGTTGATCATCAAGGATCAGGATATTCATAGAATGGTGTTTTATTGTATTCAGGTTTCGTATAACCGGGATAAAATAGAAGGTAGGAGTAAATTGGAATTGGCGATTGTCCTTTTTTGGATTTATAAATTAATTAAATCCCGATCGTAGTATTCCTTCGGTAAAATACCAATCGTAAAAATTCTCAGAATATTTCCCAATACTCATTTTGTTAAGGGTATTAATCGTTCTTGAAAATACTCACTCAATACCTCTGTTTTTTATGGCAGAAAGCTATTTTTGAGATTTGAATTCATACTTGCAAAAAACTTGCCATAATAATCAGGATATGAGAAATAGGAGAATTAAAACCTGTTTTTGAAAGTTTGCGGTGAGTATAAGAGTAATTGGATGTTGAAATATCTTTTATAAAACTATCGTAATTATATTTTTCTAATTAGTATTTCTGCCTTGTAAAAAATTATGACTGGCATTCATACCTGTCTCGTTTTGTTCGTGCAGGCTTAGATCATCTGTGCCCACTGTTTGAACCCAGGTGTTTCCGTGCAACCTGAATATCTGAACATTTATTCCAAACCTGTTCCTGAATTCCTGTTCTACACTGCCTGTTTTTTGCCAGGAATAGATCTTCATGTCTCCATGTACATGGTTCTTACGAATTTCTCCAATGCTGGTATTGCCGGGAAAAGTTTCTTCTGTTACCGACCCTTCTGACCATCTGTGGGGATGCCTGTAAAATTCCATCTTTAAAAAAGGAAAAAAATCATTGAATTTTTCCTGTATATCATCTATGGTTTTGCTGTCATCAATTTCTATGATCATGGCTGATTGTTTTATTTGTTACTCGAATGCGCTACTTCATGGCCCTTCTCCGGGTTCCGGTTTTTCATAAGGAGCTGTTTCTGATAATTCATCATCTTCCGGTATAAGATCCAGTTCTTCTTCCTGCGACAATGGTGTTTGCGGAATATCGGCAGGATCGGCCTCAGGATTTAACTCAGGCTTAGCCTGAATGGGTTTTTGATGTTTTTTTTGTTCAGGCATATCGAAATATTAAATTAGTAATTCAATAACAAAGCAAGCATATTAATGGTCGTTTGTCAATGAGGTTTGTTACGTGAACAACTGATGATCATCATGATTTGCCTGGCCTGGTAACAGATTCGTAAAATATACCACCTGTTACAGATATAAACCAGTAATTTAAGGTTCTCTTATGCCGCCAAAAAAGAAATCTGCTTCCTGGGATTATAATAAATTCAACCGCGTTCAGCTGATCAGGGGTGGCAGCGATTATTTCAGCAGGCTCCTGAAACTTATCAATGAAGCCACAGAAAGTATTCATCTGCAGGTGTATATTCTCAATGATGATGACACCGGTAAAGAAGTTGCCGAAGCGCTAAAGCAAGCAGCCGGAAGAAAAGTTGAAGTACATGTCTTAGCAGACGGTTATGCCTCTCAAATACTTTCACGTGTATATATCAATGATCTTAGATCTGCGGGTATTCGTTTCCGTTTTTTTGAACCGGTTTTCAGGAGCAGGAATTTTTATTTTGGAAGAAGGATGCATCACAAGGTTGCTGCTTTTGATGCCCGTTATGCATTGGTTGGCGGTATCAATGTTGCCGACAGGTACAATGATATGCCCGGAAGGCCTGCCTGGCTCGATTTTGCACTATTCATAGAGGGTGAGGTGGCAAGAGATCTTTGTGTGCTTTGCTGGAAAACCTGGAACGGTTACCCGCCAAAAATGGAGCTTACGCCCTGTGAGCAGAGAACAATTGGGTTTTCTATTCCACCTGCAGAACAAACAGCTGTGAGAATGAGCCGCAATGACTGGGTAAGGCATAAAAATGAAATATCAAGGGCCTATATTGAAATGTTGGTACGGTCGCAAAAGCAGGTGACGATTTTGTGTAGTTATTTTTTACCCGGTAAAGTGATCCGCAGGCAGATCGTACGTGCCGTAAAAAGAGGCGTTCATATCAGGGTGATCGCAGCGGGAAGGTCGGATGTGATGCTTGCTAAGAATGCAGAACGGTGGTTGTACGATTGGTTACTCAGGAACGGAATAGAATTATATGAATACCAGGAGAATGTTTTACATGGAAAGATCGCTGTTTGTGATAACGAATGGGTCACTATCGGTTCTTATAATATCAATAATATAAGCGCTTATGCCAGTATTGAGCTGAATCTTGATGTAAATAACCGTGCTTTTGCCGAAGAGGTACGCAATACGCTGCAAGAAATTATTCATAAGGATTGCATCCGCATTACTGCAGCCCATCAAAGTAAAACGAGGAATATTTTCAAACAATTCATTCGCTGGGCATCTTACCAGTTCATCAGGCTGGTTTTCTTTTTATTTACATTTTATTTTAAACACAGGGCCTAATTGCCTTTTATTCTTTTCCAGAATGCTTTAAGCACTTCCTTGTCCCATTTTGCAAACCTGCCACGCTGCACCACTATTTCATTCTCATCGGGATATTGCAGGTAATAATGAAAAACAAATTTTTCCGTAGGATCTTTCCAGCCGATTACCTGTCCAAAACGAAGGTCATTGAATAGTAAAGTATCATTCCATTTTTCAATGGTATAAAAACCTTGTGAAAAACGGATGAGTTGTTGTATTGATTCCTTATCGGCAATTGGTTTCAACAGCGAATCATTTTTTGGAAAATAACTGAACGCTGTGTTTAGCTTGCTATCAAATAAAGACCTGTATCCAACATAATAACCACTGTCATTTCCTGCAACAACAAACCATAGCCAGTTCTGCAATGGAGCCGGAGTTGTGAAATATTTTTCGTGTGGTATATGCTGTGCTGCAAAACTTTTTTTCACATCATGATCGATCTTTAGTTTGTTGATACAGCAATAACTGAGATAAATAAATGGCAGGATCACACCAAATCGCCACCAGAATTTCCTTGCATTGCTGTGTTTATTTAAAACAATAAGTGCAAATAACGCAATGGCAGGCCAGATCGAAAAGAGTATATCAGCTACATAGATCGTATTGAAACTAAACCGCAGGTGACTGAATGGTTCAAACCAGCCTGTGCCATAATTATTAAATCCATCGATGAATAAATGCACGAATACCTCTGCTGAAAAAAACATCAGCCAGGTTTTGAATTTAATGTTATGCGGCCGGTGAATCCTGTCGGCACTCAATGCAAATAAAGGAATGATCAGTACTGCAAATAATATTGAATGTGTAAATCCACGGTGTGCAAGTAAAGTTCCTGGTGTGGTCATCCAGAAGGAAGTAATGAAATCAATATCCGGGATACTCTGTGCCAATGCACCCCAAAGCATGGCTTTTTTGCCAAACCCTTTTTCAAAAAAAGCTTCGCCAATGCATGCTCCAAGCGCAATATGTGTGAGAGAATCCATGATGATTATTTATTGCTTATCAAACGGTAAAGCAGGATCAGCAAAATAACAACAAAGAAACTGGTATAGATCAGTTTATTATACCGTGCCAGCCAGTTGGGTAAAAATATATCAAAATTGTCTTTGGAAGAATCAGAGTATTTACGGGCCAGGACCGTTAGAGGACAATGTTTTTTGAAGATCAGTAACACGATGCCTTCCAGCAGGATCAATAAAATTCCCAGCCAAACCCATTTGTCAATTTTATTACTGATCACTGCATAACATAAATAGAAAAGTACCAGGTTGAAAAATATCCAGATCAATGTATGGATCGTTTTGATATAAAATAACGGGTTGTTCTTTTTCATATCAATTGTTTCTTTTAAAAAAACTGAACAGGTATGTTGTCATTCAATGGATCTTCTGATAATCTTTCAAGTTCAGGTTTGTGTTGCAAAGCTGTTTTATATCCTATCTCAAAAATATTGTCGGCCTGTTTTACATCAAACATATCGAAAGCATGCAACGGTGCTTCAATAAAAACATCACATTTATTCATTTTGGAATAAACCGAATTGGCAATGGCAAGATGAAAACAACGTTCAATGATATTGAAGGAACGGAATACAGATGTTTTGGCAATGCCATCTTCCATCCTGTTTACATAAGATCCGATGATTACATCGCAGATCGGCTCCAGCGGCTCAACAGGAAAATTGTTCAGCAAACCTCCATCTACTAATATCTTATCATTCATGAACACCGGTTCAAATACAACCGGGACTGAAGCCGATGCAATGACCGGCTGAAATAGTTCTCCTTCTGAAAAAATAACCGATTCTCCTTTATTCAGATCGGTTGTTGCAATGAACAAAGGGATTTTCAACGCATCAAAATTATCATGGGCAATGGTCTCCTTTAATAATTTTTGCAGCATGGCCATGGAAAAAAAGCCCGATTTATTCCAAAGTATATTGCCCCAACCAAAATAGCTGTTGTTTTTCATGAGCGCCAGGATATCCTCGGGTCCTTTACCGGCTGCATACAATACACCAACAATGGCACCTGCGCTTGTTCCAGCAATGGCTGCCGGTTTGATCTTCATTTCTTCCAGCAATTTTAAAAGACCCAGGTGTGCAAAGCCTCTTGCTCCACCACCCGATAAAACATACCCAAACTTTTTCATCTTATTTTTTTTCACCTGTTTTGCAAACCTATTCCTGTAATACTGTGTGGGCTATGATGGCTGTCAAAATAAAGGCTGATGCCTGTCATAAAATATCCCGGATCAAAAACCAACATTTAGGTTATAGAAATCCTGGTTGGTTCAAGGATCAAAGATCTGCATAATAAAAGCAAAAAAGTAAATGGGGAAGCCTACAGCAATAAGATCATTTCTCTATATCTCCGGTGATATGTTTCGTTTCACAGGTCGTTTTTTTATGCAATGGTTCAGGCCGCCGTATGAATTTGCAGAATTCTTTCGCCAGTGTTTTGTGATCGGGTATAAGTCATTGCCACTTGTAGGGTTAACTGGTTTTATTATGGGACTGGTGCTTACCATGCAGTTAAGG
>JAKPQD010000287.1 GCA_029572965.1 Bacteroidota bacterium | reverse complement strand
ATTGCTTTTTAGTCGCAGGCCGGTATAAGTAGTACCGGGACCCACTTGGTAATTGGCCAGTGTATCAATACTGTATATTTTCCCGTCAATATCAATGGTTTGTGCCGAACCAATAAAAGAAACGAGACTCACAAGAAGGAAAAGAAAGTTTTTTTTATTCATGGCTGTTGACTTTTCTGATAATTTTCTAAGAAATCAAAATAAGGTATGCAAATACGAATGAATTTCCGAGTGAAAAATGAGGATCTTATTTTTTGAGAAAACAGACCGATTGAAATTTTTTGTCAAGGCAGGTATGGAAGCAAAATAAGGAAAATATAATTGAAAAAATTGAAATTCAAACATGTGGCGAATTTGCCGCCACATGTTTGAATAAAATGAAAGAAGAATTATTTAACAATAACTTTCTGTATGGCTGTTTCACCATGTAATGTAGTTGCTTTTACAACAAATATTCCTTTACCCGGAGCTTCAACGGAAGAAACATTGGCAAACTTTCCAATTAACTGGCCGGTAATGTTATAGATGCTAAGGTTAGCTACCGTTTCCGAAAGTTTTAACGTGTTTCCATTAACTGATACGGTTACTGGTTGAAGCGATATTTCCGGTTTCCCCGACTGTGTAACTCTAAATTCATACATTCCGTATCCATTTTCACCGGTGTAAACATAAATCTTTGCGGTATTGCCGCTTACTTCAACTGCTGGCATTCCTGTACGATAAGCATTTGATGAGCCACCCATGCCTTTCATTGGAAAGGTCCACAAGCAGTCCAAACCCGAGAAAGCTTTGTTGGCATCGGCAAATTTAAACAAACGGAATGATGATGGAGGCGTTCCGGCTGTATTGGTAGCAGCCATTACTACAAAATATTCATCTCCAACCTGAAATTCTGCAATTCCGTTGTGTCCCTGATTCATGGTCAGTATTTTATCCTTCATGGTAGTAGAATCTTTTAAAGCAGAAGGATTATTGTAAAATCCGTCAATTACATTTCCATCCTTGTCTATTAACGTGGGATAAGTTGCATTTCCGTCCAAATAGAAATAATTATCGTCCAATGGGAAAATTTGAGGAGCTGAGCCAGGGTTAGGCAATCCTGTCAAATAGGTACCTTCAGTAACATTATCAATTTCAATCATTACGGGGTCAGATAAAACTCCGTTGGTAATGGTCCATTTGTAAGCCTCCATAGCTGAAGCATTTGAGGCCATGATTATTGCATTGGTATTGACATCACCCCATACTCCGAAAGCATCAAAACGAATTGTAGATGCCGGGAACAAAGTTGCCAAGTTTGCCTGATCAATGATAAGTGTACCTGAACCATCTGTCAGATTTATTTTCCAAACTTGGAAACGACCTGCCGATGAGGTTATGCAATTGCCTATGAGTACATTGCCGGCATTATCGACTTTTATGTCGTTGTATGGAAGAGTCCCTGCAACATATATACTGTCAGCAGTATCGGCTTTGTTTCTGCCAATGTAAGT
>JAKPQD010000370.1 GCA_029572965.1 Bacteroidota bacterium | reverse complement strand
ACTTTTAAGGGTGTTGCACCATGGGCAGGTTGGAGTAGAATAGACCGTTACGCTCTTTTGCTGAGTTGAGTTTTGGACCCTTTGCTGGAAGACGGCATTCTCAAAAAGCTGTTTGTAGAACTGTGTGTCGTGACAGCCCTTAACCATATCTTTAAGTTGACCCTTTTCAAAAACCAACAGCGATGGAGCGCTGGTTACCCCATAGTACTTGTGAATTTCAGGGTAGGTTGGGGCATCAACATAAAATACATTATCCATTCTTGTAGTGTTAACAGCTTCGTTAACTGCACTGAATGCACAGTCGCTAACCCCAGTTCCCTTTTTAAATACTAAGAGGTAAGCCCTTTCCTTTCCCTTAATTTGTTCAGTGAATTCTGTTAGTTTGGTTATCTCACGCATAACTATCAATTTTTAAAAGTCATAATCAAATTTCAAACCAAACATATATAAATGTAAATATGTCAATATAAAGTATGACAGGTTTGCTGATTTTGAAAATTTGTCATTATTTTGAAACTTAAATTTACAACACAAAAAAAGCCATTTGCCTACACGTAAGTTCCATTCACAGAAAAAATGGTGTAAAACGTATCGATAAAAGATTAGTCCACGTATGATTCAATAAAAAATTGCAGTTGGTTTAAAAGGATAAACTATGGTTAAGTCATTTTTCTGGAAATATTCACTACTAATATTATTTTTCTCTTTGTCCTATTCCGGTTTTGCGGAAATACCTTCACAGGAACCTCAAGGTGTTGATGAGTATATTAAGCTGGCCAGGGAATACGAAAATGCCGGGAATGCAAATCAAGCTGTTTACTACTACGATAAGGCAGCAAATGCCTACTGGAGAGCAAATGATTACCAAAATGCAATAGTTTATTTTGAAAAAGCCCTTGAGAATATTACTAAAGTTGGGAATAAGAATGGCGAAAAGCTTTTATATGTAAATCTTGGTTTAGTTTATTCTGAAATTTCAGACTATACCCATGCTCAAAAATGTTTTGAGAGTGCGCTTAACATTTCCACTTCAAGCGGGAAAAAAGGGGACGTTGGTCAAATACTTTATAATATTTCAACGGTTCAGATTGAGCAGGGTAACTATCAGGGCGCATTGTCAAATCTTACTAAAACAGAAGCTATAGCACAGGAGGTTGGCGATCAGAAATTGCTACGTAATGTATACTACAATTACAACAGGGCTTATGAGGGTTTGAAGAATACTGAAAAAGCTGCAGAATATTTTAGCCTGTATGCCATGCTAACCAAGAAAATACAGGCCGAGGAAATCAGGAAGAAAGAATTGCAGGCAAAAGCCATGGTTGATAGCGCAGGTAGGGTTGTGCAGCAGGTATCACAGGAAAAGGAGCATACTGAAAAGAGACTTGTTGAAACAAGTAAGGAATTGAAGGAAAAAGAGCAAACCCTCAAAGAGGTTGAAGAGTTAACCCGTGAGCAGCAAATGCAGATAGAGCTTTTAAACGCTGAGATGAAGTTACGCGACGCAGTAATTCAACATCAAAAGTTGCTTCAGAAGGTTTACATTGGTTTAATACTATTCTCGTTGGCATTTGCAGCGGCCCTCTACTACGCATACGTTCAGAAACGCAAGGCAAATAGATTACTTAAAGAGAAGAATGATGAAATTTCCAGACAGCGCGATGCTATTAGCCGTCAGGCCGATGAGCTCAGAGAGCTGAATGCT
>JAKPQD010000258.1 GCA_029572965.1 Bacteroidota bacterium | reverse complement strand
TACTACTGTTCCTTATTCTTTTACCCTTACTACCCGGAGGCCCGTAGCCTCCGACCCTGAACCCGGCCCTGTGCGGCTCTGCCCCCTCTGCGGGAGTCGCGGCCCTTGCGATGGCCGGGAAGGTTTGGGGTGTGTTGCTTTCTGAGTAGGGAGAATAGCAAAAGGTATTGTGTCTGTCAAGTATTATTTACAAATGTCTCTTTTTATTCCGATCCCCGCACAGCCGCATAGTGGCAAAACTTCCAATTATAATTATTTGGTAGAGCAGGGGAAAAAGACACCATAAACATGGTAAACATTTGATTATATATGATTATGGTGCCCGGGGAGATATTTCGTTTAAATGGAGTCTTTTTTCAATACCCTGAAGAGTGGGAATATCGCATGGCCATGATCCAGCGTGGTCCATGCTTTCAAAATGCCATGCTATATATTGGCTTTCATATCCTTCTGGATTTTTTGTGTGGGTTGCTTCTTTTTTTATTTGTGGCTGCTGAGTTGCGTTTGGTTTTTTCTGATTATTCTTTTTACCCATCTATTAAAGACCACTGTAATATTCCATCATTGCATCATGGCTAATCACACTATCACAAGATTCGCCACGGCCACAATTACCACGGGCATTCCTCCAAGGGTCTTCTAAATGGGTCAAATCAATAAGCCACTGGGCTGACTTATCCCCGTAATATTTTAATACGCCATCAATGGTTTCTTTTTGTTTTTTTGATAAGTTAGAACATTTCCCGCGACCTACGAAATCAGACGTTCCCACCTTAAATTGCCCGCGATGTGCATCATAGAGAGAACGCACTACTGGACCATTTGCCCACGCCTCAATAGGTTCATCAAATAACGGTTCTTCATCCCATACAAGACTCCATGCTTGCGAATAGTACACAAGCTTTTGGAGCTTCATTGTGGTCATTCTGCCTGCTTTTTTAAGAATGTATTTGGAAACGTCGCAGACTGTTGCCATGATGTGTACCCCCTTTTTCTTTAGAAGAAAAAAATATGCAATGTGTTGTAAAGCATCTAAGAAAATATGCAAGAAATATTTCTTTCTTTCAAACTGAGACACTACCCAATGTAATAAATGTTTGACACCATACACAATAGGTGGTATTGTTTTCAGCCATGGAAACAGACATTGCAAAAACATTCAAAGAAGCCAGGGTGAAATTTGGCTTTTCACAAGAGGAAATGGCGGCAAGACTCGGCATTAATCGGGTAACATTGTCCATGTACGAGACGGGAGCCATACCGTCGCCAGGTAGTGATAAGCTCATGAAGCTCATGGAAATGCTCCAGCAAACAAAAGGGGAGGGCACAGAACCCCGATGATCACCAGCCCTGTCATCCATTTGTGTCCTTCCCTTTTTCTTTCAAGGAAAACTTCGAAAAAGTCAACATATTTCGGGGGCCGTAAACTATGAAGCTCAACACCTCGAAGGAGAACGTCTCTTTCAGCATGGAATCCTGGCTCATCGACATCACGGACTACACCTGCACCAGCCTCGACATTAACCGCTCCCAACTCATTGCCCGCGCCGTAAAAAAATACTGCCTGGAAAAGGTGGTTCGCAACCACCCCGAACTTTTGGCTACAGTTTATACCCGCATCATCGAAGGGTCAAATGGGTAAATTTATAGATTTATTTTGTGGTATTGGCGGATTTAGGGTCGCTTTAGAAAAACGTGGTTTAGAATGCGTTTTTTCAAGCGATATAGACCCATTTGCACAAGATGCATATAAACAAAATTTTGGGGAAAAACCAAGTGGCGATATTATGGAAATACCTGCTAATAAAATCCCCAAACACGATATTTTATGTGCAGGGTTTCCTTGTCAACCTTTTAGTATCTCGGGCAAGCACGGTGGAACGTCAGACCCCAGAGGTCGCTTGTTCTATGAAATACAAAGAATAGCAGAATACCATCAACCATATATATTGCTTTTAGAAAACGTAAAAAACATACTAACCATTGACGGCGGAAATGTAATAAAAACAATAGAACAAAAACTAGACGAGAGTGGCTACAATCTACATAAACACGTACTAAATGCCTCATATTTTGGCATACCTCAAGCTAGGGAAAGAGTTTACTTTGTTGCTTTAAGAAAGGATATGAGAGACAGCAAGAAACCGTCTTTAGACTATACACCGCCAAAAGAAAATCGTAAAAAAGTTTTTTTAGAGGACATTTTAGAAAAACAAGTTGATAAGGATTTTATTGTAAACCGTGATGATATAAAGATAACAAAAGAAGAAAGTGAACTTGATTATAAGTTAGAACCTATCAGAGTTGGAACTTTAAACAAAGGCGGACAAGGCGAAAGGATTTATAGTCCTAAAGGACACGCTATTACACAATCTGCTTATGGCGGCGGTGTTGGTGCTAGAACAGGACTTTACAATACAGAACAAGGTATTAGACGTTTAACTATAGACGAATGTAAAAAAGTAATGGGCTTTCCCGTAAGACACAAAGTAAGTAACGGTATTCAAGGGTATCAGCAATTAGGAAACGCTGTAGTT